>NZ_JBOCUM010000015.1:0-54744 GCF_050606005.1 Rahnella sp. PAMC25617
TGTTCCGAGATTGGTTCGTATGGCGGAGTGTGTGTGAGAAATCATGGCATGATGCGGTATGGATGAAACAGAATTTGCCTGGCGGCAGTAGCGCGGTGGTCCCACCTGACCCCATGCCGAACTCAGAAGTGAAACGCCGTAGCGCCGATGGTAGTGTGGGGTCTCCCCATGCGAGAGTAGGGAACTGCCAGGCATCAAATTAGTGGAAAGCCCTGTACTGACGTACAGGGCTTTTTGCTATGGGGAATCTGATGATGTTTGGACGTTACTTGCCCTGATTTTGGCATTTATTACTCCGCTTGAGCTCTGCCAGAACCCCTGTTAGTAATGAGCCAGATGATAAGCGCTGTATCCGACAGCTGCGCCTGCGATATCCCAGCTAAAATCTTTCCAGCTCCAGCCACTCCCACCTTCCCGGCTGTCATAAAGCTCTTTCGCCGCACCCAGTCCGACAGAAAACATCAGTCCGAATGAGCGGCTGCGTGCTTCATTCCATCCCTGATGATCACCATAGGCAGTTCCAGCTGCTGCTAATACTGCTGATCCCACAAAGTGCTCGGCCTTATCTTTGCCTGTCCATGCGTCATTCGCATAATGCGTGCAACCACTGCATCCCAATATCAGCGCGATAAGAGGAAGTCGGAGCGCTACAGATAATCTTTGCATCATAGGGTGGAATTCCAGATAAAAAAAAACCCGATCACGAAGATCAGGCTTTCAGTATAGCCAATTACAGAATTCGGCTGATGAGTCTGTCGATTCTTATCCGCCGTAAGCGTCGGATAAGCTTACGAACTTTGACCGGATAATTTGGAATGCTCTCCAGTTCCATATAGTGCGAAACCACATGCGTATGCTGGCGAATTTCTTCCAGCTCTTTATGACGCGCAGCGGCCATTTCTTTATGCGGATCGTGGATCAAAATGGCATTCTCAAGATCCAGACGCCAGGCGCGGGGATTGAGGTTATTACCGGTAATCAGTTGCCAGCGGTCATCTACCCACATGCCCTTCAGGTGATAGCTATTATCACCGTCTTTCCACAGACGGACAATTAACTGTCCGCTGTCAACAAAACGCTGTAAACGGCTCAGGAAGCGGCGCAGGTTAATTTCATACAAGTACGGTAAGGCACCTATGATTTTGAATGGCTGATCTTGCGGAATATAGAAATCGTTCGCGGTTTTATCACCCACGATAATTTCCACCTGCTTTCCACGGCGCAGCAGATGAATAATGTTGCGCGCCAGCAGGGCAGGCATATTGAAGTAAGGCGTACACAATGTCAGCTTATGATCCGTGCTGGCCATAAGATGATGGATAGTCCGGTTCAGCTCATTTTGTTTGCCAAGACCCACAATCGGCGTGACGGCCAGTTCATCATTACCGGCGCTATCTTTAAAATGATAGCCACTGGTACGCAAGGTCTGGCGGAACTGACGTGTTTCGTTCTTGATCTCGATACTTTTTGGACGATCTTCGCGATCCAGTCGCTGTACGGCAGACGCGGTCAGGATCGACTTCTTCATAAAGTCGATCATTGTGTTGGCCAGCGCCGTATTCGTCAGTAACTGATAACGGTCATAACGATACTTTTCATGGCGATGCAGATAGACATCGTTAAGGCTCGCGCCGCTGTAAATGACCTGATCGTCGATCACAAAACCCTTGAGATGCAAAACGCCCAGCGCTTCGCGGGTATTTACGGGCACACCATATACCGGCACGGAAAGTCCGGGATGCTCTTTCGCCATACGACAATACCAGTCAGCATTGGTATTTGCCGCTGCAGCGCCGATGCGACCACGCTGAGCACGGTGCCAGTCAACCAGCACGCAAATCTCCAGCTCGGGGCGACGCTGCTTGGCGTCATACAGCGCCGACAGCACATCGCGACCGCCATCATCGTTCTCAAGATAGAGCGCGACCAGATAAATCCGTTGGGTGGCGTTAGCAATGGCTTCGAGCAGCGTCGTACGGAAATCTGTCGGACAGTAGAGCGTTTTTACAGCATCAACCGTTTGGGGGAGTTTGGGTAGCTGAGCAAGGTGTTGTTGATGTTTATTACGTTTGAATTTTGACAACATCACAGTGCGCTTCTTCTCTCTTCATGTAATGGCTTTAGCGGCACAAACAGATATAGGTAACCGCACAATCGGTCGATAATACCATTAGTCCTGTCTGATGTGCGCATCTTTTGCCTGTTCATCGCGCAGGCTCACGGTTTCCTGCTACAAAATTCGGGTCTTTTCCAGCGTCAGGGAGAGGTTCACAATACCGTCCTGAATCTGAATATCGACGTCAAATCCCAGCTTTCTGGCCAGCGTAATCATGCCGCGATTGTTGGGCATAGTGATTCCGGTCAGACGTTGCAGCCCATGCTCTGCGGCGTAATCAATCATCTTATCCAGCAGGCGTCTTCCGAGCCCTAAACCTTTCAGGTCTGAGCGAACCAGAACCGAGAATTCGGCATCAGTATTATCGGGATCTGATACCGCTCGGGTGACACCAATAATTTCACTTTTTTCATTAAGAGTATGAATAGCCACGAATGCCATTTCGCGGTCGTAGTCGATTTGCGTCATATTCGCTAAATCTTCATGTGTGAATTCGTTGATCTCACTGAAATAGCGATAGTAGAGATCTTCCTTCGTCACTTTCAGGATAAACGCTTTAAGCAGTGGTTCATCTTCCGGCAGTATCGGGCGGAACAACGCTTGCGACCCGTCTTTCAGTATAACGTGCTCTTCGAGTTCACGTGGATAAGGACGAATTGCCAGTCGTGACGGTGCGCCGGGCCTCTGTGCCGAAAGCTGCATTGAAACATCGAGCAGGCTGAGTTCATTGCCGGAAACCAGCAAAGGATGAATATCCAGACGTTCGATTTCCGGGCAATCAATAATCAGGTTCGACACGTTTACCAGCAGCTGACTGAGCGCCGGGATATCGAGAGGATGCAACGCATTGCGCCCTCTGATTTTGCCGCTCTTGAGCGCCTGAACGACCTGATAGCGTGCCAGCGTCATGTTCAGCGGCGGCAGGGAAATCGCCGCCTGTCTTTCCGGAAGCCAGTCAGTGCCGCCCTCGGCCAGCATAATCAGCGGGCCGAAGACCGGATCCTGTTCGACCACCACGCGAAGCTCCTGTGATCCGGGCCGGTTAGCCATGGTTTGCACCAGCAGCCCCTGAATCCTCGCCTGCGGAAATGCTTGTCTGGCGCGGTCAAATATCGCATTCGCCGCCTGTTCCACTTCGCTCGCGGTGCGCAGATATAGCATCACGCCCTGCACTTCTGAATTATGCGGGATGTCCGGAGAACGCAGCTTCAGCGCCACCGGATAGCCAACCTGACTGGCGATATTCACCGCTTCTGCACTGTCACTGGCTATCCATGTCGGCAACACATTCATTCCGTACGCCTGCAAAATTGCGCGCACTTCATGGGTATCGAGCTGCGTGGTGCCTTCCGCTAATGTCCGGGCGATCAGCTGATGTGCCTGATCGGTGTTCTGTTCAAGATCTGCCGGAAGAGCCGGCGTTTCTTTCAGCTGTTTCTGGTTACGACGATATTCCACCATGTGCATAAATGCCGTCACCGTGCCTTCCGGCGTCCGGTAAGTCGGGATGCCAGCTTCAGTGAACAGTTTGCGGGCTTCCTGCGACGAAAACTCACCGCACCAGTTAGTCAGCAGCGTGATGTATTTACCTCGGGGATGCTGACGAACGGCTTCAATCAGGTGGCTGGCCGTCACGGTGCCATGTGCCGCCGCGCTGGGTGCGTGGATAACCAACACTGCGTCGTAATCTGTGCTGTCGAGCAGGGCGGTCATGACCGCCTGATACAGTTTGGGTGTGGCATCGTCGCGCAAATCTAACGGATTGGCTGCGGTAATCGATGGTGGCAAAACGGCGCTCAGAGCGTGACGGGTTTCATCACTGAGTTTCGCCAGTTTGCCGTTACGCGAGAGTAACTGATCCAGTGCCATCGCAGCCGGGGCGGCGCCGTTGCTGATAATTAGTAAGCGCTCACCTCGCAACGGGCGCATATGGCTCAGCGTTTCGACCGCAGAAAACAGTTCGTGCGTATCCTGCACACGCAGTAAACCGGCGCGCTGGATAGCAGCATCATAGGCGGCATCCAGACTTAGAGGGCTGTTGAGCAGCTGCTGTGCCTGTCCGCTTCGACCGCTTTTGATCACCAGAATCGGTTTATTTCGTGAGGCACTGCGTGAGGCGGAAAGAAAACGTCGTGCATCGCTGATGTGTTCGAGATACAGCAGGATGGCGCTGGTTTTACTGTCGCGGGCAAGGAAGTCGAGCAGGTCATCGACATCAATATCCAGGCTGTCACCGAGAGAAACGAAATAAGAAAATCCCACGGCACGCTGTTGCGCCCAGTCGAGAATAGTATTGGCGACGGCCGCCGATTGCGAAATAAACGCCAGTTTGCCGGGAAGGATCGGTACCGGTGAAAAGCTGGCGTTCAGTTTCTGCCACGGGGCGAGAATACCCAGACTGTTCGGGCCAAGCAGGCGCATCGAAAAGCGCTGAGCGCAGGATTTCAGATCAGCGAATTGTTGTGGCTGTGAGGAAAGCACAATGACTGTTTTGCAGCCGCGTTCGCCAAGCTGTTCGAGCAGGGCGAGATTGCGGTCAGCGTGCGTGCAGAGAATAGCCAGATCCGGTGACATCGGCAGGCTGGCGACATCCCGCCAGGTTAGTACGCCACATACGGCACGATAAGCAGGTGTGACCGGCAGCACCGGGCCATTGAATCCGCTGTCGAGCAGGTTGCGCATCATCAGATATCCGGCGCGGCCCGGCTTATTGCTGGCACCAATAACCGCGATAGATTCAGGTCGTAAAAGTGCTTCCAGTCCGCGCTGACTCATAACTTCTCCGGTTCATCATGTTCCCATGATTCTAGAGGCTTTCTTCGTTCTTTGCTGTGAGCTGATGCACCGGATGATGGGGTTTTCCGGCCAGATACTGGGTACGGAAATGGGTGAAGTGTCGTGACAGACCCGCAGATGCGTCAACATCACCGGCTTTTTCCAGCAGGGCAGCGGCCACTTCCACGGTGCAATGCAGTTCCGGGCGCGAGGCTTCACGCAGGATATAGCCGGAGCCGGAGCTGGCGCTTACATCGAGTGAGAATACCGGCAGATTATCCAGATATGGGCTTTTGCGGAACATCTTGCGGGCTTCGTTCCAGGTGCCGTCGAGCATAATGAATAAAGGCGGTTTACTGCCTGCCGGGACTTCTGTAAATACCTGACGCGGAGGTTCGGCGAAAGAGGCCGGAAACACCACGTAAGCCTGACGTTCGGGATCGGCAATGGCTTCCAGCAGCGCCGGATCCGTTTCAGTACGTGACCACAGAAATGCCTGCGTATCCGGTAATACATCCGCGATTAACCGGCCGGTATTGCTCGGTTTCATTGGCTCTGTGTCAAACATCACCAGACAAAAACGGCTGGCAGCCTGATGGATTTCGCGCGTGGCGCAGATGCAGTTACGTGTGGGTAACAGGCAGGTCTGGCAGCGAATGGCCCGGGATCCGCGCGCAAGGAAAGGGCGGGTGGAACGGGCTAAGCGCTGCTCACGCAGGCGAAGAACGGCATTGTCTGACATAAGCATTCCGGTTAACGAAAAACGGCTATTCTAAACACCCGGTCAGGACAGGCAAGTGGCAACTGCGAATAACAGAAAAAGGCCCGTATTGTACGGGCCTTCGGCAGGGCTTTATAACGGCATATGCGTTACAATGATTCATTAAGCCAGTTGTTGAACGGGGCCTTAGGCATCGCTCCGCTTAACATATCGACCATTTTGCCTTCATTAAACACCATAATGGTCGGAATACTGCGGATACGGAACCGCGCGCTCAGTTCAGGTTCTGCTTCGGTATTAACCTTAATGAAACGGATCTTACCGGCGCGCTCCTGAGCCACATCTTCGAAAATTGGCGCGAAGTTAACGCAAGGGCCACACCACGGCGCCCAGAAGTCGATGACAACGGGCAAATCATCTTGCAGATATTTGTCCAGGGTAGCGGCGGTGGCGTGAACCACATCACCTTCAAAAAGTGCGTGACCGCAGCGGCCGCATTTTGCGCCGTCGTCGATACGATCCTCAGGCAGGCGGTTTGTGGCCTGACATGATGAACAAACCGTATTCATAAATAGCCTCTACATTGCTTAACGTGAGAAGGGCATCAACCACAAACCCGTTTTACCCTTAAAAACGGTGAATAAAACGGCTGATATGTTACTTGTATGTTGTAAGTATGAGGGCGACACCTCACCTAAACAACGTGGTTTATTCAATGAATACGATAGTTTTAAGCTTTTGGTCCAAAGCCTGTGGCTTAGCTCACAGACATCAGGTAATCTTCGCGCCCTGCGCGTAGGTGGAGAGAAAAATGAACGATTCATTCAGTGGCAAGAACGGCAAAGTCAAAGTGATGTACGTCCGTAGTGACGACGACGGCGATAACCGCAATAACGATAAACGTCCTTCCAACAATAAAGGACGTCCGGGCGATAAACCACGCCAGGGTTCCCGTCCCGACGATGCCCGCCGCAATGAGCGTCGTAGCAGCGACTCCCGTGGTGATTCCCGCGGTCCGGCTTCGCGCCGTGGCGATGATCGCCCGCGTCGTCCGGCTCGTGATGACGACGGCCCGTACTCTTCGCCGTGGAAAACAGTTTCACGTCCGCCGGCAGATGAATCTGTTCCGGATCACGGTGGTATCAGCGGTAAAAGCTTTATCGATCCTGAGCAGCTGCGTCGTCAGCGTCAGGAAGAAACCCGCGTGTATGGCGAAAACGCTTGTAAGGCACTGTTCGCCAGCCGCCCGGACGCTATCGTCCGTGCGTGGTTTGTGCAATCCGTTACCCCGCGTTTCCGTGAAGCACTGCGCTGGATGGCGGCAAACCGCAAAGCCTACCATGTGGTTGAAGATGACGAACTGGCGAAAGCATCCGGTACCGAACACCACGGCGGCGTGTGTTTCCTGATCAAAAAACGTCAGGGTCTGGATGCAGAAACGTATCTGCAAACGGCTCCGGCGAAAGACTGCGTACTGGCGCTGGAAAACGTCGGCAACCCGCACAACCTCGGCGGTATCATGCGTTCTTGTGCGCATTTCGGTATCAACGGGATGATGGTTCAGGATCCGGCTCAGCTGGAATCTGGCGCAGCAGTCCGTACCGCTGAAGGCGGCGCGGAACACGTTAAAGCCATCAGCGCGGATAACTTCCTTGAAGTGCTGGAAACCTTCCGTAACGCGGGATACACCATCGTGACCACGTCGAGCCATAAAGGTACGGCGCTGGGCAAAGCGCAGTTACCGGCTAAAATGGTGCTGGTGCTGGGTGAAGAAAGTGATGGTTTGTCTGACAGCGCCTGGCAGCAGGGTGACCTGAGCGTGTCAATCGGCGGCACCGGTAAAGTGGAAAGCCTCAACGTTTCCGTGGCATCCGGTATTTTGCTGGCAGAATGGTGGCGTCAGAACCAGGCGTAATCGCCCGGTTTTAGCCATAAAAAACGGACGCGTAATGCGTCCGTTTTGCTTTCTGACATTCAGGGAATACCTGGATTAGTGCGCGCCACCGGCTCCGCCACCGCTGGTGAACGGCGGACGGGCGAACCAGATTAAGATCAGCAGCACCAGGAATGCGCCACCGGATAACCAGAAAATCTCATTGGCAGAGATGATCAGTCCCTGATTAGTGATTTCCCGCGCTATCCAGCCAGAAGCCTGCTGATGGCTCATGCCCATCCCTTCCAGCTGCTGATAGGTTTGCGTTGCCGCCGGATTAAACGGCGTGATGTTTTCCGTCAATTGCGCGTGGTGCAGCGATTCACGGTTCGACCACATAGTGGTAGTGATCGACGTACCAATCGAGCCTGCCAGCGTACGGATAAAGTTCGACAAACTTGATGCCGCCGCCATGCGTTCAGGCGGTAAACCGGACAGAATAATGGTCGTCAGCGGCATAAAGAAGCAGCCGACCGCGAAGCCCTGAATAAACTGCGGCCACGCAGATGCGCCAAAATCCATCCCCGGTTCGAACGTATACGCACGCCAGAAGAAGCAGTAGGCATACATGATAAAGCTGAAGGTCACCAGCTTTCGCATGTCCAGACGGTGCGCAAAACGCCCGATAATCGGCGACATCAGAACCGGCAAAATCCCCACCGGCGCGGACGCCAGACCGGCCCAGGTGGCGGTATACCCATAGACCTCTTGCAATAGCTGCGGCAGCAACACAATTGCGCCGAAGTAGAGCATGTAGGCCAGGCTGATACACAGCACGCCAATGGTGAAGTTTCGCGATTTAAACAGTGACAGGTCGACTATCGGATGGTCGTCGGTCAGTTCCCAGACCACAAGGAAACAGAGCGCGACCACCGCCACGACCGCCAGTACGATAATTTCCGTTGAGTTAAACCAGTCGAGTTCTTTACCCCGGTCGAGCATCACTTGTAATGCGCCAATGCCCAGTACCAGCAGCACTAACCCCACACTGTCGATGGGCCTGATCTGCGTCGCGGTTTCGCGCCCCTTCAGCGTTCTCAGCGTCAGGAACACCACCGCAATGCCGATCGGCACGTTGATAAAGAAGATCCAACCCCAGTGGTAGTTATCACTGATATACCCGCCCAGGATCGGCCCGCAGATCGGGGCGACGATCACTGTCATCGACCAGAGCGCGAGCGCGGTACTTCGCTTGGCCGGCGGATAGTTATTCAGTAACAAACTTTGCGAAAGCGGGATCAGCGGACCTGCCACCACACCCTGCACCACACGGAAGAAGATCAGCATTTCCAGACTGGTGGACATACCGCACAGCCACGATGCAATCGCAAACAGCACCGTGGACCACAGGAAGAGTTTGACCTCGCCAATACGTTTTGCCAGCCAGCCGGTGATCGGGATCGAGATGGCGTTCGCCACCCCGAACGATGTGATAACCCAGGTGCCCTGTGAGTTCGAGGCACCCAGATTCCCGGCGATGGTCGGGATCGCCACGTTGGCGATCGTCGAGTCCAGCACCTGCATAAAGGTAGCCAAAGACAAAGCCACCGTCATCCAGGCCAGCGGGGCGCCTACCAGCGGTTTATTTGCCACGAAGGCCTCCGGAGATTTTAGCCTGCATTGGCATGGATAACGTCAGCAATGATGGCGTTGACCGGCGCCAGATCCAGCGTCAGCGCGCTGGTCTGATACAGCGGTTCGCTGCGGACTTTATTCGCCAGCACCAGACCATCACGGTTTTGAGTATCGACAGTCACCAGCGTGGATAAACCGATACGCAGCGGATGCTCAGCCACTTCCTGATCGTTAAGTTCGATACGAACGGGCAGACGCTGAACCACTTTGATCCAGTTGCCGGTGGCATTCTGCGCCGGTAACAGCGAGAACGCGCCGCCAGTACCCATGTCCATACCAACGACTTTGCCGTGGTATTTCACGTCATCGCCGTACATGTCACTGACCACGGTTGCCACCTGACCAATACGCATATTCGCCAGCTGGGTTTCTTTAAAGTTGGCATCGACCCAGATGTGATGCGCCGGAACCACCGCCATCAGGGAGGTTGTCGGGCTGATCTGCTGACCAATCTGTACGGCACGACGTGAGACAAAACCGTCAATCGGGCTGCGCACTTTGGTACGTTGCAGGGCAAGCCATGCGTCACGCACCTGAGCGGCAGCCTGCAGAACCTGCGGCTGCTTATCGACCGGCGTATCCAGAATCATCGCCTGATTAGCGTTGTATTGCTGAACGGCGACATCGTACTGCGCTTTCGCAGTATCGACAGCATCACGGGCGTGTTGCAGTTCTTCACGACCAATCGCATCGGCATTACCCAGCACGATACGGCGTTTGAGGTCAGTCTGCGCCTGTTGCAGTTGCGTCTGACGCAGCGCGATATTGGCCTGATATTGTTTACCGTTGATGATCAACTGATGCGTCTGACGCACGCTGTTGGCCAGCGCCGTTTTAGAGCGTTCGAAAGCCTGCTCTGCATCGGTCGGATCGATAGTCACCAGCACGTCGCCTTTTTTAACAAAGTCGGTGCTGTCGAAATTGACGTCGGTCACGCTGCCCGACACCTGCGCCATAATCTGAACCTGATTACCGGCCACATATGCATCGTCGGTAGACTGGAAATGACGTAACACCAGCAGCCAGTAGAACAGGTAGGCGATGGCGATAATAATGAAAATCCCGGTTAACAAGAGCATCGCGACTTTGCGCGTTTTTTTCTTATTTTTCGGAGCTTGCGTCGTTGCCTGAGTTTCGGCATTTGCGCTCATGGTCTTCTCCACACTGAGTCTTTTATTATGATTTTTGGTCCGCGGCCGGGGCCTGATAGCCACCCCCAAGCGCACGGATGAGACTGATTTTTGACTGCATTAACTGACTGCTGGCGTTGAGTTGCGCCTGTTGTTGTTGCAGAAGCGCTGACTGGCTGCTTAACAGCTCATCCCGTCCGATGACGCCAGCGTTGTATCTTGCATCCGAAACGCGATACACCTCTTCCAGCGACTTAGCGGCAGAAGATGCCTGCTGCAATTGTTCCGCGCTGCTTTTCGAGACTGTAATGGCATCCGCAGTTTGCTGGATGGCGTTCAGGATGGTCTGGTTATACGACTCAACTGACTGGTCATATAACGCGGACTCTTCGCCCAGTTTGGAGCGCAGTGCACCGGCGTGGAAAATCGGCAGCGAAATGGCTGGCGCGATATTCCAGGCTTTACTGGCTGCTTCAAAAAGATTCGGGCTGGTGCCGCCATAGTTGGTGGTCGTCAGACCGCCGAAGGCACTGATGGAAAGGCTTGGATAAAATTCTTTTTTCGCGGCACTGACCCGCTGGGAATAGGACTCCACCAGATCACGCTGTGCGGCGATGTCCGGGCGTTTACCCAGTAATTCCAGCGTCAGTTCGGCTTTAGGTGCCAGCGCTTCTGCCGGTGGCAATGCCACGGCGTGGAGGCCATTCATCGCATCCGGACCACGTCCTGCCAGCGCAGAAAGCTGATGTCTCAGCTGTTCAGTTTGCGATTTCAGGTTGATGATCTGCTGTTTGGCACTGTCGGCCTGAGCCTGGGTTTGTTGCGGGATTTCAATGCCATAGACGCCGGCCTGATATTGCGCTTTCCGCAAATCTGCCAGACGCTGGTTGTTATCCACTTCGTGTTGCAGAACATCTTGTAAGGCAAGATTGGCCTGTAACTGATAATAGGCTGACGCCACCGAACTGGTCAGCGTCAGAGCGGCTTCAGCCTGTTCAGCACGGGCGGAATCCACCTGTGCTTTCGCGGCATTCACCTGATTGCGGTATTTACCCCACCAGTCAAACTCATAGCTCAGATTCAGCCCGAGGCTGTTGCTGCTGTCGTAGATCGGCGCTTCAGGATAGCTGGTCAGGAACGGCGGGATCGTGTTTTTTGCGACACGTTCACGACGCGTAGAACCATTCAAATCCAGATACGGACCATTGGCGGCATCGGCTTCTCCCATCACGCTTTGTGCTTCGCGCACGCGAGCGGCGGCCTGACGTAATGACGGCGAGTTTTGCAACGTCGTGGTCATCAGGTTATCCAGTTGCGGGTCATTAAGACTGCGCCACCACTGAGGGCCGAGGGTCAGGGAACTGACTTTTGCCTGCTGCAGATGAAGCTGTTGCGTATCCAGCAGCGACGACTGAGGAGCAATATTATTACTGGAGGCACAGCCGGCCAAAATCAAAACGGCAAACAGCGGCGTAAGCCTCCAGCGAGCTTGGAGTGACATGTGTAGTTTACCTGAACAGAAATTTAGAATTGTTGTAGTGCTGTTGCATCCATCTGATCAAGGCGAGTTAACAGTTTGCGGGTCAGGGTTTCTAACTGCTTCTGCTCATCTGCGTCTAAAGTTGACCAGAGAAAATGCAGACTCTTGTGTTGAGGCGGCAGTAACTTCTGGATAAAGGCTTCCCCGTCAGGCGTCAGGTGCAAATGCAGGCACCGGCGGTCGTTATCGCTTTCACGGCGTTCAATCCATCCGCGTTTTTCCAGCTCATCCGCAATACGGGTGGCATTAGTACGGGAAGAACCCAGCGCAGAGCTAAGCTCAGAAGGCTGAATGCTGTGACTTTCCTGCGCATCCAGGGTCAGTAACGCCATAAACAGCGTTTCATTAATCCCTTGTGCTTTCAGCATTTTATTGCGGTTTTCAAGCAATTTACTTTGCATGTGCATACACAGGCGGGTCAGCAGAATTTCCTGATAAGGGAAATCTTTTTGCTTTTTGGCCCGGAAATTTAACATGTTTTCAATTGGCGCGAACGAACTGTCCATATGAGAAGCCTCATTAGTTACAGATGACATAGTAACGATGGTAATTAATAATATCAATGTCATGAATCACCAATTCTTTAGCAATTAGTGTGATTCATAACTCCGGTGAATTATTCGATGTTTAAAGTATTCGGCAGAGTTTTCCCTGCGGATACTCTGCAGTAAAAAAGGTCTTCAGCCTGCGGCCATCAGCATCACCTTAAACACCAGCCCGTATGCCAGGGCACCGGTCAGTGTGGCAATAATGATACTTTTGGTTCGCCAGAAAATCAGCGCGAGAAGCACAAAACCGGCCAGCGAAGGCAGCAGCTTTTGATGATCACGCAAAATTTCAGGCGTGCTTGAAACCACCAGTAACGCGCAGATAGACGCGATACCGATGCTGTCGAGCACGCGGGACAGAGGGCCACTTTTTGGCCCGGGTTTCTGCCTTGCGCCCATACGCAAAGGCAAATACCGGAACAGGTAATTCACGGTGCCGACGAGCAGACAAACCAGAATGACATTAGTGCTCATCTGAGGTTATCTCCGTGGCAGAAGAGGATTGAGGGCGTTGCAGCAGGGCGGCAACGCACCCGGCGGCCAGACCGCAGCCGATAGCGGCGGGAATTGACCAGAACAGCAGTCCGCCCAGTGCGCCAGCCAGCGACGCGACAAACACCATACTTTGCTGGCGCTTAAACGCCGCGAGCAGAAAACTCAGAAAAAGCGCCGGTAACATAAAGCCGAGTGCGGCTTCGATAGCCGGGAAATTTTCCAGTGGCCCGTTGCCAAATAACGCCCCCACAGCAGTACCCAATACCCATGAAAGCCAGGAAGACAGCGCAATGCCGCACATCCAGTTTTCGCTCCAGCTGCGTTTATCGCGGATAAGCCTTGCGGTGGCAGCGGCAAACACTTCGTCCGTCAGGCCAAATGCCCACAGCGCGGTTTTTTTGCCATTGAGTTTGCCCACCAGACGGTTACGCAGCGATGGCCCGTACAGCACATGTCGTACATCCATTGCCATCACGGTAAGGGCAGAAACCCACAAGGACATTCCGGCGCTGAGCAGCGCGGTGATCACAAACTGACTGGCGCCAGCGTAGATAAGAATGGAAAAAAGCAGACTTTCAGCTGGGGTGAATCCCAGTTTTACGGCGCTGAGGCCAAATGCAAAAGCGATGGGCAGATAGCCAATGACAATGGGCAGGCTGTCGGTAATACCTTGTGCGAATGTTGAAACACGGACGGGGTCGGGTGCTTCGAGATCTGGGTTGCTTTGCATGGGTGTTTAAAAGATTGTGAAACCGGATGAGTTCCGGCAAATAATTCATGGTGCAAACATTACCAGACTGTAAGTATTGTTAACACCCTTTGGTTCAAATAAATTTCCAATATGATTATTCGCAAGCTAATCAGGAGGGGTGATGGTTCCCTCCTGATGTAATTTCGTACGTTATTACGCCAGCTTGTATTTATATCCCTTTAGCCAGACCAGTAAATTCAGCACACACATAAGGGTTCCTGCTGCTGACACGCCGTACCAGCCTGCGGCCTGATAGGCGGATGCGGACACCAGCGAGCCGACCGCACCCCCAATAAAGTACGTCGTCATGTAACCCGCGGTCAGGCGGTTACGTGCTTCCGGCATGGTTTTGTAGATGACACTTTGGTTGGTGATGTGGACGCCCTGAACCGAAAGGTCCAAAACGATGATGCCGATAATTAGCGAAATCACTGAGTGCTGGCCCCAGGCAATCGCCGCCCAGGACAGCAGCAGCAGAATCAGACCCGCCGTGGTGGTCAGATGCGCTTTGCCCTTATCCGCCAGATGTCCCGCACGGGTAGCCGCCAGCGCACCCGCCGCGCCCACCAGCCCGAACAGTCCGATCACGGCTTCGGAATAGTGATACGCCGGGCCCGCCAGCAGAAACGCCATTGACGTCCATAAAATACTGAAGTTAGCGAAACAGAACATGCCGATCAGCGCACGGGTGCGTAACACCGGCGTGTGGATGAACAACGTGAAGATGGATTTCAGCAACTGCGGATAATTCAGATCCGTTTTCTGCTGGTGTTTCGGCAGCTTGCGCCACAAGACCAGCGCCATCACGATCATCAGTGCGCTCGCTACCCAGTAAACCGTGCGCCAGCCGCCCAGCGATGCCAGAGCACCGGCGACGGTACGCGCCAGCAAAATGCCCAGCAGCAGCCCGGACATAATCAGCCCGACCACCTTACCGCGACGCTCTGGTTCAGCCAGCGTAGCCGCCAGCGGCACCAGAATCTGCGCTACCACCGAGAACAGCCCGGTCAGCGCCGTCCCGACCAGCATGATGGTCAGCGTAGGTGCCATGGCTGTGAGCAGCAATCCTGCCGCGGAAAGCAGCGTCATCAGTACTATTAACCCGCGACGTTCGAACATATCGCCGAGCGGTACGATAAACATCAGCCCGCAGGCATAACCAAGCTGTGCCACGGTGACGATAAATCCAGCCTGATTGACGGAAAGATCAAATGCGCGTGCGATAGTTTCCAGCAGCGGCTGCGGGTAATAGTTACTGGCGACGGCGAGCCCGGTGGCGACTGCCATCAGAATAATCAGCGCCGGGCTGAGTGGTGAATGTGTGGTCGTTTTTTTCATAATGGGGATAACAGATCTTATTGAAGAAGCAGGGGAATGCGAAAAACGATTATCGTTTTGGTTGAAATATTAAACCAATGAATAGTTTTCATGGCAACTATTTGGTTTTGCAATAGCCGTACCGGCAGGCTTGTTTGCAGCAGGGGATTTCCCTGCTGCGAGACTCTTAAGCCAGCAATTCCTTACGCGCGGCCATCGCCAGAAAATGGCTACGGTCGCGATACGACGGATGATTTTTAACTTTATTATCAATACGTTTGATCAAAGTATCAGGCAGCGAAATATTAATCCGGTGTGCCTTCCCTTCGAACTCTGACAGATCAATATCGATCAGAAACCAGGTATCGAAGTCGGAATATTCGGGATTAGCGGCATACACCAAATGCCCGGCATCAAAAATATCATCAACAACAAAGCGTTCGCTTTCGATCAAATCTTCTACCGTCATCAGGATGGCTTCTCGAACCATAGGGGCGATTTCTTCACGGGTATCCGCTGCAGAGAAGCACCCGTAATCGAATTTGGTAAATGCTGGTACCACCATACCGTACGCGGTTTTATCATCTTTTGGCGTTTCAAGCCCGACTGAAAAGAACATATTCAACCTCCAGTTGCAGGATCATATCCCTGCCATTTTCATAATGGATTTGAGGGTTCCCACAGGTAAATCATTTTTGGGGTGAGGAACGGGAAAAGTTTTGTTGGTGACAGGTGACCACCAAATTTGATGACTTCCTCCCCGGTGACGCTTGAGTTCACAACCCGCTGCAAGCAGCGCTTTAATCAATTCCGTCGATTTCATGGGCTCTCCTTAACAATGTGTCATTATACACACGAATACACACCAAGGCGATTGACAAAAAAAACGGGCGGAGATTTCTCCCCGCCCGCTGGCCTTACTGAGTCTGATGTAATGTTATTTCGCTGCGGCAGCCGCTTCTTTTACCCAGCCGTCGAACTGTTCCTGGTGGGCTTTGATCCAGCCATCTGTCTGCGCGGAGATATCAGCATCTGAATTTTTACCCGCGTGCATGGCGGCGTTCTGCGCATTGATGTCTTTGAGTGGCAGTTTCATGATGGCAAACAGTTTTGCCGCCGCCGGGTTTTTCTCAGCCCAGGCTTTGTTTGCCACGATGTGCATGGTGCTCACCGGGAAACCGTAGTTTTTGCCGTTTGGCAGTGTGGTATCGGCATTTTTATCACCCGGTACCACAGAGAACGGTACCTGCATCCACAGCACGTCTTTGCCCGGAACCAGCACATTGCTGACCCAGTACGGCGTCCAGGTGTAATAGAAGATCGGCTTACCTTCTTTGTAACGCGTGATGGTGTCGGCAATCATCGCGGAATAGTTACCCTGATTGTGGGTCACGGTATTTTCCAGTCCGTAGGCTTTCAGCTGCTCATTCAGCGCGGCTTCACAACCCCAGCCCGGCGTACAGCCGGTCAGATCGGCTTTGCCGTCGCCGTTGGTATCAAACAGCTTGGCCAGTTTCGGATCCTTCAGCTGTTCAATATTGGTAATGTGGTATTTCTCAGCGGTTTTCTTATCGATCAGCCAGCCTTGTGCCGCGCCGGTCACGTAGGTGCCTTCGCGGTAAAAGACTTTGTCGCCACCGGCGGCTTTGTACATTTCATCATGCAGCGGTGACCAGTTGACGGCGGTGAAGGTCGCATCACCGGCAGCCAGCGTTGTGTAACCGACGTTGTAATCGACCTCACGGGTTGGCTGCACGTCATAGCCCAGTTTTTCCAGCGCCTTGCTTACCAGTTCGGTCTGAAAAGACTCCTCACTGATGGTACTCTGGACCGGCGTCACGCTGATGCCTTTACCCGGCAGATCGGCAGCGAATGTAGTGGCTGTTGCAAATGTGGTGAGGGCGGCAACCGCCCAGATTCCTGTCTTTTTCATAAATTCCTCGATTTTTATAATGCGTTATTTTGCTGCGTCAGCAGCTTCTTTAATCCAGCCATCGAAGGTCGCCTGATGCGCCTTGATCCAGCCATCAACGTGCTGCTGGATATCTTCTGATGAGGATTCACCTTCATGCATTCGCAGGTTCTGTGCATTCACGTCGGCCAGTGGCAATTTCATGATGGCGAACAGTTTCGCGGCTGCCGGGTTTTTCTCAGCCCAGGCTTTGTTTGCCACAATGTGTTCGTTATTGACCGGGAAGCCATAGTTCTTGCCGTTAGGCAGGGTGGTATCCATGTCCTTCTGCGAACCCGGATTTGCCGAGAACGGCACCGTCAGCCAGACCACGTCTTTGCCCGGTTTCATCTCGTTGCTGACCCAGTACGGTGTCCAGGTGAAATACAACACCGGCTTACCGGATTTAAAGCGGGTGAGGGTGTCAGCGATAATCGCCGAATAGTTTCCCTCGTTTTGCGTCACGGTATCACTCAGGCCGTAAGCCTTGATTTGGGTATTGATCACCTGGCCGCAGACCCAGCCCGGATTACAGCCTGCCATATCAGCTTTGCCGTCGCCGTCGGCGTCAAACAGTTTGGCGATTTTCGGGTCTTTCAGCTGCGACAAATCGTGGATGTGATATTTGTCGGCGGTTTTCTTGTCGATCAGATAACCCTGTGCCGCGCCGGTGATATAAGTGCCCTGACGGTAGAATTTCTGGTCGCCACCGGCTGCGTTATACATGTCTTTTTGCAGAGGTTCCCAGTTCACGGCCATGTAAGTGGAATCACCGCTGGCGATGGCGGTATACGCCACGTTGTAATCCACTTCACCGGTTTGCTGAACGTCGTAGCCCAGTTTTTCCAGTGCACGGTTAACCAGTTCGGTCTGAAAAGTTTCTTCTGCAATGGTGCTTTGCAACGGTTTGACGACCACGCCTTTGCCCGGTAAATCAGCAGCGAAAGCGGCAGGTGTCGCAATAGATAATGCGAGGATGAGTGTTTTGATGTGTGTCTTATTCTGAGTTGTGCGCATGGTGAACCCTTATTCTTTTTAAGTTTGTGGCTTATGAATACGTAAGAGTGGACTGCGTTGTTTTAGCTTTTGAGAGTTCCCGGCAGCGAACCGCCGGGAAAAATGCAGTATGTGGATCAGGCTTTTTTGGTGAAAGGCTTCATCACCAGACCGACAGGACCGCGGGTGAACCAGCGGTGACCGCCTTTACTGCGGCTGTCGCGACCCATCGACTGGGTGAGGCGGTCGAGAATAATGGCGAGGATAACGATACCCGCACCACCGACCGATGCCAGACCCATGTCCAGACGGCCGATACCGCGCAGAACCATCTGACCCAGACCACCCACGGCGATCATCGAGGCGATGACCACCATCGACAGTGCCAGCATCAGCGTCTGGTTAATCCCGGCCATGATGGTCGGCATCGCCAGTGGCAGCTGAACTTTAAACAACATCTGACGCGGGCTGGAACCAAATGATTTCGCGGCTTCGATCAGGTCTTCCGGCACCTGATTGATACCCAGAATGGTCAGACGCACGACAGGCGGCAAGGCAAAGATAATCGTCACCACGACGCCAGGTACGTTACCGATACCAAACAGCATGACGATCGGCACCAGATAAACGAACGCTGGTGTGGTCTGCATGGCATCCAGTAACGGCCTGATAATCTTGGCCGCCTTCTGGCTGCGCGCCAGCCATATCCCGAGCGGTAAACCTATCAGGATACAGAAGAACAGCGAGGTCAGAACCAGCGCCAGCGTCACCATTGCCTGTGACCAGGCACCGATCGCACCGATCAGCACCAGCGAAACCAGCGTGGCTGCACCCATACCCAAACCGGCCATCTGCCACGCAAGCAGGGCAAAGACCAGGATCGCAATCGGAGCGGGCAGAGATTCCAGACCGTGCTGGAAACCGCTGAGAACGAAATCGACCGGGACGCGGATCCCCTGGAAGACAGGGCGGAAGTTACCGACCAGCCAGTCGATCCCCTCAGTGACCCAGCGGTCGAGCGGGATCAGCGTGCTGTGAAACGGATCGAGAATATTAAAATGCTGATGCTGTTCCGGTGCGACGCTCAGCCAGTCGTTGGCCTGCGCGGCGGCATGATGGGTGGCATCCGGTGCGCTGGTCGCGGCATCGCTGCCACCGCCCCATGGATCACTGCTGCTGGCATCGGCTGGCGCTGCACTCGTCGCGGCGTCAGCTTGTGGTGCAACACCGCCACTGGCGTTATCGGCACTCCACGGATCGACGGACGGATCCAGGGCCTGTGCCTGAGCGGCTTGTGCGTGCTGTGTCATCGTGTTCGTTACGGTTGAAATGCTCATTCGTTACCCCCTTCTTTGTCCAGAGCCTGAAGCAGCATGGCTTTGGAAATAATGCCGATATAGTTATTGTCCTCATTGATCACCGGTACGGCGCAAGGCGCGGCGGCGACATGAGAAATCAGTTCGCTGAGAGGCATGTCTGCCTGCACGGCTGCCGGAGATTCCAGCAGGGCACTTTCCAGCGACTGATTGGCTTTAAGCGCAGTTTTCAGGGATTCAATCGACACCACGCCGATGAATTTCTGTCCACGTTCAAGCACATAACCATATTCACGGTCTTCGTCTTCGAGCAGCTTAAGGGCGGCACGGGGACCAAAACCGGGGGTTTTACGAATAAGCGTGCCACGACGGCGGGCAATGTCTTTGGCACTGAAGACCTGACTGATATCGACACCGCGGAAGAAGGTGCGCACATAGTCGTTGGCCGGATTATTAAGAATGTCTTCCGGCGTGCCGACCTGCACCACTTCGCCGCCCTGCATAATGGCGATGCGGTCGCCGATGCGCATGGCTTCGTCGAGATCATGAGAAATAAACACAATGGTGCGCTGATGCTGAGCCTGAAGCTTCACCAGCTCATCCTGCATTTCAGTACGAATTAACGGATCGAGTGCTGAGAAGGCTTCATCCATCAGCAGAATGTCAGGATTATTGGCCATGGCGCGGGCTAAACCGACACGCTGGCGCATACCGCCCGACAGTTCATCAGGATAAGAGTTGGCATAGTTTTCCAGCCCGACCTGACGCAGGGCGTCAATGGCTTTGGCATTGCGCTCTTCGACCGGCACACCGGCCAGTTCCATACCAAACGCGGTGTTATTCAACACGGTCAGGTGTGGCATCAGCGCAAAGGACTGAAAGACCATACTGATTTTACTGCGGCGCACCTGGCGCAATTTTGCTTCTGAGATTTTGGCGATATCTTCGCCGTCGATCAGGACTTCGCCACGGGTGGGCTCTATCAGACGATTGAGAAGGCGTACCATGGTGGATTTACCGGAACCGGATAACCCCATGATGACGAAAATCTCGCCTTCTTCAATGGCCAGACTGGCATTCTTAACGCCAAGTGAAAGACCGGTTTTCTCAAAAATTTCTTCTTTACCCTTGCCTGCATCAATCATCTTGAAAGCGCGATCCGGGTTTTCGCCAAATACCTTATAAAGATTCTTTACTTCGATTTTAATTGCCATGCAATGTGCATTCCTTGGATATAAATAGCCGTATCGGCTCGATGTCTAGTTTTTGTGTTGGACCGTATAAGATTTTGCCTGTAACAAAATAGTGAACGCTTTATACCCTAACACATCGAAATTCTGAGACAAGTCTCAATGTTTCTGAATAATATTCGTGATTGTGTTTCGGGTTGCGTATTTGTGTGTATCGGGCTTGTCTAATTTTGTCTGGATCCGCTGACATTTAATGACAATTTTCAGGGCTTCATGGCGGGCGGTTTTCCGCTGCATTTAAATTAAGTATATTATTCATAATATATATTTAAGTGATTGTTTTTATTTGTTTTATTTTATGATCTTGTTGTCGATTTTTTATCATTAATAATTGCAGGGAATTTAACCGGGAAATGCGAATTTTTTGCGCAGACTTTACAGGTGTAAATAGTGATTTCAGGGAGGGTGATTACCGGTGAATTTACCGGTTGTCTGAAAGAGGAAATTGAGTTGATATAATGGCAGGATTCGGCGGGCAGAGGGCGTAATTTGCCGGTGCTGACACCGGCGATGAACGTGAAATTCGTCACGGAAAAAAGAGGAAATTGAGTCTCAGGCCTCAGAATTTTTTGTGACGGCTATTTTCCGGTACAGGCGCCGTGGATGGCCGATATTTCCGTACTGCATCTCGACGCCGATAAAGCCAATTTCCACGCAATATTCCAGATATCGGCGGCCTGTCGTTTTGCTGATCCCGACTTCCTCAACGACTTCTTCAACCGACCAGCTGACGTCCGGTTTCGCGTTAAATGCGCGCTGAACCAGTTCGAGCGTATTGGGCTCGATGCCTTTGGCAGAAGGGGCTGCCGGTGTATCGCTGGCGGGCAGATTGAACAACTTATCCAGAGCCCGCTGATCGACGACTTTCACATTACGCAGCGTTTGCACCAGCTGCATAAAACGTTCCAGTGAACTTTGCAGCCGGTGGAAAGACACCGGTTTGATAATGTAATCGAACGCGCCGCTACGCATCGCCTGGCTACAGGTTTGCATATCGCTGGCCGCGGTAATGAAAATCACCGAACAATCGAAGCTTTTCAGCAGCGGGCTGTTGATTAAATCCACACCCTGGCCGTCCGGTAAATAGTTATCGAGCAAAATCAGCCGTGGCTCATGCAGGCGCAACAACGAGCGCGCCTGTTCCAGCGTGGCGGCGATACCCACGACACGCAGATTGAAATTTTGCTCGATAAAATCGCGGTGCAGACCGGCCAGATGCGGCTCGTCTTCCACAATCACGACATCGAGAGCGCTGCTGTTATTCATGGTTCTGTCCTGTTAATGCTTCAGCCGGGTACGGGATAAAGACTGAAAATATCGTACCTTGCGGCGTGTTGTCTGAGATTTCGATGCTGCCGCCGGCCTGACGGACATATCCGGCCACCAGATAAAGCCCGATACCATGTTCCGCGCCGGTCGTGTCGTGGTCGCCTGAGGGCTTGCTTGTCACGCCCTGTTCAAACAGGCGCGGTTTCAGGTCATCATCCACGCCGCTGCCCTGATCGGCGACTTCAATCAGCAGCTCCTGATTCCTGTCTGAAATATACAGTTCGACCGGCACAGAAGGCGTCAGCGCGTTGAGGGTGGCATCCACGGCGTTATCCAGCAGATTACCGACCACCGACATCAGCTCGGTTTCAGTGATAGCCGCCGGAATGCGGGTGAGCTGGCAGGCGGGATCGAAACTGAGTTCAACGCCTTTTTCGCGCGCACTGACGTATTTCCCCAGCAGCAGGCCGCAAAGTGCCGGCGAAGTGAAGCGCGCCGAGACGAAATCCAGCACTGCCTGCGCACCTTCCGACTGCGCCTGAATATAGTGCATCGCATCGTCGTAACGCTGCATTTGCAGCAAACCCGCCAGTGTTGCGGTCCAGTTCAGCTGTTCGTGGCGCATGATGCGCAGATTGTCTGCGTAGCGTTTCACCTGACTCAGCTGGCTGCTCAGCGTATTTATGTCGTTTTTATCGCGGAAACTGAACACCCAGCCGCTTTCTTTACCCGGTTCCAGTTCTATCGGGACGCGGTTGACGATCACCTGTCTCTGATTGAGCACCGTAATCTGATCATGCTGGCTGTTATTTTCACTGATACCACTTTGCGTGAAGAAGGTGGGCGGTGTCTGAAGCACTTCCGCCAACGGTTTACCCAGCAGTTCATTTTCTGGCTGATGGATATCAAGCAACTCGCGTGCGGCGCGGTTAATGGAAATCAGCTGTTTTTGGGCATTAACTGCGAATACGCCTTCGTACATGGCTTCCAGCAAGGCTTTTTGCTGGCGAACCAGCAGCGCGATATCTTTGGGTTCAAGCCAGAACATCTGTTTTTTAACGTTGCGGGTGAACATCCACGAAAAAATGAACAGCAGTAATAAAAGAAGCAAACCGTATAAACCGGCCTGCGCCAGACGATGGCCGTTAATATTATCAATATAAGAAGTGAGGTAGCCGACGGAGACAATACCAATGACCCGATTATTCTCATCCAGGATCGGCGCTTTACTGCGCAATGAAACACCTATACCGCCTTGCCGGACGGAAATAATGGTTTTCCCCGCCAGCACCTCCGCGTTATCACCGCCAATCATCGGCAGGTCGATCCGCTCCGGTGATTGTGAATGATAAAGATGCAGCTCGCGGTTATCGCCGATGACGATATAACTGGCATCGCTTTTATCGCGTAAAGGCTGGATAAGTCGTGCGATCCCGGTGGTATCCCGCGCCTTAACCTTCTGCGCCAGTCCCGGCATCAGCGCGATTTCACTGGCCTGAACCCGTGCGCGCTGGCCGAGGTCGTGATGCAACTGACGATCGATGATATGAAATAAAATAGCGCCCAGCAGTGCCAGCAACAGGCAGGAAAATACCACCAGAGATAAAAAGAGTTTTACCTGAAAAGGCATGCGGAGTTTCATACGGCCTGCTGCAAGATTAACGTAAAGATACACATTGAATAAGCGTACCACGGGGCAGTAAGGGCGGTAATCGGACAAAGACAGAGTTGTGAACAGGCATTATAAATAACGATGAATTCACTCAGTGATTACAAGGGTAATAGGGCTTTTTACTACAAATCTGATAATCCTTATAAATCAAATAACATTAACTCCATAAACACCATAACAACCTTAATCCCTGCGGTTTTAATTTGAACAAACTCACATCCGGCTGACCTGCTGTTTTCTTATGCTCAGAACATCAATAAGAAAAGTATTTATAAGAAAGAGGCAATGTCATGAGCACAACCGACGATTCCTACATCGCAGTCAAAGAAAAGAAAACCTCCGGCCTCTCGGTCAGGCAAAAATGGTGGCATATTCTTGATAACTACAAGATAGGCATTATCCCGCTGCCTTTCTTCCTGCTGGCCGGTGTGCTGATCCTGCTCGACTGCCTGAACGGCAAATTACCCAGCGACATTGTGGTGATGGTTGCCACGCTGGCCTTCTTCGGTTTTGCCTGTGGCGAATTCGGCAAACGCTTACCCGTCGTCGGCAAACTCGGTGCGGCGGCGATTTGCGCCACCTTTATTCCATCGGCGATGGTGCATTACGGTTTACTGCCGGACGTCGTGGTGGATTCCACGGTCAAATTCTATAAATCCACCAATATTCTGTATCTCTACATCTGCTGCATTATTGTCGGCAGCATCATGAGCATGAACCGCCAGGTGCTGATCCAGGGCTTTATGCGCATTTTTGTGCCGATGTTATGCGGTGAAGTGGTGGGCATGATTGCCGGAATGGCGATGGGCACGGTGTTAGGTTTACCGCCAATGCAAACCTTCTTTTTCCTGATCCTGCCGATCATGGCCGGTGGCGTAGGTGAAGGTGCGATCCCGCTGTCGATGGGTTATGCGACCATTTTGCACATGGAACAAGGTGTGGCGCTGGGGCGTATTCTGCCGATCGTGATGCTGGGCGGTCTGACGGCAATTGTGCTGGCGGGCGTGCTGAATCAGCTGGGGAAACGCTATCCGCATCTGACCGGTGAGGGGCAGCTGATGCCGTCGAAAAAAGGTGAGTTGGGCAGCGGAACTGACAAATTCGAAGGAAATCCGGGCGTGAATGCGCTGGCCTGTGGCGCGCTGCTGGCGATCCTGCTTTACATGGTCGGGATGCTCGGTCAGAAGTGGATCGGCCTGCCCGCGCCGGTCGGCATGTTATTCGCGGCAGTACTGGTAAAACTGGCAAATGGCGTTTCACCGACCATTCAGCACGGCTCGATGACGGTGTATAAATTCTTCCGCACCGCAGTGACCTATCCGGTGCTGTTCGCGGTGGGTGTGGCGATCACGCCGTGGCAGGAACTGATCAACGCTTTTACCCTGCAAAACCTCCTCGTGATCGTGACCACCGTGCTGGCGCTGGTCGGCACCGGTTTTTACGTCGGCAAGAAAATCGGTATGCATCCGATTGATGTGGCGATTGTTTCCTGCTGCCAGAGCGGGCAGGGCGGCACCGGTGACGTGGCTATTCTGACTTCGGGTAACCGTATGACGCTGATGCCTTTCGCGCAAATCGCTACCCGCATCGGTGGTGCAATCAACGTTTCAGTCGGATTATTTGTGCTGGCGAAGTTCTTTTCATAATCCCCGTAACAGCCCCTTTCACCGAAGGGGCTGGTTTCACTGAGAAAAAATCCGCAGTCCAAAACTGGACATAAAATAGCCAGATTATTTCACTTTATCTGGTTATTATTTGCGCACTCAGAGACGAGTCACCCGCCCCGAGAGCCGGTTCCCACGTAAGGAAGAGCATTATTTTTTAACGAAAGAATCCACGCATGTTCCGTATTAAATCGCTTGTTTCTGCCTTACTGCTTCTTGTAGCCGGTTTATTCAGCACCCATTCCTTTGCTTTTGATATGCCTAAAGAGTTTGAGTCTATGGATACCTATAAATTTTTCCACAGCGAGCTTTTTGATGGAAAAGGATCCTCTGTCACTGCGGTTAACACCGGCAACTCAGAAAATATTAAAAGTGCCTTGCTGGCTGAATATCCGCGCTGGAAAGGGACGCATTATCGCTGGGGTGGAACCACACACAAAGGTGTCGATTGTTCGGCGCTGATGCAACATCTCTTCCGGGATTCCCTGCAAAAACGCCTGCCGAGAACCACGTTTCAGCAAATCAGGAACGGCAGAAAAGTGAGTAAAAATAGCCTGAAACCGGGGGATTTAGTCTTTTTCAAAACGTCGCCTGGCGATCGTCATGTCGGCGTGTATGTCGGGGATCATCAGTTTATTCATGCCTCGAAAATTGAAGGCGTCACGATTTCATCACTGGATAATCAGTACTGGGTCGATCATTACGAAACAGCACGACGTTTAGAGCTGATGAGCTAAAAAAAGGCGGATCCTTTTCAGGATATCCGCCTGTTTTACTTTGAATATTTACTTATCTGATGACGCCTGCCACAGATTCAATTCACCATCCGCCACATGTTTATCAATCGCTGCCAGTTCTTCTGCGGTGAAACGCAGATTGTCCAGCGCCTTGACGTTTTCATCCAGTTGTTCAGGACGGCTCGCGCCAATCAGCACTGACGTCACGCGGTTGTCTTTCAGCAGCCAGCTCAGCGCCATCTGCGCCATCGTCTGTCCGCGCTGTTCCGCCATTTCATTGAGCAGCCGCAGGCTGTTCAGGTTTTCCTCAGACAGCATCCTGGCATTCAGCCCGCGCACTTTATTCCCTTCCACCTGCATCCGCGAACCGTCCGGAATACCGTTGAGGTATTTACCGGTCAGCAAGCCCTGAGCCAGCGGCGTAAAGGCAATGCAGCCCGCGCCGTTTTGTTCCAGCGTATCCAGTAAACCACTCTTATCGACCCAGCGGTTCAGCAGATTGTAAGAAGGCTGATGAATAAGCAGCGGCACTTTTAGCTCGCGCAGCAGTTCAGCCATTTTCTGTGTACGTTCCGGCGAATAAGACGAAATCCCGACATACAACGCTTTGCCACTTTGCACGGCGTAAGCCAGCGCTGCTGCGGTTTCTTCCATCGGCGCTTCTTCATCCACGCGATGAGAATAGAAGATATCGACGTAATCCAGCCCCATGCGTTGAAGGCTTTGATCAAGGCTTGCCAGCAGATATTTGCGTGAACCGCCGGAGCCGTAAGGTCCAGGCCACATGTCATAACCAGCTTTGGTGGAGATAATCAGTTCATCGCGATACGGGGCGAAATCCTGCTTCAGCAAACGACCAAAATTCTCTTCGGCTGAACCCGGAGGCGGGCCGTAGTTATTCGCCAGATCAAAATGAGTGATGCCTAAATCAAAGGCTTTTTGCAGTAATGCGCGCTGGGATTCGAGCTGGCTGACATGGCCGAAGCTGTGCCACAGGCCAAGAGACAGTGCAGGGAGTTTTAAACCGCTCTGACCGCAGCGGCGGAATTGCATGGTTTCGTAGCGGGAGGGGGAGGCCTGATACGGCATGATGTTTCCTTCTTTTTAGAGGAAGTAGGGTTATTTTTGAAACACTGTTTTATTGTAACCCTTGAAGAAATTACAGCAACATCAGAAATCCCAGTCCTCGTCTTCGGTATTGACGGCTTTGCCGATCACATACGAAGATCCGGATCCGGAGAAGAAGTCGTGGTTTTCGTCGGCGTTTGGCGATAATGCGGAGAGGATCGCCGGATTCACATCCGCCATGCTGGCCGGGAACAGGGCTTCGTAGCCGAGATTCATCAGCGCTTTGTTGGCGTTGTAATGCAGGAATTTCTTCACGTCTTCGCTCCAGCCTACACCGTCATACAGTTCTTCGGTGTAGCGGATCTCGTTGTCGTACAAATCCTGAATCAGATCAAACGCCTGCTCCTTGATCTGACGCTGACGCTCTTCGCTTTCCAGTGCCAGCGCTTTCTGGAATTTATAGCCGATGTAGTAACCGTGAACCGCTTCGTCACGGATGATCAGACGGATCAGATCCGCGGTGTTGGTGAGCTTGGCGCGGCTCGACCAGTACATCGGCAGATAAAAACCGGAGTAGAACAGGAACGACTCAAGGAACACGCTGGCGACTTTCTTCATCAGCGGATCTTCTCCGTCGTAATACGACAAAATGATCGCCGCTTTATTTTGCAGCGCGACGTTTTCCTCGCTCCAGCGGTAGGCTTCATCCACGTCCACGGTGGCGCACAGCGTCGAGAAAATTGAACTGTAAGAACGCGCATGCACCGCTTCCATAAAGCAGATATTCGAGTAAACCGCTTCTTCGTGTGGCGTCACCGCATCTTTCATCAGCGTCGGTGCGCCGACCACGTTTTGCACGGTATCCAGCAGCGTCAGGCCGGTAAATACGCGGATCGTCAGTTGTTTTTCCTGCGCGCTGAGCGTCGCCCACGACGGAATATCGTTCGACAACGGCACCTTTTCAGGCAGCCAGAAATTCGACGTCAGGCGATTCCACACTTCGAGGTCTTTATCGTCCTGGATTTTGTTCCAGTTGATGGCTTTGCTGACCGGTTGGGGTACTAACCTTTGTTTTACTGTGAATGTTTTTACTGCGCTCATCTTTTAAGTCCTTTCAATCGGTTACAGCGTGCAGGAAACGCAGCCCTGAACTTCGGTGCCTTCCAGCGCCATCTGGCGCAGACGGATGTAATAAATGGTTTTGATGCCTTTGCGCCAGGCGTAAATCTGCGCTTTGTTAATGTCGCGCGTGGAGGCGGTATCGCGGAAGAATAGCGTCAGTGACAACCCCTGATCGACGTGCTGCGTGGCTTCGGCGTAGGTATCAATGATTTTTTCCGGGCCGATTTCGTAGGCATCCTGGTAGTAATCCAGATTGTCATTGGTCATAAACGCCGCCGGATAATACACGCGTCCAATCTTGCCCTCTTTGCGGATTTCTACGCGGGACACAATCGGGTGAATACTCGACGTCGAATTATTGATGTAAGAAATAGAACCAGTCGGCGGCACCGCCTGTAAATTCTGGTTATACAGCCCGTGCTGCATCACGGAATCTTTCAGCGCCGCCCAGTCTGCGGTAGTCGGAATAGCAATCCCGGCGTCAGCAAACAGTTCGCGCACGCGGTCGGTTTTCGGCTGCCATTTCGCCGCCAGTGCGTCATCGATATATTTGTCAAAATACGCGCCGCTGGCGTAGGTGGAATCTCTGAAACCTTTAAATGACTGCTGGCGCTCGATAGCGATCTGGTTCGAGGCGCGGATCGCATGGAAAGCCACGGTGCAGAAATAGATATTGGTGAAATCCAGACCTTCTTCTGAGCCGTAATAAATACGCTCGCGGCACAGATAACCGTGCAGGTTCATCTGACCGAGGCCGATGGCGTGCGAATCCTGATTCCCCTGATCGATGGATGGCACCGAACGGATATGGCTCATGTCAGAGACTGCCGTCAGCGCGCGAACCGCCATTTCCACGGTATTGCCGAAATCCGGTGAATCCATCGCCGAGGCGATATTCAGTGAGCCGAGATTACAGGAAATGTCTTTGCCAATTTCCTGATAAGACAGGTCTTCACCGTAGACCGTCGGCGAATTCACCTGCAAAATCTCCGAACACAGGTTGCTCATATTGATGCGACCTTTGATCGGATTGGCGCGGTTCACCGTGTCTTCAAACATCATGTACGGATAGCCGGATTCAAACTGAATCTCCGCCAGCACCTGGAAGAATTCGCGCGCGTTGATTTTGCTTTTGTGAATGCGTTTGTCATTCACCATCTCGCGGTATTTCTCGCTGATGCTGATTTCAGACATCGGCACGCCGTACACTTTCTCCACGTGATACGGCGAGAACAGGTACATATCTTCGTTGTTCTTCGCCAGTTCGAACGTGATATCCGGAATGACCACACCGAGCGACAGCGTTTTAATACGGATTTTTTCGTCGGCGTTTTCGCGCTTAGTATCGAGGAAACGCAGAATATCCGGGTGATGAGCGTTCAGATACACCGCGCCCGCGCCCTGACGCGCGCCGAGCTGATTGGCGTAAGAGAAGGCATCTTCCAGCATCTTCATGATCGGAATAACGCCGGAAGACTGGTTTTCGATGCGCTTGATCGGCGCGCCCACTTCACGGATGTTGGTCAGCATAAAGGCCACGCCGCCGCCGCGTTTGGAGAGCTGTAAGGCCGAGTTGACCGAGCGACCGATAGATTCCATGTTGTCTTCAATGCGTAACAGGAAACAGGACACCAGTTCGCCGCGCTGTTTTTTTCCGCAGTTGAGGAATGTCGGCGTTGCTGGCTGGAAGCGGCCGGAAATGATCTCATCAACAAAATGGCGGGCGAGCTGAATATCGCCGCGTGCCAGCGTCATCGCCACCATGCACACGCGATCTTCATAACGCTCAAGGTAGCGCTTGCCGTCAAAGGTTTTCAGCGTGTAGCTGGTGTAATACTTGAATGCGCCCAGAAAGGTCTGGAAGCGGAATTTTTTGGCGTAAGCTTGTTTGAATAACGCTTTAATATCGTCAAACGCGTACTGATCCAGCACGGCGGCTTCGTAATAGCCTTCTTCCACCAGATAACGCAGTTTCTCCGCCAGATTATGGAAAAACACCGTGTTTTGATTGACGTGTTGCAGGAAGTATTGGCGCGCGGCCAGGCGGTCTTTATCAAACTGGATCTGGCCGTTAGCGTCGAACAGATTCAGCATCGCGTTAAGCGCATGATAATCCGGGCTGCTGGTGCCGGGGTCGGTAATTGCTAGTTCTGTCGCTGCCAAAATTCTGTTACTCCCTGTCTGACCTTTGCAACGTCTTCCGGCGTTCCCAGCAATTCAAAGCGGTACAGGTAAGGCACCTGACACTTCTGGGAAATAATCTCACCGGCAATGCAATACGCTGCGCCGAAGTTGGTGTTACCGGCGGCGATAACGCCGCGGATGAGTGAACGGTTATGTTCATCGTTCAGAAAACGGATCACTTGTGTCGGCACCGCGCCTTTGGACGATCCGCCGCCGTAGCTCGGCACCACCAAAATATACGGTGTGTCGACACGCAATTTTTCAGGCTGACGCTCTGTCGGGATGCGGATCGCCGGCAATCCCGTTCTGCCGACGAAGCGATGGGTGTTTTCTGAACTGCTGGAAAAATAGACCAACGGATTCATCCGCCGGTCCTCAGAACGCGTTCTGAAGCTGGCGCAGGGCGCTGATTTTGTCCGGACGGAAACCAGACCAGTGGTCGTCACCGGCCACAATCACCGGAACTTGCTGATAACCCATCGCACGAACCTGCCCGAGAGCCTGCTCATCCTGAGTCAAATCGACAACTTCGTAGGCGATGCCTTGTTTATCGAATGCACGGTAAGTCGCGTTGCACTGGACACAGTCTGGTTTACTGTAAATAATAATGCTCATGATTCGTATTTCCATCTAGTAAGAAATCAGAGACAATTTTTGCCTGCCCGCTGTGCGGCTGTTTCAGCCGGGGGAAAGGCGCGAGAGTCGGTGCCATCGTGGCGTTCCGATGGACTGAATACTAGATGTGGTGATTTAAATTTTCAACCACACAATATGTAGATTTTCTAAATTTGCTTATTGCAAAAACGGCAAAGCCCGCAGGCAGCGGGCTGGAGAGGGAAAACTTTTTTAGTTCAATTTTCGAGCGGTCAGATTACTGGCGCATACCCACCGCGAGACGGTTAAACGCATTCATCAGACCGATGGCGAAGGTCAGTTCTGAGATTTCCACGTCGCTGAATTGTGCTTTCAGTGGCTCAAAGGCGTTATCCGGTGCGCCGGTAGCGGCAATAAGAGTGAGTGATTCAGCCCAGGCCAGTGCCGCGCGTTCACGTTCAGAATACGCATGGCTGACCTGCCAGCCCGCCAGTTGATCCAGTTTGGTCTGCGCGACGTCCATTTTGCGCAACGCTTTAGAGTGCATATCCAGACAATACGCACAGCCGTTAATTTGCGAAACACGCAGGAACGCCAGTTCGATAATCACGTTATCCAGCGGACCGTTTTCCAGTGCGCCGAGCGCGGCTTTCATCGGTTCCATCACTGAAGAAGACAGGGAATAGTAAGGCAGGCGAAGTGCAGTCATGATGATTTCCTCTGGGAGATATTGAAGTAAACAGTGACGCACCGTGCGTCTCAATGACCGTAACTTTACGCCTCGTATGGTCTATACTACAGAGCCATAAAATACATATTTATACAGGTCATGATGCGCGGCTTCAGTCTTTCCTTTCAGCTCGATCCCCGACACAAAGCACCGCTTTACCGCCAGATTTATCAGCGGGTAAAACAGGCGATCATGGCAGGACAGCTTAAACGCGACAGCCGTGTGCCGTCGGTGCGGGCGCTGGCCAGTGAACTTGGCGTGGCGCGCGCCACGGTGGAAAATGCCTATGGCCTGCTGATGGCGGAAGGCTTTTTGCAAAGCCGCGGACAGGCCGGAACGGTGGTCAGCGCGCCGGAAAGTTTATCCTCCCCCGAGCCAGCGCCGGTCAGAAAAGACGCCGGGCGTAAGCCCATCAACCCGATGTTGCCTTCTGTTTCTTCCCTTCCTTTCCAGCTCGGTCTGCCAGCGCTGGATGCGTTCCCGCGTGCTATCTGGTCGCGCATTGTCTCTAGGCAAATCCGGCACACCGGCATGAATGATTTAGGCCATCCGCCGCTGGCGGGTACAGACGTTTTACGCCACGCGGTAGCCCGTTATCTGCAACTTTCCCGCGGGTTTACCTGCCGTCCGGAACAGATATTTATCTGCGGCGGCTATGCGCCGGTACTGGATTTGATCATCGGCAGTCTGCTGCAACCGGGCGACGGCGTCTGGCTGGAAGACCCGGGTTATCCGGTTACGCAGGCATTTTTCCGTGCGGCAGGTGCGGTTGCCATGGCGGTGAACGTGGATGATGAGGGCATGAATGTGCCGCAGGCGGTGAAGCAGTTTCCTGACGCACGATTTGCCGTTGTTACGCCCGCGCACCAAAGCCCGACCGGCGTGACCATGAGTTTAGCGCGGCGCATGGCGCTGCTGGACTGGGCAGCACAGCAACAAGCGTGGATTATTGAAGATGATTACGACAGCGAGTTCCGTTATCACGGACAGCCTTTGCCTTCGCTGAAAAGTCTCGATACGCAGGGAAGGGTGATTTACGCTGGAACGTTCAGCAAAGTGATGTTTCCGGCGCTTCGCTGCGGCTATGTGGTGGTGCCGGAAAGTCTGGTGGAAAAAATCGAGGCATATTGCCCGCTGCGAATTTGCGGCACGCCGCCTTTGGTGCAAAGCAGCATTGCGGAATTCATCGAACAGGGGCATTTCTACCGGCATCTGAAACGGATGCGCCAGCTTTATGCTGAACGCCGTGGTTATCTCGAACAGGCGCTGACGGCGCAGTTTCCGGCCGGGGTGTTACGCGTGAATCAGCAGGTCGGCGGGATCCAGTTATCCGCCAGCCTGAATACCCGTCTGGATGACGCGCTGATCGCCAGACATGCCCGCGAACAGGGGCTGGCGGTGCAGGCGCTTTCCGACTGGCAGGTTGAGCGGCGTGAGCGTGGCGGAGCGTTACGCCCGAACGGTTTGCTGATGGGGTTTCCTAATATCAGTTCTCAGGAGCAGGCCCAAGGGCTGGTGCAGCGGTTGGAGCGGGTGATTTCAGGAAGCCAGAACCAGAAATAGAAAACGGAGCCCGAAGGCTCCGTCGTCTTTTTAGCAATTACGCGGCAATGAGGGAGCCACGCGGATGTTTCAGCTTTTTAAGGCATATTCCCGACACAGGAGTGAAACATCACTAATTGCCTTTTTTGTTAGCGACGTCCCAGAAGGACACCGATAACAATACCGATTGCCGCACCGGCACCGACGCCATACCACGGATTATCTTTCACATAATCATTGGCTGTAGCCGCCGCATCACGTGCCTGCTGGCTAATTTTATCGGTGTTAAAACGTGCGCGTGTATCACGCAGAACGCCCTGTGCTTTGCTGCGGAGTTTATCCAATTCATCCTTGGATTTATCGCCTGCAGACTGAAGTACTTCATCCAGCGTATCCGCCAGCAGGGTTACGTCCTGATTGATATTTTTTTCTACTTTATCTGTTTTCTTAAACATTCCGTCTCTCCTTGTGTGACTGTTGGATTAAGCATAGACCATAATGTCGTACCAGATGGTTCTTTAAGGACAAAGACCTGTGATGATGGGGCTTTACAGGCCATGACCCTGTGGCAGCAAGTCAGGCGGGGCGCGGGCTGACGTGATACGTCTCAGATTTCTCTGCAAAACAAAATCTGCGTTACAGCCAATAACATTTTTAGCCCGTTTCGAGGCTAAAACCTGTTTATACTGTTGATTCCACTCTCTGTGATCTCATTTTCGGGTCCGCCCATGTCTTTAAGTACGCTTCGTTCTAACGCTCTGCTCAATAAACGCATTTTGTCGTTCATGCTGTTTACCTTCGTTGTCTATCTGACCATCGGCTTACCGCTCGCCGTCTTGCCAGGCTTTGTGCATAACACGCTGGGATACAACTCGGTGCTGGCAGGACTGGTGATCAGCGTTCAGTATTTTTCAACGCTCATCAGCCGCCCGCATGCCGGGCGTTACGCGGATATGCTTGGGCCAAAACGGGTGGTGATTTTTGGTCTGATTTGCTGCGGGATGAGTGGCGTGTTTTACGCGATTGCCTTCTGGTTTGCTGCTTATCCGCTGGCGAGCCTGCTATTACTTTGTCTGGCACGCGTTTTCTTAGGCGTAGGCGAAAGCTTCGGCAGCACCGGAACCACCTTGTGGGGGATTGGCGCGGTGGGTGCGAAACATACGGCGCGGGTGATCTCGTGGAACGGCGTGGCGACTTATGGCGCGATGGCTGTCGGCGCGCCGCTTGGAGTATTGCTCAACCATGCTTACGGGCTGATGGGCGTAGCCGTTCTGATTATTGTCGCTGCTGCATTTGCCGCCATTCTTGCCTGTATGAAAGCGGCGATTTCTGTCACCGCCGGTAAACGTATTGCCTTTAAAGCGGTGGTTGGACGCATCTGGCTTTACGGACTGGGGCTGGGTTTCGGCACGATCGGGTTCGGCGTTATCGCCACCTTTATCACACTGTATTACGCCGATAAAGGCTGGAGCGGAGCGGCGTTCACGCTCACTTTATTCAGCCTCGGATTTGTTGGCGCGCGTCTGATTTTCGGCAATATGATCAATCGCTTTGGTGGCCTGCGCGTTTCACTGGTTTCGTTTGTGTTTGAAGTGGCGGGGTTGCTGATGATCTGGCTGGGGCACGATCCGCTTTCTGTGCAGTTTGGCGCGTTCCTTACCGGCTCGGGTTTCTCGCTGATTTTCCCTGCGCTGGGCGTGGAGGCGGTAAAACAGGTGCCGCCGCAAAATCAGGGCACGGCGCTGGGCTTATATTCTGCATTTTTAGATCTCGGGCTGGGGATCACCGGACCGGTTGCCGGACTGATTATTTCGCATCTGGGCACGCCCTCTATTTATCTGGCGGCAGCTTTTATGGTCGTGGTCGCCTGGTTACTGACACTCAAAATATGGCTGCAAAACGCGCGTCAGACTCAGGCTGAATAACCATTTTACAGTGTGAATGCTGAGTGTAGATAAATCCTAAATACGCCAAAATTTGGGATAAACGCATTGTCTGGCAGAGTTATTGCGGTAAGGTCGCCTTGCGGTTAAAGAAGCGAGGAGCAACCATGTATTTACGGCCAGATGAAGTGGCACGCGTTTTAGAAACATCAGGTTTTGAACGCGATTTTATTGATGATAAAGCTTACGGTTACCGCCGGGGCGAGCATTATGTGTATGTAAACCGGGAAGCGCGGTTTGGCCGGACTGCCCTGGTAATACACCCGGCTCTGAAAGAGCGCAGTGAACGATTTGCAGAACCTACGGCATCTTTTCGCAGCAGCGATGCGTACAAGAATTTCCCGCTGGATGTTTCCAGCGACAACGAAACCTATTATGGAATTTGCCACGGTTTCAGTTCGCGTCAGATTTTGGCGAGCTATCTGGATAACGTATTCAGATAATCAGCCAGGTCGATCTGATAAGAAAAAGCCGCTGAATCAGCGGCTTTTTTGCGTCTACACCAGATGGATCTGGTTATACGTCTGATTGTAGTCGCGGCGAAACTGCGCCAGTTCGAAAGGTTCGATATCCAGTTCAGCGAAATAAAACAGCGCCAGTTCGGCGTGTTCGCTGCTCAGCTGTGGCGGTAAATGCGCGCGCACCAGAATATTACGCCAGCGGATGATGTTTTCCTCTGAGGCATCTTTAATAAAGGTCTGATAAATAAACACAACGTAGGCAGCCTTGCGGATCTCTTCAGCGTATCCACCGCTTATTGAGCGGATAAACATCTGACTTTGTCGTTTGCCCATTTCCAGCAGCATTGAATCAATATAAACCGGCTTAATTTTCAACAGACTGGCGAGAGACGCGTTCGCTTTACGGGTGTCTGCCGTCATAAACCAATAACCCACAATAAAAACCACAACAATTGCAGCAAGCATAATCCATATCATTCTGGACTCTGGCCTCCGGCCTTTTCTGGCGTGATGTGAAAGGTGCATGCAACACCCGATGTGGGGAGTTTATCTGCTAATGACAGGAAATACGTGAAGGAGTGACAAAGAATTTGCGCCCGCTTCGCAGAATGTCATTGTAAGGTCATGGGATATTGATTAAATCAGATAAAAAGCGTGAACCATTAAAGGAGTAACGGATGGCCAGAAACATTGAAATTAAAGCCAGAATTGATGATTTTTCAGCGATGTATGAAAAACTTGCTCTGCTTGCAGACGGCTTGCCGGACATCATTGATCAGGACGATACCTTTTTTATCTGCCCGCACGGACGACTTAAATTACGCACTTTTTCGCCTGATCGCGGTGAACTGATTTTCTATCAGCGTCCGGATCAGGCAGGCCCGAAAACCAGTTTCTACCAGCTGACCGAAACTCAGGATCCCGACAGTCTGCGTGAAACTCTGACGCTGGCTTACGGCGCTGCCGGGCGGGTCATCAAACAGCGGACGTTATTTATGACCGGCCAGACCCGTTTGCATCTCGATCGGGTCAAACATCTGGGGGATTATCTTGAGTTTGAAGTGGTGCTGGACGAGAGCGAAACGCCGGAACAGGGCATTGCGATAGCTGAGGATTTACTGGAAAAGTTAGGCATCGAGCGGCAGGAACTGGTCGATCAGGCTTATGTTGATTTGCTCAATGCCAAAGGCAAACACTCTCACGATTAAGTGAATAATCACCGCCTTGCGGATCGAAGGCGGTGATGTCAGTTACTGTTACTTCGTTTCTTCCAGCGAATACGGCAATGGCTGAATGCTCAGCTGACTGGTGGCATCTTCACGCACACGCAGATTAGCGTCGGCTTCAAGGTCATTATTCAGTACCGCCTGAACCCAAACCGTGCCGTCGCTGAGCTGAACGGCCGCCAGAACGGTACCGGTACGACGCCAGTTTTCCCCGAGTTGCAATTCAAGGTCATCTGCCGGAGCGGGCACTTTGCTCGCCTTGCCGGACAACCAGTAAAGCGCGCGTTTATTGGCGCCACGGTATTTTGCTCGCGCTACCATTTCCTGACCGGCGTAACAGCCCTTGGTAAAACTGATGCCCTCGAGCGCCTGAATGTTGGTCGCCTGAGGAATAAACTGAACGGCGTTTGGTGTATCAATCACCGGGAAACCGGCTTCGATATCCAGCGCCAGCCATTGCTGACTGTCGTTGCGCTGCGCCTGCTCGCCTAATTCTTCGACCACCTGACGGGCTTTTTCCGGGCTGGTCACAATCAGATAACGTTCTGCCGGCAGGGAGAAATGCAGCAGGGTGGTTTCATCTTGTTGCACGACCTGTTGCTCTGCCGTTGGTAATGTTGAAAAGAGACCTGTCAGCGCGGCGCTGGCCTGAAAACCTGCCACGCCGAGCAATACGACGTCGTCGTCAGCCGTGAACGTCACTTTGGAGAACACCGCGTATTTCTTCATTTCGGTTAACTGAGTGTCGCGCAAATTACGACGCTCAATAAATGCCATACCGTCACCACGTTTGAACAGACGAAGGTTACTCCACATTTTTCCTTTCGCGTCACAATGCGCGCAAAGAACGTGGCTGTCGGCTGCCAGCGCATCGACATCCACAGTGACCTGACCTTGCAGGTACTTCATGGTGTCTGCGCCGTTCATGGTTACCAGCGCCCAGTCTTCCAGAGAGATCAACGTCAGCGGCAGATGAGACGACGCTGAAGGTTTTTGCGGTGGAAAGGGAAATTCGTTAGCCATTTTCTAATCCCGGTCAATGAAATGTGACTGATGCCTCATGGTAAAAGAGCCCACCCGCTTTGAAAACAGTTATTGGTGCCTTTTACGGGATGCCTTCCAGAGAATGTAAAACATCCGACAGGTTTACAGCAGGTTTTACGGCACATCACGTAGATTGACAAAACAGGGCACTGAAAAGTTACGTTGCTTGACGTGCCGCTGGTAGAATCATCGCAGACATAAAGAAACTCACGTTCTGTATCCCAACAAAGAGCCTTGTTATGGAAAGCAAAAATCAACTGGATATTAATAACCGTTCCCGAGTTCACTGGGCCTGCCGCCGTGGTATGCGCGAGCTGGATATTTCTATCATGCCGTTTTTCGAGCATGAATATGATTCGCTGAGTGAGGCCGACAAAGAGGTGTTTGTCCGCCTGCTCACCTGCGATGACCCAGATCTGTTCAACTGGCTGATGAATCACGGCGAGCCAAACGATACCGAATTACAACGCATGGTTGCCCTTATTCAGACGCGAAACAAAGCCCGTGGCCCTGTGGCGATGTGACCTGAGGGTGTCCTGGCGCAGTCAGCTTTTCTCACTGGGATGTTACGGTGCGGTGATGCTGATGATTTTGCTGGCACCCTGGCCTGCGGGTTACTGGCCTGTCTGGATGACGCTGCTGTTGCTGGTGCTGTTTGAATGCATTCGTAGTCAGCGGCGTATCACGGCACGTACTGGTGAAATTGTTCTGACTGATGATTACCGTCTTTTGTGGCGCGGTCATGAATGGCAGATTAAACAACCTGTGTGGATGATAAGCCACGGCGCGTTGCTTTCACTGCGTCGGGAGAAACTCAAAGGCGGTCTGGCGCAGGCAATGCGCAGCAGAAGGCAGCGTTTGTGGCTGGCCTCGGACAGCATGAGTCAGGAAGAGTGGCGGCATTTGCGCCAGATACTGCTGAATTCTCATCCGCGAAGCCCGGTAAAACCGGGCTGAAGTTGCGGCGTACCTGTTGCTGATGGCGAGGCGTTACAGCAGGGCGTCCATTTCCAGCAGGATTTGCTCGCACCACTGTTGCAGGCGCTCTTCGGTGAGATCAAACTGATTTACATCGTCGAGTGCCAGTCCGACGAAATGTTTGCCATCGGCACTTAGCGGTTTCGGGCTGGTAAATTCAAAGCCTTCAGTCGGCCAGAAACCGATAAAGCGAACTCCCAGCGGCACCAGCTGATGGTAAAGCATCCCAAGCGCGTCGAGGAACCATTCGCCGTAGCCGAGCTGGTCGCCCATACCGTACATGGCAACAATTTTGCCGCGTAATTTAAGCGTAGGAAGTTGATTCCAGACGGCTTCCCAGTCTTCCTGAATTTCGCCGAAATCCCATGTCGGGATGCCGAGGATCAGGATGCTGTAGTCTTCCATCACATCAGGATCAACATCTTTAATGTTGTGCAAATCAACCAGTTCTTCGCCCAAAATGTCGCGAATTTTTTCCGCAGCCATTTCGGTGTAACAGGTGCTGGAACCGTAAAAAAGTCCGATTTTCATGCTTGTTGCCATAACGTCATAAGAATACGAATGGCAGGCAGTGTAGCAGATTTGGATGCATGAAAGGCATAATGGCTGGCGCAGTATGTGCTCAGGAAACAGGAGTCGGAATGCCAAAACAAGACAATGTGAACACTCAGGACGTGACCTCTGAGCAGGCTCTGCTAGCGGTGAATCAGGCGGATCAGAGCCTGACAGAACAGTTTCTGGATATGCTGTGGATTGAGCGGAATCTCGCTGAAAATACGCTCTCGTCTTACCGGCAGGATCTGAAATCTCTGCTCGGCTGGCTGCATCACAATAAGACCGATTTGCTGCATGTCAGTGCGGAAGATTTGCAGTCTTTCCTTTCCGAACGTATTGAAGGTGGTTACAAAGCCACCAGTTCGGCGCGGTTGCTCAGCGCGATGCGCCGTTTGTTCCAGTATATGAACCGCGAATCTGTACGTCAGGATGATCCGACGGCCTTGCTGTCTTCGCCAAAATTACCGCAGCGGCTGCCGAAAGATCTCAGTGAAGCGCAGGTCGATGCGTTACTGGCTTCCCCAAGTGTGGATGTTCCCCTGGAATTGCGCGATAAAGCCATGCTCGAACTGCTGTACGCCACCGGTTTGCGTGTTTCTGAACTGGTCGGGTTGACGCTCAGTGATCTGAGCCTGCGGCAGGGGGTGGTGCGGGTTATCGGTAAAGGGAATAAAGAACGCCTGGTGCCGATGGGCGAGGAAGCGGTGTACTGGATCGAGAATTATTTCGAGCACGGCAGACCGTGGCTGCTCAACGGTCAGTCGCTGGATATCGTCTTCCCGAGTAACCGCGCACAGCAAATGACGCGTCAGACGTTCTGGCATCGTATCAAACACTATGCGATCCTTGCGGGCATTGATGCGGAACGTTTGTCACCCCACGTTCTGCGCCACGCTTTCGCCACTCACTTACTAAACCACGGTGCGGATCTGCGCGTGGTGCAAATGTTGTTAGGTCACAGTGACTTATCAACCACTCAAATTTACACCCATGTAGCGACTGAACGACTCAAACAGCTACATCAACAACATCATCCCCGCGCGTAACCCGCCGGAGAGAAAGGACGACATGATGAAAAAAGGTTTACTGCTGCTGACATTCCTGACTGCGTGTATGAGCTCCGCGGTCCATGCTGACGATGCAGCAATCAAAGCCACGCTGGGCAAACTGGGTATGAGCAATGCCGAGGTACAGCCTACGCCGGTAAAAGGCCTGAGCGCCGTTTCCACCGACAGCGGCACGATTTATATCACTGAAGATGGCAAGCATGTTTTGCAGGGGCCGATGTATGACGTCAGCGGCACTCATCCGGTCAACGTGACTAACAAAGCGCTGGTGAAAAAGCTGGATGCGCTGCAAAACGAGATGATCATCTACAAAGCCAAAAACGAAAAACATGTGATTACGGTGTTTACCGACATCACCTGCGGCTATTGCCACAAACTGCATCAGCAGATGCAAGAGTATAACGATCTCGGGATTACGGTGCGTTATCTGGCGTTTCCGCGTCAGGGGCTGAATTCTAAAACAGAGAAAGACATGCAGTCGATCTGGTGTACAGGCAACCGCAAAACCAGTTTTGATGCGGCAATGCGTGGTGATGACATCACTCCAGCAACCTGCAAAACCAGTGATATAGCGAAACACTTTGAGCTGGGCGTGCAGTTTGGCGTCACCGGCACGCCGGCTGTGGTGCTGGCAGACGGTACTTTGATCCCTGGCTATCAGCCGCCAAAAGAAATGGCCGCCATGCTCGATCAGCAGGATCCTTCACATAAAACGGGTGGTTGATTTTTCGTGACCTTGCAGACTCAACTTCGCCGCCGTGAGGCAGCGACTGGCGTGGAACTTCCCGCCGATCTTTCCCCTTTGTTGCGCCGTTTGTATCTCGCCCGGGGCGTGAAAGAAAGTCAGGAACTTGAGCGCAGCGTGCGCGGAATGCTGCCTTATCAGCAACTCGACGGCATTGATACTGCGGTCGCGTTGTTACAAAAAGCGCTGGCTGAGCGTCTGCGTATTATTATCGTCGGTGATTTTGATGCTGATGGCGCAACCAGCACCGCGCTGACGCTGTTGTCTTTACGCAGTATGGGCTGCGGGAATCTGGATTATCTGGTGCCTAACCGTTTTGAAGACGGCTATGGCCTCAGCCCGGAAGTCGTCGAACAGGCAGCGTCACGCGGCGCAGAGCTGATCCTGACCGTTGATAACGGTATTTCCTCTCATGCTGGTGTCACGCTCGCCCATGAAAAGGGGATTCAGGTGCTGGTCACCGATCACCACTTGCCGGGCGAAACGTTGCCGGATGCCGAAGCAATTATTAACCCGAATCTGGTCGGCTGCGAGTTTCCGTCTAAATCGCTGGCGGGCGTCGGCGTAGCGTTCTATCTGATGCTGGCGTTGCGCAGTGCTTTACGTGACAGCGGCTGGTTCGAGCAAAACGGTCTGGCGATCCCTAATCTGGCGGAACATCTGGATCTGGTGGCGCTGGGAACCGTGGCGGATGTTGTGCCGCTTGATGCTAATAATCGCATCATGGTGTATCAGGGACTTAACCGCATCCGTGCCGGAAAATGCCGGGCGGGTATCCGTGCACTGCTCGAAGTGGCGGGGCGCGAAGCCCGCACATTGTGCGCCAGCGATTTAGGTTTCGCCCTCGGGCCACGGCTCAATGCTGCCGGACGTCTTGATGATATGTCGGTTGGCGTGGCGCTTTTACTCAGCGAAGATATCGGTCAGGCGCGTGCACTGGCCAGTGATCTGGATGCGCTGAACCAGACCCGCCGCGAGATAGAGCAGGGCATGCAGATTGAAGCGCTGGCGCTGTGCGACAAACTCGAGCGCAGCACCGACGCGCTGCCGTTCGGTCTGGCGATGTACCATCCGGAATGGCATCAGGGCGTGGTCGGTATTCTGGCATCACGTCTGAAAGAGCGTTTTAACCGGCCGGTGATTGCGTTTGCTCCCGCAGGCGATGGCATTCTGAAAGGTTCCGGCCGTTCGATTGCGGGTTTGCACATGCGCGATGCGCTTGAACGTCTCGATACGCTTAATCCCGGTCTGATGATGAAATTTGGCGGACATGCGATGGCTGCCGGTTTGTCGCTGGAAGAAAGCAAGTTCGACGAGTTTCGTGACAAATTCGCAGAACTGGTCGGCGAATGGCTGGATCCTTCACATCTTGAAGGCGTGGTCTGGTCGGATGGCGAACTGTCGGCTCATGAACTGACAATAGATACGGCTGAAATGCTGCGTGACGGTGGTCCGTGGGGACAGGCGTTTCCTGAACCGACGTTTGACGGCACGTTCCGCATCCTGCAACAGAAACTGCTGAAAGAACGTCATCTCAAACTGATGATCGAACCGGTTGGCGGAGGCCCGCTGCTTGACGGTATCGCCTTTAACATAGATCCGACTTTCTGGCCGGACAGCAGCATCCGCGAAGTGCAGCTGGCGTACCGGCTGGATATCAATGAATTTCGGGGAAATCGCAGCGTTCAGCTGATCATCGAACATTTATGGCCGAAATAAGCGATTTTCACCCACAATAAACCCTGCAAAAAAACGGCTCGTTGCTATAAAAAGACCGCTAATTCCGTTAGAATCGGCGGTTCGAATGGCATTGGGCCAACTCCGAATCTAACGTAAGACGCGAAAAATCATGTTTGAAATTAATCCGGTTAAGAACCGCATTCAGGACCTGTCCGAGCGGACAGTCGTTCTTCGGGGGTATCTTTGACTATGATGCCAAGAAAGAACGCCTCGAAGAAGTAAACGCCGAGCTGGAACAGCCGGACGTCTGGAACGAGCCAGAACGCGCACAGGCGCTGGGCAAAGAACGTTCCTCTCTGGAAGCTATTGTTGAAACCATCGATGAGTTATTGCAGGGCGTGGAAGATGTGACCGGCCTGCTGGAACTGGCTGTTGAAGCCGACGATGAAGACACGTTCAACGAAACGGTTGCCGAACTCGATGTACTGACCGCCAAACTGGAACAGCTGGAATTCCGCCGCATGTTCTCCGGCGAATACGATAACGCGAGCTGCTATCTCGATATCCAGGCGGGTTCCGGTGGTACGGAAGCGCAGGACTGGGCGAGCATGCTGCTGCGTATGTATTTGCGCTGGGCAGAAGCTAAAGGTTTCAAAACAGAAGTTATCGAAGAGTCTGACGGTGAAGTGGCAGGGCTTAAATCTGCAACCATCAAGATTATCGGTGATTACGCGTTCGGCTGGCTGCGTACTGAAACCGGCGTTCATCGACTGGTACGTAAAAGCCCGTTCGACTCCGGTGGCCGTCGCCATACGTCTTTCAGTTCCGCGTTTGTGTATCCGGAAGTGGATGACGATATCGAAATCGAAATTAACCCTGCCGACCTGCGTATCGACGTATACCGCGCGTCCGGTGCGGGTGGTCAGCACGTCAACAAAACGGAATCTGCGGTACGTATTACCCACCTTCCGACCAACATTGTGACTCAGTGTCAGAACGACCGCTCCCAGCATAAAAACAAAGATCAGGCCATGAAGCAGATGCGTGCGAAGCTTTATGAGTATGAGATGCAAAAGAAAAATGCGGACAAACAGCAGCTGGAAGACAACAAGTCTGACATCGGCTGGGGCAGCCAGATTCGTTCTTACGTGCTGGACGATTCCCGTATCAAAGATTTACGCACGGGCGTCGAAACGCGAAATACGCAGGCCGTACTGGATGGCGACCTGGATAAATTCATTGAGGCAAGTTTGAAAGCCGGGTTATGAGGAACCAAAATGTCTGAGCAACAACCAGCAGCGCAAAGCGCAGAAAACGTACCAGATCTTAACAACGAGCTGAAAGCTCGTCGTGAGAAGCTGGCTTTACTGCGCGAATCCGGTATCGCTTTCCCTAACGATTTCCGTCGTGACAGCATCTCTGATGAATTGCATGCGAAATATGGCGAAAAGACCAACGAAGAACTGGAAGCATTAAACATCGAAGTCACCGTCGGTGGCCGTATGATGACCCGCCGTATCATGGGCAAAGCATCTTTTGTAACCTTGCAAGATGTCGGCGGCCGTATCCAGCTTTACGTTGCGCGTGATGACCTTGCGGAAGGCATCTACAACGAGCAATTCAAGAAATGGGATCTGGGCGATATCCTGGGTGCGACCGGTAAACTGTTCAAAACCAAGACCGGCGAACTGTCGATCCATTGTTCTGAACTGCGTCTGCTGACCAAAGCACTGCGTCCGTTGCCGGATAAATTCCACGGCCTGCAGGATCAGGAAGCGCGTTACCGCCAGCGTTATCTCGATCTGATCGCTAACGAAGATTCCCGTAAGACCTTCAAAATCCGTTCTCAGATCATGTCTGGCATCCGCAGCTTCATGGTGGAAAACGGCTTCATGGAAGTCGAAACCCCGATGATGCAGGTGATCCCTGGCGGCGCGGCGGCACGTCCGTTCATCACCCACCACAATGCCCTCGACATCGACATGTACCTGCGTATCGCGCCGGAACTGTATCTGAAGCGTCTGGTTGTTGGTGGTTTCGATCGCGTATTCGAAATCAACCGTAACTTCCGTAACGAAGGCGTTTCTCCGCGTCACAACCCAGAGTTCACCATGATGGAACTCTACATGGCGTACGCGGATTACAAAGACCTGATCGTTCTGACTGAAACCTTGTTCCGCACGCTGACTGAATCCGTTCTGGGCAGCAGCGTTGTGCAGTACGGCGACCAGACTTTCGATTTCGGCAAGCCTTTCGCCAAGCTGACCATGCGCGAAGCGATCTGCAAATACCGTCCGGAAACTAATGTTGCTGATCTCGACGATCTGGCTAAAGCGACCGCTATCGCAGAATCTATCGGCATCAAAATCGAGAAGAGCTGGGGCCTGGGCCGTATCGTGACCGAGATCTTCGAAGAAACCGCTGAAGCACAGTTGATCCAGCCAACCTTCATTACCGAGTACCCGGCAGAAGTTTCTCCGCTGGCGCGCCGTAATGACGAGAACCCTGAAATCACTGACCGTTTCGAATTCTTCATCGGCGGCCGTGAAATCGGTAACGGCTTCTCTGAGCTGAACGATGCAGAAGACCAGGCACAGCGTTTTGCTGATCAGGTTTCTGCGAAAGATGCAGGCGACGACGAAGCGATGTTCTACGACGAAGACTACGTAACAGCGCTGGAACACGGCCTGCCACCGACTGCCGGTCTGGGCATTGGTATCGACCGTATGGTTATGCTGTTTACCAACAGCCACACCATCCGCGACGTTATCCTGTTCCCGGCAATGCGTCCGCAGACACAAAAATAAGTTTCCTCAGAAACAACAAAAGGGCGCTCCGGCGCCCTTTTTCATGCCGCAGATCACGCCATACGCTAACTGCTTAAAACTCCAGCGTTTATCCGCAATCACGCCTTGCTCCGCCGTCGTAACCGGTTATAATGCCAGTCGCACACCGATGCGGGTGTAGTTCAATGGTAGAACGGCAGCTTCCCAAGCTGCATACGAGGGTTCGATTCCCTTCACCCGCTCCATTACGTCTTCCAGTAACATCCCATAAAATCCTCCAAACCCAGTAAATACGCGGCTTTAACCCCTATTTCGCTCTAAGTACGTCCTCTGCTATCTGTTGTAATGTACCCATATCTGGGGGTATATATGGGGGTATCAGAATGTACCCCCTGCAAAAGTACCCCCAGCAGGGCGCTGTTCACCTTGCGAGATACCCCCAGATGAAACTCAATGCCAGACAGGTAGAGACCTCCAAGCCGAAAGAGAAAGCCTACAAGCTGGCCGATGGCGGCGGGCTGTTCCTTTTGGTTAATCCGAACGGCTCACGCTACTGGCGCATGAAGTACCGGATAGATGGCAAAGAGAAATTGCTGGCCGTGGGGGTATATCCTGAAATCACTCTGGCTGACGCCCGGCGAATCCGAGACGATGCTAAAAAACTGGTCAATGCGGGCGGCGATCCCAGTCAGAATAAAAAACAGGTCAAGCTTGCCCGACAGGGTGATGCCTCCAATACCTTTGAGCAGATTGCGCGTGAATGGTATGCACGTCGATATGACCGCTGGTCTGATTCTTATCGCACTGAAATGCTCAAGACCTTTGAGGCTGATGTTTTCCCGGTGATAGGTCACCGGCCAATCAGTGAAATCAAACCGCTTGAACTGATGGCCGTACTCACCAAGCTGGAGAAACGCGGCGCTACAGAGAAAATGCGCAAAGTGCGCCAGCGCTGCGGTGAAGTCTGGAAGTACGCAATCATTACTGGCCGTGCTGAATATAACCCTGCGCCAGATCTCGCCAGCGCCATGACGCCCCACAAACGCGAAAATTATCCGCACCTGATCGCCTCTGAAATGCCTGATTTTTTACGGACGCTGAACGGTTATACCGGCAGTCAGTTGGTAAAGCTGGCCGTCCGCTTACTCATTTTAACCGGCACACGCCCCGGAGAACTGCGGCAGGCGAAATGGTCAGAGTTTGATTTTGAGAAAGCTGTCTGGGAAATCCCTGCCGAACGCATGAAAATGCGCCGCCCTCATGTTGTGCCGCTCTCCCGACAGGCTATTGAGATCCTGAACCAGCTGCGCCCGATGACTGAGCGTTACGGTTTGGTTTTCATTGGCCGGGTTCAGACCAGCAAGCCGATCAGCGAAATGACCATGAATGTTTTAATGCGCCGTATCGGCTACGGTGGACGTGCCACCGGCCACGGATTCCGCCATACCATGAGCACCATCTTGCATGAGCAAGGTTTTAACACTGCATGGATTGAACTCCAGCTGGCGCACGTCGATAAAAACAGTATCCGTGGCACATACAACCACGCTCAATATCTGGATGGCCGCCGCGAAATGCTGCAATGGTATGCGGACTATATGGACTTGCAGGTAAGCGCAAAGCAATAAGCGCAAAGATACATCGGGATATCAAAATATCTCAGAAGATGTATTTGTACGGAAAACCGAATTCACTTTGTATCACGCTGGGCATGTAGACCAATTACAGGAGGTCTCTACATGCCGCACTCAACGCTGATCCGCCTCGAAGAAGTCATCAAACGCACCGGCCTTAGCCGTTCTTGGATTTATCGCTTAATCGACGAAAACCGTTTCCCGGCACAGGTAAAACTGGGTGTCCGGGCAATGGCGTTTGTGGAATCTGAAATCGATCAATGGATTGAAAACCGCATTACGGAGTCGCGTGGAGGAAAGCCAGAATGATGGCTATTTCTCCACAAAATGCCCTAAAAGGTGCCGACAAAACGCGCGCACGCGCGAGGGGACACAGCGATCCGGTGTGGAATACACCTCGCAAAACACATCCGGCTTACTTGGTTATGTATCGCGGATTGGAGTATAGTCGCGCCGCTGCGGCAAAATCCGCAGCCGGGTTTCGCACCCCGAGTAATCTACTGGCGGCACCGCGCTTTGCGTGTGCCGTCGCTTTGACGCACCCGTTGAAAACGCAGTTGCTATACTGCGTCAGTAATATCTCAATGGTGGCTCAGGCGGGGCAGCCCTCGGGCTGGCCGGTCTCCAGTAGAACCGGTAGTGCGAACCTCGTCTGGGCTACCACCCAAGAGTTTCGCACCTCAAGTGGTAGCGTACTACGCAATCTACTGGAGGCTGCCAAATGGCTACGATCCTCACCCAAACTCATTCTAATGACGCCACACTCCGCTTGTTTACCGGGGTGCATCATGAATGACTCCAATTCAACCTCAGAAAACACTCCTGATTCCTGGTCAATTTGCGATAGCTGTCGCCTGCTGGCAAACGCCATTACTAACCCGAAAAATACCGACTCACGCACCTACCTTTGCATGATGATGCAAACCCAACTGGAAAGCCTTGAAACCGCGCTGGCAATGCCTGTGCCTGAAAATCGCAAAACCCTTCCTCCGATGCCTGACGATGGCATTTTTGATAATACGGAGCTGGAACCGGCTGAACTCTGCGACCAGTGCCGCGCACTCAATTACGCTCTGATTATGCTGAGTAACAAAATGGTGCAAGAGGTCATCGCCTTTATTTTGTGTGAGCGTCTCGAAATGCTGCGCCACTCGCTCTTCGCGCCAGACGGAGACCAGCCATGAAAACTCTCGAGTCTATTCGCCAGACGGCTAAGCAGGCTCGCCATCGCTGGCATGACGTGCTCACAGCGCTGTCAATTGAGGTGCCTGTTTTACCTACTCATCATGCGCCATGTCCGGCCTGCGGTGGAAAGGATCGCTTTCGTTTTGACAATCTGGAGGGCAAAGGCACCTACATTTGTAACCAGTGCGGCGTGGGTGATGGGTTGGATCTTGTGATGAAAACCAAGAGTTGTAACGCTAAAGAAGCAGCCAAGCTAGTCGCGGGTACGTTGAATCTCCCGGTAATCGCGCCAGCCACAAAACGCACGGCTGCGGCGGTTCCTTTCGCCACGGATTATGCCCGGATGTTGTCATTGTCTGCGCCCGGTGAATCTGAATACCTCATGCGTAAGGGGTTAAACGGTTTCAGCTATCCGATACTTGCCGCCGGACAAATCCTGCTGGCGCTGGCCGACAGTTCCGGGCAGATCTCTGCGGCGCAGGTTATCCAGCCGACAGGTGTAAAACGTCTGCTGAGAGGCTCGGTGAAAAAAGGGGCATTTTACGTAGTGCCTTGTAAGCAGGAAACGCCGCAGACTGTCATTCTGGCCGAAGGGCTGGCAACCGCACTCAGCGCCAGTCAGATGCGTCCTGACGCACTTTGCGTGGTGGCTGTTGATGCCGGTAACCTGCTACCGGTCGCTGAAATCATGCGCAGTAAATATCCTCAGGCAAAAATCATCCTCGCCGCAGATAACGATATTTCCCCGGATAAAACTAACACCGGCAAGCTCGCCGCTGATAAAGCCGCAGCGGCGGTTTCTGGTTGGGTTGCGCTACCGCCCACGCTGGAGAAAGCCGACTGGGACGATTGCCGTCAGCGGCATGGCATCGAGCAGTGCGCCAGTTTGTTCAATGCCTCGCTTTATCAACCACAGGACAGCGCTATGAAAAAAGCTTCACCGCTGAAACCCTATGCCGCACTGCGGCAAGAGGGGTTGTACTGGATTGAACCGCGCACGGACTCCTACAGCGGAGAACTTATTGAACGGGAAAGCTGGTTGAGTGATCCGTTAGAAGTGATTGGTATGGGTGCCAGTGAAGCAGAACGCTATCTGATACTAAAAGCCATTCCTGCCGGTGGCACCGCAACACATACCGAAGCCATGCCCATGAGTGAAATTGGCGAACGTGACGGCTGGGCGCGGTTACGCCGCAGTGGTGTGCGGATGACGGCAAAAAGTAGCCTGCGAGCCATTTTGGCCGATCACCTTTCTCAAAGTGAAACCGCTCAACGCTGGTCGATTACTGATTCAACCGGCTGGCAGTGCGGTGCTTACCTGATGCCGGATGGCTCAGTGATTGGCGCACCGGCCTCACCGGTATTATTTAATGGCAAATCCAGCGCTGCCAAAGGTTACGGCATAAAAGGGACACCGGAGAGCTGGCGTGAGAGCGTGGCGGCTCTGGCGCGAGGTAATCCCTCCATGATGCTGGCGATGGGTTGTGCGCTGACAGCACCACTGATCGGGCTGGTAGGGGCTGATGGTTTTGGGGTGCATCTTTTCGGCGGTTCATCCTCGGGGAAGACAACTACCGGTAACGCGGCCACCAGTCTTTACGGCGAACCGGAAGCACTGAAACTGACGTGGTACTCCACCGCACTCGGGTTAATTAACGAAGCCGCCGCCCACAATGACGGTTTTATGCCGCTGGATGAAATCGGTCAGGGCAGTAACCGCCGTGCGGTGGCTGAATCAGCATATGCGCTGTTTAACGGGGTCGGAAAGATTCAGGGAGCGAAAGAGGGCGGTAACCGTGATTTGAAACGCTGGCGCGCAATGGCTTTCAGCACCGGAGAAACGGATCTCGAAAGTTATCTCTCCGCCGAGGGAAGTAAAATTAATGCCGGGCAACTGGTACGCCTGCTGAACGTACCTATCAGTAAAGCCACTCAGTTTCATGCTTATGCTGACGGGCAGGCACATGCTGCCGCGATGCGTGATGCCTGCAACGCTAACTTCGGCGCAGCGGGTCGGGCATGGATCGCACATCTTGCCAGCCAGAAAGAAGCCGCTATTGATGCCGCGAAACATTACGAGCGCCAGTGGCTTGCCGGACTGGATCCCGCCGCAGGTGAACAGGTTCGCCGCGTAGCCGTGCGGTTTTCTTTGCTGGAAACTGCGCTGGTGCTGGCTGAAAGTTTCACTGGCTGGACGGCTCAGGAAAGCCATGACGCATTACAGCACAGCTTCAATGCATGGATCAGCGAGTTCGGTACGGGGAATCGTGAGAAGAAAGCCTATATCGATCAGGCGCAGGGGTTTCTTCAGCGAAACGGACATAGCCGTTATTTGCCGCATCCGAATAGCGATCCACGTGATATGCCATTGAAAGAATTGGCGGGGTACCGGGGCACAAGAATGACTGATTCTAAAACAGTGTTCTATACCTTCCCGGCAGTGTTCCGGGAAGAGATAGCCAAAGGATATAACCCAACAGCCTTTGCTCAGGTGCTTGCCGAAGTCGGGATGATGGAAATGCCCCTAAAGCCACAAAAGGGACTGACCAAAAAATCAATTCGCGTGGATGGTACACAACCCAATTTTGTGGTGCTGATGATGCTGGAAGATTGGGAGTAATGCTTTTCACATGTGAAGAATGTGGGTCGGTTCAGTCAGTTCAGTAGGTTCAATATTGTAGTGTGATGTTCTATAAGGATTTTTAAAAATATTCTGAACCGACCTTGAACCGACTTAGCGCCATTTGAACCGACCTGTCAGCACAAGAGGTTTCCGGTGAACTGACTTTTCAGATATTGAACCGACCCCTAAATCGGCCTAAGTCGGTTCAGGAAATGAAAATTAATTCATCCATATCAATGCATTAAAAAAGTGAACCGACTGAACTGACTGAACCGACCCACTTTTGTTTATATATATAAAAACCTGAAATTAGTTTTAAAAGGAGTTTGATCATGAATCAGGATTGGCACAGCGCGGACATCATTGCCGCACTCAAAAAGAAAGGCACTTCTATGGCGGCGGTTTCCCGTCTGGCTGGCCTCAGTTCATCAACGTTGTCGAATGCGTTAACACGTAAATGGCCGAAGGGTGAACGGCTGATTGCGGAGGCTATAGGGGTTAGGCCGGAGGTGATTTGGCCGAGTAGGTATTGAAATAATAACTGATAAGTATAATTAGCTTGCAAAGATGAAATAGAATTTGAAGTGGGCTTTAGTTTAAGAACGTTATATTTATTATTTGGTAGTTGTTTTTTTTCAAAGGGTTATATTGCTTCTGATTTTTTATGTTGTCGCATGTCAATATTTAAAACTTTTTAACTTGTCTAATTAAAAGTCACCTCCTACATTAGATTATATAGTGTAAGAGGTGTTTGATTTTAATTCATTTTAAAAGGAAATAGCATGATTGATTTTGCGAAAAAATTGAGAAATAAAGAGTTGCCAAAAAGAATTAACCCAGTTGAAATATATGAAGCTTTAGATAGAAGAAGTGAAGCTGGTCCTCTTAGACCATCACAGAAAAAAATATTGAACGATTGGCATGAGCACAGACGTAATTCACGTGATAATATTATAAAACTACATACTGGTGAAGGAAAAACATTAATTGGATTATTAATGTTACAGTCAAAAATAAATGAAACAAATCAACCATGCCTGTATGTTTGTCCAAATATTTATCTTGCAAAACAAGCAGTAAGAGATGCTGAAAAATTCGGCATTCCATATTGTATAATTGACAAAACAAAAAAGATACCTGATGACTTCGTTGCAGGAAAAAAAATATTGATAACCCATGTGCAAAAGATTTTCAATGGTAAAACAGCTTTTGGTCTGGGTTCAAAATCTCTAGTTGCAAATAGTATTATACTGGATGATTCTCAAGCATGTATTGATTCTATAAAAAATAGTTTTACCATCAAAGTCGACAAGGAAAGTCCTTTGTATAAATCTATTTTGAGTATTTTTTCAGATGAATTAAAAGGACAAGGTGAAGGTAGTTATTTAGAAATAGAGAGTGGGGTGGGATATAACACTGTATTACCCATTCCTTATTGGGCTTGGATTGACAAAAAGGATATGGTGGCAAAAGCTATTCTAAATAATAATGAAGATAATAGAGTTCTGTTCATATGGCCTTTAATTAAAAATGACATTCATAATTGCCAAGCATTTATATCTGGTGAGTATTTAGAGATTTCCCCCATAGTTTCTCTTATTGATTCATTTGGTACTTTTAGTCAAGCTAGCCATAGATTCCTTATGTCAGCAACTACTCAGGATGATTCTTTTTTTATAAAAGGATTAGGGTTTGATGTTAATGCGGTTTCAGAACCTTTAGCAAATAAAGATTTAGTATGGTCCGGCGAAAAAATGATTTTGATACCGTCCTTGATAGATGAATCATTCGATCGAGATAGAATTATAAATTGGTTGCTTAAACCAAATGATAAAAGGGGGTGGGGGCAAGTCTGTCTCGCTCCGAGTTTTAGCAACCAAAAACAATTTGAGAAAATTGGAGCTACTGTTTCCAAAACGGAAACTATTTATGAGGATGTTGAGCGGCTGAAATTAGGATATTACAACCAAGCTGTTGTTTTTGCTAATAGGTATGATGGTATTGATTTGCCAGACAATGCTTGTAGGATTTTGGTAATGGATTCAAAGCCTTACTCAGAAACATTGAGTGACAGATACGAAGAAGAGTGTCGTCCAAGTAGCGATATAATAAACATTAAGACAGCGCAAAAAGTTGAGCAAGGATTAGGGCGCAGCGTTAGAGGTGAAAAAGATTATAGTGTAATAGTTATTACCGGGGGGGATCTTGTTCAATTTTTAAAAAGCCCTTTAACGATGAAGTATTTTTCAGCACAAACTCGTATGCAAATTGAAATAGGTAGTCAAATAGTTAGCTACGCAAAAGATGAAATAAATGATAGCACTAACATTGGGAAAATGCTTGTAGATATTATTAATAAATCTCTTTTCAGAGATGAAGGATGGAAGGAATACTATTCTGAAAGCATGAATGATATAGAGGATGAAGGCAATAATAACACGATATATAAATTGATTTGCCGCGAATATGATGCAGAAAAATACTTTATGAAAGGTGATTTTGACAAGGCTTGTAATACAATTCAAGATATATGTGATAATTATATCCATGATGAGACAGAAAAAGGTTGGTATCTTCAACTTCAAGCAAGGTATAAATATTCAACTAGCAAGGTTGAGTCTAATAAAATACAAAAATCGGCTTTTAATAAGAACAAGAATTTATTAAAACCTAAAGAAGGGGTTGTTTATAAAAAAATAATCGGGATTAATTCTTCAAGAACTAGTAGGATCAAATATTGGATTCAACAATATGAAGATTATCCTTCAATGATGATTGCTGTTGATGGAATTTTACAGAATCTTTCTTTTGGTGTTCAGTCAGAGAAATTTGAAGAGGCCATACATAATCTAGGCTTGTCGATTGGTTTTGTATGTCAACGCCCTGATAAAGAAATTAAAAAGGGCCCTGATAACTTGTGGGGTGGAATTGATGAACAGTATTTCTTAATTGAATGTAAAAATGAAGTCGAGGAAGAAAGAAAAGAAATAAATAAATATGAAGCTGGCCAAATGAATAGCCATTGTGCTTGGTTTAAAGAACAATATGGTGAAGCTAAGTGTCATAAATTAATGATAATTAATACTAAATTATTGTCTTATCATGGAGACTTTAGCGATCCCGTTGGAATAATGAGAAAACAAAGTCTAAGGTTGCTTAAAGATAATGTAAGGGCTTTCTTTAAAGAATTTCAGACTTATGAACTTTCTTCTTTAGCTGACGAAAAAATTCATGAATTTATCCGGCCTCATAAATTGGATGTTAAAAGTATGTTGAGTGAATACTCTGAGTTATACATAAAGGCTAAACGATAATTTTCTTTGGCATCTACTACCATGGTCGGGTGAGTGGCTCGGCCATTTTCATTTTTACTGTGTACATATCACATTACGATGAGGTTTTGAAGAAATCAATATGGGGGTACATTTGGGGGTACATAAAAAATGAGTAAAAATTTAATGATTCTAAAACAATGGATTATGGCTTTTGTTCTACTCCCTTCACCCGCTCCAAAAGCTTCTTCCTTAAATCTGTTCAATACCCTACAAAATTCACTTTCCAATCCCGATTATTCGTTTTTTCTGTACGATGTTTCTGCATGTCTAAAATTTGATCCCTGAACAAAAAGTTGATACCAATCAAATCCCTCTCCTGCGAAGGGGAGGGTTGGGGTGGGGTATTAAGGTCAGATCGCAATGCGGAAACATCCACTGTTTTAGGGTTTGCTAAACCCCCTCCCAGCCTTGTATGTTCATTTCAAT
>NZ_JBOCUM010000016.1:0-27174 GCF_050606005.1 Rahnella sp. PAMC25617
GTTATCGCTTAATCGCTGATAGTTTTTTGTCACTATTCGTTGACGCAATACACACTAAAAGGGCATCATTCGATGCCCTTTTTTCTACGCTGTGGCGCTAGAACCTATCTCATCAGCGATTTTTACGTCATAATCACTGGTGAGATAGGCTCTGAGATATAGCGTAAAACACCGAATTGCGCTCAAGTAGAGCATCGATCGGTTTGGTTTGCCTCGCAATGCGAGGCAAAGTTGTTTGTTCTGAATCATTGTGACGGGTTGGTTTATGAGTGCGAATACCGAGGCTCAAGGGAGCGGGCGCGGCCTGGAAGCGGTAAAGTGGCTGGTTGTTGCCGTTTTGTTGGTTGTAGCTATTGTCGGTAACTATTATTACCGTGCATACAGCCTGCCGTTACGCGCGTTAGCCGTAGTTGTTATTATCGCAATTGCAGGCGCAGTGGCATTACTGACCACTAAAGGCAAAGCGACAGTCGCGTTTGCTCGTGAAGCGCGTACTGAAGTACGTAAAGTCATTTGGCCAACGCGCCAGGAAACATTGCATACCACACTGATCGTTGCTGCGGTGACTGCCGTTATGTCTCTGATTCTGTGGGGGCTGGATGGTATTTTAGTCCGCCTGGTATCTTTCATTACTGGCTTGAGGTTCTAAATGTCTGAAGCACCTAAAAAACGTTGGTACGTCGTTCAGGCGTTTTCTGGCTTTGAAGGCCGCGTAGCGCAATCGCTGCGTGAGCACATCAAATTACATGACATGGAAGAACTGTTTGGTGAAGTCATGGTTCCAACTGAAGAAGTGGTTGAGATCCGTGGTGGCCAGCGCCGTAAAAGTGAACGTAAATTCTTCCCGGGTTATGTGCTGGTACAGATGGTAATGAATGACGCCAGCTGGCACTTAGTTCGCAGCGTTCCTCGTGTGATGGGCTTCATTGGCGGAACGTCAGATCGTCCTGCACCAATCAGCGATAAAGAAGTTGATGCGATCATGAATCGCCTGCAACAAGTGGGTGATAAGCCACGTCCTAAAACATTGTTTGAACCAGGTGAACTGGTACGTGTTAACGACGGTCCGTTTGCGGACTTCAATGGTGTGGTTGAAGAAGTTGATTACGAAAAAAGCCGCCTGAAAGTGTCTGTATCCATCTTTGGCCGTGCAACACCGGTTGAACTGGACTTCGGTCAGGTTGAAAAAGGCTAACAGCAGCTTTCTAAATATTCGTTAGAACAGATGTTGTACAAGGCGCGAAATTGAACTATAATTTCGCGCCTTTTGTTTTTATGTGCAGCCTCTGCACGTGAAACGTAAAGAACCAAGTTCTGCAAATAACGGGGAGCCTCTTCAAACAGGCGATATCACCCAAACGAGGATATTTACCATGGCCAAGAAAGTACAAGCCTACGTTAAGCTGCAAGTTGCAGCCGGTATGGCAAACCCAAGTCCGCCAGTTGGTCCAGCTCTGGGTCAGCAAGGCGTGAACATCATGGAATTCTGTAAGGCGTTCAATGCTAAGACTGATAGCATGGAAAAAGGCCTGCCAATTCCTGTTGTTATTACTGTTTATTCTGACCGTTCTTTCACCTTTGTTACCAAAACCCCTCCTGCAGCAGTACTGCTGAAGAAAGCGGCTGGTATCAAGTCTGGTTCCGGCAAGCCGAACAAAGACAAAGTGGGTAAAGTAACGAGTGCTCAGGTTCGTGAAATCGCAGAAACCAAAGCTGCGGACATGACTGGTTCTGACGTTGAAGCGATGACTCGCTCCATCGAAGGTACTGCTCGTTCCATGGGCCTGGTAGTGGAGGATTAATAAATGGCTAAGCTGACCAAGCGCATGCGCGTGATCCGTGACAAAGTTGATGCTACTAAACAGTATGACATCACCGAAGCCGTTGCTCTGCTCAAAGAGCTGGCCACTGCTAAATTCGTAGAAAGCGTTGACGTTGCTGTTAACCTCGGCATCGACGCTCGTAAATCTGATCAAAACGTTCGCGGCGCAACCGTACTGCCACACGGCACCGGTCGTTCTGTTCGCGTTGCCGTCTTCACCCAAGGTGCAAACGCTGAAGCTGCTAAAGCTGCAGGCGCTGAGCTGGTAGGTATGGAAGATCTGGCTGACATGATCAAGAAAGGCGAAATGAACTTCGACGTTGTTATCGCATCTCCAGATGCAATGCGCGTTGTTGGCCAATTAGGTCAGGTTCTGGGCCCACGTGGTCTGATGCCTAACCCGAAAGTTGGTACTGTAACCCCTAACGTTGCTGAAGCGGTTAAGAATGCTAAAGCTGGTCAGGTTCGTTACCGTAACGACAAAAACGGCATCATCCATACCACTATCGGTAAGGTTGATTTCGAATCCGACAAGCTGAAAGAAAACCTGGAAGCTCTGTTGGTCGCTCTGAAAAAAGCGAAGCCTTCTCAGGCTAAAGGCGTTTTCATCAAGAAAGTAAGCCTGTCCACTACCATGGGCGCTGGTCTTGCTGTTGATCAAAGCGGCCTGAGCGCAACAGTTAACTAATTAACTGCTGACGTTTATCGCTTTACGCGGGCGGTAGATTTGTCTAGAATCTATGGCCCGTTGTTTCGTTAATGCGAAACCAAGATTTTTCGGTTGGAGTCTGGCCTATCCAGACCTCCGTCCAAGACCGCAGGTGTCTCGAAAGGGACTTAATCCTTCCTGCGTAGACGGTGACAGAGCCTGAAGAAAATATTTCTTTGTCTTTTTTATAAAGAATTAAGATTTGTCTTTGCTGGATTCTCTGCTCACCGTGTTTGAACGCTTGATATCGATTCTCGATAACAAGTGATGTGAGTTCCGGGGATTTTCCCCGGCCAAATCCAGGAGCAAAAAGCTAATGGCATTAAATCTTCAAGACAAACAAGCGATTGTTGCTGAAGTCATCGAAGTAGCCAAAGGCGCGCTGTCTGCGGTTGTTGCGGATTCTCGTGGCGTCACTGTAGATAAAATGACTGAACTGCGTAAAGCAGGTCGTGAAGCTGGCGTTTACATGCGTGTTGTTCGCAACACCTTGATGCGTCGCGTCGTAGAAGGTACTCAGTTTGAGTGCCTGAAAGACACGTTTGTCGGTCCAACCTTGATTGCATTCTCTGCTGAACACCCAGGCGCTGCTGCCCGTCTGTTCAAAGATTTCGCTAAAGCGAATGCAAAATTTGAGGTTAAAGCTGCGGCCTTTGAAGGTGAGTTTATTCCTGCGGCTCAAATCGACCGCTTGGCAACTCTGCCTACTTACGAAGAAGCAATCGCACGCCTGATGGCAACCATGAAAGAAGCCTCTGCAGGCAAACTGGTTCGCACTCTGGCTGCTGTACGCGATCAGAAAGAAGCTGCTTAATCAGCCTTTTCTATCTCGTTCATTTGCTTACGTATACACTATTTCTGAATTCTAGGAACACTTGAAATGTCAATCACTAAAGAACAAATCATTGAAGGCGTTGCAGCTCTGTCTGTAATGGAAATCGTTGAACTGATCTCCGCTATGGAAGAAAAATTCGGCGTTTCAGCTGCTGCTGCTGTTGCAGGTCCTGCTGCTGCTGCTGAAGCTGTTGAAGAAAAAACTGAGTTCGACGTTGTTCTGGCTGCTGTTGGCGCGAACAAAGTTGCAGTTATCAAAGCTGTTCGTACCGCAACTGGCCTGGGTCTGAAAGAAGCTAAAGACCTGGTTGAGTCTGCTCCAGCAGCTCTGAAAGAAGGCATCAGCAAAGACGACGCTGAAGCTCTGAAAAAATCTCTGGAAGAAGCTGGTGCTTCTGTTGAAGTTAAGTAAGTTTAACTTCCCGGAGTGCAGTCTGTCCTAACAGACTGATGGCTGGTGACTTTTTAGTCACCAGCCTTTTTGCGCTATAGAGTGTCAGTGGTGTTTCACACTGTTTGAGCACTGAACTACTCTAATATCTCTTTCTATAGACGCCTTAATATATTGATGCCCCTTGCTGTAGCTCATCTACAGATAACGCACAACGAAATGATTTAAGAGTGGTAGAAAACAGATATTGCGGGAAGCGTTTCTGCTTTCCGATCGACATAAACGGTGTTGCATGAACTGTCCTTCTCAGGGCAGACAAGATTGGGTCACTGATCAGCGAGCTGAGGAACCCTATGGTTTACTCCTATACCGAGAAAAAACGCATTCGTAAGGATTTTGGTAAACGTCCACAAGTTTTGGACATTCCATATCTCCTTTCTATCCAGCTTGACTCGTTCCAGAAGTTTATCGAGCAAGATCCGGAAGGCCAGTACGGTCTGGAAGCTGCATTCCGTTCTGTATTCCCTATCAAGAGCTACAGCGGTAACTCTGAGCTGCAATACGTTAGCTACCGTCTTGGTGAGCCTGTATTCGACGTTAAAGAATGCCAGATCCGTGGTGTGACGTTCTCCGCGCCACTGCGCGTGAAACTGCGCCTGGTAATCTATGAACGTGAAGCACCAGAAGGTACGGTCAAAGACATCAAGGAACAAGAAGTCTATATGGGCGAAATTCCGCTCATGACCGAAAATGGTACCTTCGTGATTAACGGTACTGAGAGGGTTATCGTATCTCAGCTGCACCGTAGTCCGGGCGTATTCTTCGACAGCGATAAGGGTAAAACCCACTCATCGGGTAAAGTGCTTTATAACGCACGTATCATCCCTTACCGCGGTTCATGGTTAGATTTCGAGTTTGACCCGAAAGATAACCTGTTTGTGCGTATTGACCGTCGCCGTAAATTGCCTGCGACCATCATTCTGCGTGCATTAAATTACACGACTGAACAGATCCTTGACCTGTTCTTTGACAAGGTGACTTACCAGATCCGCGACAACAAGTTGCAGATGGAACTGGTACCTGAGCGCCTGCGCGGTGAAACAGCTTCCTTTGATATCGAAGCTGACGGCAAAGTCTATGTAGAAAAAGGCCGCCGCATCACTGCCCGCCATATTCGTCAGCTTGAAAAAGACGAAATTCAGCGCATCGAAGTTCCTGTTGAGTACATCGCAGGGAAAGTGGTCTCTAAAGACTACATCGACACCAATACCGGTGAGCTGATCGTCCCGGCTAACATGGAATTGTCTCTGGATCTGCTGGCTAAACTGAGCCAGTCCGGTCACAAAACCATTGAAACGCTGTTCACCAACGACCTCGATCATGGCGCGTACATGTCCGAGACCATTCGCGTCGACCCAACCAGCGATCGCCTGAGCGCACTGGTTGAAATCTACCGAATGATGCGTCCTGGTGAGCCACCAACGCGTGAAGCGGCCGAAAGCCTGTTTGAGAACCTGTTCTTCTCTGAAGATCGCTACGACCTGTCTGCTGTTGGTCGTATGAAGTTCAACCGTTCTCTGCTGCGTGATGAAATCGAAGGTTCAGGTATCCTGAGCAAAGACGACATCATTCAGGTAATGAAAAAGCTGATCGGCATTCGTAACGGCCAGGGCGAAGTGGATGATATCGACCACTTGGGCAACCGTCGTATTCGTTCCGTCGGCGAAATGGCTGAAAACCAGTTCCGTGTAGGTCTGGTTCGTGTTGAGCGTGCTGTTAAGGAGCGTTTGTCTCTGGGCGACCTCGACACACTGATGCCTCAGGATATGATCAACGCTAAGCCGATTTCGGCTGCGGTGAAAGAATTCTTCGGCTCAAGCCAGCTGTCACAATTTATGGACCAGAACAACCCGTTGTCTGAGATCACGCACAAGCGTCGTATCTCTGCATTGGGCCCGGGCGGTTTGACCCGTGAACGTGCTGGCTTTGAAGTTCGAGACGTACACCCGACTCACTACGGTCGCGTATGTCCAATCGAAACGCCAGAAGGTCCAAACATCGGTCTGATCAACTCCTTGTCTGTGTATGCACAGACCAATGAGTACGGTTTCCTGGAAACCCCTTACCGTCGCGTGCGTGATGGTCTGGTGACTGATGAAATCAACTATCTGTCTGCAATTGAAGAAGGTAACTTCGTAATCGCTCAGGCGAACTCCAACCTGGACGAAGAAGGGCGCTTCATTGAAGACCTGGTCACTTGTCGTAGCAAAGGCGAATCAAGCCTGTTTAGCCGCGATCAGGTTGACTACATGGACGTTTCCACCCAACAGGTTGTATCCGTTGGTGCTTCACTGATTCCATTCCTGGAACACGATGACGCCAACCGTGCATTGATGGGTGCGAACATGCAACGTCAGGCAGTTCCGACCCTGCGCGCTGATAAGCCGCTGGTAGGTACTGGTATGGAACGTGCTGTAGCGGTTGACTCCGGTGTTACTGCCGTAGCTAAACGTGGCGGTATTGTTCAGTACGTGGATGCATCCCGTATCGTTATTCGTGTTAACGAAGAAGAGATGTACCCGGGCGAAGCAGGTATCGACATTTATAACCTGACCAAATACACCCGTTCTAACCAGAACACCTGCATCAATCAGATGCCGTGTGTGAATCTGGGCGAGCCAATCGAGCGCGGCGACGTGCTGGCAGATGGTCCGTCAACAGATCTGGGCGAACTGGCACTGGGTCAGAACATGCGTGTCGCGTTCATGCCTTGGAACGGTTACAACTTCGAAGACTCCATCTTAGTCTCCGAACGTGTTGTGCAGGAAGACCGCTTCACGACCATCCATATCCAGGAACTGGCATGTGTGTCCCGTGACACCAAGTTAGGGCCTGAAGAGATCACCGCTGACATCCCTAACGTGGGTGAAGCTGCGCTCTCTAAACTGGATGAGTCCGGTATCGTTTATATCGGTGCTGAAGTGACCGGTGGTGACATTCTGGTTGGTAAGGTGACACCTAAAGGTGAAACCCAGCTGACGCCAGAAGAGAAACTGCTGCGTGCGATCTTCGGTGAGAAAGCGTCTGACGTTAAAGACTCTTCTCTGCGTGTACCAAACGGCGTTTCCGGTACGGTTATCGACGTGCAAGTCTTCACCCGCGATGGCGTGGAAAAAGACAAGCGTGCGTTGGAAATCGAAGAGATGCAGCTGAAGCAGGCTAAGAAAGACCTGACTGAAGAGCTGCAGATTCTGGAAGCGGGTCTGTTTGCGCGTATCCAGTCTGCGCTGGTTGCTGGCGGTGTTGAAGCTGACAAACTTGGCAAATTGCCTCGCGATCGTTGGTTAGAACTGTCACTGACTGACGAAGACAAACAGAATCAGTTGGAACAGCTTGCTGAACAGTACGACGAACTGAAATCCGAGTTTGAGAAAAAACTCGAAGCTAAGCGTCGTAAAATCACTCAGGGCGATGATCTGGCACCAGGTGTGCTGAAAATCGTTAAAGTGTATTTGGCCGTTAAACGTCAAATCCAGCCTGGTGACAAGATGGCAGGCCGCCACGGTAACAAAGGTGTTATCTCCAAGATCAACCCGATCGAAGATATGCCTTACGATGAAAACGGGACTCCTGTTGATATCGTACTGAACCCGCTGGGCGTTCCATCACGTATGAACATTGGTCAGATTTTGGAAACCCACCTGGGTATGGCCGCGAAAGGTATTGGTGAAAAAATCAATGCCATGCTGAAGAAACAAGAAGAAGTTTCTAAGCTGCGCGAGTTCATCCAGCGTGCCTATGATCTGGGCGACGACGTTTGTCAGAAAGTTGATCTGACCACCTTCACCGATGACGAAGTATTGCGTCTGGCTGAGAACCTGAAAAAAGGTATGCCGATCGCAACACCAGTCTTCGACGGTGCGAAAGAGTCAGAGATCAAGCAACTGCTTGAAATGGGCGGAATCCCAACCTCTGGCCAGATCACACTGTTTGACGGCCGTACCGGCGAGCAATTCGAGCGTCAGGTTACTGTCGGCTACATGTACATGCTGAAACTGAACCACCTTGTTGACGATAAGATGCACGCGCGTTCTACCGGTTCTTACAGCCTTGTTACTCAGCAGCCGCTGGGTGGTAAAGCTCAGTTCGGTGGTCAGCGCTTCGGTGAGATGGAAGTGTGGGCACTGGAAGCATACGGTGCCGCTTATACCCTGCAGGAAATGCTGACTGTTAAGTCCGATGACGTGAACGGCCGTACTAAGATGTATAAAAACATCGTAGATGGCGATCATCGTATGGAACCAGGCATGCCGGAATCCTTCAACGTACTGTTGAAAGAAATCCGTTCTCTGGGTATCAACATCGAGCTGGAAGACGAGTAAGTACTCGAATTCGCACTGATCACAGGGGCACCTGCCTGTTAATCAATACAGACCAGGTGCCTAACAGGTCTAACCCGACGGGAGCCAATCCGTGAAAGACTTACTAAAGTTTCTGAAAGCGCAAACTAAGACCGAAGAGTTTGATGCGATCAAAATTGCTCTGGCATCGCCAGACATGATCCGTTCTTGGTCTTTTGGTGAAGTTAAGAAGCCAGAAACCATTAACTACCGTACGTTCAAACCAGAACGTGACGGCCTTTTCTGTGCCCGTATCTTCGGACCAGTAAAAGACTACGAATGCCTGTGCGGTAAGTACAAGCGTTTAAAACATCGCGGCGTGATCTGCGAGAAGTGCGGCGTTGAAGTGACCCAGACTAAAGTACGCCGTGAGCGTATGGGCCACATCGAACTGGCTTCCCCGACTGCACACATCTGGTTCCTGAAATCGCTGCCATCGCGCATCGGTTTGCTGCTGGATATGCCACTGCGTGATATCGAACGTGTTCTGTACTTCGAATCCTATGTGGTTATCGAAGGCGGCATGACTAACCTCGAAAAACGCCAGATCCTGACTGAAGAGCAGTATCTGGATGCGTTGGAAGAGTTTGGTGATGAGTTCGACGCGAAGATGGGTGCGGAAGCAATTCAGGCTCTGTTGAAAAACATGGACCTGGAAGCAGAGTGCGAGCAACTGCGTGAAGAGTTGAACGAAACCAACTCCGAAACCAAACGTAAGAAGCTGACCAAGCGTATCAAGCTGCTGGAAGCGTTCGTTCAGTCTGGTAACAAACCAGAGTGGATGATCCTGACCGTGTTGCCGGTACTGCCACCAGACTTGCGTCCATTGGTTCCGTTGGACGGCGGCCGTTTCGCAACGTCGGATCTGAACGATCTGTATCGTCGCGTTATCAACCGTAACAACCGTCTGAAACGCCTGCTGGATCTGGCTGCGCCAGACATCATCGTACGTAACGAAAAACGTATGCTGCAAGAAGCGGTAGATGCTTTGCTGGATAACGGCCGTCGCGGTCGTGCAATCACCGGCTCTAACAAGCGTCCGCTGAAATCTCTGGCAGACATGATTAAAGGTAAACAGGGTCGTTTCCGTCAGAACTTGCTGGGTAAACGTGTCGACTACTCTGGTCGTTCCGTTATCACCGTAGGTCCATACCTGCGTCTGCACCAGTGTGGTCTGCCGAAGAAAATGGCACTGGAACTGTTCAAACCGTTCATTTACGGCAAGCTGGAACTGCGTGGCCTGGCCACCACCATCAAAGCCGCTAAAAAAATGGTTGAGCGCGAAGAAGCTGTCGTTTGGGATATCCTGGACGAAGTTATCCGCGAACACCCGGTACTGCTGAACCGTGCACCAACCCTGCACCGTTTGGGTATCCAGGCGTTTGAACCGGTTCTGATCGAAGGTAAAGCAATTCAGCTGCACCCGCTGGTTTGTGCGGCATATAACGCCGACTTCGATGGTGACCAGATGGCTGTTCACGTACCGTTGACGCTGGAAGCTCAGCTGGAAGCGCGTGCGTTGATGATGTCTACCAACAACATCCTGTCACCTGCGAACGGCGAGCCAATCATCGTTCCTTCTCAGGACGTTGTATTGGGTCTGTACTACATGACTCGTGACTGTGTTAACGCCAAAGGCGAAGGCATGGTTCTGACCGGTCCTAAAGAAGCTGAGCGTATTTACCGCGCCGGTTTGGCCTCTCTGCATGCGCGTGTCAAAGTGCGTATTACAGAAGAGATCAAAAATACCGAAGGCGAAGTTACGCACAAGACGTCGATTATCGACACGACTGTTGGTCGCGCCATCCTTTGGATGATCGTACCAAAAGGTCTGCCGTTCTCTATCGTGAACCAGCCTTTGGGCAAAAAAGCTATCTCCAAAATGCTGAACACTTGTTACCGCATTTTGGGCCTGAAGCCGACCGTTATTTTTGCTGACCAGATCATGTACACCGGTTTTGCTTACGCTGCCCGTTCAGGCGCGTCAGTAGGTATCGATGACATGGTAATCCCTGCGAAGAAAGCAGAGATCATCGAAGAAGCAGAAACCGAAGTTGCTGAAATCCAGGAACAGTTCCAGTCTGGTCTGGTAACTGCTGGCGAACGCTATAACAAAGTGATCGACATCTGGGCTGCGGCCAACGAACGTGTTGCTAAGGCAATGATGGAAAACTTGTCTGTTGAAGACGTCGTCAACCGTGACGGCGTTGTTGAACAGCAGGTTTCCTTCAACAGTATCTTTATGATGGCCGACTCCGGTGCGCGTGGTTCTGCTGCACAGATTCGTCAGCTGGCCGGTATGCGTGGCCTGATGGCGAAACCAGATGGTTCCATCATTGAAACGCCAATCACCGCGAACTTCCGTGAAGGTCTGAACGTACTTCAGTACTTCATCTCTACTCACGGTGCTCGTAAAGGCTTGGCGGATACCGCACTTAAAACGGCTAACTCCGGTTATCTGACCCGTCGTCTGGTTGACGTCGCGCAGGATCTGGTTGTGACCGAAGACGACTGTGGTACTCACGAAGGCATCATGATGACTCCGGTCATCGAAGGTGGCGACGTTAAAGAACCACTGCGCGAACGTGTTCTGGGTCGTGTAACTGCAGAAGATATCCTCAAGCCGGGTACGGCGGATATTCTGGTTCCACGTAACACCCTGCTTCACGAGAAGACGTGTGATCTGTTAGAAGAGAACTCAGTCGACAGCGTGAAAGTACGTTCAGTCGTAAGTTGCGAAACCGACTTTGGTGTGTGTGCAAACTGCTACGGTCGCGACCTGGCACGTGGTCACATCATCAACAAAGGTGAAGCGATCGGTGTTATTGCAGCACAGTCCATCGGTGAGCCGGGTACCCAGCTGACGATGCGTACGTTCCACATCGGTGGTGCGGCATCTCGTGCGGCAGCGGAATCCAGCATCCAGGTTAAGAACACTGGTACCATTAAACTGAGCAACCATAAGCACGTTAGCAACTCTAACGGCAAACTGGTCATCACTTCCCGTAACACTGAGCTGAAATTGATCGACGAATTCGGTCGTACCAAAGAAAGCTATAAAGTGCCTTACGGTTCCGTGATGGGCAAAGGCGATGGCGCATCAGTTAACGGCGGCGAAACCGTTGCTAACTGGGATCCGCACACAATGCCAGTTATCAGTGAAGTGAGTGGTTTCATTCGCTTTGCCGATATGGTGGATACTCAGACCATCACACGCCAGACCGACGACCTGACCGGTTTGTCTTCTCTGGTGGTTCTGGACTCTGCAGAGCGTACCGGTAGCGGTAAAGACCTGCGTCCGGCACTGAAAATCGTTGACGCTAAAGGCGACGACGTATTGATCCCAGGTACTGATATGCCTGCTCAATACTTCCTGCCAGGTAAAGCGATTGTTCAGCTGGAAGATGGTACTCAGATCCACTCTGGTGACACCCTGGCGCGTATTCCTCAGGAATCCGGCGGTACCAAGGACATCACCGGTGGTCTGCCACGCGTTGCTGACCTGTTCGAAGCACGTCGTCCGAAAGAGCCTGCAATCCTTGCTGAAATCAGTGGGATCATCTCCTTCGGTAAAGAAACCAAAGGCAAACGTCGTCTGGTAATTTCTCCGTTGGATGGCAGCGATGCTTACGAAGAAATGATCCCTAAATGGCGTCAGCTGAACGTGTTCGAAGGCGAAGTTGTGGAACGTGGTGACGTCGTATCCGACGGCCCAGAGTCTCCGCATGACATCTTGCGTTTACGTGGTGTTCACGCGGTTACCCGCTACATCACCAACGAAGTGCAGGAAGTTTACCGTCTGCAAGGCGTTAAGATTAACGATAAGCACATCGAAGTTATCGTTCGTCAGATGTTGCGTAAAGGCACCATCGTTAGCGCTGGTGGCACTGACTTCCTGGAAGGCGAGCAGGCAGAAATGTCTCGCGTTAAAATCGCTAACCGTAAGCTGGAAGCTGAAGGCAAAATCACGGCAACATTTAGCCGTGACCTGCTCGGTATCACCAAAGCCTCTTTGGCGACCGAATCCTTCATCTCTGCTGCGTCGTTCCAGGAAACCACGCGCGTTCTTACCGAAGCGGCTGTTGCCGGTAAACGTGATGAACTGCGTGGCCTGAAAGAGAACGTTATCGTTGGCCGTCTGATCCCAGCCGGTACCGGTTACGCTTATCACCAGGATCGTGCACGCCGTAAAGCTCAGGGCGAAGTGCCAGTTGTACCGCAAGTCAGCGCGGATGAAGCAACGGCTAACCTGGCTGAATTGCTGAACGCAGGTTTCGGTAACAGCGACGATTAATCGTCTTCTGTCGAAACGCATAAAACCGCTCCTTCGGGAGCGGTTTTTTTTTGCCTGAAATCTGGGAATTGATAACGCTAAGAAAGAGGAGCCGAAACAGGGAACTGGACGACAACCTGTTCCGGCTATTTGGAAGCAGCGCCGGGATGAGTGGCGCCGGCCATCTGCGAATGTGCAGCGGCAAAAGCACAGTAATGCCCCCAGCCTGTTGGTGCGAGGGGCAAAATCATTTCATGGAATCTGCATTCCTGAGAGTTTACCGGTTTGCCATCCGCCGACATTTTCCTGCGAGACACGCCCCAAAAAACTGTCCCAGTCTTTCCACACCGGCTGAAGCCCGGCTTGCGTTAATGCTTGCGCAACGCGTTGTGGCGATCGGTTATCGTGCGGAGCAAATTGCTCAAGTTCCGGATGATCGTCAGCATAGCCGCCGGGCTGTGTTTTAGATCCGGCACTGACGGTGTTGATCGCCAGCGGAATGACGTGATCGCGGAAATAAGGTGATTCGCGTGTAGACAGTGAAAGCTCGACATCCGGTGCCAGCATTCTGAAAGCGCATATCAGCTGAACAAGCTGATTTTCTTCCAGCAATGACGCCGGTTCTATTCCACCGGCGCAAGGACGCAATCTCGGAAACGCCACCGAATAACGGCTTTGCCAGTAAGTTTGTTGCAGATACAGCAAATGCTCGGCCACCATATAACTGTCAGTCCGCCAGTTTCCTGAAAGTCCGAACAGTGCACCCAGCCCGATTTTATCAATTCCCGCTCGCCCGAGCCGGTCTGGTGTTTCCAGTCGCCAGAAGAAATCCTGTTTCTGGCCTCGCAGATGATGTAATGCATACGTCGGCGCGTGATAGGTTTCCTGATAAACCAGCACGCCATCCAGTCCCAGCGTTTTCAGCTCAGCATATTCTTCCTGTTGCAGCGGCTGAACTTCAATCATCAGCGAATCAAAATGGTTTCTGATCGCCGCGAAGTGAAGGCGAAAATAGTCCATGCCAACTTTCCCTTTGTGTTCGCCGGTGACCAGCAACAGATGTTTGAAGCCCAGCGCATTCAGCGCTTCGCATTCCCGCCCGATTTCATCCTTATCCAGCGTTTTACGTTTGATTTTATTGCTCATAGAAAAGCCGCAATAAGTACATTCGTTGGCGCAAAGATTGGATAAATACAGCGGTACGAAGAAATTCACCGTGTTGCCGAAGCGCTGGCGCGTAAGTTGTTGAGCCCGCTGCGCCATGGGTTCCAGATAAGGCAGCGCCGCCGGAGAAATTAACGCCATAAAATCCTCACGGTCGATTTTATTCCGGCTGAGCGCCCGTTCGACGTCACGTGTTGTTTTACTGTTGATACGCAGGGAAAGGTCATCCCAGTTCAGCGTTGACCAGACATCCGTAAAGCTGCTCATGACGTCGCCTGTGAGGTATTGAGAAAACCGGTCAGCGGGCTGGATGCACTGGCGTGTCGCTGTCTGCCGCCTAAACCACTTTGTCGGGCGATTACTCCAGCCTCTACTGCCAGCCGGAATGCGGTTGCCATCGCGACCGGATCGCCCGCGACGGCAATCGCGGTATTGACCAGTACGGCATCGGCACCCAGTTCCAGTGCTTCTGCGGCCTGGCTCGGTGCGCCAATACCGGCATCCACTATCACCGGAATACGCGCCTGTTCGATGATAATTTGCAGAAACTCGCGGGTTTGCAGCCCCTGGTTTGAACCGATCGGCGCACCCAGCGGCATGACCGCTGCGCAACCCGCTTCCTCCAGACGCTTACACAGCACCGGATCCGCGCTGCAATACGGCAGAACCACGAAGCCTTGTTTCACCAGAATCTCTGCGGCTTTCAACGTTTCAACGGCATCAGGCAGCAGATATTTTACATCCGGGTGAATTTCGAGTTTCACCCAGTTTGTTCCCAGCGCTTCTCTTGCCAGTTGCGCGGCAAACACCGCTTCTTCCGCCGTTTTGGCGCCTGAGGTATTCGGCAACAAACGTACACCTAGCTGTTGCAGGGGAGACAAAATGTCGTCTCCGCCGCGACGCAGATCGACACGTTTCATCGCCATGGTCACCAGCTGAGAGCCGGATGCTTCGAGAGCTCGTTGCATCAGCGCCGGACTGGCGAATTTTCCCGTACCTGTAAAAAGGTGCGATGTGAATGTGGTATCAGCAATTTTTAACATGTCAGCCTCCGGCTATCGCCTGAAAGAGCAAAATCTCATCACCATCTTCCAGCAAGTGAGCAGGCCAGTTATCACGGGGAATAATGACCTGATTAACTGCCAGCGCGCTGCCTGCAGGGTTTAACGCCAGTTCATCGAGCAGGGCAAGTAACGTGAGCGGTTGACTGAAGTGGTGAGATTCATCATTAACCAGAATGTTCACGCGTGGCCTCCGCAGACGGCACAGCTGGACGATCGCTTGAGTTGCAGCGAACGCCAGTTTTGTGTTTTTCCGTCGAACAGCCGCAGTTTGCCGCTCAGAACCGAAGGCAGACCCGCCAGAATTTTCAGTGCTTCGAGTGCCTGTAATGTGCCGATAGTGCCGACGACCGGTCCGAGTACGCCGGATGTGCGGCAGTTACGTTGCACGGTTTCCTGATCCGGATACAAACAGGCATAACAGCCGTGAGTGTAGGGCGCTTCAATCACCAGAAGCTGCCCACTGAATCCGACGGCACTGCCGCTGATTAACGTTTTACCGGCATCCACGCAGGCTTTATTGACCGCGTGTCGGGTTTCCATGTTGTCGCTGCAATCCAAAACGATATCAGCATCTGATATGGCACGGGTTAACGCTTCTCCCGACAGGCGCTCCGTGATCGCCACGGCTTCGCAAAGCGGATTCAGGCGCAGCAGCTCACGCTTTGCCAGAGCGGCTTTGGGCTGATCGAGATCCGCTGTGCGGTAGAGGATTTGCCGCTGAAGATTAGTGATGTGCAACTGATCGTCATCGGCCAGAATCAGCGTGCCGACGCCCGCAGCCGCCAGATACAGGGCTGCGGGAGAGCCGAGACCGCCAAGACCGACGATCAGCACTTTTGCCGCCTGTAACTTTTCCTGCGCCTGTGGGCCGAATTCTTCCAGCATCAGCTGGCGACTGTAACGCATAAATGCCGCGTCATTAAGCATCTTCCGGCACCTTGCTGGCGCATAAAGCCAGCAGTTCGGCGGTGGCGGCACGCCAGTCCGCTGCCTGTGTAATGGCGCTGACCACGGCAATGCTGCCGACGCCGCAATCGAGAACCGACGGCGCGCGTTCAATGCTGATCCCGCCGATAGCTACCGTCGGGAATCTTCCGTCGAGTTGCTTAATATGTCGGGAGAGTTCTTCCAGACCCTGCGGGGCTGACGGCATGTCCTTGGTCTGCGTCGGGAAGATATGTCCGAGTGCGATATATGAAGGATTCACGGCGACAGCGCGCGCCATCTCAGTATCGTCATGGGTGGAGACGCCCAGTCGTAAACCGGCCTGACGGATTGCCTCAAGATCGGCAGTATCCAGATCTTCCTGACCCAGATGCACGCCATAAGCCTGATGTTTTACCGCCAGACGCCAGTAATCGTTGATGAATAACCTCGCCTGATATTTTTTCCCTAGTGCGATGGCCTCGATAATTGCTGGCTCAACTTCTTCATCGGGTAAATCTTTTACACGCAGTTGCAGCGTTTTAACCCCTGCTTCCAGCAGGCGGGCGATCCATTCCACCGTATCAACGACCGGATATAAACCGAGGTGAAAAGGAACGGCAGGAAAGGGCTGAGCGGACTGATTCATTTGTTGATCTCCGTGGCAGGGTGATAAAGCTCGCTGCCGCGTGAACGGAATTCGGCCGACATTTGCGCCATGCCGGATGCAACGAGTTCTATTGGCTGGGCTTTGGCTTCCAGCGCGGCGGCGTAATCGCGAACTTCCTGAGTGATTTTCATTGAGCAGAATTTCGGGCCGCACATCGAGCAGAAGTGAGCAACTTTGCCGGATTCCTGCGGCAGCGTTTCATCGTGGTAAGCACGCGCAGTGGCCGGATCCAGAGCCAGATTGAACTGGTCTTCCCAGCGGAATTCAAAACGCGCTTTGGACATGGCGTTATCGCGGATTTGCGCACCCGGATGACCTTTGGCCAAATCGGCGGCATGTGCTGCGATTTTGTAGGTAATCAAACCCTGCTTAACGTCTTCTTTGTTCGGCAGGCCGAGATGCTCTTTTGGCGTGACATAACACAGCATGGCGCAGCCAAACCATCCAATCATCGCCGCACCAATACCGGAGGTGAAGTGGTCGTAACCCGGCGCGATATCGGTGGTCAGCGGGCCGAGGGTATAGAACGGCGCTTCGTGACAGTGCTCGAGTTCTTCGGTCATATTGCGGCGGATCATCTGCATCGGCACATGCCCGGGACCTTCGATCATCACCTGCACATCGTATTCCCAGGCAATTTTGGTCAGTTCGCCCAGCGTGCGTAATTCAGCGAATTGTGCTTCGTCATTGGCATCCTGAATTGAGCCCGGACGTAAGCCGTCGCCCAATGAAAGGGAGACATCGTAGGCAGCGCAGATTTCGCAAATTTCACGAAAATGCTCGAACAGGAAGCTTTCGCGATGATGTGAAAGACACCATTTCGCCATGATTGAACCACCACGCGACACAATGCCGGTCAGACGTTTGGCCGTCATCGGTACGTAACGCAGCAAGACACCGGCATGAATGGTGAAGTAATCGACGCCTTGCTCGGCCTGTTCCAGCAAGGTATCGCGGAACATGTCCCAGTTCAGGTCTTCGGCCACGCCGTTCACTTTTTCCAGCGCCTGATAAATCGGCACCGTGCCGATCGGCACCGGGCTGTTGCGCAGGATCCATTCGCGGGTTTCATGAATATAACGGCCGGTGGAGAGATCCATCACGGTGTCCGCGCCCCAGCGCGTTGACCACACCAGCTTCTCGACTTCTTCTTCTATGGATGATGTCACCGCTGAGTTGCCGATATTAGCGTTCACTTTCACCAGGAAATTACGCCCGATGATCATCGGCTCTGATTCAGGATGGTTGATGTTGGCAGGAATAATCGCACGCCCGGCGGCGACTTCCTGACGCACAAACTCTGCGGTGATATTGGCAGGCAAATGCGCGCCAAAGCTTTCACCGGGGTGTTGCTGGCGCAAAATCTCGCCACGGATCCGCTCGCGGCCCATGTTTTCGCGAATGGCGATGAACTCCATTTCCGGGGTAATCGTGCCTTTGCGTGCGTAATGCAGCTGCGTAACATTTTTGCCAGGCATGGCTTTTCGCGGACGCGGCAGATGTTCGAAGCGCAGATGATCCAGCCCTTCGTCCGCCAGCCGTTGCTGGGTAAAGCCGGAGCTGACCTGTGGGAGTTCCTCCGTGTCCGCACGCTCTTTTATCCAGCGGGCACGTAATTTTTCCAGACCGGTATGCACGTCGATAACTGCCGACGGATCCCCGTAAGATCCGGCGGTGTCATAAACAGGGATGGCTTCGTTTTCTTCGAACTGCGGATTATCTTTGCCACCGCCGACCAGTGTCGGGCTGAGTTGGATTTCACGCATCGGCACGCGAATATCTTTGCGGTCACCTTCAAGATAAATACGGCGGGAGTTGGGGAAGGCTTCGCCCTGCAGACTGTCGATAAACGACTGAGCCTGCGCGCGTTGTTCACGGCGATTAGACGCTTTCTTTTCGGAAATAACGGGTTTCTGTGTACTCGACATAGCAAATTCCTCGCAAAAAAACGTGATGGAAAATTGCTTGTCTGGAGGTTTACGGCAGGAGTAAAAATGGGCGGTGCAGCTCAGGCGGCCTGATGCAGGCGAATGCCAGAGTGAGCTGAACGCATAACATTACTCTTGTTCCCTTCGCGGGTACTAACCCGATCAGGTTCCGCGGATCCCGAATTAACGGTCTCAGCCTGGCGTAATCTTCGCGAGAAAATTATGCGCTAGGCACTCCGACAAGAAGCCTCAATATAGGAGGCGTTTTTTGAAACTACAACTAAAACTACAATTAAAACTACAAACAGGTGCAGAGTTTTAATGTGACAAAGCGTTAAGCCGGTCTGGCGAGATGTTCTTCATTTGCAGGTGGTTTTTCTTCATGATTGCTGCGGTCAAATGCCAGAATAATCAATTGATCTTCCAGCTGAAAACGCGCATCCAACGCTTCACCTACATCGGATAATGCATAATGAAATGCGAAAGCATTGTCATCATCAATATCATTTTCAGTGTAACTATCATGGAAAGCCATGATAGCTTCAGTGTTCAGCTCCAGTGCAGGGTATATTTTCGCAGCCTGCAATTTTATCGGACTGTTCGCACCTTCGACTTCATCAATGATCCGCTGATACAGATGGAAATGACCGGCTGAAAGATAGTCCACCAGGTTATGGCAAAAGTTATCCAGCGCTTTTTCGTTGAGAGGGGTATGTTTTTCTTTATTGGGTTTCAGGCCGACCAAAGTGCAGTACGAAACCAGCAGCTCTTTGCGCGCGTGCAGCCATTGATCCACTAACTCATTACTGCCACCAACGCGTTGGGTCAGTCTTTCCAGACGATTTAGCATGGTTGACTCCGTGAGCGATAAAAAAGTAACTAAAAGTTACTAATATGTGAATATCTTACTCAGATTGTCAGTCCCGACGAGGTTATGCAACAACAATTATGGAATTACAGATTACTGAGCAACATAACGGCTGGTGGGTTATCAGCCAGGAAGGCAAGCTGTGGCTGCCTGAGGGCGAACTGCCGTTTGGCAGCGCCGCACAATATTCTCTGACCGGTAAAACGGCGCGTCAGATTGGCGAATGGCAGGGTGAACCTGTCTGGCTGGTCCGTCAGACAATGCCAAATCATATGGTTTCCGCCCGTCAGCTGCTGGATCAAGATCGCGGATTATTCCAGCTGGTCGGGCGCGGTGTGCAGCTGTCAGAGTTTTATCGTTCTCATAAGTTCTGCGGATACTGCGGGCATGAAATGCACGTCAGTAAGACCGAGTGGGCCGCACTTTGCGGGAATTGTCGCGAACGCTATTACCCGCAGATTGCACCCTGCATCATTGTAGCAATCCGCAAAGGTGATGAGATTTTGCTGGCGCAGCACGTCCGTCATCGTAATGGCATTCACACGGTTCTGGCTGGATTTGTTGAAGTCGGTGAAACACTGGAAGAAACCGTGGCTCGCGAGGTCATGGAAGAAAGTAATATCCGCGTGAAGAATGTCCGTTACGTCAGTTCCCAACCGTGGCCGTTCCCCAATTCGCTGATGATGGCATTTATGGCGGATTACGACAGCGGCGATATTAAACACGACCCGAAAGAGCTGCTTAACGCTGACTGGTACCGCTTTGACCAGCTGCCACAGCTGCCACCGCCTGGCACGATTGCCCGTCGTCTGATTGAAGACACAGTTGCGCAGTGCCGCGCAGAAAGCGAAGACGACGAGGTCTAGCGTCAGTTTTGCGTGATAGAATGCCGTCATATGATTGTCGTGCGGCCCGAATATTGAAGGAAAGAGCAAGAATGAATGAGTTGAAAAACGACCGTTACCTGCGTGCTTTGTTACGTCAGCCAGTGGACATTACACCGGTGTGGATGATGCGTCAGGCTGGCCGTTATTTGCCGGAGTACAAAGAAACCCGCGCTGAAGCCGGCGATTTTATGTCGCTGTGTAAGAATGCCGAACTGGCTTGTGAGGTGACTTTACAGCCGCTTCGTCGCTATCCGCTGGATGCAGCGATCCTGTTCTCCGACATCCTGACCATTCCTGATGCGATGGGGCTGGGGCTGTATTTCGAAGCCGGTGAAGGCCCGCGTTTTTCTTCGCCACTGACCAATCGTGCTGATGTCGAAAAGCTGCCGGTTCCGGATCCTGAAATGGAGCTGGGCTATGTGATGAACGCCGTGCGTACCATCCGTAAAAACCTGAAAGGTGAAGTGCCGCTTATTGGTTTCTCCGGTAGCCCGTGGACTCTGGCGACGTATATGATTGAAGGCGGTAGCAGCAAAGCCTTTACCAAAATCAAAAAAATGATGTACGCCGATCCGTCTACCTTGCACCTGTTGCTGGATAAAGTGGCCGACAGCGTCATTCTTTACCTTAATGCTCAGATTAAAGCGGGCGCGCAGTCGGTGATGATTTTTGACACCTGGGGCGGCGTACTGACACCTCGCGATTACCGCGAGTTCTCCCTTAACTACATGCACAAAATCGTCGATGGCCTGATCCGTGAAAACGAAGGCCGCCGTGTGCCGGTGACCTTGTTTACCAAAGGCGGAGGCCAGTGGCTGGAAGCGATGGCGGCAACGGGTTGTGACGCGCTGGGTCTGGACTGGACCACCGATATTGCTGAAGCGCGCCGTCGGGTTGGCGACAAAGTGGCGATTCAGGGCAACATGGATCCTTCCATGCTTTACGCCTCACCGGTGCGGATTGAGCAGGAAGTGGAAACCATTCTGGCTGGTTTCGGCAAAGGTAATGGCCATGTGTTTAATCTTGGCCACGGTATCCACCAGGACGTTCCGCCAGAAAATGCCGGCGCTTTTGTGGAAGCGGTACACAGCTTGTCCCGCCAGTATCACGAGTAACATGGCGTTATGATCGACACGCGCGCGTTACGTGAAGAGCAACGGATCCTTGCAGATCAGATTGAACTGCAGGATCCGCCTGAATTCACCACACCGTCGTTGATCGCCGGTGTGGATGTCGGGTTTGAGCAGGGCGGTGAAGTCACCCGCGCGGCGGTCGCTGTTCTGAGTTATCCAACTTTGGAGCTGGTCGAATATCAGATAGCCCGCATTCCGACCGTCATGCCCTACATTCCTGGTTTCCTTTCTTTCCGTGAGCTTCCCGCACTTTTACAAGCCTGGCAGCAAATCTCATCGCACCCTGATCTGGTTCTGGTTGACGGGCAGGGGATCGCGCATCCGCGGCGCCTCGGTGTCGCCAGTCATTTTGGCCTGATGATTGACGTGCCGACCATTGGTGTGGCGAAAAGCCGTTTATGCGGGCAGTTCCTGCCGTTAGGTGAAGCGCTACACAGCAGACAGGGGCTGTATGAAGGCGATGAACAGATTGGCTGGGTGTGGCGAAGCAAGCTACGCTGTAATCCATTGTTCATCTCGCCTGGTAATCGGATCAGCATGGACTCCTCTCTTTATTGGGTGGAACAATGCATGCGGCATTATCGGCTGCCGGAACCGACCCGTTGGGCTGATGCCGTGGCATCAAACCGGGCGTCGTTTCAACGCTGGCAACGCTTGAGTGATGATCTTTAGGAATCAAGGAATAGGGATATTGATTTATTTCAGGTAAACTCCCGCGCAGAAAAGTTAACGAGATCAACTCATGTTACGTAATCCAATTCATTTACGTCTCGAAAAGCTGGAAAGCTGGCAACACGTGACGTTTATGGCGAGCTTGTGCGAACGCATGTACCCGAACTATCAGACATTTTGCCTGGAAACCGGGTTTGGCGAAGCACAGCTTTACCGTCGTATCCTGGACTTAATCTGGGAAACGTTGGTGGTAAAAGACGCCAAGGTCAATTTTGACTCACAGCTCGAAAAACTGGAGGAAGCGGTGCCTTCTTCCGATGATTACGATCTCTACGGGGTTTATCCGGCGATTGATGCGTGTATTGCATTAGGCGAACTGATTCATTCGCGTCTGAGCGGCGAAACGCTGTCTCATGCGATTGCGGTGAGTGAGACGTCAATTCGTACTGTCGCGATGCTGGAAATGACTCAGGCAGGTAAAGAAATGACCGATGAAGAACTCAAGGTCATCCCTGCCGTTGAAGAAGAATGGGACATCCAATGGGAGATTTTTCGCCTGTTGGCTGACTGTGAAGAGCGTGACCTGGAATTAATAAAAGGGTTACGTTCTGACCTGCGTGAAGCCGCTGTCAGTAACATCGGCATAAATTTAGCGCAATAAGGCAATAAAACGTGATTTAACGCCTGATTTGTCGTGCCTTAAGGCTTCACATCCGCACCCTGTCTGGTCTACATTTGGGGTGCGTAAAAAAAGTGGCTATCGGTGCGTGTATGCAGGAGGGTGCTGTCAATCGGCATATCCGTCGCACTCGATGCTTTGCAAACGATAAACACACTGTAAAGGATAACTTATGAACAAGACTCAACTGATTGATGTAATTGCGGACAAAGCTGATCTTTCCAAAGCACAGGCCAAAGTTGCTCTTGAATCTACTCTGTCTGCTATTACCGAGTCTCTGAAAGAAGGTGATGCTGTACAATTGGTTGGTTTCGGGACTTTCAAGGTAAATCATCGTAACGAGCGTACTGGTCGTAACCCACAGACTGGTAAAGAAATCAAAATCGCAGCTGCAAACGTGCCTGCGTTCGTTTCTGGTAAAGCTCTGAAAGACGCTGTTAAGTAATTGCTTGCAGTGAAAAGAATAAGCGGAGGGGTTTTTAGGCCCCTTCAGTTTATCACCCCCAGGCTGGTAGCAGGTTTACTGGTGCTCGGTCTGGTGGGTTGTAGTTCTGATAAAGGTCCTGAGTTATTCTTTGCCAGCGGTTATGTTGCTGATCAGGGAATCAACCGGCTCTGGCGTGAAGATACCGCCCAGCACGAGCCTCAAACCATTCTCAACGTCTATAGCCCCTATTTCGGCGGCGATACGATCATCACCCGATACGAATTCCAGCAGGGGCAATTGCACCTGATTAAAGAAACCCATGCCACCAAAACTGATTTGGGCGTCATGCTGCGTTTCGACGAGGGTGGCAATGTCAGCTTTATGCAGCGACAGCTCCCGGAGCGTCGGGAAAAATTATCGTCAGACGAAATCGAACGCTATAAATATGAAGCGTCAAAAATCCTCGACCTGAGCAATGCGCTGCAGGCAGGCAATGTCCGCCTGGTTCAGGCTCGCTGGCGCAAAGGCATCATAACGACCTGCGCAGGTGAACAAGTGACGCCGGCGCTCACTGTCCGTTCACAGGTCTGGCTGGCGAAACGAGCCAGTCGCAGTAACGATAATCTGGGGCTAGCCTGGCTGACGGCACCGCAGGGCAACGAGCTGTTGCTGGTCGCCAATGAAGATTTCTGTAAATGGGAACCGAAAGAGTCTGACCTCTGATCCCGTTTTGATAAAAGAAAAGGCACGCCGAAGCGTGCCTTTGTTGATCGTCGGGACGGAAAAAATTAATGATTACGTTCGCGGTCGATAGCGCGATAACCGATGTCTTTGCGGCAGAAGCTGCCTTCCCAGTGAATATCTTTTGCTAAATCATAAGCGCGTGCCTGAGCCGCTTCCACGGTTTTGCCCAACGCCGTCACACACAATACGCGGCCGCCATTCGTTACCACACGTTCATCCTGCAAGCGGGTTCCGGCCTGGAAGACTTTGCCATCTGGCACCTCTTCCAGCGGCAGGCCGTGGATAACGTCTCCGGTTTTGTAATCGGCAGGATAGCCACCTGCGGCGAGCACGACACCCAGCGACGGGCGCGGATCCCACTCGGACGTTTTATCGCCAAGACGACCTTCAGCACCGGCGAGGCAAAGATCCACAAGATCTGAGCGCAGACGCAACATGATCGGCTGAGTTTCCGGATCGCCGAAACGGCAGTTGAACTCGATCACTTTCGGCTGGCCGTCAGCTGAGATCATCAGACCTGCATACAGGAAACCGGTATAAGTGTTGTTTTCTGCCGCCATGCCACGAACGGTCGGCCAGATAACCTGATCCATGACGCGCTGATGAATTTCATCGGTCACTACCGGCGCCGGAGAATAAGCGCCCATGCCGCCGGTATTCGGGCCGCTGTCGCCGTCACCCACGCGTTTGTGATCCTGACTGGTCGCCATCGGCAACACATTGGTGCCGTCGACCATAACGATGAAACTGGCTTCTTCGCCGTCGAGGAATTCTTCAATAACAATGCGATGGCCTGCATCGCCGAAAGCATTGCCCGCCAGCATGTCGTGAACGGCGTCTTCCGCTTCTTTCAACGTCATCGCAACAATGACGCCTTTACCTGCTGCCAGACCGTCAGCTTTGATAACAATCGGCGCGCCTTTGCTGCGCAGATAAGCCAGCGCAGGTTCGATTTCAGTGAAGTTCTGATAATCAGCGCTTGGAATGTTATGGCGAGCCAGGAAATCCTTAGTGAAAGCTTTAGAACCTTCCAGCTGCGCGGCTTCCTGCGTCGGGCCAAAGATTTTCAGACCGGCTGCGCGGAAAGCATCCACCACACCAATCACCAGTGGCGCTTCAGGGCCAACAATGGTCAGGCCGATGTCATGACTTTTAGCGAAAGCCAGCAAACCGGCGATGTCAGTGGCGGCGATGTCCACGTTTTCCAGCAACGGCTCCAGCGCGGTACCGGCATTGCCAGGCGCAACAAAGACTTTATCAGCCAGAGGTGACTGCGATGCCTTCCATGCCAGTGCATGTTCACGCCCGCCGTTACCGATAATTAAAATATTCATTCGAAGACTCCGGTGAGCGGGCGCATCGCACCCGCTAAAAGAAAATTAATGACGGAAGTGGCGCATATCGGTGAACAGCATCGCAATGCCGTGTTCGTTTGCCGCGGCGATCACTTCATCGTCACGGATAGAACCGCCAGGCTGGATAACGCAGGTGATGCCTACTGCTGCTGCTGCATCGATGCCGTCGCGGAACGGGAAGAAAGCATCAGAAGCCATGACAGAACCGGCGACTTCCAGACCTTCGTCGGCGGCTTTAATTCCGGCAATTTTAGCGGAGTAAACGCGGCTCATCTGGCCAGCGCCGATACCGATGGTCATTTTGTCACGTGCATACACAATGGCGTTGGATTTCACGAATTTTGCGACTTTCCAGCAGAACAGCGCATCTGTCAGTTCCTGCTCCGTCGGCTGGCGCTCTGAAACCACGCGCAGATCAGCTGTATCAACCATACCCAAATCGCGATCCTGAACCAGCAGGCCGCCGTTAACACGTTTGAAGTCCAGTGCTTTCTGACGATCTTCCCATTGCCCGCAGGTCAGTACGCGAACGTTTTGTTTGGCTGCGGTCAGGGTCAGAGCTTCGGCACTGACAGATGGCGCAATGATCACTTCTACAAACTGACGGCTGATGATGGCTTTTGCTGTTTCGGCATCCAGTTCACGGTTGAAGGCAATAATGCCGCCGAAAGCGGATGTCGGATCAGTCTGATAGGCGCGCTCGTAAGCTGCAAGAATGCTGTCACCGATGGCCACGCCGCAAGGATTGGCATGTTTAACGATGACGCAGGCCGGTTCAGCAAATTCTTTCACACATTCCAGTGCGGCATCGGTATCCGCAATGTTGTTATAAGAAAGCGCTTTGCCCTGAAGCTGGGTAGAAGTGGCAACCGAAGCTTCGCTGACGTTCTCTTCTATATAGAAAGCCGCGTTCTGATGGCTGTTTTCGCCATAACGCATATCTTGTTTCTTTATATAGCTAAGATTCAGTGTGCGCGGGAACTGTCCGGAAGCGGATTCGGTATCGCCGTGATAAGCCGGCACCATGGTACCGAAGTAGTTGGCAATCATGCCGTCATAAGAGGCCGTGTGCTCGAAAGCTTTGATCGCCAGATTGAAACGGGTCGCCAGCGTCAGTGAGCTGCTGTTGGAATCCATCTCTTCTATAATAGATGCATAGTCGCTGCTCTTAACCACGATGGCGACGTCTTTGTGGTTCTTCGCCGCTGAGCGAACCATTGTCGGGCCACCGATATCAATGTTTTCTACTGCATCTTCCAGTGAACAGTCCGGGCGCGCGACGGTTTGTGCGAACGGATAAAGGTTAACGACCACCATGTCGATTGGCGCAATGGAATGCTGCGCCATAATTTCATCATCTTTCCCGCGACGACCGAGAATGCCGCCGTGAACTTTGGGGTGCAGAGTTTTGACGCGTCCATCCATCATTTCCGGAAAACCGGTGTAGTCAGACACTTCAGTGACTGGCAGGCCGGCTTTAGCCAACAGACTGGCAGTTCCGCCAGTGGAAAGTAATTCAACGCCACGCGAAGACAGGGCCTGGGCGAATTCTACGATACCGGCTTTGTCAGAAACACTGAGCAGGGCGCGGCGGATTGGACGAGATTGTTGCATGGTGGTTGTATCCTTGGCTTTGGAGTCGCAGTAAAGATCGTTATCGGAGTTCAGTGACGCTTTTCTTCTCTCCTTCTCTTTATATAGAGAAAATTATTGAGAGCAATTTGCAGAAAACGCGGGACTGAGCTCGGATAACTCCCCTCCGGCAACCGGTATTTCATTTATTACCCATAAAGGGCTGCGAAAACTGACGCGCGAAATTGTAGCGAAAACGATTGCGCGACGCTCGCAAAATTTGAGATTCCTGTGCCCCTGTGGATAAATCTGTGTAAAACACGGTATAAGCAGCGTGTTTGCTGTGTAATGCAGCAAACAGTGATTTTTCTTAAAATTAGCCCTTGCGGCCTGCTGAGAACTCCCTATAATGCCGCTCCATCGACAGGGAACAACGTGAACAACATCACGAAGTAACCGGGTCGGAAAGATTAAAAACAGCGGCAACCGGATGAAATAAACGGTTGACACTGAATGAGGAAAGCGTAATATACGCCACCTCGAGTTAGCAAGCGAAAGCGCGTAACTCACTGCTCTTTAACAATTTATCAGACAATCTGTGTGGGCACTCACAAGACGATATCAGCCACTTCGGTGGCAAAAATATCAAGTCTTAAAG
>NZ_JBOCUM010000017.1:0-382152 GCF_050606005.1 Rahnella sp. PAMC25617
AGCGCGAAATGTCATGCGGGATATTGCCGCGCACGTCAGTTCATCGGATAAGCCGTAATTTTTTTCATACGCATCAGGCTGCTGTTGGCCTGTTCGCATAATTCAAAGAGCACAGGGATCAGATGCGCTGATGCTTTCAGGTAGCCGCTGACCTGTGCAATCCCCTCCGGTGGAATTACCTCGCAGTTCTCCAGTCCTTCGCTCAAACACAACAACCCCTGGCATAGTCCGCCGGCGGACTCCGATGCCAGCGCGCTGAGATCATAAAGCTGCGCTTCCCCGAAGTGGCTGAGATCCAACCCTTCAATCAGTGAACGAAAAACGGTGACAGAGTTTGCGGTGAAGGCCGTGCTGTTTTCAGTATTAGTCATGAAGATCATTCCATTGTCAGTGAGTCGAGGCCCCCTTTACTGGCGGGGTGATTGCCGCTGCCAGAGAACTGTATGCCTGTTCATGCTGCAAAGAAATAACCTGTTTATATTTACAGTGGTTTGTTGTCAGAACTGGAAGATGTCTCGCAAAATTCGCACAGAGAATCGGGGATATTCACCACCAGAATGATATCCATGAGATAAAAATTGAAATTGGTTAATTAATAACAGTCTTTTCCGGATATTATTCTGGCGATTTTGAATTAACTCAAATTCAATGTAATAATATTAAGTGGTTGTCACGTAATGTCATTATCACGCTGGCATGATTTACTTATTGATGCTATTTTTAGGATGTAATTGTTATTAAATATTTCAATTTTGAGTTGCCGTAAGTTTACAATTGCTCGTATTTTTATCATGTTGTTCTGTATTTAATCACTAAAACATAAAAATTTTCTTATAGTTACATATCACAATATTATTGTTTACTAATTACTCCCTATATATAATTTCCTTATAAGGAACTTTCTGAATTTTCACTTTGTCCCCCGTCATACCTATGTTAATTATTTATACGCGGCGCAAGACCGCACACACATCACATAAATAATAAAGACAGGGTAATAATGAGCAATTTAAAAGCGTCAATCTTAATTGGCGGCGTCGTGCTGTCGGCATTATCTGCCAGCGCCCGGGCCGAAATTACTGTTTTAGATAAAAATCCTCAGAGTAATGCTTTGCTGGCGCCATTAAGCTTGCAGGTCGGCGGCAGCATCCGTCCTGAGTGGATTTTCAATAACGGTCCGGAGCCTGGCTATTATAAAAATGGTCACGATGGGGGCACCCGTTTCCGCTTCCGTGGTGATTATAAACTGACACAAGATACCTCAGTCATCGCCTACTACGAGCTGGGTGTGGACATGGCGAACCTGCTGGGCATGAATGGTCACTATCCGGAAGGTGGTCAGCGTGATACTCAGCGTCAGTTATATGCAGGCTTTAAAGATGATCGCTACGGGACATTAACCTACGGCCACCAGTACGGTATTTATTATTCTGTCGTCGGGATTAAAAGTGACGTATGGGATAACGATGGTCATGCGGGCGGTACCGGTATTGGCATTAACGGCAGCTACGATGGTGCGAATAAGCCCAAAAACAGCATTAAATATACCAACGACTTTGGTCCAGTGACGTTATATGCCAACTACTTATTGCCGGAAGATGAAATTCAGGCGGGCGAGGATCAGCACTATCGCCGTAATAATGGTGGTGGTTTAGGCTTCGATTATAAACTCACCAAAGATTTGGTCTGGAGTGCGGCGTATAGCCTGACTGACGCCACGGTGAAAGATAATCAATATAACGAAAAAGATTATCATCAGCAGTTGTCTGGTACCGCATTAACCTGGCAGCCAAACAACTGGTACATCGTCGGCACCGGCAGCTATTACAAAGATTTTGTGCCGAGCACCCGTGAAAATCCTGTCGAACATTATTTTGCTGGCAGCGGTTACGGTGTGGAAGGATTCGTTGGTTATACCTTTAATATCGACAAACCGTTCCTGAAATCTATCCAGCCATACGTTGCAGCCGATTCCCTGCAACTGAAAGGCGGCGAAGAATATCACGCGAACCACGTCTATCTGGGCGCGGGTACCACCATAGGTTACGGCTTGTCTGTTTACGTGGAACGCACATTAGCGCACACCACCGACGACGAAGCAGACGCCACCTGGGTTACCGTCTTCTACGATTTCTAATTCCCACGCCTCGTGGATCATCAGGCCAGCGCAGTTGCGCTGGCTTTTTTACGTTTGTAAATCCGCTTAGTGCGTCAGTGTTTCCGTCATTTCTATAGCCACCACGTCGTCATCGCTAAATGGCATTTCCAGCGTCTGATACAGCACTTCCAGCCGTTCACACAGAATATATCCCAGCAGGTCTTTTGCCTGCGGATTATCCAGCGACACAATGGCATAAGACAACGCACGACAGTGATCGACGATCTCTTCCAGTTCCAGCGGGGTATTGTCGTAAAGGTTAGGCATTGTAGGCCTCCGGTGCGGAGGTGTTTGAAAAAGCAGTGTTAGAAAATTCCATTTTAGTACTCCAGCTGATAGTTGATTAACTACCTCCAGAGACGCTAATCCCGATGGTGGTAGCTCAAACAGCGTTAGCGTTCCGGCCAGTCTGGAATCCGGTGCTTCGTGAGAAGCCACTGTCTGAGCCACCATAATTTGGGTGAGTGCAGACCGTACCATATTCACCCTATTTTCATAGAGTTGATGGCACCAAACTGGGACAGAACGCTAATTCTGACTGCGGATTTTGCCGCAGTGGGGAGAGTCTAATACGTGGGAATTTATACAGTGAGAGGAATTTTTAGGCAGTTTTCAGTTTTGCGAGATGTCTTGGAAAAGAGGATGAAACTGAACGTGTAAATACGTTATTTACTGAGTCTTTCGAGAGGAAGAGTGGCCAAACTATTCAAAAATTAAATGCATAAGTTGTAAGCAATTAAGAACCCATTATACTTCCAACCTATTGATTCACTTAACAGGTATCAGTAGATGATGGACGAAGAGATGTGTGTCGTTCTTGCGGAGAGTGATGACTCCAAATGGGATGACAAAACTGGCGAGCGATATCATTTTCCTAAGCAGTATCAAAAGTCACTCACCCCTGGAATGCGTTTTGTGTATTACAAAGGGAGGCTAAAGCCAGGGAACAAAGAGTATTCGTCAAAGCGCTTGTCAGATGCACCGCACTATTTTGGGATCGGGCGAATAAGCGAGATCAGACCGGATGAAGCCGGTCATCTATATGCAGTACTGACAGAGTTTCAACCGTTTGAACAGGCCGTTCTGGCTAAAAATGACGGTGTTTATTATGAAGAAATTCCCGAGCAGCAAAAATCTAATTACTGGCGTTTTAGCGTTCGCCCCATTTCAGGGGAAGTCTTTGCTGATATTGCTGTTGCGTCTGCGCTAACTGAATCACGCTTTATTATGGACGACATCGAGAGTGAAGAAATCCTTCAAGAAGATGCAACCGATGAGGAATCTCTGGTTTCATATGAGGAAGGGAAGAAAACTTCGAAGTTCGTTACAAAGTATGAAAGAAACCCAAAGTTGAAGAAGCTGGCAAAAAGTATACATGGCACTACCTGCTTCGCTTGTGGCTTCAACTTCGGTGATTTTTACGGAGAATATGCAAAGGACTTTATTCATATTCATCACGTTGTACCTGTTTCAGAATTTGGGATGTCTAAGATTGTAAACCCCAAAACAGATCTCGTTCCCGTCTGCGCTAACTGCCATGGGATCATACATCGCAAAAAAGATCGTACGCTCTCGATTGATGAGCTGAAAGATATGATTGCCGCGAGTAAGAAAACGCCCTAACAAGGGCGTTTTAACCTTTCCTGAAATCCCCCCTAAAAAATCCTTCCCATCTCCAGTTGCCCCATCAGTAACGCGTTATCACTGTAATCCACCGGGACGGCGACGACAGCGGGGCCTTGTACGTCCATGGCGGCGCGGAGGGTGCTTTCCAGCGTTTCGGCGGAGGTGACGGCAAAACCTTTGGCGCCGAAGGCGTCGGCGTAGGCTTTGAAATCAATCGGGCCGAACTGGATGCCGGAGGTGCGCTGGTATTTTTTCTCTTCCTGGATTGCCACCATGTTGTAGGCCTCATCGACCCAGATGATGTGCAGCAGGTTGACGCCCAGACGGACGGCGGTTTCCAGTTCCATGCTTGATTGCATAAAGCCGCCGTCGCCGGATACGGAAACCACTTTGCGGCCGGGATCGACCAGCGCGGCGCCGATTGCCCACGGTAGTGCGACGCCCATGGTTTGCTGACCGTTGGAAATCAGCACCTGACGGGCGCGGAAGCTGTAAAGGTAACGGGCGATCCAGATGTGGAAACTGCCCATATCGACGCACAGGGTGACGTCGCTGTTGACGATGTCCTGCATCGCGCGCACCAGACGCAGCGGGTGGATCGCAAACTGGTTCAGGCTGCGGCCTTTCTGGGCCAGCAGTTCACGTTGCTGGCGGCGATCTTCGAGGATCTCGACAGCAGAGGCGCTCAGATCGATACGCTGCGTGATCTGTCCGGTCAGAAGATCCAGCGTGTCGGCGATGTCGCCCACCAGCTCGACGTCCGGCAGATAGTCGCTGTCGGTCTCGGCGGGCATCACGTCGATGTGCACCAGTTCGGCGGTGCCGTTACTCCATTGCGCCGGTTCATACTCGACCGGGCTGTAACCGATGGTGATCACCAGATCTGCATTGCGAAGCAGGCGGTCACCGGCCTGATTGTTGAACAGACCGACGCGTCCGGCGAAGCGGTGGAAGGAAGCCTGATCGATAACGCCCGCCGCCTGATAGGTGCTGGTGACCGGCAGATCGCTTTTGTGCAGCAGACGTCGGATCGCTTCGGCGTTACGTGGCTGGCTGGCCATCAGGCCGAGCAGCAGCACCGGATTTTTTGCCTGTTTCAGTAACTTTGCGACCTGCAATATCGCGTCGTGCGGCGCGCTGCCCAGTACCGGCGGTTGCGAGGTGAGTAATTTACCGCTGGCTGGTTCGTTGACGATATCCATCGGCAGGCTGATAAATGCCGCACCCGGACGCCCGAACTCGGCGGCGCGAAAACCGTTCGCCAGCACTTCGGCCAGCGCAGAAGGCGAGGTGACTTCAGCGGAATACTTGGTGACCGGGCGGAACATGGCCACGGTGTCCATGGTCTGGTGCACCTGTTTGACGTGGTCGGCGCGTTTAACGGCACCGCCGAGTGCGACCAGCGGATCGCCTTCGGATGTCGCGGTGGCGACGCCGGTGATCAGGTTCGAGCAGCCGGGGCCGGAGGTGACCAGCGCGACGCCCGCTTTGCCGGTGAGACGGCCCACGGCACCGGCCATAAAGGCGGCGTTGGCTTCGTGGCGTACCGGAATAGTTTTGATAGGGGAGTCGACCAGCGAATCAAATACGCGGTCGATTTTTGCGCCGGGAATGCCGAACACATGTTTGACACCCTGTGCTTCAAGCTGCGCGACGACCAGATCCGCACCACATTTCCAGTCGGTTTTACTGTCTGAGTTTTTCATGGTTTTCATCCTTCTTTCTGCGGTCTGTTAACTTTCAACCGACTGAATCGCATCATTTAAATCATCAGGGCATAAGTTGGCGTGCAGGAAATCGCTGTCCTGCGGAAAGTCGATCAACAGCTTTTCGACCGTGCCGAAGGTCAGCACGCCGCGCTCAACCTGATAATCCAGCACATGGCCGCCGCTGCTGCGTTCCTGATTGATAAAATGCTCGTGGTAGCCCGCCACGTTAATGCCCTGCATATAGGCTGGTGTCAGAAATCCAATCAGCACGCCCTGGCTGTGTTCGATATGAAACGTCGGCTGGGCTTCGATGGCTTCCAGCATCGGTTTATACGGGCGGTGCTGTTCCGGCACGGTACGGGTCTCGACGCGGCTGAACTCGCCATCAATGCGCAGGGCGCAGAAGGTGTTCTGGCTGGCGACGACGTCATCGATCACCTTGTGGATTTGCTCGCGGCTGTGCGGGCGATCAATCACGTATTCATCAGTCGGGTTAAAGAATGTCATGACGGCGAACGGTGTTTTTTGTTCAGGAAGGGCGCGCCGGGCGCTGCCGTCGCCGCGTAACTGGAAGATGTTGCTGTTGAACGCGATCAGTTCGCCGTCGAGATGGTTGAAGGTACCGAGACCAAAATCGCCGTGTTCCAGCAGGTCTGCCATTGTGGTGTTGCCTTCATACACACCGCTCAGCAGGGCGCTCATCAGCGACGACTGATATAAAACGCGGTCAGGATGCTGATGTTTAAACGCTGTTGCGGTGCGGGCAATGTCCGCCATGCAGGAGCAGGATTCGGAATGGTTTTTCATGCAGGGGTCTCCGTCGAATAATTAACTTTGCTAACTAAAAGGTTGACCCCATTCAGCCCTGAGTTCCAATATGAGGAGGTGTTCACTTTGAGACGTTTTTGATATGGAACTTCGTCACCTGCGCTATTTTGTCGCGGTAGCAGAGACGGGACACTTCACCCGTGCTGCCGAACAGCTTGGGATCTCCCAGCCTCCGCTGAGCCAGCAAATCCAGCGGCTCGAACATGAAATCGGTACTCCTTTACTCAAACGCCTGACCCGTGGCGTCGAGCTGACCGAAGCCGGAAAAGTGCTGTACGACGACGCACAAACCATCATCAAACTGACCGATGCCGCCCTTGAGCGCACCCGCGCCGTTGCGCGTGGTATGAACGGTACGCTGCGACTCGGCTTTGCCACGTCGACGGCGTTTAACCCGCAGGTTTTTGCGTTGCTGCATCGCTTTCGGGATAAATATCCGGGCATGGTTCTCGAACCGCTGGAAAAGGACATGGCGGGGCTGATGACGGCAATGAGCGAGGGCGCGCTGGATGCGGCGTTTATCCGTCTGCCGTGCGAGCGCAGCAAAGAGTTCAGTTTTAAGGTGCTGGATATCGAGGAAATGATGGTGGCGCTGCCCAAAACCCATCCGCTCAGTCAGGGAAAGGAAGTCCGGCTGTCGGCGCTGCGCCACGATACGCTGATCACCTTCCCGCGAGATTTATCGCCGGGGCTTTATGATGCCGTCACGCATGCGTGTGAAGAGGCTGGATTTTCGCCGCGCTACGGGCAGCAGTGTCCGCAGATTACCTCGGCGCTGAGTATGGTGGCGACAGGATTTGGTTACGCGCTGATACCGGCGTCGCTGAGTAAGATTGATGAAGCCAATGTGAGGTGTCTGCCCCTGGCAGGGCAGACATTAACGACGCAGATCGCGCTCGCCTGGCGCAGAACGGATAACTGCAAGGCGGCGCTGCATCTGGTGGGATTGTTGTCGGTTAAACCACAATAATCACAGACACGCGGCGGTTCTGAGCGCGTCCGGCCTGGGTTTTATTGCTGGCGACAGGTTTGCTCTGGCCCAGTCCACGGGTATGGATATTGGCGCGCGGCATTCCGGCATCGGCAAAGGCGGCGGCGACGGTGTCAGCGCGGCGCAGCGACAGATCGTTGTTGTAAGCCGGATCACCGTAGTTATCGGTATGGCCGTCGAGATTGACCTTGCTCAGGCCGACGTGCAGAAGTTCGCCCGCCAGTTTTTCCACTGACTGCTTACTTTCGGCGGAAAGCTTATCCTGATTATTGCCAAACAGAACTTTGGCATCCAGTCCCAGTTCCCAGCCCGCATCGGTTTGCGAGAAACCGTTCTTTTGCAGCACGGCGATTTGTTCCGGTGTTAATCCCGCAGGTTTACTCTGACAGGCGGCCAGCAGCACAATGCACAGCCCCATTGCGGCGAACTGATACCAGGATTTGAACGTATTGCAGGTCTTCATAGTCATTAATTCCTTTTAGTGTTTCATCGCGACAGGAAGCGGCATGCCTGAAGACACATGCCAGCAACTGCCGGATATTCTTTTAGAGCGATACATGGCCTCATCGGCCTTTTCGAGAATTTCTTTCGCACTGTTTGCCTGTGAAGGCGAAAGCGCAATGCCGATGCTGAGTGACACATCCAGCGTTTTGTTGTTGAGCAAAATGACCGGCGTTTTCATGATCTCGACAATCCGCTCGGCGAACGCCACTGCTTCGGCGGTAGAGATCATCGGCTCAAGCAGAATGGCAAATTCATCGCCGCCCAGACGGGCCAGCACATCCCCCTTACGCAGGGTTTTTGCCAGTCTTTCGCCAATCACCATCAGCACCCGGTCGCCGGCGGCGTGCCCGAGTGAATCATTGATTTCCTTAAAATTATCAACATCGATGAACAGCAACGCCAGCGATAGCGGTGCTCTTACCGGATTGAAACACTGATTAAGGGTATCAATGAAAAACGCGCGATTATGCAGACCGGTCAGGCCGTCGTGCAACGCTTTTTTTGTCAGCGAAACGTTCTCGTTCCGCATATGGTTTTCCCAGGCTTCCAGCTCGGTCAGCAGGCTGTTGAAGTCCTGGCTCAGTGTATGCAGCTCGACTATTGGCGCGGAAGGAACGCGCAGACTAAATGACCGGTTAGCACTGACTTCATGGGTGACATGGGTAATGTGACCGAGAGCATCGACAATGCCTTTTTGCATCCGGCGGGAAAAATACAGCGCGACCAGCGCGGTCAGCACCAGACAACCGAGCAGGCTCAGGATAGTTTCCGCCAGGAAGCCAATCAGACTGCTGCCGTTACCCTCAAGCCAGATGGTGCCGATGACCGAGCCGGAATGCACCACCGGTACGGTTACGGGCTCGGGAAACGCCATATGGCCGACGAACTGACCCAGTTTGTCCCAGTTGCTGTGGATCGGACGCTGCCACTCGGTGAATGTCGCACCCGCCGGCGTCAGAATTTTTGCCTGCGTGAAATCGCCGCGTCTGGCGATAAATTCCAGCGAGTCATGCGCCGCCGAAGGGTCATTAAAGACCAGTGCGGCTTCCGTGGTGTAACCGATGGCGCGCGCGGTCAGTTGCAGATTGCTTTCCGCGTGAGAACGCAGGGCGATTAACGCCAGCAACGTCAGCAGGAAACCGGCGAGACCGATCGCCGTTAAAATCACAATCACATGAATTCGGTTCAGTGCAGCGCTCAGCGTCGGACGCTGGCCTGACTGTTCAACCTCAGGAACAGGAATTTTGTTTTTCATGGTCACTCCTTTTCCCTGGCAAGTTGTAATACGGCGGGATTTACCCGCACGCCGCTGCGGGACAGCGTGTCCAGATTCAATTTGAATCCGGTATGAAGTGGCGTCATCACCAGACAAAACGCATTCAGTAATGCACAGGCATCATCCTGTTCACCGATAGTGAGAATTGCATGGCCTTCCAGGCGCTGATGTAAATCTGCCTGCTGTTCCGTTGTCATGTTGCCGGAATAAATAGCATCGCACTCCGATGTGAGCAGCGGGCTGTCGAACGGAAGCGTCATGACTTTGAGTGGCCGGCCGGTGAATGCGCTGCCATCCGGGGTAAGTTGCGCGGCGTATTTCACGGGCGGGATGATGCAAAGCGTTAAGACGGACGTGGGGGTTGCGCCCGGCCAGCGCGAATAGCTCAGGATGCCGTTGACGGTCTGCGCGACAGCCGCATCCGCCTGCGGATCGCTGTCTTGTGCAACACCCGATGTCAGCGGAGCGACCATCAGCATCAGCAGCAGGACAATGCCATACGCAGCCTTAATAAAACGGCGTAGTGATGTCCCTGCTGGCGGGCAAAAAGGTGATCGGGCTTTTCCCATTGAGTCGCTCTGTGTTTCTTCCGGTTGAAATGATTTCCCCAGCGTAAGAATAACTTTATCGGCAATAGTTCCGAAAGCGTAAGTGTAAAAATTTTCCTTCTGTAACTGCGGTCGCGTTGTGGCGTATTTTTTACACAAGTCAGAAAACAGAGGAAATTCAGAAGGAATGTTAACGTATTCCGTTTTTTTAAGAGGTGAATGGAGTGGTCAATTTATGAACAATTTAGTTCAGAGGGTCAGACTATAAATAATACATGTTGCTGGTATTTCAATCGTTATTTAAATAATAGTCACGGGCATAACAAAATATCACAAAAAATAGATGTTACCGTAATCACTATTTGATGAATTTAAATTAGAGAAAATGTTAATGGTTTGGAATTTAAAGGAATATCAGTCCGCGTTTTAAAGATATTCGTGACCATGATCTCAAAGCTATGCGGTTATCCAGATTTTTATGCTGCTGATAGGTATCATGCCCGCATTAATGGTATGTTTTATCCGTCAGGGTGGTTTTTTTGATGACGGGTGCAGTAAAAAAACATCAACCATTCCTGGGGAAACGGAATTATTTTTATAATTAGGTGCTGAGGAATCATGGATAATACAACAATCGGGACGCTGTCTAAAAAATCGGTAAGTTCCTGGCGTAAAACTGACACTATGTGGATGTTAGGTTTATATGGAACAGCAATTGGTGCAGGTGTTCTCTTTCTTCCTATTAATGCCGGTATCGGCGGTCTCATTCCATTAATCATTATGGCGATCCTCGCCTTCCCAATGACATTCTTCGCTCACCGCGGATTAACCCGGTTTGTATTATCCGGAAAGAATGCCGGTGAAGATATTACGGAAGTCGTGGAAGAGCATTTCGGTATTTCAGCCGGTAAATTAATTACCCTGCTTTATTTCTTCGCCATTTATCCTATTCTGCTGGTTTACAGCGTGGCGATCACTAATACGGTTGAGAGTTTTATTACTCACCAGATGCATATGAATGCGCCACCGCGTGCGTTACTGTCTCTGATCCTGATTTTGGGCTTAATGACGCTGGTACATTTCGGTCAGGATATGATCGTGAAAGCGATGAGTATTCTGGTCTTCCCGTTTGTTGCGGTGCTGATGGCGCTGGCGCTGTACCTTATTCCTAACTGGAATACGTCAGTGTTTGAAAACGTCTCCATGTCCGGCAATGGCGTGGGTCACGGTATGCTGATGACATTGTGGCTGGTCATTCCGGTGATGGTGTTCTCCTTTAACCACTCGCCGATTATCTCCTCTTTCGCTGTCGCAAAACGCAAAGAGTATGGCGAAGACGCTGAGAAAAAATGTTCACGTATTCTGGCATTTAGCCACATCATGATGGTTATCACCGTGATGTTCTTCGTCTTCAGCTGCGTACTGAGCCTGTCTCCGGCAGACCTGATGGAAGCTAAATCGCAGAACGTGTCTATTCTGTCTTATTTAGCCAACCACTTCTCTAACCCGGTCATTGAATATATCGCGCCATTTATTGCTTTTATCGCGATTACCAAATCTTTCCTCGGCCATTATCTGGGTGCGCGTGAAGGTTTCAACGGCATGGTAATTAAGTCATTGCGTGGTAAAGGGAAAACTATTGCCCTGCCAACGCTGAACCGTTATACCGGCATCTTCATGTTATTAACCACCTGGTTAGTCGCTACCCTGAATCCAAGTATTCTGGGTATGATCGAAACGCTGGGTGGTCCGATTATTGCGATGCTGTTATTCCTGATGCCTATGTATGCGATTCGTAAAGTTCCTGCGATGAGAAAATACAGCGGCCATATCAGCAATGTGTTCGTAGTGATTATGGGTCTGATTGCCATGTCAGCCATCGTATTTAGCCTGATTGGTTAATGAGTAAAGTATTTAAAGTTAATTGAAATAAAGTGGGCGGGAATATTCCTGCTCACTTTCCTCCCGTATTTTTTGCCCGTCATCTTATTCACATGGAGTGCCCACCGTGATCAGCGTCTTCGATATTTTCAAAATTGGTATTGGTCCTTCCAGTTCGCATACTGTTGGCCCGATGAAAGCCGGGAAAATATTCACTGATGAACTTATCTCTTCTGGCCATATTACTCATACCACCCGTGTGGTCGTCGATGTCTATGGTTCTTTATCGTTAACCGGTAAAGGCCACCACACCGATCTGGCGATCATCATGGGGCTGGCCGGCAATATGCCGGACGATGTGGATATTGATGCGATCCCGGCGTTTATCCGTCAGGTGGAAACTTCCGGGCGACTGATGCTCGGCAAGGGCGCGAAGGAAGTGGATTTCCCGGCCGGTTCCGGGATGAATTTCCATTTTAATAATCTGCCTTTACACGAAAACGGCATGACAATCAGCGCGTTCAACGGTGATGAGCTGCTGTATACGCAAACCTATTATTCTATTGGCGGCGGCTTTATTGTCGAAGCCAGCAAGTTCGGCCTGCAGGATGAAAACCCTGTGGTGCGACCGTACCCGTTCCGTTCGGCCAGTGATTTGCAAAAGCATTGCACCGACACCGGCCTGTCCCTGTCGGCGCTGATGCTGAAAAACGAGCTGGCCAGCCATACACGTGCAGAAATCAGCGAACACTTTGCGGCTATCTGGAATGTGATGAGCGAAGGCATTACGCGCGGTATTCATACCGAAGGGCTGTTGCCAGGCCCGATGAAAATCAACCGCCGCGCCGCGGCGCTGCGTCGTATTCTGGTGACGCAGGATAAAAACAATGTTGATCCGATGGGCGTGGTGGACTGGATCAATATGTACGCGATGGCGGTGAACGAAGAAAACGCGGCAGGCGGACGGGTTGTTACGGCACCGACCAACGGCGCGTGTGGCATCATTCCGGCGGTGCTGACGTATTACGATCAGTTCATCCGTCCGATCAGCCCGGATTCTTACAGCCGTTTCTTCCTCGCATCCGGCGCGGTCGGCATTTTGTTCAAAATGAACGCCTCGATTTCCGGTGCAGAAGTGGGCTGTCAGGGCGAAGTCGGCGTGGCCTGTTCCATGGCGGCAGCCGGTCTGACTGAGCTGCTGGGCGGCAGCACGGCGCAGGTGTTTATGGCGGCAGAAATCGCCATGGAACATCACCTCGGGCTGACGTGTGACCCGCTCGCCGGACAGGTTCAGGTGCCGTGCATCGAACGAAATGCCATTTCGGCGGTTAAAGCGGTCAATGCTTCACGTATGGCACTGCGCCGTACCAGCGAGCCGCGCGTGTGTCTCGATAAAGTCATCGAAACCATGTACGAAACCGGCAAAGACATGAACTCAAAATATCGTGAAACCTCGACGGGAGGGTTAGCGATTAAAGTGTTAGCGTGTAATTGATTTCTTTCTACATCATTTCCTAAAAAGGCGGGAAACCGCCTTTCTCGTCTCCTTCCTGATTTTTGTCCTGTGCTATGTTTTCAGATACCTGCATTACGCAGAGGTATGTTTTTTTCTGCCTCACAACACCTGGAAAACAGTTAAAAGGAAAGATCCGGCATGTCTAAATTCTTTATGAATGACCGTAAGTCTCTGATTAACGATGTTATCGAAGGGGTGATCCTGACCTCTCCCTACAAAAATCTGGCAAAACTGGACGTTGATCCGGCTATCCGCGTGGTCGTTCGCCGCGACTGGGATAAGAAAAAAGTCGCCCTGATTTCCGGCGGTGGCTCCGGTCACGAACCGGCACACGTCGGTTTTGTCGGTAAGGGGATGCTCACCGCAGCGGTGTGCGGCGAAGTGTTTGCGTCACCGAGCGTGGACGCCGTGCTGAATGCGATTGTGGCGGTCACCGGTAAAGCGGGCTGCCTGCTGATTGTGAAAAACTACACCGGCGACCGTCTGAACTTTGGTCTGGCGGCAGAGAAAGCCAAAGGCATGGGCTACGACGTCGAGCTGGTGATGGTATCCGACGACATTTCTCTGCCGGACAACAAGCAGCCTCGCGGTATCGCGGGGACGGTGCTGGTGCATAAAATTGCCGGTTATGCCGCAGAGCAGGGGAAATCTCTCAAAGACGTCACCAAAATTGCGCAGCAGGCCATTGATGCCACGGCGAGTATTGGTGTGGCGGCCGCAGGTTGCAGTCTGCCGGGCGGCGGCGAAGATGAAGAAGAACAGCGTATCGAATCGGGCCACGTTGAGCTGGGATTAGGTATTCACGGTGAGCCTGGTGTCTCGACGATGAAAACTCAGAACAGTAAAAAAGTGGTGGATACGCTGGTTGAAAAGCTCCAGCAGCATGTGAAAAAAAGCGACAAGCTGGCGGTATTGATCAATAACCTCGGCGGTGTTTCTCCGCTTGAAATGAGTCAGATCACCAAAGAAGTGGTGCATTCAGCGCTGGGCAGTTCGGTGCGTTATCTCATCGGACCCGCTTCACTCGTCAGTGCGCTGGATATGAAAGGTTTTTCGCTTTCCGTGATCGCGCTGAAAGGCGGAATTGAAGAAGCGTTGCTGGCAGAGGTGGAGGCCGCGGGCTGGCATCCGCTGGTTAAGCTGGAAAAACTGGCGACTAAAAAAGGTAAAGCCATCAGCGATAAAAAATCCGTTAAAGCGTCATCAAATGCCGAAGTCGGCAAGATAGTCGAAACCATCACACAGACACTTTCCGGTCTGGAAGATGAACTGAATAAGCTCGATGCCAAAGTGGGTGACGGCGATACCGGTTCGACATTTGCCACCGGCGCGCGCGATATCCAGAAGCAGAACAAAGGCAAAAAATTGCCGCTGAATAATGTTGCCGATCTTCTTGGCGTAGTCGGCGATCGTCTGGCAACAGTGATGGGCGGATCGAGCGGCGTGCTGATGTCGATCTTCTTCACGGCCGCGGGTAAGAAAGTCGCGGAGGGCGAGAAATTACCGAAAGCGCTGCTGTTCGGTCTTGAGCGCATGAAGCATTATGGCGGTGCTGATCTCGGCGATCGCACGATGATCGACGCACTTCAGCCCGCGCTGGAAGCCCTTGGCAAGAAAGATGCGCTGAAAGGTGCTGCGAAAGCCGCCGCTAAAGGCGCCAAAGACACGGCCAGCATGAAAAAAGCTAACGCCGGGCGTTCATCCTATCTGAGCAGCGACAGCCTGAAAGGCGTCAAAGATCCGGGTGCAGTCGCAGTCGAAAAAGTGTTTGAAGCACTGGCGAAGAAATAAAATTCTTTCGCTTAAAAGAAAGGCCTGCGGGAATTGGCAGGCCTTTAAGAGAATGTCATTACCCGCCCTTTAACTACGTTACGTTATGAAAATTCGTTTTTGTTTATCAGCGAGTAGGTCTTTGTATCCTTTATTCTCTGGGTTTTACCGGAATACGTTTGCTCTGAAATAAGCAGTCGTCCAACGCGCACACTTTCTCTGGAACATTGGTCGTAAAAAGGATCGTAAGTTCCACGGCCACATTTACCCTTCAGGCCACGGTTCGACCATTTATTCATTTTCATTTTCCATTCGAGAGAATAATGCGCCAGAGGACAGACAATTTTTCCCCACGGGTCGCAAATTAACGTATTTTCCATAATTTTTCCGCTGCCGCGCGGGGGTTCAGTTCCTACTAATACCAGGCTGTGATCGACAGGGTGCTTGAGAAAAATAGTGAGTATTTTTATTGGCGTTTTGACTAGTTTTTCAAGTTCACGAATATGTTCAGTGAGATACCAGAACGCGATCATGGCATTTTCACCACAGTTACCGGCATTGCGTATCCCGTTGCGGTGATCCTGTTCGTATTTCCGGTAGACCTGTTGTGGTGCCAGTTTGAGCTTTCTGTTAGCGGCCAGATTCAGAGAACGATTCCTGTCTCCGCCCAGAGAATGCATCCGGTACTTGTCGGGATTGGTCATCATCAGCCCATCGATCATTCTTTTATCAGGATAGAATTTATTGGCTGATTTCATGGGGATTCTTGAGCGTGTATACAGCATTGCTTCCCTGAGTTTTGGCAACAATAACTTTTGAAATTGTTTACTGTCCATGGCCACGATGATCCTTCAATGTGAAAGTAATTAACGGATCATTTGAGCACTCTTTAATCCGCAGATACAGGAAATGACATATTCAGAAATCTCAATTACTGAGGAGGTCAAATCGCCCGGTCAGGATCCGGAATGCTAAAAAGTAGAAGTTGATCTAAAACAAATTTAGGCGATTTGCTCCCCCGCAGTGGTTTTTGTCCCCGTATAATTTGCGGCCAATTATTTGCCGCCGAACGAAGAAACTACATTATGTCAGTCAGCCTGATCCAACCCGATCGCACCCTATTTTCTTACCCACGTTACTGGGCGGAATGCTATGGCACCGCGCCGTTTTTCCCAATGAGCCGGGCGGAAATGGATGAACTGGGCTGGGACAGTTGTGATGTGATCGTGGTGACCGGAGATGCGTACGTCGATCATCCGAGTTTTGGCATGGCGATCATTGGCAGGATGCTGGAAGCGCAGGGGTTTCGCGTCGGGATCATCGCTCAGCCGGACTGGACCAACAAAGAGGATTTCATGCGGCTTGGCAAACCGAATCTGTTTTATGGCGTGACTGCCGGCAATATGGATTCGATGATCAACCGTTATACCGCCGACCGGAAGCTGCGCCATGACGATGCCTATACGCCGGGCAACGTGGGCGGTAAACGCCCGGATCGCGCGACGCTGGTTTACACCCAGCGCTGCAAAGAAGCTTTCAGCGATGTGCCGGTGTTGCTCGGCGGCATTGAAGCCAGTCTGCGGCGTATCGCGCATTACGATTACTGGTCCGATACCGTGCGGCGCTCTGTGCTGGTGGATTCCAAAGCTGACATGCTGATTTATGGCAACGGCGAAAGGCCACTGGTGGAAGTGGCACACCGTCTGGCGGCGGGCGAATCCATTACGGATATTCACGACGTACGCAATACGGCGGTGATGCGTAAAACGGCGCTGATCGGCTGGAGCGGTGTGGATTCCACGCGCCTCGATAAGCCGGGGCGCATTGAGCCGATCATGAATCCGTACGGCGAAGACTTACCCTGTTCAGAAGGTGAACTGCCTGCGCCAGATGCCCCGCAGCCGGTGACGGTGCGTGCGCCTAAGCCGAAACCGTGGGAGAAAACCTACGTTCTGCTGCCGTCATTTGAAAAAGTGAAGGGCGACAAGGTGCTGTATGCCCATACCTCGCGCATTTTGCATCATGAAACCAACCCGGGTTGTGCCCGCGCGCTAATGCAAAAACACGGTGACCGCTATGTGTGGATCAATCCACCGGCAATCCCGCTTTCTACTGAAGAAATGGATGAAGTCTTTGGATTGCCTTTCCAGCGCGTGCCGCATCCGTCTTACGGTAAAGCGACTATTCCGGCGTATGACATGATCCGTTTCTCGATCAATATCATGCGTGGTTGTTACGGTGGTTGCGCATTTTGTTCGATCACCGAGCATGAAGGGCGGATCATTCAGAGCCGCTCGGAAGAGTCGATCGTGCGTGAAATCGAAGAGATCCGCGACAGCGTACCAGGATTCACCGGTGTGATTTCCGATCTCGGTGGTCCGACGGCCAACATGTATATGCTGCGCTGTCAGTCGCCAAAAGCGGAGCAAAGCTGCCGCCGTGCTTCCTGCGTATACCCTGAAATCTGTACACACATGGACACCAACCATGAGCCGACGATCAACCTTTATCGCCGTACGCGCAGCCTGAAAGGTATCAAGAAAATCCTGATCGCTTCGGGCGTACGTTATGATCTGGCGGTAGAGGATCCGCGTTATATTAAAGAGCTGGCGGAGCATCACGTCGGCGGTTATCTGAAGATCGCGCCGGAGCACACCGAAACCGGGCCGCTTTCTAAAATGATGAAACCGGGCATGGGCAGCTATTACCGGTTCAAAGAACTGTTCGACAGCTATTCGAAACAGGCCGGGAAAGAGCAGTATCTGATCCCGTATTTTATCTCCGCGCATCCGGGCACGCGCACTGAAGATATGATCAATCTGGCGCTGTGGCTGAAGAAAAATCGCTTCCGTCTGGATCAGGTGCAGAACTTCTATCCGTCACCGCTCGCCAGTGCGACCACCATGTATTACAGCGGCAAGAATCCGCTCAGCAAAGTGGATTATAAAAGTGAAGATGTGGTGGTGCCGAAAGGGGATCGTCAGCGGCGGTTGCATAAAGCGTTGCTGCGCTATCACGATCCGGCGAACTGGCCGGTGATCCGCGAGGCACTGACCGCAATGGGGATGCGCCGCCTGATTGGGATCCGACCTGATTGCCTGGTACCACCGGACGGATTTGATCCGAAGTTTGCACCGTCACGTTCGGGGAAAGCGAAACCGGCGACTACGCGATTTACTGCCTCAAAAGCGCAAAATCCGGGTGCCGTAAAAGGAAAACCCGCCGGTCAGCGGGTTAATCGAGGTAAAAGACCGGTTTAAGATCGCTACTGATCGGGCTGTTATCGGCATTGGCAGGCATTACGTCTGCCATATGCTTCCACCACTTCTGGCAAATATCCGTTTTTGCCACGGCATTCCATCTTTCTTCAGATTCAATTTCCACATAGCCAAACAGCAGATTACGTTTTTCATCGAGAAAAATGCTGTAGTGATGTGCGCCGTGGGCTTTCAGGGTTTCCGCCAGTTCCGGCCAGATTGGTGAATGACGACGCTGATATTCATCGTGTGCATTCGCGTTGACCTGCATAACGAAGGATTTACGGATCATGTTTTTCTCCGGTTAGATTTACTCCCTCCCCTGCGAAGGGGAGGGCTGGGGTGGGGTATTAATGGCAGCGTTGAATCTGAAGTTGCCTGCTAAACCCCCTCCCAACCTCCCCCTTCGCAGGGGGAGGAGTAAGGAAATTACACCTTTTTCTTCCCCTTCACAGAGGCAGAAGCTAAAAATTACATCGCTTTCAGATAAAGCTCGCGAACTTCTTCACGTGTTGGCGTACGCGGATTACATGGCGCACACGGATCAGCCAGGGCTTTATCCAGCCAGCCTTCAATGTCGGATTCCTTAATCCCCAGCTCTTTGAAACCGGACGGGATCCCCACGCGGGCGGATAATTTACGGATCGCGTCAATAGCCGCCATGCTGGCTTGCGTTTCGCTGATACCTTGCGTGTGCACACCCATTGCGCGGGCGATATCGGCAAAACGGTGCGGGGCAGAGGAACGGTTAAACTCTTCAATGACTGGCAGTAAAATCGCATTACACACGCCGTGCGGCAGATTATGCGTCGCCCCTGGCTGATGCGCCATCGCATGGACCAGTCCAAGCCCGGCGCTGTTAAATGCCATGCCAGCCAGATATTGTCCCTGCGCCATTTTCTCGCGAGCTTCAATATCGTCGCCGTGATCGACGGCTTTCGGCAGCCATTGCGTGATGGTAGAAATAGCGGCGAGCGCCGTCGGATCAGTCAGCGGATGCGCGCCAACAGATACATAGGCTTCAATCGCGTGCGTCAGCGCGTCCATTCCGGTTGCCGCGGTAATGCCTGCCGGGATCTTGAGCATAATCGACGGATCGTCAACGGCGATATCGGGGATCAGATTTGCATCAATGATCACTTCTTTCACCTGACGCTGACTGTCGATGATCACCGCATTGCTGGTGAGTTCAGCGGCAGTACCCGCGGTAGTGTTGATCGCGACCAGGAATACACCCGGTTTAGTAACTTTGCCGACGCCGGAATACATCGTGGCTGGTCCCGGATTGGCCGTCAGAATCTTGATGCCTTTAGCGGTATCAATCGGGCTGCCGCCGCCGAAAGCGATCAGATAATCGCACTGGTTTTCCTGATACAGACGGAAACCTTCGTCAACATGAGCCGAGGTCGGATTGGGCACCACGCCGCCGTAAATGGCGTAAGGCATTCCTGCCTGTTTAAGTGCGGAGAATAAACTGTCGAGCAGACCCAGTTCGATTAACTGGCCGTCGGTGACGATAAGCGCTTTGCCGTGTTGTTTAGTCGCCAGCATCGCAACCATATCTTCGATTGCGCCCTGACCGTGAAGGCTGATTTTAGGAAGTGCCAACATGAAACTCATAAAAATTCCCTCTATTTTTCCCGTCGTACTCCAGACTGCAGATGCGTTGGCTGCGTTTAAGAACCCGAATCACTGACTCATGTCAGCTCATCGGGATCCTTGCACTTGCCGCCTTTCTGCAATCAGGATTACTTAGGGAAAGGTTAAATGATCCATACCTTGCGATGCTCTGTTTTTGGTCTTTGCCGATCTTAAGCGAGGAGCATCCGTTGCTCCCCGTTGAAGAATTATTAACAGATTTTTACATCAGGCTTTCAGTGCAGCCTCGAAAGGCGTGACGTCAAAACGTTTGCCGAGGGCAATCAGTTCGTCAGTCTGGATGGTTTGTTTCATGCCACCCATCGAAATCACTTTCACCAGGATTTCCGCCGATTTTTCAGCGGTGTCGATCAGGCCGAATGCGTCATCCAGCGTCGGGCCGCAGCCGAAGATGCCGTGGAATGCCCACAGCACCAGGCTGTGATGTTGCATCCGGTCGGACGTGGCGGCGCCGATGCCGTCGGTGCCCGGCACCATCCACGGCACGATACCCACGCCGTCAGGGAAGACCACCAGACATTCAGTGCTGCATTCCCACAATTTGCGGGTAATTTTGGCGCTGTCGAGCTCAAGCACGTACGTCAGTGCGATCAGGTTGGTCGCATGGCAATGCATGATCACGCGATCCTGGCCGTTAGTGACACGTTTACGCACGGCGTGAGATTGCAGATGCGATGCCAGTTCTGACGTCGGCAGACCACCCGCGGTCAGGCCCCAGAGGATTTTATAGCTGGCGCCTTTATCATCGAGCTGAATAACGGTCAGCGCTTCTGAAGGTGCGAGTTGCACGTTACGGAAGAATTTACCGGAACCGGTCACGATGAAGTATTCGTTTGCCAAATCCGGCGCGTGCTGTGTCAGTTCAACCGTACGCGGCTGGGCGTAAAAATCGTTCTTATAAGGTGCAATATCTTCTGGCAGCAGTCGCATACTGACGTTGCCGCCGTTGCGCTCATCCCAGCCTTTCAACCACATATCGGTGGTCGCTTTAACCATGCCCTGCACAAACCACGAGGTAAATAATGTTTTCATCAGTTCTTTCCTGCAAATAAGGTGAATGCTTTTCTTCGGTGCTGTCAGCAATACTTTGGGTTTATCAAACCTTAGCGTTTAGCCAGCACGCTGGTTTCGTAATGGCGAACGGTATCCAACCACTGGCCGCCGACTGGTACGTCGTGGCGCTGGCAATACATATCCCACACGGCCTGCCATGGCAGGGATTTCTGTTCTTCCAGCAGTGCCAGACGCGCGGTGTAATCGCCTTCAACTTCCAGTTTTTTCAGTAAATCTGTCGGTTCCAGCAGCGCTTTAAGCAGGGCTTTTTTCATGTTACGGGTGCCGATAACCCAGGCAGCGATGCGGTTGATCGAGGCATCAAAGAAATCCAGCCCGATATGAACGCGGTTAAACAGGTTGTGGCGGACAATTTCGCTGGCGATGGCCTGCGTTTCGTCGTCAAGCAACACCACATGGTCGCTGTCCCAGCGTACCGGACGGCTGACGTGCAGCAGCAGGCGTGGTACATACAGCATGGCGGCGGAAATTTTGTCGGAAATCACTTCAGTCGGATGGAAGTGACCGGCATCAAGGCACAGCGCGGTACCACGGCTTGCGGCGTAACCGAGATAGAATTCGTTTGAGCCCACGGTGTAGCTTTCTGAGCCGATACCGAACAGTTTGCTTTCGACAGCGTCAATGTGTTCGCTCAGGGCAAACTTCTCAGAAATCACTTCATCCAGTGCAGTCATCAGACGCTCACGTGGTGCAAGACGATCCACCGTGAGGTCTTTCATACCGTCCGGTACCCAGATATTCATCACGGAAGGCGTGCCCAGTGCGCGACCAAATGAGGCAGAGACGCGGCGGCTGGCCTGGCAGTGTTCAATCCAGAACTGACGGACTTCCGGGTTCGCGCTGGAGAGCGTAAAGCCGTCGGCACTCATCGGGTGTGAGAAGCAGGAAGGATTGAAATCCAGCCCAAGTTTGTTTTTCTTCGCCCAGTCCACCCAGTTAGCAAAATGCTTTGGCTCGATTTCATTACGTGCAACGGGCTGATCGGATTCCAGATAAATCGCATGCAGGTTCAGCCGGTTAGGGCCAGGAATCATCGAGATGGCCAGCTCTAAATCAGCCCGAAGTTGCTGAGCATTACGCGCTTTACCGGGATAATTACCGGTCGCCTGGATACCACCGGTCAGATTGCCTTCCGGGTTTTCGAAGCCAGCGACATCATCCCCCTGCCAGCAATGGATAGAAACGGGCAGGGTATCGAGTTGTTTGATTGCAGCTTCGGCATCAATACCCAGCTGTGCAAAGCGTTCTTTGGCAAGTGTCCATGCTTGATCGATAGATGAAGTCATACTGCGAGTTCCTCATTGACGTGACAGAGCGCCTGGAAACGGCGCCAGTGAATAGCGAAATCCGCGTGTATACGTGGAATGTAGTGGTGTTGCTCAAAATTCGTGGCGACGATGCGACGAAATTCAGCGTTATCTTTGACGGCGTTCAGCGCCATAAGCTGGCAACCGATATTGCCCAGAGTTGACGCTTCAACCGGACCTGCGCTGACGCTGACCTGGCAGATATCAGCACAAAGCTGGTTCAGAAACTGGTTCTGGCTGCCACCGCCGACGATGTGAATATCTTCCAGCGGCGAGCCTTGTAAATCAGCAAGTTGCAATGCGATTTTGCGGTACAACATGGCAAGGCTGTCGAAAATACAGCGCGCCAGCTCTGCAGGTGACTCCGGCACCGGATCACCGGCCTGACGGCAGGCATCGCGAATGGCATCCACCATGGAGGGCGGATTAATAAAACAATCTTCGTTCGGGTTAATCAGATAAGTGAACGGTGTGACGTGTTTAGCCAGTGTGATTAAGGACGGCAAATCCTGAATGTTCAGTTCGCGGCAAACACGCTGGAACAACCATAAGCCCATGATATTTTTCAACACCCGATAGCTGCCGTTGATGCCGCCTTCGTTGGTGATGTTGTCGTGGAGAGCCTGCGCATGGTTGAACGCTTTCGGGCTTTCGATGCCCATCAGCGACCAGGTGCCGGAGCTGAGATAGGCGCTGCGTGAACTGGTGAGCGGAGCGGCAACCACCGCACTGGCGGTGTCGTGTGTTGCCACGCTGAACACCGGTACACTGCGTCCGTGAGGGCTTTTCCACACCCCCGGAGAGTTGCCCGGCTGTGTCGGTTTTTGCAACCAGCGGCGTGGCACACCGGCCAGTTTCAGCAAATCTTCGTCCCAGTCGCCGGTGGCGAGATTGAGCATTTGTGTGGTGCTGGCGTTGGTGTATTCCCAGTTCATGTTGCCGGTGAGGCGGTAAAGAAAATAATCCGGGATCATCAGCATGTGTGCCGCTTTACGGACGATTTCAGGCTGTTGTTCGCTCAGCGCACGCAACTGGTAAAGCGTGTTAAACGGCATGAACTGAATACCGGTTTTTTGGTACAAATTCTCGCGGCCAAACTGCTGCTCCATTCGCGCCATCACGCCTTCGGTACGGTTGTCACGATAAGCCACTGGCAAACCGACCCGCTGCCCCTGTTCATCAAGCAGCACGTAATCCACACCCCAGGTATCAATGCCGATACCGTCAAGCTGAACGCCGGATGCGTCGAGGCGATTCAGCCCCTCAAGAATGTGTTTTTCCAGCGCATCCAGATCCCAGGTTTCGTGGCCATCAACGCGGATCAAGTTATTAGGAAAACGGTGGATCTCTTTCAGTGTCAGCGTCGCTGCCGGCTGCGGATCCTGACGGGTAAACGTCGCCAGCATCACCCGGCCGCTGGAAGCGCCGAGGTCAATAGCGGCAAGATGGTGAGTTCTCATAGCGGCCATTCCTTATTGAATATGTGGCCAGTGTAGGGGAGGCGTTGTGGGGGCACCTTCCGGTGATTGCCACGGGTTTTGGCGGGATGGCAGCATTAAAAAGGTAGATGCGAGGCAGATCACATAACGGTTCAAAGCTGGCTGAAACTGTGAATTACCGCGTCTGAGTAATGCGGGGCAGGCGATTGTGATCGTTGCCGCAGATCTGCATCAAGGCTGGGGGAATCTTTAAAATATGACCGTTTATGACGTTTTTAACGCTGCGGTTTGAAGGTAAGAAAGCGGGGCACAAGGTAGGGTTGTTTCCCGAAACACAATGATTTTGAACCGGAGGCGATAAATGACGTTACTGAGAGGTGATGATTATTTTGCGGCACCTGAACTGACCGTGACGGTTGAGCGGCGGCTTCCGCAAGACGTATTCCCGGAGCACTACCATGATTTTCACGAGATTATGCTGGTGGAAAGCGGATCGGGTGTGCACATTTTTAATGACAATCCCTACACTCTGACCGCCGGTACGGTCTGTTTTGTCCGTGCCAGCGATCACCATCTTTTTGAAAATGTTGATAATCTTCGTCTGACCAATGTGTTGTTCCGTTCACCGAAAGCGTTCCGTTTTATTCAGGACGTCGGTCATTTTTTGCCGCAGGAACATCATTATCAGTCGCAGATCCACTGGCAGCTCAGCCCTTGCGTGTTCCAGCAGGTATTGAACTGCATTACTCAGCTGGAAGCATTACCGGACAGCGTTGAGATGGAACACATCGCTACGCGCGAAAGTCTGTTTTTACAACTGCTGATTTTGCTTTATCAGGATTGTTTCCAGCCACAATTGCGAGATACCTCGGAAAACCGGGTCAATCAGCTTTTGCAATGGCTCCAGTCACATTACAGTGAGGACGTTAACTGGACTGAAGCCGCAGAACGTTTTTCGCTGGCACTGCGAACCCTGCACCGGCAGATGAAGCATTACACGGGCATGACACCGCAGCGTTATCTCAACCGGCTGCGTTTACTCGAAGCGCGCCGTCGTTTACATCATAGCGATCAAAGTATTACCGATATCGCCTATGCCTGCGGGTTCAGTGACAGTAACCACTTCTCGACACAATTCCGTCGGGAGTTTTCGGTGTCGCCAAAACTCATGCGTGATCAGATGCGTTAAACGGCACCTCTCGCAGTTTCGGGAATATTTATCTGAACTGCCTCGTTTATATTGTCGTCAAACGGGTTTGAGATTGTCGCTATGTCGCTAAGACTTTTTAAAAATGACTTCTTTCTGACGGGAATAAATTCGGTTGTGGTGGCGGAACGTCATCCGCAGGCGGATTTCCCCAGTCACGATCATGATTTTGACGAGCTGGTGATTGTCTGGCGCGGCAACGGCCTGCATATCTGGAACGATATCCCTTATCCCATCACTTGCGGTGACCTGTTTTATATTAGTTCGCGGGATCGCCACAGTTACGAATCGGTCAACGAGCTGGCGCTGGATAACGTGCTCTTTTGCCGTGAGCGCTTCGGACTGGCGGCAGACTGGTCGCAATTATTGCCCGATGAGAATGTCAGTCAGGAGCAACGCTACTGGCGGCTGAGCACGCTTGGAATGTCGGTTTTACGCGATAAAGTGGATGAATTGGCAAAAGAATGTATGAAGTCGGAGCCGCTTTCCGTGCAACTGAGTGAAGCGTTACTGATGCAACTGGCACTCTTATTACTGCGTTTTCGCCAGCGTCCTGACAGCGGGGCATTACCCGATGCACATCAGCTGGATTTATTGCTGATGGCGCTGCGAGCAAACATCGCTGAATCATTCCATCTGGAGACATTCTGCCAGCAGCATGCGCTGAATCCCCGTGCTTTACGCTCGTTGTTCAAGCAGCACACCGGTATGAATGTGAGTCATTATTTGCGTCAGCTGAGGATTTGCCGGGCAATGAGTCTGTTGCGCTATGGCAGCATGACGATCAGTGATGTGGCGGCAGAATGCGGCTTCGATGACAGTAATTACTTCTCGGTGGTCTTCAGCCGCGCCTGTGGAGTATCCCCCCGTGATTACCGGCAGCGTTTTATCGGGCAGGGTGGGAAGATATCTTTGTCACTGATGACGGCAGAATAATTTCTGCCGTCTTTTAATGAGTGGTCTTTTGAAGTGTGTAGTGGATTTACAATGCCATTCCCAGACCGACGATATTAGCAGCCAGAATAATCACCAGCGCGCCGATACACAGAACGCGCACCGGTTTTTTCCCGACACCAAGCCATTCTTTCAGCACCAGACCCACGATGCCGCCGCACAGTACGTAGAAGCTCATGTGCAACATCCAGCTCATATAATCATATTCTGCCGGAATGCTCGCATGACCCCAGGCGTAGAAGAAGAACTGCAGATACCACATCACGCCGCCGATAATGGAGAAAATGGCATTGGTGAGCAGCAGGGATTTCGCCACAGACATATCAGCCCGGAACGAAATGGTTTTGCGGGTTGCCAGGCGGACGAAGCAGAAGCCCAGGTTCACGATGGCGCCGCCTCCCATGATAACGACGTAACTTGGCAGTGCGACATACAGCGGGTCAATGCCCAATGCGCGTGCGGCCTCGTGCATCGGGACAGCGGCACTCATGGCAAAAGACATACCGGCGGAGAAAATCCCGCACATCACCGCCAGAATCAGCCCCTTACGCAGATTGAACTCTTCAGCTTTAATGCCCAGTGCTTTTTCTTTCAGGAAGCCTGCATAGCTGACTATAGCTACGCCGATGACCGCAACAAATACACCGAGCAGCGTAAGCTGGCCGCCGGTTGTGCCGAACAGCATGCCGATTTTGCCCTGAAGAATAGGGGTCATCAGCGTACCGATAATCAAGGTGATACCGATGGCGATGCCGATCCCCATTGACATGCCAAGATAGCGCATGGTCAGGCCATAGTTGATATTGCCGATGCCCCACATCGCGCCAAAAAGGAAAATGGGCAGCAGGGTTGCGAAGGTGAATGATCCGTAATAGGCCCAAAAATCAGGCAGCAGGACGTAGCTGACTGCCCACGGCAGGATGATCCATGAAAAGAAGCCGCCCAGCGACCACATGGTTTCCCATGACCAATGTTTTACTTGTTTGAATGGCGCATAGAAGCAAGCTGCGCTGGCTGCTCCTATCAGATGCCAGATAATCCCTAAAGCTATCGAACTGTTCATACACCGGACCTTTTTATGTAGAGAAACGTACTGGTGAAGAGATAAGTAATAAATGCCACGCCTAACTGTTCCTTCAGAAATCAGGGCTGCGGCTGGCCGTTAGTGTAAGAAGTGTCCGGCAGAGCAACCTTCCGGTCAGTGCCACGGGCAAATGAGCGCTGGCACTCGCCGGAAGGTCAGGGTGAGTCAGTTCACAGATTAAGAAATGGAGAGAATAATGGTGTTAAAACAACAGAGTAGCGTGTTTTTTTTGACGCAGGGAATGAGAAGGATGAATGCAGCTGGCAGGTCGGTCAGTACATTGAAACGAGGGTGTTTAGGATTATCTTTATCGGGGTTATTAAGGCAGGGCTGAAAGATGACAATGGATTATTTAAGCAGATTGATGAAATCGAAAAGTAACATTGTTCAGTAACATTCGACATGATAAATAAGCTGTTTCGCTTTTAGCCAGAATCGTGAATCTGGCTAAAAGCTGAATGATTATGCAACAGAAATGAATGTCCGGCCTTTAATAAAGACTATCTGTCCACTTTAAATATGTCACAGGAAAATAAAAACAATAAACACGCTGTTATCATTGTTACTTTCAAACACTATCAGGCCATTCTTTCTTCAATGGATGCCTCAACGGTTTCCTCTTCCCACGCATAAAATATCTTATTGCGGCCGCTATTTTTTGCGTTATAGAGAGAGGTATCTGCTTTACCTAAAGCCTGAATAAAGTCGCCTTCATCCAGTGCAGCCAGTCCGGCACTTACTGTGACGTGGGTCGATACCTGCGCATTAAACAAATGCGGGATATTCAACCCGAGGACTTTATTCTGGATACGTTCGGCCATGCGAACTGCGTGTTCCTGTTTCACATTGGACATCAGCACCAGAAATTCTTCTCCCCCGTAGCGCACAACTACGTCGCGCGAGCGCACGGCATCACGGATGGCAGCAGACACGCGCACCAGCGCCTGGTCGCCCATCGTATGGCCATAATTGTCGTTGTAGGCTTTGAAGTGATCGATATCCAGCAGCATGACGTAGTGACCGGAGGCCTGATTAAACAGGGTTTCCAGTTTGTTTTGCAGTCCGCGCCGGTTGTACAGGCCAGTGAGCGGATCCAGCATACTCAGGTCGCTGAATTTCTCCCGCTCGCTGTAAAGGTTGGATAGCATTCTGCGTGTAAATTCATCGCTGCGTTTTAACATCAGGTGATGCAACCACAGGCCTATCAGTGGCAGGGAAACGGTAAATAAGATACGCCCGATATGTTGAAAATCGTCGAGAAAGATGACGCAAATAGTCGAAGGTACTGCGTGGAGGCAAAAAGCCAGAAAATTATCTGATAAAGCGATAGCACTGATAAAGAATATACTGAGCAAACTGACCAGCAGATAATTTTTATCTGTCTGACTAATTTCAGCAAAACGAAATGCAATTTGCCATCCCCATAACAGCCCGACGATGACAGAACACATATTCAGATGCGCAGAATAATTTTTCTTACTGAAAAATGAAAATATTAATCCTGCTCCGCAAAGACCAAAAATCAGTACCAGCGGAAAAGGCATTGACGATGCGCCTTCTGGCGGATAAACCATGGAAAATAGCGCAGTGGCACTATTTAAAAAAAAGAATAGCAACATCGCCAGCCGATGTTTGCTTTTCAGCAGCTCATCATAGGAATGAGATATCATCAAATTTACTCTATTTAGCGTGTGTTGGTCTGAATAGATAAAGTGTTTTATCGCCTTATACCGCGGGTGTATTCCGTGTAAACAGGCTAATAGTTCAAATGGGTAATTATTAGAATTCAATAAATATCGTTATTAGTGTCACTATTTTGTAGGGCTGCATGGCTAATTTGTTTTACGGCTTCAAAATTAGCACTTTTGTCGACAGGTGTCACCCTAAGGGAGGGTACCGCTGCAAATAGGTGGTAAATGAGAAAAAATCCTATATGATATTGGTTCTCATTATCAACGTTTGGAGCAAGGTTATGATACCGGCGATTGTCATAGCATGTGGGATCTGGGCGGTTGTCTGGATACTGGGTAAGCGTCTCACCAGTGGCTGGGGTGTGTTGCTGCCCTGTGCGCTGATGCCTTTGCTGGCGCTGACGCATATGACGCTCGACCAGCTACGGATGCTCGTGGTAGTCGCAATGCTGGCGACGCTGGTCATGTTGTTTCATCGCACGTTACGTCACTATATGCTGTTGCCGTCATTTATGGCGCTGGCAGGTGGACTGGCTGCGGTCACGTTGAATTTTAGTCTATAGTGATAAGTGATTGTTACAAAAAAGGAATCAAAAGAGATGAAAAACAGGAAGCACAGTAAAGCCGCAGGGATTTTTTATTTTCTGAAAGCGAGAGAGTTGATACAGGAAGGAAAAGCCGGAGAACAGAATCATGTGGTGCGAAGAGAGGGACTTGAACCCTCACGTCCGTAAGAACACTAACACCTGAAGCTAGCGCGTCTACCAATTCCGCCACCTTCGCACAGATGATTTCTGCTTACTGCTGATTTGATTTATATCACCGGAGTGGTGCGAAGGGAGGGACTCGAACCCTCACATCCGAAGGACACTAACACCTGAAGCTAGCGCGTCTACCAATTCCGCCACCATCGCGTACCGTGCCGTGCAATATAAATCTTGTGGTTGTTTTGGTGCGAAGGGAGGGACTCGAACCCTCACATCCAAAGGACACTAACACCTGAAGCTAGCGCGTCTACCAATTCCGCCACCATCGCTTCCAATTGATTACTGTGTTGATGCATTCATCGGAATGTCATCAGCAAGTAACACAACCACGGGGGCGAATTCTAGAGATTTTCCCACAGGCGTCAATAGTTATTTCCCCCATTTCGGACGTTTGATGTAAAAAACAGCATATTCACCGTGAATGGTTCAGTGTGCCAGAGAGTCCTCAGGGTAATCGATGGTTTAATCAACGATTTTTCCCGGAATGGCTTTCTGATTGTCCGGTTGAACGGGGCTGGAAAACAGGGTGATCAGCCAGTCAAGCAGCACACGGATCCTTGGCGCAAGAAAACGGCCTGGCGGGTACATGATGTATAACGGCATCGGCGGTGGAAGATGCTGATGCAATACTTCTACCAGTTCGCCCTTTTCCAGTTCCTGCGCCATCGCCAGTTCTGAAGCCTGTATCAGTCCGAAACCGGCTTTTGCGGCAGCGACATAAGCGTCAGCGCCGCTGACGGTCAGTTTGCTGGGTAATTGTCGCTTTTCAACCTTTCCGTCAGTCATGAAATCCAGATGCGAATCAGCCCGCTGATGGGCAAAAAAGTAGCCGACAGCCTGATGTCCGGCGAGATCTTCCGGCGTTTCGGGTATACCGAATTTCGCTAAATACTCAGGCGAGGCACAGGTGATTTGTTTCAAATCCACCAGATGGCGCGACTGCAAATTGTCATCTTCTGAAGGCCAGGCGCGCACCACGCAATCCACACCCTGATCGAGCAGATTGATGGCGTTGTCATTGGCGCTGACGCTCAGGGTAATTTGCGGGTAGCGCTGGTAAAACGCCGGTAACGCGGGGATTACCATCACGCGTGCCAGAGAATGCGGCATATCGATGCGCACAATGCCTGTGGGCTGATTTTTGTGATGTGCAAACAGGGCGTCGGATTCTTCCAGCGCCGAGATCAGTTGCAGACAGCGCTGGTAGTAAATTTTGCCTTCGTCGGTGATTTTCACCTGCCGCGTGGTGCGTAAAAACAGGCGAACCCCGAGCTTCTGTTCCAGCCGTTTAAGAGTCGTGCTGACTGTCGCTCGTGGCAGATTCAGGTCTTCCGCTGCACGGCTAAAACTTTCCAGTTCGGCAATACGGATAAAAATTTTCATCGCCAGAATTTGGTCCATCACTTCCCCGCTGATTGTTTGCGATTTATGAACAGTGTTGCACGTTTTCACTGATTTATCTTTCCTGACATAACAACCACACTTCACTTCGTTACTTCCCTCTTAGAGTCAAAAAGGAAAATCCGATGAAACAACGTCAGTTGGGTAAAAACGGTCCGATGGTGTCTGCACTGGGACTGGGTTGCATGGGCATGAGCGATTTCTATACCACCGGTCAGGATCATAAAGAATCGATGGCAACGCTGGAGCGGGCGCTCGAAATAGGCGTCACGATGTTTGATACCGCCGATGTTTACGGGCCGTATACCAATGAAGAACTGCTCGGGCGCTTTCTGAAAGGGCGTCGCAATCAGGTCTTTTTAGCCACCAAATTCGGTATTGTGCGCGACCCGGCTAACCCGCAGGCGCGCGGGACCAATGGTCACCCTGATTATGTCCGCAAGTCGGTAGAGGGTAGCCTGAAGCGTCTGGGCACCGAGGTTATCGACCTTTATTATCAACACCGTCCGGATCCCACCGTGCCGGTTGAAGACACCATGGGCGCGCTGTCCGATCTGGTGCGTGAAGGGAAGATCCGTTATATCGGGCTGAGCGAAGTGCCGGTGAGTATTCTGGAAAGGGCGCATAAAGTTCATCCGGTCACCGCGTTGCAGACGGAATATTCACTCTGGTCGCGGGATGTGGAAGCCGATATTTTACCGGCGTGTGAACGGCTTGGGATCGGTTTCGTGCCTTACAGCCCGCTGGGTCGAGGCTTTCTGACCGGACAAATCCGTTCAGTGGATGATCTGGATGCAGACGATTACCGTCGTGAAAGTCCGCGTTTTCAGGGCGAAAACTTCGCGAAGAATCTGCAACTGGCGGAAAAAATCGGGGAACTGGCGCAGGAGAAAGGCGTGAAACCGTCGCAGCTGGCGCTGGCATGGGTACTTTCACGTGGCGACAACATGGTGCCGATCCCTGGCACCAAGCGTCGTCATTATCTTGAGGAAAACATCGCCGCGCTTGATGTCTCCCTGAGTGAAGCCGAAATCGCGGCGATCGAAGCAGTGTTTCCTTTCCGCGTGGCAGCGGGTGACCGCTACAACGCAGAAATGATGCGTATTCTCAGCGTCTGACTGATTAACGTTTTTTCTTTTTCAAATCGCGCGGTGGACGGCCACGGACGGCTCTGTAAACCTTAAAGCGGCCGTTCTGTGCCAGCACTTCATGGCTGCCAAAAGCATCATCGAGCAGGGCGGCATACGGCAGGAAGGCGTTAGCCACAATGCGCAGTTCACCGCCAATGTTCAGATGGCCCACTGCGCCACGGATCAGCTGCTCAGCCGCTGTCAGGCTGGTTTGCAGACCTTCGTGGAATGGCGGGTTGGAGATGATCATGTCAAAACGACCGGCAATGTCGGAATAGACGTTGCTGGCGATCACTTCGCCCGGCAGGTCGTTCGCCGCCAGTGTGGCGCGGCTGGCTTCTATAGCGGCAGCGCTCACATCACTGAGCGTGACTTTCATCTTCGGCGAGTACATGGCCAGTACCGAAGCCAGCACGCCGGAACCGCAAGCCACATCCAGCACTTTGCCTTTCACCGGTTCTTCAAACGTGTTGATCAGCAGCAGGCTTCCGCTGTCCAGACCTTCACGGCTGAACACGCCCGGCAGGGTTTTGATGGTCACTTCTTCGACCATGTACTGATCCCACCAGCCGTCGGCATCAAATTCAGGCTGTTTTTCCAGACGACCATGATACAAACCGCAACGACGCGCGCTGTCGATTTTGCTCAGTTCACACAGACCTTCCAGCGTGGTTTCAGCGCTGCGTACGCCACTGCGGTTTTCACCGATGACAAACACGTCAATGCCGACCGGCAACTGTGAAAGTAAGTTGAACAGCTGGAATTTCGCTTCCAGTTTGCTTTTCGGCCAGTAATACACCAGCACATCGCAAGGCGCGATAAGCTCAGCGTCAGCCAGTAAACCGAACTGAACGTTTTCGCCCAGACTTTTGCTGAGCATCTGCCAGTGATGATACATATTGGTGTGAACGCGGACTTCTTCGGCGTCAATTTCAGCTGGCAGATTGTCTTGTAAGTCGCCGGCGAACAATACGCGGCGGCCTTCGAATTCTTCGCTATGGCGCAGTATGACTTCGCTGGCCGGAGTTAATGCAGACATCGGGGTGAGGCTCCTCAGGAATGAACGCGGGATTATATACTCTTCGCCTCTGATTGAGTAATCGAGCTTTATTGGCGCATATTCGCTGTGTTTGCTAGCATAGCCGGGCTTTTCGCACTTCAACCGGCAGGAAACAGGCATGGCATCCAGACGAGACACACTGTTACAGCAACTGGGGATCACCCAGTGGACGCTGCGCCGGCCCGCGGTTTTACAGGGCGAAGTGGCGGTCAGCCTGCCTGCGGACACTAAACTGCTGATTGTGGCAGATGTTCCTCCTGCGGAAGATGACCCGCTGGTCACCGATGTTTTACGCAGTCTGGCACTGGGTGCTCATCAGGTTTATCGCCTGACGCCGGAACAGGTCGCCATGTTGCCTGAAGATACCCGCTGCAATGTCTGGCGACTGGGGTTAAGCGAACCGCTAACTCTCGCCGGTCCGCAGTTATCCAGTCCGGCTCTGGCCGAACTCTATCAAGACGCCGGCGCAAAACGCGCGCTCTGGCAGCAGATCTGTGAAAATGAACAACATTTCTATCCTGACCATCGCTGATCTTCCCCGCGCATTTGAAATTGAGCAGGCCAGCCATGCCTTTCCGTGGACGGAAAAAACGCTGGCCAGCAATCAGGGCGAGCGCTATCTGAATCTCAAGATCATGCAGGGCGACGTGATGGCCGGTTTTGCTATCACCCAAATCGTTCTCGACGAAGCGACGCTTTTCAATATTGCCATCGATCCCGCTTTTCAGCGTCAGGGCTTAGGCCGCACATTGCTGGAAGAAGTGATACAACAGCTTGAGCAGAAAGATGTTTTCACGTTATGGCTCGAAGTCCGCGCCTCTAACGCTAAGGCTATCGCGCTCTATGAAAGCCTCGGTTTTAACGAACTCTCCGTTCGCCGCAATTACTATCCCGCCGCACAAGGCCGCGAAGATGCCATTATGATGGCGCTCCCGCTGGGGTAAAAACAGCTAACTTGTTGTAATCTACACATCAATACATCTAATAAGTTGTATTGATGTGCTATGACAACTAATCTGTTGTTAAGCCATGCGAACGGACAGCCTCATGAAAACCCTCAAGCAACTCCCGGAACTTCTGAAACAAAGAAGAATACAACTGGATCTGAATCAGAAGGATATGCTGATGCGAATCGGTATGTCTCAGCAACAGTACCAGCGTATTGAAGCCGGGGCCGATCCGCGACTTTCGACTCTTCTACGCATTCTGGAGGGTATGGATCTGGAAATGATGCTGGTGCCGCGTCAGCGGGTGCAGGAAATTGAGGCATTACTGGAGGGGACGTCGAGACTGACGGTGAATGAAAGCCAACCAGACAGCTGGAATGACCTTCTGCATGATCTGGACGATTAGCCATGACAAAACAAACAGAGTCTGTCGAAGCACTGGCTTTATATTTACATGATCAGCGGATTGGCGTACTGGCTCATTATTCCGGCAGCCGAAATATCCTGACTTTCGACCCTGCTTATGCGGCTTTATCTTGGGAGGATAAGCCGGTTTTTACATTGTCACAAAAGTCACACTCTGATTACTTGCATCGCCCGCTGGTTTCTTCTCTCCGTTTACCCCCTGTACTTTCTAATTTGTTACCGGAAGGGGCTTTGCGGGCATGGATGACGCAGTCACTAAAAATCCATCACGATTCAGAATTCCCTTTACTGGCGTATGCGGGAAAAAATCTTCCGGGTGCATTGCGGGTCAGACCCGTCCTCAGAGATGAAATGCCAGCCTGGGCTAAAGTGTCTCGTGGCGACCGGCTTGAGCCTGTTCAGATAGATGTTAGTCAGCAGGCCGATAAGTTTTCGCTGGCTGGCGTTCAGCTGAAGTTTTCTGTACAGCAGGAACAAGGACGCTTCAACGTCAGCGCTGAAATCGGCGAAGATAGCTGGATAATCAAAACGCCTTCGGTAGTGCATCCTTCGCTCGCGGAGAATGAATTCACTGCCATGACACTTGCGGCAAGTGCGGGGGTTGAAATCCCTGAGATCAAGCTGATCCGTCTTTCTGAAATCGATAACTTGCCCGACATTCGCCTTCCTGATGAGCCTTTTGCTTTTAGCATTAAGCGTTTTGACCGCAGTCCTGCCGGGCGTATACACACGGAAGATTTTGCTCAAATTTTTGAGGTGTATGCCCATCGGAAATACGGGCGCCATAACTATGAACAAATCGCAGCGGTGCTTGATCGTGTTGGTTCTGCCGGGTTGGCTGATGTGCAGCAAATGGCACGCCGGTTACTGGTCAATATCCTGCTGGGAAATGGCGATGCGCATTTGAAAAACTGGTCGGTTATCTATCCTGACGGAATAAATGCCCGACTCTCTCCGGCTTATGACATCGTGAGCACGCGAATTTATATGCAGGATGAACAAGGAGTGGCACTGAATATGGCCCGGGAAAAACGCTGGGCTGTGATCGATTTCGCTACTTTTGAAAAATGGACATACCGAATCGGGGTGTCATGGCCTGCGATAAAAGTGCATTTGAATGATGTGCTGAGTATTGCTCGCAAAGAATGGCAAGACAGGCTTGATTCGCTCCCTATGGCCGATGCGCATAAAGTGATTTTGCGACGCCATTGGGCTTCATTGCCTTCTGACTTCAAACTCTGAGTTTTTCTCGCACACACCATACAAAAAAACCATTGATTGCCCATCCCGGCTAAATCAGTGAAAATAGCCGGCTATAACTTTTATTACCGCTTTGCCTGACGTCATCTTCTGACGTGATGTTAAATCCTATGCAGGGCGGACCAACCGCAGAAACGTGAAAAACATGTCTCCAAGTGAATACGCCCTTGAAGTGGCCAAGCGCCGCACATTTGCCATCATCTCTCACCCCGATGCCGGTAAAACTACAATTACTGAAAAAGTGCTGTTATTCGGACAGGCCATTCAGACCGCCGGTACAGTAAAAGGCCGCGGCTCCAGCCATCATGCCAAATCCGACTGGATGGAAATGGAAAAACAACGTGGTATCTCCATCACTACGTCCGTGATGCAGTTCCCGTACAAACAGTGTCTGGTTAACCTGCTCGACACCCCGGGGCATGAAGACTTCTCCGAAGATACCTACCGTACCCTGACCGCGGTTGACTGCTGTCTGATGGTGATCGACGCTGCGAAAGGTGTTGAAGACAGGACCCGTAAACTGATGGAAGTTACCCGTCTGCGTGATACGCCGATCCTGACTTTCATGAACAAACTCGACCGTGACATCCGTGACCCGATGGAAGTGATGGACGAAGTGGAGCGCGAGCTGAAAATTGCCTGTTCTCCGATTACCTGGCCGATCGGCTGCGGTAAATTGTTCAAAGGGGTTTACCACCTCTATAAAGATGAAGTGTATCTGTACCAGACCGGTAAAGGTCACACCATTCAGGAAGTTCGCGTCGTTAAAGGCCTGGATAACCCTGAGCTGGATGCTGCTGTCGGCGAAGATCTGGCTGTGCAACTGCGTGAAGAGCTGGAACTGGTTCAGGGTGCATCCCATGAATTCGATCACGAAGCTTTCCTGCAGGGCGAACTGACGCCGGTATTCTTCGGTACTGCACTCGGTAACTTTGGTGTTGATCACATGCTCGACGGTCTGGTGGACTGGGCGCCTGCGCCGATGCCACGTAAAACTGACCTGCGCGAAGTGAAAGCCGATGACGAGAAATTCACCGGTTTTGTGTTTAAAATTCAGGCCAATATGGATCCGAAACACCGTGACCGCGTGGCATTCATGCGTGTGGTGTCCGGTAAGTATGAAAAAGGCATGAAACTGCGTCAGGTGCGTACGGGTAAAGATGTGGTGATTTCTGACGCGCTGACCTTTATGGCCGGTGACCGTTCACACGTTGAAGAAGCCTATCCGGGCGATATCATCGGCCTGCACAACCACGGCACGATTCAGATTGGCGACACCTTTACTCAGGGTGAGAACATGAAGTTCACCGGCATTCCTAACTTTGCCCCTGAACTGTTCCGTCGTATCCGCCTGCGCGACCCGCTGAAGCAGAAACAGTTGCTGAAAGGGCTGGTACAGCTTTCAGAAGAAGGTGCGGTACAGGTGTTCCGTCCGATCTCTAATAACGACTTAATCGTTGGTGCGGTCGGTGTGCTGCAGTTTGAAGTGGTCGTGGCGCGTCTGAAAAGCGAATACAACGTTGAAGCGATTTACGAATCCGTGAACGTTTCTACCGCCCGTTGGGTTGAATGCAACGACGTGAAGAAGTTCGAAGAATTCAAACGCAAGAACGAAACCAATCTGGCGCTCGATGGCGGCGATAATCTGGCCTACATCGCCCCAACCATGGTGAACCTGAATCTGGCTTCAGAGCGTTATCCTGAAGTGAAATTCCGTAAAACCCGCGAACATTAATCTGTTCTGTTTCTGGAAAGGCGACATTTATGTCGCCTTTTTTATTACTTCTGAATTTAACATTAATTAAATATATATTAATTCACTTGCTTAATTGCGCTCTATTATTACATTCCTGTATGTTTAAATGCAGAGAATATGTCTGGCTTATTAAATAATCTTAATTGTAATTATTAGTGCGATCTATTAGTTTTTGATTAGTTTGTTTCCTAATAGATATGTCATTATACGCATGCCACAAATTACTTCATATTTATTTGATATGTATCGCAATCAACACATGCTTTGCATTTATGGATTAATAAATAAATTCTCAATTCACCATAGTTTCAAATACGTTTTCTCGTAAAACATATATGTATTCTATGAATACCCCGCCGTGGCAATGATATATATATATAAGGAATGTAAGTTATGAAAATGAATAAAATCACACAGATGTTGTGTGTTGCCGGTCTGACGATGGCCTCTGCCAGCGCCTTTGCGCTTGAAGCGTGGAATGGACAGGAAGGCGGCGACACCTATGAAGTTATCTTCGACGGCGGCGTTTACTCTAACGCCTGGTGGGTCGGTGCCACCAATTGCCCGGGCACGGCTGAACAAGATCAGGGTGCCAACCCGTGGCGTAAAGTACGCGACGCATCCGCGACTGAAATGAGCCAGTATGGCAACCCGACAGTTTGTGAGATCGCCGGTGACGGTACCCAGAATAATTATGTCAATTATGACAGCAGCCGTGATTATTTAGCCGGTGATATTGTCCTGGCAAATGGCATGACGTACAAAACGTCTAAAGCAACGCCTGCACACAGTTTCGCACCAGCAGAAAATAACCCGTGGGTAGCTTATGCACCGACGCCGGTCTGGAGCAGCAGCACAACCTATAATCAGGGTGATAAAGTTCAGAAAGACGGTGTGATGTATGAAGCTCTGTTCTACACCGTTAATAATGATCCGTCTCTGGCAGCCAATCAAAACCCTGAGGGAAATAACGGCCATCCGTGGAAACCGTTAGGTGCAGTACAATCTTATTCTCAGGATCAAATTGATAACGCGCCAACGTTGAATATCAATACATTATATCCTGCTAATTCATTGGTGAAATATAACGGCAAGAATTATCAGTCTGCTGTCATCGTTCAGAAAGTGAAACCAGACGATGTAACACCATGGGCTGTTTATATGGACTGGAGCGGCACCAAAGAGCGAGTGGGTACGCCGAAGAATCCATGGCCTGCCCAGTTCTATGCGCCATATGTCGATTTTACCTTAAACATGCAACCTGACCTGGTAGGTCTGGCGAAAAACCAGAACGTTAACCACTTCACCATGGCCTTTATGGTCGCTAAAGATGCTAATACCTGTGTACCGACGTGGGGCACTGCTTACAGCGTCACCAACTATGCACAATACAGCAAAATCAAAGCATTGCGCGAAGCGGGCGGCGATATCATGGTATCGATCGGCGGCGCGAACAATGCACCACTGGCTGCTGCCTGTAATAACGTGAATGATCTGGCCCAGCATTATTACGATATCGTTGAGAACCTTAATCTTCAGGTGCTTGATTTCGATATCGAAGGCAACTGGCTGGCGGATAAAGAATCTATCCAGCGTCGCAATGCTGCCGTCAAATTGGTGCAGGATCGTTGGGCTGCCGAAGGCCGTCACATCGGTATCTGGTATACCTTGCCTGTTCTGCCAACCGGTCTGACCCATGAAGGGATGGAAGTGTTGCAGGATGCCAAAGATCAGGGCGTGGTGCTTACCGGTGTAAACGTGATGGCGATGGACTACGGCAACATTCAATGCCAGTCAGCCAACACTGAAGGCCAGAATATCCATGGCAAATGTGCGACGTCGGCTATCGACAATCTGTTTGCTCAGGTGAAAGGTTTATACCCTGAGAAGAGCGCGGCGCAGGTTTACGCCATGCTGGGTACGACCCCGATGATTGGCTATAACGACGTGCAGGGTGAAGTGTTCTATCTTTCTGATGCCCGTCTCGTTTACCAGCAGGCGAAAGATTATGGCCTGGGTATGATTGGTGCATGGTCTATGGCTCGCGATCAGCCGGGTGTTTCTGGGCAAGTTTCCGCAGAACACAGTGGTATGACACCGGAACAGGCTCCGCTCTATGCTTACAGCCAAATCTTTGCGCCAATCACTAGCGGTTCAGTCGCACCGGTAGCAACCAATACACCACCGGTCGCGAATGCGGGTATGGCTCAGCAGGTTAACGGCATCGGCGTGATTACACTGGATGGTTCCGCCAGTACCGATAAAGACGGCGACAGCCTGACTTATCAGTGGAAACAAGTTTCCGGCCCGGCAGTGACGCTGCAAAACAGCAATTCAGCTAAAGCGACATTCAGCGTGGCGCAACCGGTGACCAATGCGGTGTACACCTTCTCTCTGACCGTGAGTGACAGCGAAGGCAGCACCACGGCGCAAACCAGCGTGAATGTGATTGATGCCTCTAAACCTGTCGCACCGTCCGTTACCCTTGAATCTACGTATACCGTGACTTCAGGTGAATCGCTGACACTGACAGCAAAAGTGACCGATCCGGATACGCAGGCTGCTGATTTGCATTATCAGTGGACTAATCCGGCTGGATTGCCAGTCGTACCGGCTCAGGGTGCAGCATCCAATACTGAAGTCATTAATGCACCACAAGTGACCGTTGATACACGCTTCACTGTTGACGTGACCGTGACCGATAACACCGGTTTAACGGATACCGCAACCACCACGGTTCTGGTAAAAGCTAAAGCGGCGGCGGCAGGTTACGACTATGTTTACCCGGAAAGCAGCGAGAAATACGTGGCGGGTACTAAGGTATTAGGCAGTGATGGCAGCATCTATCAGTGCAAACCTTTCCCATACTCTGGCTGGTGTGGTCAGGCGGCCTGGGCTTATGCACCAGCTACCGGTACTAACTGGCAGGATGCATGGGACAAGCAGTAATCTAAAACCAAAGTCTGATTTTTAAAGCAAATTTTTAACCCAATAATGCCAAATGGCTCCTTTTACAGGAGCCATTTTTTTATCTGAAGCGTGTCCGCCTCCAGATATTTCCTATCACTATGCCGATATTTTGTGCAAATTTAGGGGGAAACCTTCGGACTTGTCTGCATTAGGGTCCCTATTCGACGATCTTCCTACACATTTGATCATTCTTGACTATATTAAATGTGTGTTCAGGAAATGGTGGCTTAAAGCACTACATTAAAGTCACTCAACAGAGAGTTATATCGCGAGGCGATTAAAAGCCAGAATAAAACGATGTACTCTGCTACAAGGACAGTAAAAACAGCAGCAATACAATTTGTTAGAAGGCGTCACCAAGAATGTGACGTACAGAGCCGAAATCAAGGCTTATAAACCGAAAGGAAGAAATCGATGAAAAACTCTAAATTTGCCTATTCCATGATGGCCGTAGTACTGGGTACCGCACTGATGAGCGGCAGCGCTCTGGCTGCGACGACTACAGATAGCGCAGGTGCAAAAATCGATAGCTCCATGAAGAAAGTTGATAACTACATGGGCGACAGCGCCATCACAGCGAAAGTAAAAAGTGCACTGGTGGATGATAAAGCCATCAAAAGCAGCGACATTTCCGTGACTACCAATGCAGGCGTTGTTACGCTGAGCGGTTTCGTTGGTTCACAGGCTGAAGCTGAGCAGGCGGTTGCTGCCGCAACTAAAGTTGAAGGTGTGAAATCTGTCAGTGACAAACTGCACACCAAAGACAGCAAAGACCAGAGCGTGAAAGGCTATGCGGGCGACAGCGCAACAACAGCGTCTGTGAAAGCAAAACTGCTGGCCGATGACATTGTCCCTTCACGTAATGTAAAAGTTGAAACCACCGACGGCGTAGTACAGCTTTCCGGTGCAGTGAAAGACCAGGCACAGTCTGACCGTGCTGAAAGCGTTGCGAAAACCGTTGATGGCGTGAAAAGCGTCAAAAATGACCTGAAAGTCGCACCGTAACGATATTCTGCTCTACCTGTAGTACAAGACCTGAAGTACAAGACCTGAAGTACAAGGCGCCTTCTCACGGGCGGGCGCCTCATCTTTTGAATAACGCATAACAATATTTGTGTTGCCCGCTGAATATTCGGGACGGATAAGATTTGCCTGATTTCGGAAAAATATCGTGTCAGAAGCTCTAACACTTTAATTTTTCGACTACCTTTATTAAGTAAGAAGTTTTGTTCCCGGCATACGGTCGGGAGATAAAGTGTCAAAAGGCAGATGTTTAACAGTGAGTCCGGCCCGAAGCGGGGCACCACCTTTTAAACTGGCAAAGTGAAAATAGGGTATAAAGGAGAAGCTTATGTTTCGTTGGGGCATTATTTTTCTAATCATCGCGTTAATCGCGGCGGCTCTCGGTTTCGGTGGTTTGGCGGGTACAGCTGCCTGGGCTGCAAAAATCGTCTTCGTAGTCGGTATCATTCTGTTCCTGGTCAGCCTGTTTACCGGTCGTAAACGACTCTGACCGCATCAATGATTTGATGCCAAAAAGTGTTAATGAATGACATCGCCCCCTTCAATGAAGGGGGCGATTCTTTTTATGTGCGATCTGGCTGTTAACAGGACGTAACGATTTTATCGCTGAAATTTGGCAAGAATTTCACGTAAATCAGTCAGACAAGGTATGCTCAGAAATGAAGGCCGCTGAGTGAGGCCGATTTTGTGAGGATAGCCCGTTGGGATACAGAATACCTGTCACGCTGGGGAACATAGAACCACTGGCGTATAAACCTTATACACCCGGCAAAATAGCACTGGTGTGCGAAGGCGGCGGACAGCGGGGCATTTTTACAGCTGGTGTGCTGGATGAGTTTCAACGCGCGCGCTTTAATCCCTTTGATTTATATCTGGGCACGTCTGCCGGCGCACAAAATCTCTCTGCTTTTGTCTGCGGACAACCTGGTTATGCCAGAAGAGTCATTACCCGCTATACCACCAGCCCCGACTTTTTCAATCCTCTGCGTTTTGTGCGCGGCGGGCACCTTATCGATCTCGACTGGCTGGTGGAACAAACGGCCAAAAACATGCCGCTGGCGATGGAAACCGCTGAAAAGCTGTTGATCGACGGGCGTGAGTTTCTGATGTGCGCCTGCCGCAGTGATGATTATTCAGCGAATTACTTTGCTCCGACGCGCGATAACTGGCTGCCGGTGATCAAAGCCTCCAGCGCCATTCCGGGCTTTTACCGTATGGGCGTCGATCTTGATGGCGTGAGTTATCAGGACGGTGGTATCAGCGATGCGATCCCGGTTGAGGAAGCTTATCGCCGTGGCGCCGATACGATCGTGGTGATCCGCACTGTTCCCTCGGCGATGTTCTATACGCCGCAATGGATGAAACGCATGGAGCAATGGCTGAGCGAAAGCAGCCTGCAACAGCTGGTGCGCATGATGCAGCATCACGAAGAAAGCTATCACCGCATCCAGCAGTTCATCGAGAATCCGCCGGACGATGTGCGTATTTTTGAAATCTTCCCGCCAAAACCTTTAGCCAGCCACGCGCTGGGCAGTCGCCTGCCCGCGCTGAATCAGGATTACCATCTTGGGCGCCGCTGCGGGCGTTATTTCCTGTCAGCTGCGGCGCACTGGCTGTTGCCGCGTGAAAATGAACGGCCTTATCCGCATATCGAACCCCGCGTGACACGTCGCCCTCAGCGGGTTGTCATACCGCAGGACGAACCGGAAAACGTGATCCCGCTGGCTGCTTCAGCCAGCACGGTGGAGCAGATCATTTTGGATCCCGCCGTGCTGACGGATATGGTCGCCGACGGCGGCGTTGTGCGTCCGGCCGCCTTTAAAGACAACGTGGTTCATGATCCGCAGCCGAAACGCGTGGCATCTGATATGCCACCGGTAGAAAACGGTGCATCAGAAACCTATCCCGCCAGTGAGGGTGATAAGTTGTGAGTCATACCTTCGTCGATACGCACTGCCATTTCGATTTTCCGCCGTTTACCGGCGCGGAAGCCGAAAGTTTGCGTCTCGCCGGAGAAGCGGGCGTCCGGCATATCATCGTTCCGTCGGTTACGTCAGATCGATTCCGCGGCATTCTCTCACTGGCAAAAAAATTCCCGCAGCTGCACGCGGCGCTGGGTTTACATCCCCTTTATATCAGCGAGCACAAAGACAGTTGCCTGGAATTACTGGATTCATTGCTGACTCACCGGGATCCGCACCTGGTGGCGGTCGGTGAAATCGGGCTGGATTTATACATGGAAACGCCGCGATTTGAGCAACAACAGCGGGTGCTCAAAGCGCAATTCGCCATGGCAAAGCGTGAAATGCTGCCGGTGATTCTGCATTCGCGGCGCAGTCACGATCAGCTGGCGGCAATGTTACGGCAGGCTAAATTGCCTGCTGCCGGCGTGGTACATGGCTTTGCGGGCAGTCTTTCGCAGGCGCAGGCGTTTATCAAACTGGGTTTTGCGATAGGCGTGGGCGGCACTATCAGTTATGAACGCGCGCAGAAAACCCGTCATGTGATGGCGCAATTACCGCTTTCTTCTTTGCTTCTGGAAACCGATGCGCCAGATATGCCGTTGCAGGGTTTTCAGGGCCAGCCCAATCGTCCGGAGCGTGCTGCTAACGTGTTCGACATACTGTGCAGCCTGCGCAGTGAAACCCCAGAACAGATTGCCGCCGCATTGCTCGACAACACCCGTCGTATCTTCAATTTATCCGCTTTGTAATCCGTCCCCTCCTGGTTTTGTGATTTAAATAACATTCCTATTTACCTTTCATGCTTTTCTTTAAAAGGGTTTCTTCAGGCTATGTAATTTATGTTCTCTTTAAAATGTTATTATTATAACATTGCTCGTAAGATCGCCGGTCGGTGATCGCTGTATATCCGTGCGCACTCCGTTTGTCATGAATCGGGTATACACTCTTATCTGGACCAAATACTGAGCATAACGCCAGTGAAATGTGATTTAGATCTCATTTCACTAAGCAACGTTGCAAACGGTTTTCATTTTGTGTGAAATACTGCACACAGGAACCTGATGTGACGTGTTCAAATAGTCACAACGACTTGGCGTCAGCCAATCAAAGCGCGGTGAGAAGGATCTCAGTTGCCGCGTAAGCCACGACACGCTGCTTACGCACGCTATCTTCAAGGAACCAAGTCCGCTCGCCAACCGTGCAGAATTCATTTCCCGTCGATAACCGCCGGAACGAATTCATGACTGTATGCTCAGTTCTGGCCGGTCGCTGGAATTGAAAATTGTTGGAGAGTTATATGACCGATTTAACCGCCGCAGCGCAACGTGCGCTGAACCTGATGGATTTAACCACCCTGAACGAAGACGACACTGATGCAAAAGTGATCGCGCTTTGTCACCAGGCGAAAAGCCCGGCAGGTAACACCGCTGCTGTCTGTATTTATCCTCGTTTTATTCCTGTTGCCCGCAAAACTCTGCGTGAGCAAGGTACGCCTGATATCCGCATTGCGACTGTCACTAACTTCCCGCACGGTAACGATGATCTTGATATTGCGCTGGCAGAAACCCGCGCGGCGATCGCTTACGGTGCCGATGAAGTTGACGTGGTATTCCCGTACCGCGCACTGATCGCCGGTAACGAGCAGATCGGTTTTGAGATGGTCAAACAGTGCAAAGAAGCCTGTGCTGCGGCCAACGTTCTGCTGAAAGTGATCATCGAAACCGGTGAACTGAAGCAAGATGCGCTGATCCGCAAAGCCTCCGAGATCGCGATTAAAGCGGGCGCTGACTTCATCAAAACCTCTACCGGTAAAGTGCCTGAAAACGCCACTTTGCACAGCGCTGAACTGATGATGAGCGTGATTGCTGAAATGGGCGTCGGCAAAGCCGTTGGTTTCAAACCGGCCGGTGGCGTGAAAACCGCTGAAGATGCTGCGCAATATCTGGCACTGGCTGACCGCCTGCTGGGCCGTGAATGGGCTGACGCACGTCACTTCCGTTTCGGTGCTTCCAGCCTGCTGGCAAGCCTGCTGACCACATTGGGTCACGCTGGCCAGAAAGCCACCAGCAGCTATTAATCACTGTTGTTATGCCTGTGCCGTGGCGCTGTTTTACAGCGTCCGGTACTGGCGTTCACATTTAGCGTTCAGCTCAGGCAGGGGGATACCTTGTTTCTCGCACAAGAAATTATTCGTAAAAAACGTGACGGTCAGCCTTTAAGCGACGAAGAAATTCGTTTCTTTATTAATGGTATTCGTGACAGTCAGGTTTCTGAAGGACAAATTGCCGCACTGGCAATGACTATCTATTTCAACGACATGACCATGAAAGAACGTGTTTCGCTGACCATGGCGATGCGTGATTCAGGGACCGTGCTCGACTGGAAAAGCCTCAATCTGAACGGTCCGATTGTCGACAAACATTCGACCGGCGGTGTAGGTGATGTGACCTCCCTGATGCTAGGCCCGATGGTGGCGGCATGTGGCGGCTATGTCCCGATGATTTCAGGTCGTGGCCTCGGTCATACCGGCGGTACGCTCGATAAACTCGAAGCTATTCCTGGGTTTGATATTTTCCCGGATGACAGCCGTTTCCGCAGCATCATTCAGGACGTCGGCGTGGCTATTATCGGCCAGACCAGCTCGCTGGCACCGGCGGATAAACGCTTCTACGCGACACGCGATATCACCGCAACCGTTGACTCTATTCCGCTGATCACTGCTTCGATCCTCGCCAAAAAACTGGCCGAAGGTCTGGATGCGTTGGTGATGGATGTTAAAGTCGGTTCCGGTGCATTTATGCCAACTTATCAGCTGTCCGAAGATCTGGCGCAGGCGATCGTGGATGTGGCGAATGGCGCGGGTTGTAAAACCACGGCGCTGCTGACTGACATGAATCAGGTGCTGGCATCCAGTGCCGGTAATGCGGTGGAAGTGCGTGAAGCCGTGCGTTTCCTGACCGGCGAATACCGTAATCCGCGTCTGCTGGAAGTCACGATGGCGCTGTGCGTTGAAATGCTGCTGTCTGGCGGACTGGCGAAAGATGACGCCGACGCCCGCAGTCAGTTGCAGGCAGTGCTGGATAACGGCAAAGCAGCGGAAGTCTTTGGCCGCATGATTGCCGCGCAAAAAGGCCCGACCGATTTCATCGAAAATTACGACAATTATCTGCAACAGGCCACGCTGAGCAAACCGGTTTACGCTGAAACCAACGGCATTGTCAGCGCAATGGATACCCGCGCGCTGGGGATGGCGGTGGTTTCACTGGGTGGCGGTCGTCGCCGTGCCAGCGATGCTATCGACTACAGCGTTGGTCTGACCCACATGGCGCAACTCGGCCAGCAAGTGGATACCCGTCAGCCACTGGCGATGATCCACGCGAACAGTGAAGCGGCCTGGCAACAGGCGGCGCAGGAAGTGCGGGCGGCGATTGTACTGAGTGACAAAGCGCCGGAAAGCACGCCGGTGGTTTATCGCCGGATCAGCGGCAAAGCTTGATTTCAGGCTAAATCGCCCCCATTTAAGATTGATCAGGTGCGCGGCAGTTCCGCGTGACCCAATGCGTAACCATTCGCAGGAGAGCAAAATGAAACGTACATTTATCATGGTGTTAGACTCATTCGGTATCGGTGCCAGTGAAGATGCCGAGCGCTTTGGCGATGCCGGTTCTGATACATTGGGCCATATCGCGGCTGCCTGTGCGCGTGGCGATGCAGACAAAGGCCGTAAAGGTCCTCTGAATCTGCCGAACCTGACCCGTCTGGGGCTGGCGAAAGCCGCTGAAGAATCCACCGGTAAAATTCCTGACGGCATGGACGGTAATTCTGAAATTACCGGTGCATATGCTTACGCCAGCGAATTGTCTTCCGGCAAAGACACCCCGTCAGGCCACTGGGAAATCGCCGGTGTGCCTGTTCTTTTCGACTGGGGTTATTTCAGCGACACCACCAACAGCTTCCCGCAGGAACTGCTGGATAAACTGGTGGAACGCGCCAATCTGCCGGGCTATCTCGGCAACTGCCACTCTTCCGGTACCGTGGTACTGGACGATTTGGGCGAAGAACACATGAAAACCGGCAAGCCGATTTTCTACACTTCCGCTGACTCCGTCTTCCAGATTGCCTGTCACGAAGAAACCTTCGGACTGGATCGCCTGTATGAACTGTGCGAAATCGCCCGTGAAGAACTGACTGAAGGCGGATACAACATTGGCCGTGTGATTGCCCGTCCGTTCATCGGCGACAAAGCCGGTAACTTCGAGCGTACCGGTAACCGTCACGATTTAGCGGTTGAGCCACCGGCACCGACCATTCTGAAAAAACTGGTTGATGAAAAAGACGGCCACGTGGTGTCTGTCGGTAAAATCGCCGATATTTACGCGCAGGTCGGTATCACTAAAAAAGTGAAAGCCACCGGTCTGGATGCGTTGTTTGACGCGACAATCAAAGAGATGAAAGAAGCGGGTGACAAGACCATCGTCTTCACCAACTTTGTAGATTTCGACTCCTCTTACGGCCACCGCCGTGATGTGCCGGGCTACGCTGCGGCGCTGGAACTGTTCGACCGCCGTATGCCGGAACTGCTGGAGCTGGTGAAAGAAGACGACATCATTATCTTCACCGCTGACCACGGTTGTGACCCGACCTGGCGCGGCACGGATCATACCCGCGAGCACATTCCGGTTCTGATCTATGGCCCGAAAGTGAAACCGGGCTCATTGGGCCACCGCGATACCTTCGCGGACATCGGTCAGACTGTTGCTAAATACTTCGATCTGACACCGATGGATTACGGCAAATCAATGCTCTGATACTTTTCTTACGCGGCCAGTCTCTTATACTGGCCGCGTTTTTTATCATGAATATGACACCTCGCTGACTAAGGAATAAGAAGATGGCAACTCCACACATTAATGCTGAAATGGGCGACTTCGCTGACGTAGTGCTGATGCCGGGCGATCCGCTGCGCGCCAAGCACATCGCGGAAACTTTCCTTCAGGATGTTAAGCAGGTGAACGACGTGCGTGGCATGTTGGGCTTCACCGGCACTTATAAAGGCCGCAAAATCTCTGTTATGGGTCACGGCATGGGCATTCCTTCCTGCTCAATTTATGCCAAAGAATTGATCACTGAATTCGGCGTGAAAAAAATCATCCGCGTGGGTTCTTGTGGTGCTGTGCGTGCTGATATCAAACTGCGCGATATCGTGATCGGTATGGGTGCCTGCACCGATTCCAAAGTGAACCGCATGCGATTCAAAGACCACGATTACGCGGCTATCGCCGATTACGACATGGTGCGTAACGCGGCTGATGCAGCGAAAGCCAAAGGCATCAATGCCCGCGTGGGTAACATCTTCTCCGCTGACCTGTTCTACACACCAGACCCGCAGATGTTCGACGTGATGGAAAAATACGGCATTCTGGGTGTCGAAATGGAAGCCGCTGGTATTTACGGCGTGGCAGCAGAATTCGGTGCAAAAGCGCTGACCATCTGTACCGTTTCCGACCATATCCGTACTCACGAACAAACTACTGCCGCTGAACGTCAGACGACCTTCAACGACATGATTGAAATCGCGCTGGAATCCGTTCTGCTGGGCGACAAAGAATAAATTCTGCAGATATTGCAGTAACTGAAACGGGCGCCGGATGGCGCCCGTTTTGCTATGCGTTTTAAGGGGGTAATTTCTCTATTTTTAACTTCGCAATATCTTCATCTCTTTGATATCAAGATATCTTGATATCAACATTCTTGCTATTCAGCTATGCTATTAGCTATGCATTTTTCTATTCATCACTGAGCTGATCATGTCTGAACTTGTTGATTTACTGCGTCAGGGCAGTCTGACGGCGAAAGAGATCACTGAACGTCTGCGAATCACCCAGCCAACGCTTTCCAGACGGCTGGCTAGAGTCCCTGAAATTATCAAAATCGGAAAAAGTCGCTCGACCCGTTATATTTTGCCGCGTCCTCTGGATAACCAGTGGAGCTTTCCTCTGTACCAGATTAATGAGGCCGGAAATGCCGAAAAAGCCGGAACCTTGTATTCCATCTGGCCGGGTGAGAGTTGTGCGGTAGAAACAGCCAGCGGCCAGTCGCTGATTTATGACGGTCTGCCCTGGTTTATCACCGATATGCGGCCCCAGGGTTTTTTAGGCCGTGCGTGGGGACGTGATATTAACGCCGCACTGCATTTTTCTGATGACATAAAAATATGGACCGAATCCCAGACGTTGGTGGCTTTAGCCAGAGCGGGTGATGAAACGGTGGGTAATTTTGTTATTGGGGAAATCGCCTATCACCAATGGTTTCATAAGCCGGAAGATATTCCCGTTCCCCGTGAGGATAAAGTTCAGGTCTACGAAAGGCTGGCGCAGAGAAGTCTGGCAGGAGAAGAAATCGGATCATCTGCGGGCGGTGAACAGCCTAAATTCAGCTGCTATACAGAACATGAAGACCGGGACGCCTCGCAGGTTCTGGTAAAATTTTCTCCTCCGGCGATTAATGAAAACGCCTGTCGCTGGGGGGATTTATTGCGCTCTGAAGCCCATGCGTTACAGGTTTTGCAAGCGGCAGGCATTCCGGCTGCGATGGCCGATATCTTTACCGGAAGAAAGGGCGAGGTTTTCCTCGAGGTTGAACGGTTTGACCGGGTCGGTGAGCGCGGGCGGCGCGGGTTGGTGTCACTGGAAGCCGTCTCTGCTGAGTTTGGCGGGGGCAACAGCAACTGGTTTTTGACCGCGCAGCAGTTACGCCGCAGCCGGGTGATCACCTCAGCTACGCTGGAAAGAATTGAGCAGATTTATGCCTTCGGAAAACTGATCGCCAACAGCGATATGCATCAGGGAAATCTGTCGTTTATCGACCCTGCCACTGATCCCTTAAAGCAGGCTCTTTCGATATCACCAGTGTATGACATGCTGCCGATGGCCTTTGCCCCGACCAACGCCGGGACGATGCGCCGTGAAACTGTGCCTTTGACGCTTGATCCTTTGGTGTCAAAAGAAAAGTGGTTGAATGCGCAAAAATGGGCGAGCGAATTCTGGCGGAATGTAGAAAGCGACATGGCCATCAGTGTTGAATTCCGCCACCTTGCCAGCGGAATGCTGGCGCAGGTGGAAGAGTTAACATCGCCGATTCAGCGGCTGGCCTGACTCACTTCGGCCGGCTTCTTTTGAGGCTGCGGTAAGCGGCCTGTGCGGCTTCTTTGGTTTGCGCTTCGGTCGCCGGTTTTGCCGGTGCGACCTCAGATTCCGGCTCAGGAATGTTCAATACCGGCGGCGGGCCGAACTCGTCCGGCTCATCTTCCTGTTCGTCATCTTCTTTGAGCGGTTTGCTGGCGGTCAGCAGGAACGGCGATTGCTGCCAGCGCGAACGACGCCCTTGCAGCAGCGTGCGGGCCAGAATAATACCGACACCCAGCGCAGCGAGCATCATCAGACGTAACAGATTGGTGGTGTTATCTACCTGCTTGGATTCAGTCGCCAGTACGTGCGTATCCAGCGTGATACGTAAAAATCCGCTCGGACCGTTTTTATCCTCAATAGGCACCACAATCTGATGATTGAAGTAGCTGCCTGCGCGTTTACCATCGAGCGATAATCTGTCGCGTACCGGCACCTGTTCGCCTGCATGGGCGACCAGAGAGCCATCTGACTCATAAACGCTGGCATCAAGAATGCGGCTTCCGTCGGTAAGCTGGCTCAAAATAGTGGAAATTTGTGCGATATCGGCGCCATCATTAGTGCTGTCCATCAGCGGCGCGAGCGAAAACGCCACCTGTTTGGCGAGCGTCTGGGCAAGCTGTTCCACCTGCGTTGAGCGTGCCAGTTGGTGTCCCAGACTGAAATAGGATGCGCCTTGCATCAGAATGACTAATAACGCCAGGCTAATCAATACGATAGCAGCGCGGTGCAGGCGAAATTTGAGTTTGGCCTTGGCCATTCTGTTTCCTTGCGTTTTTCGAAGACTTTATGTTGCCAGAAGACGTCACGATAAGGTAGCTTGATGCCTCATTTTACCCTGCATCCTTCAAGCTGCCTCTGCGTTGGCTGCCTTCATTCACTCCGGTCACTGACCTGTGTCAGCTCCCGGAGATTCATTCAGTTGCTGCCTTGATGCAACTCGAATGATTTTGGGTAAATAGTGATATTTGTTTTCCTAATGCCATAACGCCCTACAGGAGCCATCATGCCAAACAGTCTGACCTATTGCGATCTTCCTGCGGAGATCCACCAATGGCCGGGACTTCCCCTTTCATTGAGCGGTGACGAGGTCATGCCGCTGGATTACCGGGCCGGACATACCGGATGGCTGCTCTATGGTAGAAAACTCGATAAAACGAGCATTACGCAGTTTCAGCGCCAGTTAGGTCGTGCTCTGGTGATTGTCAGCGCCTGGGCGGTGGAAGGTTATCAGGTTGTACGCCTTGCCGGTTCGCTCACGACTGATGCGCAACAGCTGGCGGAATCTTTCGAATTTGATGTCACCCAGCTTGGCAAAGTGCCTTATCTGCGCACGCCAGGTCTGCTGGTGATGGACATGGATTCTACCGCGATTGAGATTGAATGCATCGACGAAATTGCCAAACTGGCAGGCGTCGGTGAACAGGTGGCGGAAGTCACTGAGCGTGCGATGCGTGGCGAACTGGATTTCTCCGCCAGCCTGCGCCAGCGCGTGGCGACCCTGAAAGATGCAGACGCGGGTATTCTTGAGCAGGTGCGCGAAACCCTGCCGCTGATGCCGGGACTGACCGTGATGGTTCAGCGTTTACAGGAAGCAGGGTGGCACGTTGCAATTGCTTCCGGCGGCTTTACCTATTACGCCGAATACCTGCGCGATAAGCTGAATCTGATTGATGTCGCGGCGAACGAGCTGGAAATTCGCGACGGCAAACTGACCGGGCGTGTGATTGGCCCTGTCGTCGATGCGCAATATAAAGCAGATACCTTGCTGAAGCTGGCGGAAAAACTGGGGATTCCTCAGGAACAAACCATTGCGATTGGCGACGGCGCCAATGACCTGAAAATGATGGCGGTGGCCGGTTTGGGCATTGCGTATCACGCAAAGCCGAAAGTGTATGAACAGGCTTCAGTTTGTATCCGGCATGCGGATCTGCTTGGGGTGTTGTGTATTTTTAGCGGCAGTCAGGCATTATAAATTTCTTATAAATATCATCGAGGTAAGTTGTGGCAAAAGCAGCAAAACGTGCATTTGTGTGTAATGAATGTGGCGCAGATTATCCGCGCTGGCAAGGGCAGTGTAGTGCCTGTCAGGCCTGGAACAGCATTACTGAAATCCGTTTGGCGGCTTCCCCGACAGTGGCGCGTAACGAGCGTCTGACCGGTTACGCCGGTGATGCAGGCGTCAGTCGTGTGCAGAAACTTTCCGATATCAGCCTTGATGAACTTCCGCGTTTCAGCACCGGTTTCAAAGAATTCGATCGCGTGCTGGGCGGCGGCGTGGTGCCCGGTAGTGCGATCCTGATTGGGGGTAATCCAGGCGCGGGGAAAAGTACGCTGCTGCTGCAAATTCTGTGTCATCTCAGCGAAAACATGAAAACCCTGTACGTCACCGGCGAAGAATCTTTGCAGCAGGTGGCGATGCGTGCGCACCGTCTGGGTTTACCGACAGCCAATATGAATATGTTGTCGGAAACCAGCATCGAACAGATTTGCGAAATTGCAGATATTGAACAGCCTAAACTGATGGTGATCGACTCCATTCAGGTGATGCACATGGCGGATATCCAGTCGTCACCGGGCACGGTTGCGCAGGTCCGTGAAACGGCGGCGTATCTGACCCGTTTCGCAAAAACGCGTGGCGTGGCGATCGTGATGGTGGGCCATGTGACCAAAGACGGTTCACTGGCCGGTCCGAAAGTGCTCGAGCACTGTATCGACTGTTCCGTGCTGCTCGATGGCGACGCTGATTCGCGTTTCCGTACGCTGCGCAGCCATAAAAACCGCTTTGGTGCCGTGAACGAACTGGGCGTGTTCGCCATGACCGAGCAGGGGCTGCGCGAAGTCAGCAACCCTTCAGCAATTTTCCTCAGCCGTGGCGATGAAATTACTTCCGGCAGTTCCGTGATGGTGCTGTGGGAGGGAACGCGTCCGTTGCTGGTTGAGGTGCAGGCGCTGGTTGATCAGTCGATGATGGGCAATCCGCGTCGCGTGGCGGTTGGCCTTGAACAAAACCGTCTAGCCATTTTACTGGCGGTCTTGCATCGTCACGGCGGTTTGCAGATGGCGGATCAGGATGTGTTCGTCAACGTAGTTGGCGGTGTGAAAGTCACCGAAACCAGCGCGGATCTGGCGCTGCTGCTCTCTCTTGTCTCCAGTCTGCGTGATCGTCCTCTGCCGCAGGATTTAGTGGTCTTCGGTGAAGTCGGGCTGGCAGGTGAAATTCGTCCGGTACCGAGCGGTCAGGAACGTATTACCGAAGCGGCTAAGCACGGCTTTAAGCGTGCGATTGTGCCACATGCCAACGTGCCGAAGAAAGTTCCGGCTGGTATGCAGGTATTTGGCGTCAAAAAGCTGGCTGATGCGCTGGCGATCCTCGACGATTTGTAACTGTTCTATGCTGTAGCTTTTCTCCGCTGTAATTCGGGGCTGCCTTTGTGCTATTTTTTGTTTAGCTATTTTGTTTAGTACAGCAAACCTGGGGACAAGGCATGTCACAGTTCGACTATCTAAAAACCGCGATAAAACAACAGGGACGCACGCTGCAACAGGTGGCCGAAGCCAGCGGGATGACCAAGGGTTATCTTAGCCAGTTGTTGAATGCAAAGATAAAAAGTCCCAGTGCTCAGAAGCTGGAGGCTTTGCACCGCTTCCTTGATCTTGAGTTTCCCCGTCGTGAAAAGAATATCGGCGTGGTGTTCGGCAAGTTTTATCCGCTGCACACCGGCCATATCTATCTGATCCAGCGCGCCTGTAGCCAGGTCGATGAACTGCATATCATCATGGGCTATGACGAGCCGCGCGATCGCGAGCTGTTTGAAAACAGTTCCATGTCCCAGCAGCCGACGGTCAGCGACCGCCTGCGCTGGTTACTGCAGACGTTCAAATACCAGAAAAACATCCGTATTCATGCCTTTAACGAAGAGGGGATGGAACCCTATCCGCATGGCTGGGACGTCTGGGGACGTGGCATTAAAGAGTTCATGAGCCAGAAAGGCATTGAACCCAATACCATTTATTCCAGCGAAGAGGCTGATGCGCCGCAATACCGCGAACATCTCGGGATTGAGACTGTGCTGATCGACCCGAAACGTTCGTTTATGAATATCAGCGGTCGTCAGATCCGTCATGATCCGTTCCGTTACTGGGATTATATTCCGACAGAAGTGAAGCCATTCTTCGTGCGGACCGTGGCGATCCTCGGCGGAGAATCCAGCGGGAAATCGACGCTGGTGAATAAGCTGGCTAACATTTTTAATACCACCAGCGCCTGGGAATATGGCCGCGATTATGTGTTCTCGCACCTGGGCGGCGATGAAATGGCGCTGCAGTATTCTGACTATGACAAGATCGCGTTGGGTCAGGCGCAGTACATCGATTTCGCGGTGAAATATGCCAATAAAGTGGCCTTTATTGATACCGATTTTCTGACCACTCAGGCTTTTTGTAAAAAATACGAGGGGCGTGAACATCCGTTCGTGCAGGCGCTGATGGACGAATACAAATTCGATCTGGTGATCCTGCTGGAAAATAACACGCCGTGGGTGGCCGACGGCCTGCGCAGTTTAGGCAGTACCACCGACCGGATGTCTTTCCAGAATTTGCTCATCGAGATGCTGAAAGAAAACAACGTGGATTACGTACATGTTGAATCTTCAGATTACGATCAGCGTTTTCTCGAATGTGTGGAACTGGTGCAGAACATGCTGGCAGCCGATACCAGCCGGTTAAACGAGCCGCCTGTTATCTGACCGGGCACAAATAAAGAGCGTGTATTCTCCGGGATACGCGCTTTTTTATTATCATTCATGTGGTGAATGATAAATTACAAATGCATTTTATATAATTATTAATGAATTCATCTGATTATCTTTCTGTGTGATTTTATTAATTCATTTTGTAACGCTGTAAAATAAAATTCTCCTTTTATTCATAGGATTGAGTGAGACCCCTTTTTTTAGGGATTTTATTACGCATTTTATGTGTAAATATCTGACCTGAAATAAAAATACAGTGGCGGCCGTTGAGATTTATTTCTCCGATTATACTCATTCATTATGCCTCTCATTCCCGCTGAGGCTTTCTAAGGTGATCCGAATGAATTTATCATTCAAGCCCTGGGGTATCGCAGTCTTGTGCGGCGTGGGGGCATTTGCTCTGGCGAGTGTGATGTTTATGCAAGGCTGGCTTCCGGTCAGCAGTCAGGCCGAAACCACGACGCAGACTGCGCCTGTGCCTGCACCCGCCGCCGCACCGCCGCCACCAGCAACCCCTGTTGCTGCATCCGTTGCCCCTGCGGCATTTACACAAGCTCAGCTCGATCAATGGGTCGCGCCAGTCGCGCTTTATCCTGACAGCCTGCTTTCGCAGGTGCTGATGGCGTCGACTTATCCGACTAACGTGATTCAGGCTGTGCAATGGTCGCGTGACCATCCGCAAAGTCAGGGGGATGCCGCCGTCACTCAGGTCGCGAACGAACCCTGGGATCCGAGTGTAAAATCGCTGGTCGCGTTCCCGCAACTGCTGGCGCTGCTGGGTGAAGATCCGGCATGGGTACAGAATCTGGGAAACGCGTTTCTGGCGCAACCGGATGACGTGATGAACACTGTGCAGAAATTTCGCGAAGTGGCGCAAAAGAGCGGGGCGCTGAAAAGCACGCCGCAGCAGACGGTGACCGTTAAACCGAAACCGGCTTCAACAACGGTGGTGAAAAGTGCGCCGGCGCAGCAAACCATTGTGATTGAATCCGCCGATCCGCAGGTGGTGTATGTGCCGAGTTACAACCCGAATGTGGTTTACGGCGCCTGGCCGACACCGGCCTATCCGCCGGTATATCTGCCACCGCCTCCGGGACAACAGTTTGTGAACGGCATGGCATCGGGGATCGGATTTGGTGTCGGCGTGGCAGCGACGTATGCGATCTTTGGCAGCATCGACTGGGATGACGATCATCATCACGACGATCACCACGATGACGGGCATCACGGCGGTTCGCAGAATAATTACGTCAATGTGAACGTTAATAATTACAACCGTATCTCCGGCAACAACAACAACGGGTTAAATCATCCGGGCACATCGAATACCGCAGGCTGGCAGCATAATCCGGCCTACAACGCCGGTTTGCCGAACCGCACTGCGAACCTCAACGGGGCGACGCAAAACCGCGCACTGAATAACGCGGCGCAGCGTAATAACTATCGTGGTTTCGACAACGACACGCGTGGTATCAGCAACAATAATGCCGTCGGACGCAACGGCGGCGGTGTGCAGAATCAGAATCTGGATCAGCGCCGTCAGCAGGCCGCGTCGGTGATGAACCAGCATCAGAACACCCCGCAGAAGCAGGCGCATACACAGCAGCGAAATCTGCCGCGTTCGGCCCCCGCAGCCAGTGCCGCAGAACGTGCCGGTACACAAAATGTCACGGGGCATCAGTTGCCTCAGCATCAGCAGTCGTTGTCTCAACACAATACGAACCGCCAGCCGTCGCAGCAATTGAATCAGCATCAGCGACAGAATCTGAATGCATCACACAGCACAGCATTCAGTGGCAATTCCAGTCGTAGTCCGTCGTGGCAACAGCAGCAATCGCGGGGGAATCAGAGCCGCGAACATATGCAGAACTTCCAGCGGTCACGCCCTGCGAATGCAGAGCCAGCTCATTTACACCGTCGCTAGACTGACGAGGAAAGGTAATGAAGAGATTGCGTAATATTTTGATTTCCGCAGGCCTGCTGTTACTGCCCTTAACGGGTTTCGCGCAGCAGACATTTACCAGCCCTGAGCTGGCCGCGCAGGCGCTGGTCAAAGCCATTGAGGCACACGATGATGCGTCACTTGAACAACTTCTCGGTAATGACTGGCAGGTCTATCTGCCGCCAAAAGGTGTGGATCCGGATGAGGTTGCTCGCTTTCTGCGGGACTGGAATATCAGTCACAAGATTGCCAAACAGGGTGAGATTGCTCACCTGAATGTCGGGCCGGAGAACTGGCAGTTGCCGATCCCGATGAAACATACGGCGCAGGGCTGGTCATTTGATATGGCCGCCGGTGCTGCTGAAATTGAAACCCGTACGATTGGTCGCAATGAGCTTTCTGCCATTCAGGTCGTGTCAGCGTATGCGGATGCCCAGCACGAGTATCAGCAGATTACCGGGCAATATGCCCAGCGCTTTGTCAGCACTGAAGGACAACACGATGGCCTTTACTGGCCGGTGAAAGAGGGCGAAGCGCCAAGTCCGCTGGGGCCAGCCTTTGGTGATGCGAAGGCGGGGTCTGATTATCACGGCTATTACTATCGCATTCTGACGTCGCAGGGGGCGAATGCCAGCGGCGGTGCCTTGAGTTATATCGAAAATGGCAAGATGACCAAAGGTTTTGCGCTGATCGCCTGGCCGGCGGCGTACGGTCATACCGGTGTCACCAGTTTTATGATCAATCAGCAGGGCGAGGTGTATCAGCAGGATTTAGGCGAGAATACTGATGCCGCGGCAAAAGCGATCACGACATTTGACCCCGATGCTAAATGGCAGAAAGTGGACGACGGCGAATAGTGGAAATATGTGAATGAAAAAGCCCCGGCATGAAAGTGACGGGGCTTTTTTTTAGGCGACAGCGTATTTAGAAAGCGACGACGACTTTGCCCTGCATATGGCCGTCGAGCACTTTAGCGTGGGCCGCTTCGATGCTTTCCACGGTCAGGCCGTGAAGGGTTTCGCTCAGTGTGGTTTGTACTTTACCTTCATCCACCAGCGCGGCGACTTGTTTGAGGATCTCGCCCTGTTCGGCAATATCCGGTGTGGTGAACATGCTGCGGGTATACATCAGTTCCCAGTGCAGTGCGGCGCTTTTCAGCTTCAGCTTGTTCATGTCCAGCGGATGTTCGTTTTCAACGATGGTACAAATGTGGCCCATCGGTGCGATCAGGTCAGAAATGGCTTCCCAGTGGCCGTCGGTGTCGTTCAGACACAGAATAAAATCCACCTGTTTGATATCGTGCTTCGCCAGTTCACCTTTCAGATCTTTGTAATTCACAGTCAGATCCGCACCGCGATCCAGACACCATTGTGCCGATTCCGGACGGGAGGCCGTTGCGATCACTTTTACTTTGCTGCGCAGTGACGCTAACGGGATCGCCAGTGATCCGACGCCACCGGCACCGCCGATGATCAGCAGGGTTTTATCCGCAGAGGCATCCTGAATTTTCAGATGCTCGAACAGTGCTTCCCATGCGGTCAGCGTGGTCAGTGGCATGGCAGCGGCCTGTGCCCAGTCCAGGCTTTTCGGTTTGACGGACACAATACGTGAGTCGATCAGCTGTTCCGTTGCATTGCTGCCGGAACGGGTGATATCCCCGGCGTACCAGACTTCATCACCCGCTTTGAAATTTTTCACTGCGCTGCCGACGGATTTGACGATACCGCTGGCATCCCAGCCCAGTACTTTTGGTGCATCCAGACCGCTTTTCTGCACGCCTTTGTGCACTTTGGTATCGACCGGATTGATCGACACCGCTTTCACTTCCACCAGCAGGTCGTAATCTTTCGCGACAGGCTGTGGTAATTCAACAGCGATAAAGTGAGCCGGGTCTTTTGGATTTACTGCGATTGCTTTAATGGTCATGTTTTCTGCCTCCGTTAGGTATACAGACAGTCTAGTCGTCATGACGTAAGCTGATAAGATGGACAATAACTAACAAAGTGTTCGGCTGAGGTGAACAATCATGTTTAAACAGTTGCAGGATATGGCGCTCTTTGCGCTGGTGGCGGAATGCGGCAGCTTCACGCAGGCTGCCAGCCGGGCCGGATTACCCAAATCCAGCGTCAGTCAGCGTATCAGCCAGCTGGAGAAATCCATCGGCCTGCGGTTGCTGAACCGCACGACGCGGCAGCTGAACCTGACCTTTGCCGGAGAACGCTATCTGATCCACTGTCAGGAAATGATGCAGGCCAGCGAACGGGCTGAACTGGCCATCCGCCGTTTGCGCGATAACCCGAGCGGACGTTTGCGGATCACCAGTCCCGCCGGTCTGGGGGCAACGTTGCTGGCACGGGTGAATGTTGAATTTCAGAAACGCTATCCCGATGTGTCGCTGGAAGTGTCAGTTTCCGATGCGATGGTGGATCTGGTGCAGGAAGGTTTTGATATCGCGCTGCGTACCGGTAAACCGCAGGATTCCTCGCTGATTGGTCGTGAACTGGGGCACAGTCCGCGTTATCTGCTGGCGTCACCGGCGTATCTGGCGCAACATCCGGCGATTGAAACGCCGCAACAGCTTGCATCGCATCACTGCATTGCGCACCGGGCCTGGTCGGAATGGGTGTTGCATCATGGCGAAACCTATCACCGCTGGCTGTTGCCTTCCGCGCATACTACCGACAATCTGCTGTATGCGCGGGAATGCGCGCTGGCGGGCGCAGGCATCACGCTGTTACCGGCCTTTTTATGTCACGGCGAAGTGGCAAATGGCACGCTGGTGCGCGTGTTGCCAGAATGGGAAGCCGAGGGCAATGATCTGTATCTGGTCTATCCGGGGCGGAAACTGAATTCGCCGGCGCTGGCCTGTTTCATTGCGTTTATGCTGGAAGAGTATGGTTTTGCGAAGAGCTACAGCGAGGCGCTGGCGGGATAAATTTCAGGGAATGGCAGCCATAAAAAAGGCCCGTTTCCGGGCCTTAGCGATTTTATAAAGACGATTACTTGATCATCTTTTTGTACTTGATGCGCTTCGGCTCTAACGCTTCGGCACCTAAAGTACGTTTTTTGTATTCTTCGTATTCGGTGAAGTTACCTTCGAAGAATTCGACTTTACCTTCATCCTGATAATCGAGGATGTGGGTCGCGATACGGTCGAGGAACCAGCGGTCATGGGAAATGACCATTGCGCAGCCCGGGAACTCCAGTAAGGCGTTTTCCAGTGCGCGCAGGGTTTCGATGTCGAGGTCGTTGGTCGGTTCATCGAGCAGCAACATGTTACCGCCGACCTGCAGCAGTTTTGCCAGATGCAGACGGCCACGCTCACCACCGGACAACTCGCCTACGCGTTTGCCCTGATCGACACCTTTGAAGTTGAAGCGGCCGACGTAAGCACGGCTTGGCATTTCAGTGGTGCCGATGCGCATGATGTCCTGACCACCGGATACTTCTTCCCACACGGTTTTGCTGTTGTCCATCGAATCACGGAACTGATCCACAGACGCCAGTTTCACGGTGTCGCCCAGCTCGATAGTGCCGCCGTTGGCTTCTTCCTGACCCGACATCATGCGGAACAGGGTTGATTTACCGGCGCCGTTCGGGCCGATAATGCCAACGATAGCGCCTTTCGGCACGGAGAAGGACAGGTCGTCGATCAGAACGCGATCACCATAAGACTTGCTCAGGTTTTTCACTTCGACAACTTTGTCGCCCAGGCGTGGACCTGGTGGAATGAACAGTTCGTTGGTTTCGTTACGTTTCTGGTATTCGGTGTTGTTCAGCTCTTCAAAGCGCGCCAGACGTGCCTTGCCTTTAGACTGACGGCCTTTTGCACCCTGACGAACCCACTCAAGCTCTTTCTCAATAGACTTACGACGGGCCGCTTCAGAAGAAGCTTCCTGCGCCAGACGTTCATCTTTTTGTTCCAGCCAGGTGGAGTAGTTACCTTCCCACGGAATACCTTCACCGCGGTCAAGCTCAAGGATCCAACCGGCAACGTTATCGAGGAAGTAACGGTCATGGGTAATCGCCACAACGGTACCTTCGAAGTCGTGCAGGAAGCGTTCCAGCCATGCCACGGATTCTGCATCCAGGTGGTTGGTCGGTTCGTCGAGCAGCAGCATGTCTGGTTTTTCCAGCAGCAGGCGGCACAGTGCCACACGGCGGCGTTCACCACCGGACAGCGTGGCGACTTTTGCATCCCAGTCTGGCAGACGCAGTGCATCAGCAGCACGTTCAAGCTGGCTGTTCAGGTTATGGCCATCATGCGCCTGAATGATCTCTTCCAGTCTGCCCTGTTCAGCGGCCAGTTTGTCGAAATCAGCTTCCGGCTCTGCGTACAGCGCATAGACTTCATCAAGACGTTTTAACGCGCCGACGACTTCAGAAACGGCTTCTTCCACGGACTCACGCACGGTGTGTTCCATGTTCAGCTGAGGTTCCTGCGGCAGATAACCGATTTTCAGATCAGGCTGCGGACGTGCTTCACCTTCGATGTCGGTATCGATACCGGCCATGATGCGCAGCAGGGTGGATTTACCTGAACCGTTCAGACCCAGAACACCGATTTTGGCACCAGGGAAGAAACTCAGGGAGATGTTCTTAAGAATATGACGCTTCGGCGGAACAACTTTGCCGAGGCGATGCATGGAATATACGTATTGAGCCACGTTGTTTTGAGCCTCTTTCTGCGGGCCGCGCGCTTTCTGCGAAGGGCAGGCGCTGCGGCATAGTAAGCAGCCCCGCCTGACTGCGGCATGACTGATAAGGGTTCCGACTGCGAAGTTTAGCGTGTTTCAGTCGTGTACCCAACCATCAGGTTCACAGTAAGGCAAGAATGTTGCCGGCTGCGGACAGGAGAGGAGGCTTTCAGCCGAAAGGGATAGTGAACTCATCCGGTTCACTCGCCGGACGTAATGGCTGGACGCGCCCCACAAACATGCCGGAAGTCAGGATGTCGGTGAGCTTAACAACATGATATATCGCCTGTTTATTTTGTGTCTTCACCTTACGTTTGATATTACCTTTGTGTGAAGCCACGGTTTTCTGTTTGATATTGAGATGTTCGGAAATGATTTGCGTATTCAGTCCTGACATCCACATTTTCAGAATGCTCGATTCCGTCCGGCTCAGGCTGACCGGCGTAAGATCCAGTGATTGTTCCGTTTCACCCGCACGCGAGAGCTGCAGGTTGTGGGAGATCAGCTGATAAATCGTGGTCGTCCTGACAGATTTCGACAAAATGATGATGTTTTTGCGGATCGGCACATAGTTCTGATAATTGAGATTCTCTCTGGAGATAAAGACAAAGAAAAGCGTGCCGGGATGCGCATCGATCACTGCCCTGAGGGCGTGACCGGAAGGCGCATCAGACGTAAAACAATCTTCATTCACAAAGATGATTTCAGGCGTCAGGGAATTGCATGTGGCTTGCAGTTCGTTGATGTCCTTGAGCGAAAGAATATCTTTCTGGTGTTGTCCGTTAAGTTGCAAGAGCGAATGCAATGCCAGCTGTGTGTAAAAACACTTATCTACAATGAGCGATGACATTGGGTTTACCTGTTTTTGGCCTCTGTATGACTGCAGTGCAGAGAAGCTCGTTTTTATAAAAGTGACCGTACAGCGATAGGGCATTCCCGTGAAAGTTGCCGGTCGCCGGCAAAACTAACATTGCTGTGTAAAGGGATACCCCTGGCGAGAGTAATAAAGCGGTAAGAGATTGATGTAAATCAGCAGAATGGGTTTTGGAACGTTTTGTGAGATCTTTGAGACGAATTGAGAGCGGAAAAGAGTAAAGTTTCAGAATTGTGACGTTTTTTATCGTAAAACGCCGGGCTACAGAAGGTAACCCGGCATAAGGATAAATCGTCAGACTTTCTTGCGGATGAAGCGGTTAACCAGCCATTTCTCGATTTCGACAATCACGAAGATCATCGCACCGACCACCAGCGTGATGCCCCAGAATTTCAGCGGCATCGGCACGGTGCCGAACAACTGGTTCATGACTGGCAGATAAATCAGCGCCAGTTGCAGTACCAGTAATACGCCGGAAACAATCCACAATCCTTTGTTAACGAACACTTCGCGGGTCAGCGGGAAGCGGTCCATCACGCGGCAGTTAAACATATATACCCACTGCGCGGTAACCAGCGTCTGTAACAGCACGGTGCGGATTAAATCGCTGCTGTAGCCGCGCGGCTGCATCCAGGCTTCAAGAACGAAGGCGCTGCAGGCAATCAAAATACCGACGAAAGCGATACGCCAGACGGCATGCAGGTCCAGTACGTGCTGGCCTGGTGCGCGAGGACGGCGACGCATCATGCCTTTCTCACCCGGCTCGAAGGCCAGACCGAACGACAGCGTGGTGGAGGTCGCCATGTTCATCCATAAGATCTGCACCGGCGTCAGCGGGATCACCGCACCGGCCAGAATCGCCAGGATAATCAGCAGCCCCTGCGCGAGGTTAGTCGGCAGAATAAACAGAATCGTTTTCTTCAGGTTGTCGTAAACGCGACGTCCTTCTTTTACTGCACTGGCGATGGTCGCGAAGTTGTCATCGGTCAGAACCATGTCTGCGGCTTCTTTGGTGACTTCGGTGCCTTTGATACCCATTGCGATACCGACGTCGGCCTGTTTCAGCGCTGGCGCGTCATTCACGCCATCGCCGGTCATCCCGACTACTTCGCCGTTTTCCTGCAAGGCTTTGACCAGACGCAATTTATGCTCAGGGCTGGTACGGGCAAAAATATCGTACTGGCTGGCAGCGACGGCCAGTTCAGCGTCATCCATATGCTCAAGCTGGTAACCGGTGATGGAGTCACCGCTGTTGCCGATGCCTAACATTTTGCCGATAGCCATCGCGGTTTCCTGATGGTCACCGGTGATCATCTTCACGCGGATCCCAGCCTGCTGACACTGTGCAATTGCATCAATGGCTTCAGGGCGTGGCGGATCCATCATGGCAGCAATCCCGGTGAACACCAGTCCTTCCTGCAGGTGGTCATGGTTCAGATCGCCTGCAATTTCCGGCTCATCTTTGATAGCCGCAGCCACCATGCGCAGACCCTGACGGGCATAGCGCGCCATCTCTTCTTCCCAGTACTCGCGGCGGAAAGGCTGAACGCCGTTTTCGGTCAGCTCAAGCTTGGCTAAGGAGAACAAAACATCCGGTGCGCCGGTCACAAACAACTGGGTTTTGCCGCCGATGCGCTGCAAGGTCGCCATGTATTTATGTTTGGAATCAAACGGGATTTTATCCAGAGATTCAACCTGACCGGTATGCAGACTGGCTTTCGCTGCCAGCACTTTCAGTGCGCCGGACGTCGGCCCGCCGGTAATTCCCCAGTGGCCTCTTTCGTCCTGCATCAGCTGGCTGTCGTTACAGATATCCACGGCAGTGATGAAGGTGTTGAGCACCGGCATACTGATGACATCCACCTGGCGCTGCGTGTGGGCATCCACGATGCGGCCTTTCGGCTGGTAGCTTTCCCCTTCCACATCGTAAGCACGGTCTGCCAGAATCACCGCTTTCACAGTCATTTCATTCATGGTCAGCGTGCCGGTTTTATCCGAGCAAATGACGGTCATTGAGCCCAGCGTTTCGACGGTCGGCAGTTTGCGGATAATGGCATGATTACGCGCCATCGACTGCACGCCCAGCGACAGAATAATCGAGATAATTGCCGGTAAACCTTCCGGAACCGATGCGACAGCCAGACTGATCAGCGACAGCAGCAGTTCGCCCAGCGGCATATCACGCAGGATAAAAGCGAACACAAACAGGAAAGCCATCATCAGCAGGATCAGCGCGAAGATGCCTTTACCCAGTTTGTCGATTTGCTGCAACAGCGGAGTACGCTGCGCTTTAATCGCTGACATCATCTGGCTGATGTGGCCCAGCTCTGTGTCCTGACCGGTGGCATAAACCACACCGGTGGCGGTGCCGCCGCTGATCATGGTGCCGGAGAACAGCAAGTTGTGGCGATCGCCGATCATGACTTCATCGTCGATGACCTGAGCGTTTTTGATGACGACGGTGGATTCGCCGGTGAGGATAGCTTCTTCGACCTGCAGGTTATGCGCGCTGACGATACGGATGTCTGCCGGGATTTTGTCACCGGGACGCAGTTGCACGATATCGCCGGGCACCAGCTGGTCGGCATTAATGGTTTGAACTTGTCCGTCACGCATCACTACGGCCTGACTGGACAGCATGTTTTGAATACTTTTCAGTGATTTTTCGGCGCTATTTTCCTGCAGAAAACCAATCAGCGCATTGATCACCGCTACGCCCAGGATGACAAAGGTATCGACCCAGTGTCCCATAGCACCGGTCACGACGGCGGCGGCGAGCAGGATGTAAATCAGGACATCATTGAAGTGCGCCAGAAAACGCATCAGGGCACTTTTGGATTGTTTTTCCGGTAATGAGTTCGGGCCATATTTATTCAGGCGCTCGCTGGCTTCCTGCCGCGTCAGGCCATTTTCGCCGGTTTCAAGGCGCTGCATAGCGTCGTTACTACTAATCTGATACCAGTTTTTGTTTTCTGCTGCGGCAGAGGAAGAAGGGCTAGCATTCGTTTTTACCGATGAAGTTGAATGAGTCATATACTTTTCCATAAGCGAAGAACTGGGCTGTTATTAATATTTCAATCCTGACGGCGAAATAGCGAATATCAATTAATCAATTTTACAATAGGGAGTAATCATAATTAATTGAGCGTAAATAAATTTGATCTGAGCCAATAAATACTTTTTGTAGCTAATTAAATAATTAAAACCATTAAAAAACATTGGCTTGTGTGGATTAGGAATTTGCGTATTATTCCCATTTTATTTAACGTTTGTTTAGGAAGTGGTTGTCTGGGTAAATTGATGTAAATAAAGCTGAGTTTTGTCAGTGTGGCTATTTAATTTCGAATTGTAAGGCTGCTATCTATTTGTAATTAACAGGTGAATACCCGTTAATTATCTGCGGGTATAATGTCCGCTCAAATTATTCCTGCCGCGATGTTCTGTGACAGAAAATAGATCTGCCGCCGTCTGGTAAGTGCCGGACGCTTGCACCACACTGTGTAAAGTTTGTGATGCTGTCTCCGCATCGCTTCAATTTTAAAAATGAATCGATTAGCGTAGTAGCTGTCTACACAATGCAGAACAGTTTCGGCACAACCCGCGAGGATAAAGGTAAGTATGGTCAAGGTGGACAAATGGCATTCTCTGGCACTGAGCGTGCTGCTGGTAACAGCATCGGGCGTGGCGAAAGCGGACTCGCTGGACGCACAGCGCCAGCACTATATGCAGATTAAACAGGCATGGGATAACAATCAGATGGACGTTGTCAGCCAGCTGATGCCGACGCTGGAAGACTATCCTCTTTATCCTTATCTGGAATACCGGCAGCTGACGCAGGAACTGGGGGACGCGACACCGGCGCAGGTGAACGCATTTGTGAAAGCGAACCCGACATTGCCGCCTGCGCGTTCTTTGCCAGCCCGCTTTGTCAATGAACTGGCGCGCCGTCAGGACTGGAACAGTTTGCTTTCATTCAGCCCGCAACCACCGAAACCGGTGGCGGCGCGCTGTAACTACTATTACGCCAAATGGGCGACCGGCGATCAGAAAACCGCGTTTGATGGTGCGAAAGACATCTGGCTGACCGGCACATCACTGCCGAATACCTGCGATAAATTGTTCTCAGTCTGGCAGGGCGCAGGCAATCAGACCGCGCTGACGACGCTGCAGCGTATTGGTCTGGCGATGAAAGCGGGTAACACCAGTCTGGTCAGTTATCTGGCAAAGCAGTTGCCGCCGGATTATCAGACCATGCGCGATGCGCTTGTCGATCTGCAAAATAATCCCAATACACTCGAAAGCTTTGCGCGCAATGTCGGTCCGACTGATTTTACCCGTAACGCGACCAGCATTACCTTCGCGCGCATTGCCCGTGATGATTCCGAGAATGCCCGTTCGATGATCCCGGTGCTTGTGCGCTTGCAGAAGATGAGTGACAGCGACCGGCTCGAACTGGAAGAAGCCGTTGCCTGGCGTTATATGGGCAGCGACGCTACACCGGAACAGGCCGCCTGGCGCGATAACGTCATTTTGCGCAGCCATTCCACCACGCTTGTTGAGCGGCGTATCCGTATGGCACTGGCTGCGGGTGACCGTCAGGGGCTGAACCAGTGGCTGCAACGCTTGCCGTCGGATGCCCTGCAGGAAGATGAATGGCAGTACTGGCGTGCGTCAGTGATGATTGACAACGGTCAGCGCTCGCAGGGTGAAGCGATGCTGCGCACGTTAATGAAAGGCCGCGGATTCTATCCGATGGCAGCGGCGCAAAAGCTGAACGTGACTTATCCGATGCAGATTTCTGTCGCGGCTAAGCCAGATGCAAGTATTGCAAAATTGCCGGAAGTGGCGCGTGTGCGTGAGCTGATGTACTGGCAGATGGACAATCTGGCGCGTACCGAATGGAGTTATCTGGTCAGCAGCCGCACGGAATCGCAGCAGTCGGCGCTGGCGCGTTATGCGTTCGAGCAAAAATGGCCGGATCTCAGCGTGCAGGCCACCATTACCGGCAAGCTGTGGGATTATCTCGAAGAGCGTTTCCCGCTGGCGTGGCCGGATGAATTCCGTCGTGCGACCAACGATAAAGGCATCACGCAAAGTTACGCGATGGCGATTGCCCGTCAGGAAAGTGCGTGGAATCCGAAAGCCCGTTCGCCGGTGGGCGCTGCCGGTCTGATGCAGGTGATGCCTGCGACTGCGCAACATACCGTCGATATGTTTGGGTTGCAGGGCTACAGCAATCCGGGGCAATTACTGGATCCGCAGATGAACATAACGATCGGCACCAGTTATCTGGAATATGTCTATCAGATGTTTGGGCGCAACCGTATTTTGTCCAGCGCGGCATATAACGCCGGGCCTTCACGCGTAAATACCTGGTTAGGTAACAGCGCGGGCAGGGTGGATTCGGTGGCGTTTATCGAGAGTATCCCTTTCTCTGAAACTCGTCGATATGTTAAAAATGTGTTGGCATATGATGCGTTTTATCGCTATTTTTTACATCAACCCGCCAAGATTTTGACGGATGCCGAATGGCAGAGGCGTTACTGATCCATCGTCGTTTATGGTAAGCTGCTGTACTAGTTTAATAGTATGGCAGCCATCATGACTCAACGACCAATCAATGACCCTGCTCTTTCCCAACAAGGCAATGAGGACTGGCAATGCTTTCTGGCATTGCTGCAGCATTCTTTTGCTGAAAATCTGCATCAGGATTTGTTGCAACTGCTGCTTACGCCCGACGAACGTGCGGCGCTGGGTACGCGGGTGCGGATTATTCAGGAACTGATGCGCGGAGAGTTGAGTCAGCGTGAGCTGAAAAGCCAGCTGGGAGCGGGTATCGCCACGATAACACGTGGTTCGAATGGCCTGAAAACGGCACCGGCGGAGCTTAAGGAATGGCTGAGTGAGCACCTGCTGACAGACAAAACGGACGACTGAAGCGTCCGTTATCGTCTGATATTTTAGTGTGTTTGGGTTCTGACCTGATACACCGAATTATGAAAAGGCGCTAAAGCCAGTACCAGCGCCTGATGATAAACGCTGGTGCGGGTCAATTTTCCTGCTGTAAAGACTCCGATCGCGCCGCCTTTACGTTTTACTTCTGTGATACCCGTCAGTTTTTCCATCTCATCTCCCAGTTCGCTGCCCTGGTTAATTCCTTGTAAAATAATTTCAGGTAACATCAGGCTCGCTGAACGGGATTCACCACGCTGGTGCATATTCTCAATCACCATCCAGGCGAAGGTCATATTGTCTTCGATACCCGCTTCCACGCCGACCCAGAAGTCTGCCTCGGGGCGAACCTGGCGGGCGCCGATAACGCGATGGCGCGCACCGGTACGGGTTTCATTACTGCCGATAGGTTGACTGGGAACACCACTGTCGACGTCAACGCCTTCAATGCGGAATGCCTCAGCGCCGAAAATGTCTTCAAAAGCCATGGCGATAGCTTTGATCTTTGCCGGGTTAGTGGTTGCAGCGACAACATGGTACATAGAGTTTTAGCATCCTTTAGCAAATTTCACGCAGTATAACGGAAAACACTCATGTTACAGGTATATCTCGTCCGTCACGGCGAAACAGAATGGAACGCCGCACGCCGTATTCAGGGGCAATCAGACAGCCCGCTGACGGCCAAAGGTCTTTATCAGGCGCGTCAGGTTGCTGAGCGTGTGCGTAATGAAGGGATCACCCACGTCATCACCAGTGACTTAGGACGTACCCGCCATACGGCGCAGATTATCGCTGATGCCTGCGGGTGTGAAGTGATCAATGAGCCGCGTTTGCGCGAATTACATATGGGCGTGCTGGAAGAACGTATTCTGGACGGCCTGACAGAGCAGGAAGAAGTATGGCGTAAGCAGATGGTCGATGGTTCACCGAAAGGGCGTATTCCTGAAGGTGAAACGATGACGGAACTGGCTGAGCGTATGCGTGCAGCACTCGACAGCTGTCTGGATTTGCCGGAAGGCAGTAAGCCTTTGCTGGTCAGTCACGGTATTGCACTGGGTTGCCTGATCAGTACCATCCTCGGGCTGCCTGCTTATGCGGAACGTCGTCTGCGTCTGCGTAACTGTTCTTTATCGCGTGTCGATCACCAGCAAAGTGCATGGCTGGCTAATGGCTGGATTGTGGAAACAGCGGGCGATGTATCACATCTGGAACTGCCCGCGTTAGACGAGTTGCAACGCTAACGCCAGAAGGCGTTAGCGGCGGATTGGGATCAGGTAATCACACTGTAGTTCGGTTGGCGTAGTGCCCGGGGCACGGCCATTCGTGTAAAAGCGTTCGATATCCTGTCCCTTTCTGCGGGTCAGTTTCAATGTCGGCAGACAGGTGCTGTACAGCGTCAGAATAAACTCCTGCAAATGCTCCGGCGTGCCATTGTAGTGGAACATGGCATATTCGCCGTGCTGCAACACAATCGGCTGACCTTCAACGTTTTCCGGCAGGTGCTGAGCTTCCAGCGCGGTCGTGTACAATACTTCCTGCTCGTCATCTTTTTCCTGGCTTGGACGCGAATGGTGCAGGCCATAAAGTATTGGTGGCAGCGTTTTTGCTTCACCAATATATTGACGCCAGAAATGACGACGCATCTCGTTTCGATACGTGGTGATTTGCTCCAGCGTACAGGCGTAACTCTGCGTCATCCCGACCAGATGCTGTTCCGGCAGTGAGATATATTCCGGCTGCGGCAGAATAAAAGCGCCCAGACGGATTGGCGGACAAATCCCAAACGAATGCCAGTCTTCAGCACGACGATACAGTGCCGGTGTTTGCGCAAATTGTTTTTTGAATGCCCGGGTAAATGTTTGTTGAGAATCAAAACGATACTGAAGGGCGATATCTAAAATCGGGCGACTGGTGAGGCGCAAGGCAACGGCCGCTTTCGACAAACGGCGGGCACGAATATAAGCGCCAATGGCATTATTAGTGACATCTTTAAACATGCGCTGCAGGTGCCACTTGGAATAGCCGGCCTTGGCTGCGACATTGTCGAGTGACAAGGGCTGGTCTAAATGGGTTTCTAACCAGCTAAGAAGGTCACGAATGATTCCTGCTTGATCCATAGATCGTCCTCGTTGAACTAAGATAAATGCACAGAATGATGGGCGGCATAATAGCAACTTTTTACCGATAAGACTTCCTAAGATTTTTTTGGCTATCTGTGCTATTTGCCTGTGTTACAGAGTATTTCATTCCGAAAGTGTGAATACACGCTTTCCCCGCAGGGTTTCTTTGCAAAACAACGTCATGCTGATGACGTGGAGTAACTTAATGAATAGATGTTGGATTTTTGTTTTTTCGATGTTTGCTTTTTGTTCTTCAGCGGTACATGCAGAGCAGGTGGGTTCGGTCGATACCGTCTTCAAACTCTTCGGTCCCGACCATAAAATTGTCGTCGAGGCCTTTGATGATCCTGATATTAAAAATGTAACTTGTTATATCAGTCGTGCGAAAACCGGTGGCATCAAGGGCGGTTTAGGGCTGGCAGAAGATACCGCTGATGCCGCGATTTCCTGTCAGCAGGTGGGCCCGATTGAGTTGAGCGACAAGATTAAGCAAGGCAAAGACAAAGGAACGGTTGTTTTTCAGAAACGCACATCGCTGGTGTTTAAAAAGCTGCAGGTGGTCCGTTTTTATGACGCGAATCGCAACGCACTTATTTATCTGAGCTACTCCGATAAAGTGGTGGATGGTTCACCGAAAAATGCACTGAGCGCGGTACCGATTATTCCGTGGGCGCACACCGCTCCGTGAGTTCTCAGCACTGCGCAAAAAACAAAAGGCCAGCTTTCGCTGGCCTTTGACGTTTGTTTGGGTACCGTCTCACCGGATGCAGTGCGGTTGGCAACCTTCTGTATCAGTCTTCCAGATCACCGCAGAAACGATAGCCTTCACCATGAATGGTGGCGATGATTTCCGGGGTATCAGGCGTCGCTTCGAAATGTTTACGGATGCGACGGATAGTGACGTCAACGGTACGGTCATGAGGCTTCAGCTCACGGCCGGTCATTTTCTTCAGCAAATCGCCACGGGTTTGGATCTTGCCCGGGTTTTCGCAGAAGTGCAGCATGGCGCGGAATTCGCTGCGCGGTAACTTGTACTGCTCACCTTGCGGGCTCACCAGCGAACGGCTGTTGATATCGAGTTCCCAGCCATTGAATTTGTAGCTTTCAACCAGACGGCGTTCTTCGCCGGTGGTGCCCAGATTCATGGTGCGGGACAGCAGGTTGCGTGCGCGGATAGTCAGTTCGCGTGGGTTGAAAGGCTTAGTGATGTAATCATCAGCGCCGATTTCCAGACCCAGAATTTTATCAACTTCGTTATCGCGGCCAGTCAGGAACATCAAAGCAACGCTGGCTTGTTCGCGTAATTCGCGTGCCAGCAGCAGGCCGTTTTTGCCTGGCAGGTTGATGTCCATGATAACCAGATTGATGTCATTTTCGGACAGAATATGGTGCATTTCTGCGCCATCATTAGCTTCATGTACCATGTAGCCTTCTGCTTCAAAAATGCTCTTTAACGTATTACGTGTCACTAACTCGTCTTCGACGATCAGAATGTGAGGGGTCTGCATGATTGCTACCTAAGATTGCCAACAAATAGAAAATAGGAGTACAGAAGTCCTTGTTATCCCAGAGAATTTTGATGCTTTATTGGGCATCTCACTCGTTACATGACTAAAGTACGTAAACGCGTTCTCGATGCAATTTCCATCAACGACAACAACATCGCAAGCTCGGTCAGGGATTCCACTTTCTGCAGTTCCACGGGGTCCTAAAGCGGCGCATATCCTAACCCTATTAACAGCAATATAACAGCGAGTGCCGAAATTACCACTCAACAAAATTACGGTTTGTTGACATATATCAAGTTCAATTGTAGCACGGTAACAGAACAGTGAAAAACACTTACAAGAATGCACGCTTGAGTCACATTTCAGCATTTATTGTACACGATTCAGCAAATGATTAAGAATCGGGAGATAAATGCAAAATGGTGATGATTCCTTATTATATATCCATATGAAAATTAATGATAAATTTTTCTTTCCTGTTTGCTTAATCGGGCCAGCACCTTTTTTACCTGCAAGGTAAGGTTTTCCGATAAAATAAAGGAATATATTCAGCCGACTGTTAAGTTCTTGTGAAGAATATAAGCCATGAATAGATTTGGAGCAGGGTAAAATTTCATCGCTTAAATACTGACGTCAATTCTTTCCCTTTTGCAAAGGCCCGATATGCAACTTCATATTATTTTAGTTTCGCCGGCTCGCCCGGAAAATGTCGGTGCGGCAGCTCGTGCAATGAAAACCATGGGTTTCGCATCGTTACGTATTGTCGACAGTGAGGCGCATCTCAGGCCGGAAGCTGGCTGGGTTGCGCATGGTTCGCAGGAGATCCTGCAAAATGCTCTCCATTTTAATACGCTTGAGCATGCGCTGGCTGATATCGATTTTACGGTAGCCACAACTGCCCGCAGCCGGGCTAAATTTCACTATTACTGCACGCCGCAGGAATTGCAGGTGCAGCTCGAAGAAAAGAGCCAGTGGGTCAATCATGCCGCGCTGGTCTTTGGTCGTGAAGATTCCGGTCTGACGAATGAAGAGCTGGAACTGGCGGATGTGCTGACCGGCGTACCGATGGTGGCCGATTATCCGTCACTCAATCTGGGGCAGGCGGTGATGGTGTTCTGTTATCAGCTCTCTTCGCTGAATCAGGTGACCTCGGCAAAACCTGAAATTGCCGAAGCAGGACAGCTTTCTGCGTTGCGTGCCAGAGTCGGGCGTTTGCTTGAAAATGTCGGGGCAGAAGATGACCAGAAATTGTCCGACTGGTTGCATCAGCGCCTGGGTCTTTTACAGCAGCGCGACGCCGCAATGCTGCATACTTTGCTGCATGACATCGAAAAAAAGCTGACCTCATGATGTGAGGGGATTTTCGGCCTGAACAGTTCGATATCCGGCGTGATGGGAACACAGGTGGCGATCACACTGGAAAGGGTTTTAAAGGCAGACGATTATACAGTTGATTTTGTCCGTGACTCAGCGGTCAAAAACAGAAAAAAATTGACTTGTCGTGCCTTATGCTTTAGCTAATAGAGGCAGACAGAGTACAAACCCTAAGACAGACAGAAAATAAAAATGCGAATCATCAGCCTGAATACAACAATTATTACCACCACCGATACCACAGGTAACGGGGCGGGCTGACGCGTACAGGAAAAAGAAAAAAAGCCCGCACCTAACCAGTGCGGGCTTTTTTTTTACATTTAAACGAGAGCTTCAGGAGAGTACCAGAAATGCGAGTGTTGAAATTTGGCGGGACCTCGGTAGCAAACGCAGAACGCTTCTTGCGGGTTGCGGACATTATGGAAAGCAATGCGCGTCAGGGACAGGTCGCAACGGTTTTATCCGCGCCTGCCAAAATTACCAACTATCTGGTGGCCATGATTGAGCGAACTGTCGCAGGACAGGACATTCAAAGCATCATGAGCGATGCAGAAAACATTTTTGGTCAGCTGATTACCGGTCTGGCAGCGGCGCAGCCGGGTTTTGATTTGCCAAAGGTGAAAGCATTTGTCGATCACGAATTCGCTCAGCTCAAACAACTGATGCATGGCATTACCCTGCTGGGCCAATGTCCGGACAGTGTGAATGCGTCCATTATCTGTCGTGGTGAAAAACTTTCCATTGCCATCATGGAAGCGGTATTTCTGGCGAAAGGCTTCGGCGTCACCGTCATCAATCCGGTTGAAAAGTTGCTCGCACAGGGGCATTACCTTGAATCCACCGTGGATATCAACGAATCCACCCGCCGTATCGCCGCCAGCGCCATCCCTGCCGATCACATTGTGCTGATGGCCGGTTTCACTGCCGGTAATGAAAAGGGCGAACTGGTGGTGCTGGGCCGTAACGGCTCCGACTATTCAGCCGCCGTACTGGCTGCCTGTTTACGCGCTGACTGTTGCGAGATCTGGACTGATGTCGATGGCGTTTATACCTGTGACCCGCGCACTGTACCCGATGCCCGCTTGCTGAAATCGATGTCGTATCAGGAAGCGATGGAGCTTTCGTATTTTGGCGCGAAAGTCCTTCACCCGCGTACCATCCTGCCGATTGCCCAGTTCCAGATCCCTTGCCTGATTAAAAACACCACAAACCCGCAGGCGCCGGGTACCCTGATTGGCAGCGAAAGCCTTGATGACAGCACGCCGGTAAAAGGCATCACTAATCTGAATAACATGGCGATGATCAACGTTTCCGGTCCGGGAATGAAAGGGATGATCGGCATGGCAGCGCGTGTGTTTGCCGTGATGTCCCGTTCCGGCATTTCCGTGGTGCTGATCACGCAGTCTTCTTCCGAATACAGCATCAGTTTCTGTGTGCCGCAAAGCGAGCTGCAACGCGCCCGTAAAGCGCTGGAAGACGAGTTCTATCTTGAGCTGAAAGACGGCCTGCTCGAGCCGCTGGACGTCATGGAAAAGCTGGCGGTGATTTCCGTGGTCGGCGACGGTATGCGCACGCTGCGCGGCATTTCAGCGAAATTTTTCTCGGCTCTGGCCCGCGCCAATATCAACATTGTGGCGATCGCTCAGGGCTCTTCCGAACGTTCTATCTCCGTGGTCGTCAATAATGACGATGCGACCACCGGCGTGCGCGTCAGCCATCAGATGCTGTTCAATACCGATCAGGTGATCGAAGTATTCCTGATCGGCGTCGGCGGTGTGGGCGGGGCATTGATCGAACAGATCCGCCGTCAGCAGGCGTGGCTGAAAACCAAACACATCGATCTGCGCGTGTGTGGCATCGCTAACTCCCGCGCGTTACTGACCAACGTTCACGGTATTGCACTGGAAACCTGGCGTGATGAACTCGCTGCTGCGAAAGAACCGCTAAATCTGGGGCGTCTGATCCGTCTGGTGAAAGAATATCACCTGCTGAATCCGGTGATCGTCGACTGTACGTCCAGTCAGGAAGTGGCCGATCAGTATGCCGATTTCCTCGCCGACGGTTTCCACGTGGTCACGCCAAACAAAAAGGCCAACACGTCTTCAATGAATTACTACCATCAGCTGCGCAAAGCGGCTGATGGCTCACGCCGTAAGTTTCTTTATGACACCAACGTCGGCGCGGGTTTACCGGTTATTGAAAACCTGCAAAACCTGCTGAATGCCGGTGATGAACTGCTCCGTTTCTCCGGTATTCTGTCCGGTTCTCTGTCCTTCATCTTTGGTAAGCTGGACGAAGGCATGTCGCTGTCCGCCGCGACCTTGCAGGCGAAGGAAATGGGCTATACCGAACCGGATCCCCGTGATGATTTGTCCGGTATGGACGTGGCGCGTAAGTTGCTGATCCTGGCGCGTGAAGCCGGTTACAAACTCGAACTGTCGGATATCGATGTGGAATCTGTTTTACCGGCGTCCTTTAACAGCGAAGGAAGCGTGAGTGATTTTGTTGCACGCTTGCCGGAACTGGATGCAGAGTTCGCCCAACGCGTGGCCGATGCTACCGCTGCAGGCAAAGTATTGCGTTATGTCGGGGCTATCGAAGACGGTCAGTGTAAGGTAAAAATCGATGCCGTCGATGGTAATGACCCGCTTTATAAAGTAAAAAATGGTGAGAATGCGCTGGCGTTTTACAGCCGCTATTATCAACCGTTGCCGTTGGTTCTGCGTGGCTACGGCGCCGGGAATGATGTGACGGCGGCAGGTGTGTTTGCCGATCTTTTGAGAACGCTGTCATGGAAGTTAGGAGTTTAATATGGTTAAGGTGTATGCCCCGGCTTCAATTGGGAACGTCAGCGTAGGCTTCGACGTGCTGGGCGCGGCCGTGTCTCCGGTCGATGGCACGCTGCTGGGCGACTGCGTTTCTGTTGAAGCGGCCACAGAGTTCAGTCTGAAAAACGAAGGCAAGTTTGTGTCTAAACTGCCTGACCGCATGGAAGACAACATCGTTTATCAGTGCTGGCAGCGTTTCTGTCAGGAAATCGGCAAAGAAGTGCCGGTGGCGATGACGCTGGAAAAAAACATGCCGATCGGTTCCGGCCTGGGTTCCAGCGCCTGTTCGGTGGTCGCCGGTCTGATGGCGATGAATGAATTTTGCGGTAAGCCGCTCAGTGAAAACCAGATGCTGTTGCTGATGGGCGAGCTGGAAGGGCGTATTTCCGGCAGCGTGCATTTCGATAATGTCGCACCGTGCTATCTGGGCGGCATTCAGCTGATGCTGGAAGAACTCGATATTATCAGCCAGAACGTGCCAAGCTTTGACGACTGGTTGTGGGTGATGGCGTATCCGGGCATCAAAGTGTCGACGGCAGAAGCGCGTGCTATTTTACCCGCGCAGTATCGCCGTCAGGATTGCATCAGCCATGGTCGTTATCTGGCGGGCTTTATTCATGCCTGTCACACGCAGCAACCTAGGCTGGCTGCGAAACTGATGAAAGATGTGATTGCTGAACCTTATCGTACCCGTCTGCTGCCGGGCTTTGCAGAAGCACGCAGCGCCGCAGAAGAAATCGGTGCACTGGCTTGCGGGATTTCGGGTTCCGGTCCGACGCTGTTTGCGGTTTGTAATGACAGCGCGACAGCGAAACGTATGGCTGACTGGCTGCAGACGCACTATCTGCAAAATGACGAAGGCTTTGTTCATATTTGTCGTCTTGATACCGCGGGCGCGCGGGTATTGGGATAACTCGATAATTTATTGGGATAACTAATGAAACTGTACAACCTGAAGGATCACAACGAGCAGGTCAGCTTTGCTCAGGCCGTCAAACAAGGTCTTGGAAAACAGCAGGGGTTATTCTTCCCGCTGGATCTGCCGGAATTTGAACTGACTGAAATCGACCGCTTGCTGGAACTGGATTTCGTCACCCGCAGCAGCCGCATTCTTTCTGCTTTCATCGGCGATGAAATTCCTGAAGAGGAATTACATCAGCGTGTGAAAAACGCCTTTGCTTTCCCGGCACCGGTAGTGAAAGTGGAAGAAGACATTGCCTGTCTGGAACTGTTCCACGGTCCGACCCTGGCATTCAAAGATTTCGGTGGCCGTTTCATGGCGCAGATCCTGACGCAGGTTTCAGGCGACCAGCCGGTGACCATTCTGACGGCAACGTCGGGCGATACCGGCGCAGCAGTGGCGCACGCTTTCCACGGTCTGAAAAATGTCCGTGTAGTGATCCTGTATCCGCGCGGCAAAATCAGTCCGTTGCAGGAAAAACTGTTCTGTACGCTGGGCGGTAACATTCACACTGTCGCCATCGACGGTGATTTTGATGCCTGTCAGGCGCTGGTCAAACAGGCGTTTGATGATGAAGAACTGAAACACGCGCTGAAGCTGAACTCAGCCAACTCCATCAATATCAGCCGTCTGCTGGCGCAGATTTGCTACTACTTTGAAGCAGTGGCTCAGTTGCCGCAGGAAGCGCGCAATCAGCTGGTCGTTTCCGTGCCAAGCGGTAACTTCGGGGATCTGACCGCCGGTCTGCTGGCGAAATCTCTCGGCCTGCCGGTGAAACGCTTCATCGCAGCGACTAACGCCAATGATACCGTGCCACGTTTCCTGTCTGATGGTGAATGGGATCCGAAGAAAACCGTAGCGACATTGTCGAACGCCATGGACGTCAGCCAGCCAAATAACTGGCCACGTGTGGAAGAACTGTATCGTCGTAAAACCTGGCAGCTGAAAGATCTGGGCTTTGGCGCAGTCAGCGATGACACTACCGAAGATGCGATGCGCGAGCTGGCGAATATCGGTTATATCTCTGAACCTCACGCGGCTATTGCTTACCGTGTACTGCGTGATCAGCTGCAACCGGGCGAATTTGGTCTGTTCATCGGTACTGCGCATCCGGCGAAATTCAAAGAAAGCGTGGAAGCGATTTTGGATCAGGACATCGGTTTGCCGAAAGAACTGGCGGATCGCGCAGATCTGCCGTTGCTGTCGCATAACCTTCCGGCTGATTTCAGTGAAATGCGCGCATTCCTGATGGCGCTGCCTGAATAAAGACCGTGCTTCAGAAATGCAAAAGCCCTCTTCGCGAGGGCTTTTTTACGCATACTGCTCAGGTAGATCAGCGTTCCGGGCGGGTAAATACCAGCTCATTGCCCTGTGAGCGTGATTCATCAAATTCGTAACCTTCCAGATTGAAATCCTGAAGTTGTTTCGGCTTATCCAGACGCTCTTTGATAATGAACCGGCTCATCAGGCCACGCGCTTTTTTGGCGTAGAAGCTGATGACTTTGTACTTACCGTTCTTCTCATCAAGGAAGACAGGTTTGATGATTTCGCCATCCAACAGTTTAGGTTTCACCGCTTTGAAGTATTCATCAGACGCCAGATTCACCAGCACTTTGCTTTTCTGTTCGCTGAGTAACAGATTCAGTTTTTCAGTCAGTAAATCGCCCCAGAACGCATACAGATTCGCACCTTGCGGGTTTTCCAGACGGATACCCATTTCCAGACGATAAGGCATCATTAAATCCAGTGGACGCAACAGACCGTATAAACCGGACAACATGCGCAGATGTTTTTGGGCAAAATCGAAATCTTTCTCGCTGAAATCTTCCGCCTGCAGACCGGTATACACGTCACCTTTAAAGGCCAGAAGCGCCTGTCGGGCATTTTTCGGGGTGAAATCCGGCTGCCAGTCATTGAAGCGTTCAGCGTTCAGATGGGCCAGTTTATCGCTGATCCCCATCAGTGAAGCGATCTGCGCCGGGGACATTTTACGCGCCACGGTGATCAGTTCACTGGATTTATCCAGCAACTCTGGTTGGGTATAGCGCGTTGTCGCAAGCGGGCTTTCGTAATCGAGCGTTTTGGCAGGTGAAATAATGGTCAGCATAGTCTTGTCCGTTGGTCAGTGACGGTTCAAATTCAGAATTTTTCGTTGCCATACTGTAGCAAAAAAGTCACTGCGATGGGGGCATGACAGCAATAGGTAAAAGCGGTGAAAATCAGCGCGGAGATGACGTTTTATCCCACACACCCGGCTCAAGCTGACCGCGTAATTCAGGGAAATGGTCAGGATTGAAGACCGGTATTTTTCCCATCCGCCGCTGCCGCTCGTGATCCTTAACCACTTTTACCGCGATGCCGGAAAGCAGCAGCAGGGCGGTGAGATTAAGTATGGCCATCAGCGCCATGAAGATATCAGCCAGCTTCCAAAGCATCTGGAGTTCCATCAGGCAGCCGCCGAAAACCATCGCAATGACCAGCAACCGGAAAATCAGCAACTTAACCGGGGCAGCGCTGTGAACAAAACTGAGATTGTTTTCAGCATAGACATAGTTGCCGGCGATTGAAGTGAACGCAAAGGCGCACACCAGCATCGCCAGAATAACCGAGCTCCATTCTGGCAATGTGGGGTCGATGGCCAGGCGGAGCAGGCGAATTCCCGTGGGCGCTCCGGGAATATCCAACGCGCCGGACGTTAAAATAATCAACGCCGTAGCGGTACAAATTACCACCGTATCAATAAACACCGCCAGCATCTGGTTAAAACCCGAAGCAGCCGGATGGCTGACTGCTGCCATCGCCGCGACATTTGGCGATGAACCGACACCGGCTTCACTGGCAAAAGCCCCGCGCTGCATCCCCTGAGTTATCGCCTGAGTCACGCCATAAGCCAGCGCGCCGGATGCCGCTTCCTGCAGGCCGAAGGCGCTTTTGAATATCAGTGCGAAGACTTGTGGAAGTTTTTCGACATGATGACCAATGACCCAAACGGCCAGCAGCAGCCAGGCAATGGCCATCAGCGGGATCATCCATTTGGACAGCCAGGTAACGGCGCGGATCCCGCCGAAAATCAGCAGAGCAACCAGTGCCGCTAAAATACAGGCGGTTGTCAGCGGCGGAACATGCAGGAGATGGAATGATGCCTGAGCAATCGAATTAGCTTGTAACGCACTGAAAATAAAGCCGCAGGAAATGACCATCAGGAAGGAAAACAGGATCCCCATCCAGCGCATTCCCAGCCCTTTCTCCATGTAGTCTGCCGGGCCACCACGAAATTTGTTACGCGCACTGGTGCCTTTGTAAATCTGCGCCAGCGTGTTTTCTATCAGCGCGGTCGCCATGCTGAAGAGAGTAATAATCCACATCCAGAAAATGGCTCCCGGCCCGCCGAGCGCAATCGCAATAGTCACGCCTGTCAGGTTACCGGTACCCATTCGTGAAGCCATACTCAGACAAAGTACGCGCCAGGGGGATGTTCCGCGGGGATCGGCGTTGCGTTTAAAAAGTGACGGAGAGAAGAGGTGGCCAAAACGACGAAACTGAATGAACCCAAGACGGAAAGTGAGATAAATACCGCTGCCAAACAGCAGGTAAATCAGGATTGTGCTCCAGAGAATTGTGTCGAAAAATTCCAGCAAGTCATTCATGAATTGTCCTTGGTTGATTTACCCTTCATCGTTTTTATTAATTGGCTGAAGGGCAATGACCACTTTGGATGGCTAACATACCTTTTTTATCAAACCGGTGACATATGCATTTTGGCTGAAATTGTGTGTTTTGGAAGGTGATAAATCCATAGATGTTCGTAGCCGAGCATGCCGCGAGATGCGCCTTGCGCGTGGCTTTTTGCATGTTATCATCAGCCAAAGGCAAGGCATGAAAATGCCTATACGAAAACGTCCAAACGATGAGATATGCCAAAATGACCGATAAACTGACTTCCCTACGCCAAATGACTCAGGTTGTTGCTGACACCGGAGATATCGCGGCAATGAAGTTGTACCAGCCGCAGGATGCGACCACCAACCCGTCACTGATCCTCAGCGCTGCGCAAATTCCTGAATACCGTAAACTGATCGACGAAGCAATCGCCTGGGCACGTGACCAGAGCAGCGATCACGATCAGCAGATTACTGATGCCGCTGACAAACTGGCAGTAAACATCGGTCTGGAAATTCTGAAACTGGTTCCGGGCCGCATTTCAACAGAAGTTGATGCCCGTCTGTCTTACGACACTGACGCGAGCGTGGCCAAAGCCAAACGTCTGATCAAACTGTATAACGATGCGGGCATCACCAACGACCGTATCCTGATCAAACTCGCTTCTACCTGGCAGGGTATCCGCGCTGCGGAAAAACTGGAAAAAGAAGGCATCAACTGTAACCTGACCCTTCTGTTCTCCTTCGCTCAGGCTCGTGCTTGTGCAGAAGCGGGTGTGTTCCTGATTTCTCCATTCGTTGGCCGTATCCTCGACTGGTACAAAGCCAATGGCGACAAGAAAGAGTTCGCGCCGAATGAAGATCCGGGCGTGGTGTCTGTGACCGAAATCTACGAATACTACAAACAACACGGCTACGAAACTGTCGTGATGGGCGCAAGCTTCCGTAACATCGGCGAAATCATCGAACTGGCTGGTTGTGACCGTCTGACTATCGCTCCTGCGCTGCTCAAAGAGCTGGCAGAAAGCGAAGGTCCGCTGGAGCGCAAATTGTCCTTCTCCGGTGAAACCAAACCACGTCCTGCGCCACTGACTGAATCTCAGTTCTACTGGGAACACAACCAGGATCCGATGGCTATCGACAAACTGGCTGACGGTATCCGTAAGTTTGCCGTTGACCAGGGTAAACTGGAAAAAATGATTTCTGACCTGCTGTAATCAGCGCTCAGTTTTCGACAAAAAGCGGCTAATCAGCCGCTTTTTTTGTGCCTGCGATAAAACCACAGGCCGCTTACCGATATACTGAGACAAATTACGAAGAAAAATGCTGTGGAGAAATAGCATGAATACATTCCGAATTGGTCTGGTATCGGTGTCGGACCGCGCCTCAAACGGTGTTTATCAGGATAAAGGCATTCCGGCGCTGGAAGCGTGGCTGGAGAAAGCGCTTATTACCCCATACAAACTGGAAACAAGACTGATCCCAGATGAGCAGCCGCTGATTGAACAGGCGATCAGCGAACTGGTCGACGAGAGTGGCTGTCATCTGGTGCTGACCACTGGCGGAACCGGCCCTGCACGCCGTGACGTCACGCCGGATGCCACGCTGGCGGTGGCCGATCGTGAAATGCCGGGCTTCGGTGAGCAGATGCGCCAGATAAGCCTGCACTTTGTGCCGACGGCGATCTTATCGCGTCAGGTTGGGGTTATCCGCAAACAGGCGCTGATCCTCAATTTACCCGGTCAGCCGAAATCAATTCAGGAAACGCTGGAAGGCCTGAAAGATGCTGACGGTAAGGTGATTGTTTCCGGTATTTTCGCCAGCGTGCCGTACTGCATCCAGCTTCTCGATGGACCTTACGTCGAAACGCATGATGAAGTGGTAGCAGCTTTTCGTCCAAAAAGTGCCCGCCGCGATACAAAAAACTGAATAGCCCCCGATTTCCAAATTAACAGAAGTTACGCGTCAGGCACTCTGGTGTGAAAAATATTTGCCGTTATAGTAATGATTACTTTACATGAGGTGGCAAAACCTTTTTCCATTTTACACTCTGGTGTCTGACGGTATCCCTATGCAACACGCACAATCGCGCCGGTTGAACCGGCAGGACTACAAAACGCTGTCCCTGGCTGCATTAGGTGGCGCACTCGAATTTTACGATTTCATCATTTTCGTCTTCTTCGCGGCGGTCATTGGCGATCTCTTCTTCCCGGCTAATATGCCCGACTGGCTGCGCCAGGTGCAGACCTTCGGCATTTTCGCCGCCGGTTATCTGGCACGTCCGCTGGGCGGCATCATCATGGCGCATTTCGGGGACGTAGTGGGTCGTAAGCGTATGTTCAGTCTGAGTATTTTGCTGATGGCCTTGCCGACACTGGCGATGGGGTTATTGCCGACTTACGCGTCGATTGGCATTGCAGCACCGCTGTTATTACTGCTGATGCGCGTGTTGCAGGGCGCGGCTATTGGCGGTGAAGTCCCGGGTGCATGGGTGTTTGTGGCCGAGCACGTGCCGCGCAGCCGCATTGGTTTTGCCTGTGGAACGCTGACGGCCGGTTTAACATTGGGGATCCTGCTGGGTTCTCTGGTGGCAACTTTACTGAACACCAGCATGACGCCGGCAACAATCAGTCAATACGGCTGGCGTATTCCGTTCTTTATTGGCGGCATTTTTGGTTTGATCGCCATGTATCTGCGCCGCTGGTTACAGGAAACGCCGGTCTTTATTGAGATGAAAGCGCACAAAGCGCTGGCGGAAGAGCTGCCTCTGAAAGCCGTCGTCGCCAATCATAAAAAAGAAATTGTGGTCTCGATGCTGATGACCTGGCTGTTATCGGCCGGGATCGTGGTGGTGATACTGATGACGCCAACCTGGCTGCAGAAACAGTTCGGTATTCCGGCTGCAGAGGCATTGCAGGCAAACTGTCTGGCCACCGTGGCGCTGATGGTTGGCTGCATCATCTCAGGCAGCGTTGTGGATCGGCTTGGTGCCAGCAAAACATTCATCTTCGGCAGCCTGTTTCTGGGGATTTGCACATGGTCGTTCTATCACATGGTTGCGGCGGATGCGTCGGTACTGATGGGCATGTACGCGCTCGCCGGACTGAGCGTGGGCGTGGTCGGTGCCGTGCCCTATGTGATGGTACGGGCATTCCCGGCTGAAGTGCGTTTTACCGGTATTTCTTTTTCATACAATGTGGCATATGCGATTTTCGGCGGCCTGACGCCGATCTTCGTCACGCTCATTATGCGTCTGACCCCGATGGCTCCTGCGTACTACGTGCTGGCGCTCTCCGCAATTGGTCTGCTGACCGGTATTTATCTGAGCCGTGACCTGAACAGTGACGCGGCGAAAGAAGCGAAATTTGCCGAGCGTGTCGCATCCGGCCAGTAAGTTTGTTTCAGATATTAAAAAGCCCTGCAATGCAGGGCTTTATCATCTCAGGCATAACTGTTATGCAACGACAGCATCAACGTGCGGAGCCTGTTTTTTCGGCTCGCCGACAGGCAGAACCGTACGGCCATACTGTTCATTCAGTACTTCAGCCATCGCCAGATAAATCGCGCTGGCACCGCAGAAGATACCTTCAAAGCCCGCAAAATGCAGAACAGCGGTGTTGCCGGTCATATTTCCGTAGCATAACAAGGCGAACAAAATTGTCAGGCTGCCGAAAACAACCTGAATGCCACGGTTCCCTTTCAGGGTGCCAAAGAACATGAATAAAGTGAAAATACCCCACACACCGAGATATGCGCCCAGGAAACTTTCGCTGCTGGCGTCGGCCAGGCCCATGCGTGGCAGCATCAGGATGCCAACCAGGCTCAGCCAGAATGCGCCATATGAAGTGAACGCGGTTGTGCCGAACGTGTTCCCTTTTTTAAATTCCATCATCCCGGCGAGGATCTGAATCAGCCCGCCATAAAAAATGCCCATGCTCACAATCACTGCGGTGAGCGGGAAAAAGCCTGCATTGTGTAAATTCAATAAGATAGTGGTCATACCAAATCCCATCAGCCCGAGCGGGCCTGGATTTGCTAAGGGTTTACTGTGCATAGATCCTCTGTATCGGAATTATTATTAATTGATAATCGGGGGAAGAACGCTTGGAAATGGGTAAAAAAGCCACATATCTTTGGAAGCGCGCGGCATCATAAGGAGGGTTGCGTCAGCAAACATTGATCTGGCGTAACAGCAATTGAAGATTTTTTTTCACTTTGCCCCTTGATGCTGAGCAGCATGGCCCCATCTTATTCCCAACCGCAGTTGTTACCGTCGGGAAATCCGTTAAATGGGGCTGTTGAAATCGTAAAGATCGGCCACATATACAGTAGCAACCTGAACGAATATGAATTTAAGTGGAGACGTTTTAGATGGGTAAAATTATTGGGATCGACCTGGGCACCACCAACTCTTGTGTAGCTATCATGGATGGCACGACTGCTCGTGTACTGGAGAATGCTGAAGGCGACCGCACCACTCCTTCCATCATCGCTTATGCGGCAGATGGCGAGACTCTGGTAGGTTCTCCGGCTAAACGTCAGGCTGTGACAAACCCGCAGAACACCTTGTTTGCGATCAAGCGCCTGATTGGCCGTCGCTTCCAGGACGAAGAAGTTCAACGCGACAAAGGCATTATGCCTTACCAGATCGTAGGCGCTGACAATGGCGACGCCTGGATCGACGTTAAAGGTCAGAAAATTGCACCTCCGCAGATCTCTGCCGAAGTGTTGAAGAAAATGAAGAAAACTGCTGAAGATTACCTGGGCGAGCCAGTGACTGAAGCGGTTATCACCGTACCTGCTTACTTCAACGATGCTCAGCGTCAGGCAACTAAAGACGCCGGCCGTATCGCAGGTCTGGAAGTTAAACGTATCATCAACGAACCAACCGCAGCGGCACTGGCTTATGGCCTGGATCGTGAAATCGGTAACCGCACTATCGCGGTATACGACCTCGGTGGTGGTACTTTCGATATCTCTATTATCGAAATCGACGAAGTTGACGGCGAAAAAACTTTCGAAGTTCTGGCAACCAACGGTGATACTCACCTCGGTGGTGAAGACTTCGACAGCCGCATGATCAACTACCTCGTTGAAGAATTTAAGAAAGAGCAAGGCATGGATCTGCGTAACGATCCACTGGCGATGCAACGTCTGAAAGAAGCTGCTGAAAAAGCGAAGATCGAACTGTCTTCAGCTCAGCAAACTGACGTGAACCTGCCGTACATCACTGCTGATGCGTCAGGTCCAAAACACATGAACATCAAAGTGACCCGTGCAAAACTGGAATCTTTGGTAGAAGACCTGGTTAACCGTTCTATCGAACCACTGAAAGTGGCTCTGAAAGACGCAGGTCTGTCAGTTTCTGACATTCAGGACGTTATCCTGGTGGGTGGTCAGACCCGTATGCCAATGGTTCAGAAGAAAGTTGCTGAATTCTTTGGTAAAGAACCACGTAAAGACGTGAACCCGGACGAAGCTGTGGCAATCGGTGCAGCAGTTCAGGGCGGTGTGTTGGCAGGTGACGTGAAAGACGTTCTGCTGCTGGACGTGACTCCGTTGTCTCTGGGTATCGAAACCATGGGCAGCGTGATGACTCCGCTGATCACTAAAAACACCACCATCCCGACTAAACACAGCCAGGTGTTCTCTACTGCGGAAGACAACCAGTCTGCAGTAACCATCCATGTGTTGCAGGGTGAACGTAAGCGTGCAAGTGATAACAAATCTCTGGGTCAATTCAACCTGGATGGTATTCAGGCAGCGCCTCGCGGTCAGGCACAGATCGAAGTGACCTTCGACCTTGACGCCGATGGTATTCTGCATGTGTCTGCGAAAGACAAGATTACCAACCGTGAGCAGAAGATCACCATTAAGGCATCTTCTGGTCTGAGCGAAGAAGAAATCCAGAAAATGGTCAACGATGCTGAAGCCAATGCTGAATCTGACCGTAAGTTTGAAGAACTGGTTCAGACCCGCAACCAGGCGGATCACCTGATCCACGGTACCCGTAAGCAACTGGAAGACGCCGGCGACAAACTGCCAGCTGAAGACAAAACCGCAGTAGAAGAAGCCCTGAAAGCACTGGAAGTTTCGGCTAAAGGTGAAGACAAGGCTGATATCGAAGCGAAAATCCAGGCGCTGGTACAGGTTTCCGGCAAACTGATGGAAATGGCTCAGCAGCAAGGCCAGGCTGAAGGCGGCGATAACAGCGCGCAGAAAGATGACGACGTTGTTGACGCTGAATTCGAAGAAGTTAAAGACAAAAAATAATCGCCCTTAAGCGGGCACAGTAAGAAGTTTTACTGATAACCAGCACGGGCGTCGAGGAAACTCTACGCCCGTGCACGCATGTTGAGGGTAGGTTAAAGCATGGCGAAGCAAGATTATTACGAGATTTTAGGCGTATCCAAAACAGCGGATGAGCGTGAAATCAAAAAGGCTTATAAGCGCCTGGCAATGAAACATCACCCTGACCGCAATCAGGGCGATAAAGAGTCTGAAAGTAAGTTTAAAGAAATTAAAGAAGCTTATGAAATCCTGACCGATGCGCAAAAACGTGCGGCCTACGACCAGTACGGTCATGCAGCCTTTGAACAAGGTGGCATGGGCGGTGGCGGCGGTTACGGCGGCGGCGGCGCAGATTTCAGCGACATCTTTGGTGACGTCTTTGGCGACATCTTTGGCGGCGGTCGCCGTCAGCGTGCCAGCCGGGGTTCTGATCTGCGTTACAACATGGATCTGACTCTGGAAGAGGCCGTTCGTGGTGTCACCAAAGAAATCCGCATCCCGACACTGGATGAATGTGACGTCTGCCACGGCAGCGGCGCGAAAGCGGGCAGCTCTCCGGCCACCTGTCCGACCTGTCATGGTGCTGGCCAGGTTCAGATGCGTCAGGGCTTCTTCACAGTCCAGCAGGCGTGTCCGACCTGTCAGGGCCGCGGTAAAGTGATTAAAGATCCGTGCAACAAATGTCACGGTCATGGCCGCGTAGAACGTTCTAAAACTCTGTCAGTGAAAATTCCTGCGGGGGTCGATACCGGCGACCGTATTCGTCTGGAAGGTGAAGGCGAAGCGGGCGAGCACGGTGCTCCGTCAGGCGATCTGTACGTTCAGGTTCAGGTTAAAGCGCACAAAATCTTTGAGCGTGAAGGCAATAACCTGTACTGCGAAGTGCCAATCAACTTTGCCATGGCTGCACTGGGTGGCGAAATTGAAGTGCCAACGCTGGATGGCCGCGTGAGTCTGAAGATCCCTGCCGAAACGCAAACGGGCAAAATGTTCCGTATGCGCGGACGCGGTGTGAAATCTGTCCGTGGTGGTGCTCAGGGCGACCTGATGTGCCGCGTGGTCGTTGAAACGCCGGTCAGCCTGAGCGAGAAGCAGAAGCAATTGCTGCGTGATCTGGAAGAAAGCTTTGGTGGCGTATCGGGTGAAAAAAACAGCCCGCGTTCTAAAAGCTTCCTGGATGGCGTGAAAAAGTTCTTTGATGATCTGACCCGCTAATCTCTCGCTGACTTCAGCGGCAGAAAGCCAGATAAAATCCCCGGCAGCGTTCATGCTCCGGGGATTTTTTTATGGGTTTTATAAAGAAAATGGAAAGCCACACCGTTCGTAAAAACCGAGCTATACTCCAGAAATAATCGACTTTTTACGAAGTGATTCAGTGCGTACAATTCGCGCATTCCATTGTGGCAATCCTTTTATCGCCACGCCTTTTTTACAGGAGAGTCAGAATGTCGAATATCATTCGTCAGTTTTTACGCTTAGAGGCAGCAGGCGGCATCGTACTGATCCTTGCCGCTATCGTGGCGCTTATTATGGCGAATACCCCATTGCAGGGGGCGTATCAGGCGTTTCTGGATATTCCGGTTACGCTGCGTTTTTCTGAATTGCTGATCGACAAACCGCTTTTGCTGTGGATTAACGACGGGCTGATGGCAGTATTTTTCCTGATGATTGGCCTGGAAGTGAAGCGTGAACTGTGTGAAGGCGCGCTGGCAAATCGCGAACAGGCTCTGTTCCCGGCGATTGCCGCACTGGGTGGCATGATCGTTCCGGCTCTGATCTACTTACTGTTTAACGGCGGTGACGACATTGCTCGTCAGGGGTGGGCTATTCCGGCAGCCACGGACATTGCCTTTGCGCTGGGTGTGATGGCACTGCTGGGGTCCCGCGTGCCAACTGGCCTGAAAGTGTTCCTGCTGGCACTGGCCATTATCGATGATTTGGGTGCGATCGTTATCATTGCGTTGTTCTACAGCCATGATGTCTCAATGATTGCGCTTGGGTTATCTGCGGCGTGTATCGCGGTTCTGGCCTGGCTGAACTGGCGTGGTATCACCAAGCTAACGCCGTATCTTCTCATTGGCGCCGTGTTCTGGGTGTGCGTACTAAAATCAGGTATTCACGCGACGCTGGCGGGTGTGATCCTCGGATTCCTTATCCCGCTCAGAACCAAAGAGAATAAAACCTCACCGGCTCGCCGCCTGGAGCATGGAATTCATCCTTACGTTGCCTGGTTTATTCTGCCTGTTTTTGCTTTCGCCAATGCCGGTATCTCGTTGCATGGCGTGACGGCTGCCGGTGCGTTTTCAATGTTGCCGATGGGTATCATGGCGGGGCTGTTGCTGGGTAAACCGTTAGGCATCATTCTTTTCGGCGGTCTGGCTCTGAAACTGGGCATCACCCGTTTGCCATCCGGTATTACGTTTAGCCAGATTGCAGCGGTGTCAGTGCTGTGCGGAATTGGCTTCACCATGTCCATTTTTATCGGCTCACTGGCATTTGCTTCACTTGATCCGGCGCTGCTGACTTACGCAAAAATGGGCATTCTGATGGGATCAGTGGCTTCAGCAGTTATAGGTTTCCTGATGCTGAGCCGCGCTTTGCCGAAAAAAGCGCATCATTAAACTCTGTGCTGTGCGGGAAACCGCGCAGCATGATGCTGACTTCATACTTCAGAAAGGATGAAACCATGCCTCATATTAACTACAACCATTTGTATTATTTCTGGCACGTGTGTAAATCAGGTTCTGTCGTGGGAGCCGCAGAGGCGCTGTATCTGACACCGCAGACCATCACCGGCCAGATAAAATCGCTGGAAGAAAGACTGGATGGCAAGTTGTTCAAACGTCAGGGGCGCGGTCTGGTACCTTCTGAGCTGGGGCAACTGGTATATCGCTATGCGGACAAAATGTTCACGCTTAGTCAGGAAATGCTGGATATCGTGAATTACCGCAAAGAGTCGAGCCTGCTGTTTGATGTGGGCGTGGCGGATGCGCTATCCAAACGCCTGGTCAGCCGGGTGCTGGAAGCGGCCGTACCGGACAATGCGAAAATTCATCTGCGTTGCTTTGAATCAACACACGAAATGCTGCTTGAGCAGCTGAGTCTGCACAAGCTGGATATGATTTTGTCAGATTGCCCCGTGGACTCCACGCAGCAGGAAGGATTGTTCTCCGTTAAGCTGGGTGAAAGCCCGATCAGCTTCTTTTGCTGCCAGCCGATGTCGGAAATGAGTTTTCCAGCCTGTCTCGAGCAGCGGCCTTTGCTGATCCCCGGTCGGCGATCCATGCTGGGGCGCAAGCTGCTTAACTGGTTTAACACGAAGGGACTTAACGTCAATATTCTGGGTGAGTTTGATGATGCGGCGCTGATGAAAGCTTTCGGAATGAACAATAATGCGATTTTTGTCGCACCGGCTATCTATTCGTCGACAGAATTTCAGGATGAAAAAATTGAAGAGGTCGGGCGGCTGGAGGGGATTATGGAGGAGTACTACGTGATTTTTGCGGAGCGTATGATCCAGCATCCTTCGGTACAGCGGATTTGTCACACCGATTTCACTACGCTGTTTGAGTAGCTTCTCGCTTGAGACTCAAATTTCAGATATAAAAAAACCGGCGTGAGCCGGTTTTTTTATCAAGCATTTCAGCGTAATGCGATTATTGCATTGCGTTGATTTGCGCAGTCAGATTTGACTTATGACGCGCTGCTTTGTTTTTGTGGATCAGGCCTTTGCAAGACTGACGGTCCACGATTGGTTGCATTTCGTTAAATGCGTTTTGTGCAGCAGCTTTGTCGCCTGCTGCAATAGCCGCGTATACCTTCTTGATAAAGGTACGCATCATAGAACGACGGCTCGCGTTGTGCTTACGGCGTTTTTCTGACTGTACGGCGCGTTTCTTAGCTGATTTGATATTAGCCAAGGCCAACTCCCAAATATTTTTCTATTGATGAACAATTCAAAGGCCGAGGAATATGCCTTTTCGGTCTTCTTTTGTCAACGGATTTGTGCAAATAAGCGGCGTTTTAAAGAGTAAACTTCGATCGTCGCTTGTTACGTTGTGATGGCGCAGGATTTTAACAGCTTCCGGCATCGGAATACAGTCTTTCGCGAGAAAAATCGACAGGAGAGTGTACAAACTGCCCACTACGGCCATTAACGCTTTGTTTATGCGAAAAGTCACGCATTCCCTGTATGCAACGAAAGATTTTCATCGCCACGCCGCCATTTGAACCGCAATATCTGCCGTATGCAAGAGAGAATGGTGAGATCCTGCTAATCGCTGGTTAACCTTGGAGGCTGTACAAGGTATAATCCGCCGATTTCCATCTTTATGAGTCAGCATTGGATTTGAGCCAGCTATGGAGCTAATTCGCGGAATACACAATATTCGAGCACGTCATCATGGATGTGTGCTGACTATTGGCAATTTTGATGGTGTACACCGTGGCCACCAGGCCCTGATTGAACAGCTGAAGCTGGAAGGTCAACGTCTGGGGTTACCGGTGATGGTAATGATTTTTGAGCCGCAGCCTCTGGAGCTGTTTGCCGGTGATAAAGCACCTGCACGACTGACCAGTTTGCGCGACAAAGCCAAGTATCTGGCAGAGTGCGGCGTTGATTATCTTTTATGTGTGCGTTTCGAACCCCGGTTCGCTGCCCACATGGCGCAGGCCTTTATCTCGCAACTGCTGGTCGAAAAGCTGGGCGTTAAATTCCTGACTGTCGGGGATGATTTCCGTTTTGGTGCCAGTCGTCTGGGAGATTTTGAGCTATTGCAGAAAGCCGGGGAAGAATACGGCTTTGAAGTGATCAGCACGCAAACTTTCCGTGAAGGGGAGAACCGCATCAGCAGTACGGCTATCCGTAATGCGCTGCGGGATGACGATTTAGCCCTGGCCGAAAACTTACTTGGCCATCCGTTCAGTATTTCAGGGCGTGTTGTTCACGGCGATAAGCTGGGACGTACCATTGGTTTCCCGACCGCCAACGTCCCGCTCAAGCGAGTCGTTTCACCAGTACGCGGCGTGTATGCCGTTGAAGTCTTAGGCCTCGGGCCTGAACCTTTGCCGGGCGTGGCGAACATCGGAATACGTCCGACAGTCGGTGGTGTGCGCAAGCAGTTGGAAGTGCACCTTCTCGACACCACATTAGATTTATACGGGCGCCACATTGACGTGGTGCTCCGCGCGAAATTGCGCAACGAACAGCGTTTCTCCTCGCTTGATGCTTTAAAGCAACAGATTGCGAACGATGAAGTGACGGCCCGGGAATTCTTTGGGTTAAAGACACTGCGCTAAACATGTACTGACAGGCGTGTAACAAAGCCTGGAATCCAGCCGAAAACGGAACCGAGAATCTATGAGTGACTACAAGAACACCCTGAATTTGCCGGAAACAGGGTTCCCGATGCGTGGCGATCTGGCCAAGCGTGAACCTGACATGCTGAAAAATTGGTATGACCAGGATCTGTACGGGATTATTCGTGCTGCCAAGAAAGGCAAGAAAACCTTTATTTTGCATGACGGCCCTCCGTATGCGAACGGCAGCATTCATATTGGTCACTCAGTAAACAAAATTCTTAAAGACATGATCGTTAAGTCCAAAGGACTGGCGGGCTTTGATGCGCCGTATGTTCCGGGCTGGGACTGTCATGGTCTGCCAATCGAGCTTAAAGTCGAGCAGCTGATCGGCAAACCGGGCGAGAAAGTCACTGCGGCAGAATTCCGTGAAGCGTGCCGTAAATACGCAGCAGAGCAGGTTGAAGGCCAGAAGAAAGACTTCATCCGTCTGGGCGTATTGGGCGACTGGGATCACCCGTACCTGACCATGGATTTCAAAACTGAAGCCAACATTATTCGTGCGCTGGGTAAAATCATCGGTAACGGCCACCTGCACAAAGGGGCTAAGCCGGTTCACTGGTGTACAGATTGCGGTTCATCCCTGGCAGAAGCAGAAGTTGAGTATTACGACAAAGCGTCTCCTTCTATTGATGTGGCGTTCAACGCGACTGACGCTGCCGCCGTGGCTGCGAAGTTTGGCGTATCTGCTTTTAACGGCCCGATCTCACTGGTTATCTGGACCACCACGCCGTGGACCATGCCTGCTAACCGTGCGATTTCACTGAATCCTGAGTTTTCTTATCAGCTGGTTCAGGTTGAAGGCCAGTGCCTGATCCTGGCAACCGATCTGGTTGAAAGCGTCATGAAACGTGCCGGTATCGCAGAATGGACCATCCTGGGCGAGTGTAAAGGTGCGGATCTCGAGCTGCTGCGCTTCAAACACCCGTTCCTTGGTTTCGACGTTCCGGCGATCATGGGCGACCACGTAACGCTCGATGCCGGTACCGGTGCCGTGCATACCGCACCAGGCCACGGTCCGGATGACTTTGTCATCGGCCAGAAATACGGTCTGGAAGTGGCCAACCCGGTAGGGCCGAACGGCTGCTACCTGCCAGGCACTTACCCGACGCTGGACGGTAAATTCGTCTTTAAAGCCAACGACCTGATCGTTGAACTGCTGCGCGAAAAAGGCGCATTGCTGCACGTTGAGAAAATCACGCACAGCTACCCGTGCTGCTGGCGTCACAAAACGCCGATCATCTTCCGTGCTACGCCGCAATGGTTCATCAGTATGGATCAGAAAGGTCTGCGTCAGCAGTCTCTGGAAGAGATCAAAGGCGTGCAGTGGATCCCGGACTGGGGTCAGGCGCGTATCGAAAACATGGTCGCTAACCGTCCTGACTGGTGTATCTCCCGTCAGCGTACGTGGGGCGTGCCGATGTCTCTGTTCGTTCACAAAGACACCGAGCAACTGCATCCGCGCAGCCTTGAGCTGATGGAAGAAGTTGCTAAGCGTGTTGAAGTGGATGGCATTCAGGCATGGTGGGATCTGAATCCGGAAGAGATTCTGGGTGCCGACGCTGCCGATTACGTCAAAGTGCCTGATACGCTGGACGTGTGGTTTGACTCCGGTTCAACACATTCTTCCGTTGTGGATGTGCGCCCTGAATTTAACGGTCATTCGCCGGATCTGTATCTGGAAGGTTCTGACCAGCATCGTGGCTGGTTCATGTCTTCCCTGATGATTTCGACTGCCATGAAAGGCAAAGCGCCTTACAAACAAGTTCTGACGCACGGTTTCACCGTGGATGGTCAGGGCCGCAAAATGTCTAAATCCATCGGCAACACCATCGCGCCGCAAGACGTGATGAACAAGCTGGGTGGCGACATCCTGCGTCTGTGGGTGGCATCAACGGATTACACCGGCGAAATCGCTGTGTCCGACGAAATCCTCAAACGTGCTGCGGACTCTTACCGCCGTATCCGTAACACCGCGCGCTTCCTGCTGGCGAACCTTAACGGTTTCGATCCTGCGCTGCACAGCGTGGCTCCGGAAGACATGGTTGTTCTGGATCGCTGGGCTGTTGGCCGTGCGAAAGCCGCTCAGGAAGAAATCATTGCCGCGTATGAAGCCTATGATTTCCACGGTGTGGTTCAGCGCCTGATGCAGTTCTGCTCGATCGAAATGGGTTCCTTCTATCTGGATATCATTAAAGATCGCCAGTACACCGCGAAAAGCGACAGCGTTGCACGTCGCAGCTGCCAGACCGCGCTTTACTATATCAGCGAAGCACTGGTCCGCTGGATGGCGCCAATCATGTCGTTCACCGCAGATGAAATCTGGGCTGAGCTGCCGGGCAGCCGTGAGAAATTCGTCTTTACCGAAGAATGGTATGACGGTTTGTTCGGTCTCGCGGGCAACGAATCCATGAACGATGCGTTCTGGGATGAGCTGCTGAAAGTCCGTGGCGAAGTGAATAAAGTGATTGAACAGGCGCGTGCTGATAAACGTCTGGGCGGTTCTCTGGAAGCGGCGGTCACGCTGTTTGCTGATGATGCGCTGGCAGCCGACCTGCGTTCTCTGGGCAACGAACTGCGCTTCGTGCTGCTGACTTCAGGTGCGAAAGTTGCCGCGCTGTCTGAAGCAGACGATGCCGCTGTGCCAAGTGAATTGCTCAAAGGCCTGAAAATCGGTCTGGCGAAAGCGGAAGGCGACAAATGTCCGCGCTGCTGGCATTACACTACTGACGTCGGCCAGAACGCGGAACATAGCGATATCTGCGGCCGTTGTGTCACTAACATCGCTGGCGACGGCGAAGAGCGTAAGTTTGCATAATGAGTAAATCGATTTGTTCCACCGGACTCCGCTGGCTCTGGCTGGCGGTCGTGGTCATTATCGTGGATCTGGGCAGTAAGTTTCTCATTATGGGAAACTTCCAGCTCGGCGAATCCATGCCTTTGATCCCGTATTTAAATCTGTTCTACGCCCAGAACCATGGTGCAGCATTCAGTTTCCTGGCAGATAAAGGCGGCTGGCAGCGTTGGTTCTTCGCGTTAATCGCACTGGTTATCGTCGTGGCGCTGGTCGTGCTGATGTATCGCGGCAGCGCGAAGCAGAAGCTGAATAACATTGCCTTCGCTATGATTATCGGTGGCGCACTCGGTAACTTGTTTGACCGCCTGTACCACGGTTTCGTGGTCGACTTTATCGATTTTTATGTCGGTAGCTGGCATTTCGCGACCTTCAATCTGGCCGACAGTTTTATCTGCGTCGGTGCAGCAATGGTGGTGCTGGAAGGTTTTCTGGCTAAACCGAATGAAGCCACGAAGAGCAAAGGATAAGAATTATGTCTCAACAGGTGAAACACGACAGCGCCGTGCTGGTGCATTTTACGTTGAAGCTGGAAGACGGCTCGACGGCAGAATCGACCCGCGCTAATGGGAAACCTGCGCTGTTTCGCCTTGGCGACAGCAGCTTGTCTGACGCGCTGGAAAATCAGCTGCTAGGGCTGAACGTGGGGGATAAACGTGCATTCACGTTAGCCCCTGAATCGGCATTCGGGACTAAAAGCCCGGATCTGGTTCAGTTCTTCTCCCGTCGTGATTTTCAGGAAACAGGGGTGCCGGATGTCGGCACAATCATGTTGTTCAGCGGCCGCGATGGCAGTGAAATGCCGGGCGTTGTCCGTGAAGTGACCGAAGATTCCATCACTGTAGATTTCAACCATCCGCTGGCAGGGCAACATATCGATTTCGATATTGAAGTTCTGGAAATTGACCCGGAGCTTGAGGGGAAACATGCAGATATTGCTGGCTAACCCGAGAGGGTTTTGCGCGGGTGTTGACCGCGCAATCAGTATCGTTGAACGTGCGCTGGAAATTTACGGCGCGCCTATTTATGTGCGTCATGAAGTGGTTCACAACCGCTATGTGGTCGACAGCCTGCGTCAGCGCGGAGCGGTTTTCATTGAGCAAATCAGCGAAGTGCCGGATGGCTCAATTCTGATCTTCTCCGCCCACGGCGTTTCTCAGGCTGTGCGCGCAGAAGCGAAAGCCCGTGACCTGACGATGCTGTTTGATGCGACCTGTCCGCTGGTAACCAAAGTACATATGGAAGTGGCGCGCGCCAGTCGTAAAGGCACCGAAGCCATTTTGATTGGTCATGCCGGTCACCCGGAAGTGGAAGGCACGATGGGCCAGTACAGCAACCCGAACGGGGGCATGTATCTGGTTGAAGCGCCGGAGGATGTGTATAAATTGCAGGTGAAAGATGAAAACAACCTGTGCTTTATGACGCAAACCACGCTATCGGTTGACGATACTTCAGCGATCATTGATGCGTTGCGAGATCGTTTCCCGAACATTGTCGGGCCGCGCAAAGATGATATCTGTTACGCCACCACTAACCGTCAGGAAGCCGTGCGTACGCTGGCGGATGGCGCAGATGTTGTGCTGGTGGTTGGCTCGAAAAACTCATCAAACTCCAACCGTCTGGCGGAACTCGCCCAGCGTGTCGGTGTGCCTTCTTATCTCATCGACTCAGCGGCTGATATTCAGGAAAGCTGGCTGAAAGATGCAAAAAGCATTGGCGTAACGGCAGGCGCATCTGCACCGGATATTCTGGTGCAGGACGTGATCAGCAAGCTGAAAACCTTTGGTGGCCTCGATGTGATTAACATCGAAGGACGCGAAGAAAATATCGTGTTCGAAGTGCCGAAAGAGCTGCGCGTAGATGTAAAACAGATCGACTGACATCAGGCTTTAAAATGAAAAACCGGCTCACTGTGGCCGGTTTTTTTATCGCTGAAATCCGAAGGGAATTAAGGCTTTTCGAGTTTAAACAAATTCTGTGGCGCACCCACCGCGGTGGTTTCTACATGCAGTAAAGCACCTTCCAGTGCATGTGGAGCATCGAGGTTTTTACGGGCTGAGGTGATAAACAGCTCAGTCATATCCGGACCACCAAACGTGCAGCAACTCGGTTGTGTCACCGGCACCGGTTGCGTATCCAGTGTCAGTAATTCACCCTGATTAATCTGCTGACGCAGCAGGCATTTCGATCCCCAACATGCGGTGATCAGCCAGCCATTTTGTGTCAGTGCTGAGCCATCCGGGATTTTATCGCCAGAAGAGAAGCAGGATATTTTCAGCGGATTGATCCGGCGGGCGTTGGCGGAAAAGAAGCGTTTTTTCTTGCTGTCCGCGAACCAGACTTTACCTTCATGCCAGACCAGCGTGTTGGTACAACCGACACCATCGAGCATCATTTCAGGTTTTTCTGCCCCTGCTTCATAGCGGAACCATTCGCCGTTGTCCTTCTCTTCCTTAATATCGAGCGTACCGAACCACAGCGAACCGTCGGGGGCGACAGCGGCTTCGTTCGGCCGCGTGCCTTCGGCACCGGGATAATCGCAAAGCTTCTGGCGGGATTTTTGCTCGTAATCGTAGAAGTGGATCCCGTCGACGGAAACCAGCAAAAATTGATTTCTCTTTTCGGTCAGCAACACGGCGCTGGTGACGGCGGGAAGCTCATGGATTTCAGTTTGCCCGGTATCGGGCCAGTAGCGCAGAACGCGCTGAGCCAGAATATCGACCCAAAGCAAAGATTGTGTGCGCTGGCACCAGACGGGAGTTTCACCCAATTCGGCTCGATAGTCGCCAATGGCAGTTATGTCGGACCGGAATAATGCTGACATCGCAAAGCTCTCCTGCAGGTTACAAAGTGGATATAGCGACAACTGTCTCTATGAGTCTAGTCTGGCTTTGCCTCTGCGGGATAGATGAAATGATGTAAAAAGAAAGGGCCAGCCCGTCAATAAGACGTAAAGCCGGCCCTTAAGGTTCAATCGTTAAGGCTTAGAAGTCGTAACGCAGACGGATCAGGTTCATATCACCGAGGTTATCGGTAGAGGACGTGAACACGTGCTCGTAATCAACACGGAAGCCGTAATCAAGCTGGAAGGACACACCCAGCCCGTTATCAATACGCTGGTAATTACGGCCAGTCACATAGGTCAGACGGTCACCCATGAAGTATGGCTGAATGGTTTTAACTGCCAGCTGATTGATTGGGAAAGCATAACCCAGGAAGTATTCCAGACCGTAAGCGTCGCCCGCGAAGAAGTTGTCTTCAGTTTTCACGCCAGTGGTCAGGAAGTCATGGTAGTAACCGCCGCCGAAGGACGCTGTCCAGTTGCCTGGTTTCCAGCTCAGTGCGGTACCGACAATGCTCTGGTTGTAGTCTTTAGAGGTGTTATCGCCAGGGTTTCTCATTTCTGCGTCGGTGTAGTTGTACGCCGTACCCCAGGTCAGATCTTTGGTGATGTGGTAATCCACACCGACGGAACCGCCGCCGTTACGTTTGTAACGCAGGCCATTTTTGCCGGTCAGCAACTCGTTGTCTTCGAACAGGTAAGAGGCATACACATCGGCGTCGCCGAAAGTGTTCTTGTATTTCAGCATCTTACGGGAACGATAAGAACCGTCGTAGTCGCCGTTCACACCATTACCCGGCGCCTGGGCGAGCATGTCGTAATCCCAGATATCGGTTTTCGCACCGACCACATCGTAGTAAACGCTGTTTTGCTGACCAAAAGTCAGCTGGCCGTAGGTTTTGCTTTTCAGACCGGTATAAAGCATACGGCGGCTGGTGTTATGCGCGCCATCTGCGTGGTGATTGTCCCAGCCCGTCAGGGCAGGGATATTGACACCCAGTTCGTAGTAGTTAATCCAGCTGATATCATCAAACAGATAATAATCAGTGGAGAAACGGAAACGTGTACCGCCATCAAAACCGTTAGTTTTGTAGTTTTTCACGCCATTCTGGAACTGGAATTGCGGACGAATACTCCCGCCAACCTGGAATTGCAGGCGGCTCAGCGGATCGTTCGGCTGCGGGTCTTGTTTAATCAGGGTGATTTCTGCGTGTGAAGCGAAAGAGGCTAAGCCAAAGAGCAGGCCAGCAGTAGTCGCCTGCGCGACTTTGTTTAGTTTGAATTTCATCATGAGTTCCTGTGCCAACATGCTGATTAGAAAAATCAGCAACAATATTGGCCCTGTATTTTTATTTTTCCCCTCACTGATGACTGTCTGGTGAGGGTGAAGACGCGCCTTATGATGCCAGGCTACTCATTTTGACTGCGGTTAAATCAAATTTCCGCAGTTAAAATTAGGTTGCTATTTATTACCACAATCATTGGTTTTATCAATATTATTTGTGTAGATATAATAAAAATTTAATGTTTCAGATCTAAGAAATTGACTGTCTGAAGAATTGATAACCGTTTCGTAGGAGAATAAGGGGATAAGTGAAAATTCAGGAGTGGCTGCCTGCATGATGATTATGTGGGCAGATTGACTGAAAGCGCGACGGGCAACCCGCCGCACTTAGGGAATGATTAAAGCGAAGAAGTAGTTATCTGATAATAATCCCTCATTTGATCAGTAATTAAAGGTGGCGTAGTTTGCGGGGCCCCAAAGACGGCCATGGCATTGATCAGCTGCGTAACCTGCGTGGTTGCGGCAGCAAGACTTTCAGCCGCAACAAAATGCGATGTGTTTTGTGAGATTGCGGCAGATAAAGAGGTTGAATGATTCGATACTGTGTTGTCAAAAGATGGCAGGGCTGCACTCTGACGTGCCGGGATCAATGTGTCGGTCTGTGTCACAGTCATAAGATCTTCGTTTGTCAGCGTAGTATCACTGAATTCCAGCTCGTAACGCTTGTAATTAATGGATCCAATGAAATAATTCTTGAGTATCACACTATCGCTGTTCCCGTAAGCATAAATAACGAGATCCTGCCCAACTCTCTCAGTTTCCATACCTGTTGAACGTGCACCGCTAAACACTAATCTGTCTGTCTGATCAATATTTGAACTGTAATCGGTTAATACATCATGGCCGTGACCTTCGTGGAACATATAGAGATCAGCACCGCTGCTTCCCCCATCCAATGTATCATCCCCAGTGCCACCGGTGAGGCGATCCTGGCCTTCGCCCCCAGTCAGGGTGTCGTTGCCTGCGCCGCCGTCGAGTTGGTCATTGCCGCTGTTGCCATACAACCTGTCATCATCGGCACCGCCGTCCAACACGTCATTACCGCCGTTGCCGGACAGGGAGTCATTGCCATCCCCGCCCAGCACGAGGTCGCCGTAGTCCCAGCCGAAGAGAGAATCATTCTCCGGCGTACCCGCGACAGTAATCTCACGCAACGTCAGGCTGGCTTGTGTCAGGAGGGTGTCTTCAAACGCCAGCGAAAAATACTGATAGGTTGCAGACATGAAATAATTTTTGACGGTGACGCTGTCGTTATTGCCGTAGGCATAAATCACCAGGTCATTGCCCTGCTTCGCTATGCGCGCATCAGATGACAGTGCGCCGCTGAAGACGAGGGTATCGGTGTCCTCTGCCTTTGAGGCATAGTCATTAATGACATCATGACCGTGCCCGGCGGAAAACAGGTAATGGTCAGCCCCATTACCGCCTTCGAGCGTGTCGTTGCCTGCGCCACCGTCCAACCGATCATCACCGATGCCGCCGATAAGCGTGTCGTTGTCCGCACCGCCGTCGAGCCGGTCATCGCCGTTGCCGCCGATAAGCATGTCGTTGCCGGCTGCGCCGTACATGATGTCCTGACCATTCCAGCCACTCTGGGTGTTATTGGCCTGCGTACCGATAAAGGTCACGGGCAGGGCGGCGATACCGGCCTCGTTCAGGGTGATATCATCAAAGGCAAAACTGACGTGACGGTTCCCTGCGTTGCTGAGAAAGCCACTCAGGGTGACGCTGTCGTCGCTGCCGTAGGCGCGGATGATAAGGTCGTTGCCGAGGGAGAAGAGCTGAACATCGGCGGCGTGTGCGCCGGTAAAGCGCAGGGTGATAATGTCGGTATCGGAAGAAACAAGGTTAGTGAGTGTATCCTGCCCGTGATTTTTCCTAAATAAATAAGTATTTATTGTTTGTGTATTATCAGTGAAATTTTCATTAAGATTTGTGCTTGCTATTGAATGATTGGCCATATCAACAATTTCTTCATTTTCCTTACTAAAGTAAGGGCTGTAAATCAATAAATCCCTAGTTATTTTCGCTAATTCAAAATATGAAAAAATATCTGTTTTTTCTAATAATAATAGATTTTCTTTAAACTTCATAAAATCTAGAGTGAATCCATCAAGAGAATCATTAAGTGTTATTTTTATATCATCGAAGTAGTCTTTGTAAACAGTTTGAACAAGCAGTAGTGCGGAAATGTTTTTAGCGAAAACATCATATTCCAAACTGATTAAATGACTTGCCTGGGGGCCTAGTTGCCCTGTGTAAATCTCGCCGGTTGCTTTTTCAATTACAGCTAATTTTCGTGGATCCAAATAGTCATTCTTACTATTGGGATTAAGATCATTTACACTAGCCCAGGTAAAGATGATTTCGTTAATATCTTGCTTCAGAGCTTCTTCTGAAGGCTTACTCACAAAATTTTCTATGAGCCTTCTGAGTTGTGCATTTTCAGTCATTGCAATGTGGAAGTTAACGAGTTTTCCGAATTCCCGAATGTACGGCAGTGCAACGATGTCATCACTGACTTTTATATCACCAATGTAGCGTGTGTATCCTTTATTAACATCAAACCAAACATCAGTACTGGCACCCTTGTGACCATCACTGAACGTTACGTCACCTATCTGACGATGAGCATTATTGTTCACATCAATCGTGCTGGATTTAGTATAATTTACTGAAATTTCTGATATTTCGTAGCGTTCTAGTCTGTTCAACTCACCTTCATCTACCCGCCCATTTATATTTTTGTCTTGCCAGATACTTAATTCATTCCAAACCTTGTCAAGGTTATTTATGACACCATTTTTATCATCATCCAACTCCTGAAGTGCCTGGTAACCATTGCTGGCTAATACATTATTAATCAATGATGTATTATTTCCAAAAAGTTCTTTTCCTGATTCAATTTTTCCATTTTTGTTGATATCTAATACTAATAATCCGTCATCAGATGAAACCCATCCGCATCTTTCTGCTAAATAATCCCCATCGTAGTCAAAGAAAACTCCATTATTTTTACTAAGTGTTTCAATACCATCCCCGTCAAGATCAATAATAATAGGAGAGGCTGCTTTTTTGGCATCATCAAAAGAGGGGCCTGTTTTATCTGGAGTTTTTTTTGTACCGTCCGGTCCGGCAATTAACCCAGCATCTTCTAAAGCCTTTAAATAGGCGAGAGGAGGATAAATCCCTCCACTGAAAGTAGAGCCGCTAGCCATACCAAAGTCTGCACTCATCCCTTTGCTTTTGGCATAATCTGCCGCAAGCTCACTAGCAACGTAGGAGGCTAAACCTGCAAGTGCGGTTATAAGCAACGCGGGGGCTGCTGCCGGAATCAACGCTGTGAAAATGAGTCCTGCTGCTGCCCCCCCAAGATAGGCAATACCTGCATAAAATACTTCCCCGCGGTCATCTGATGCAAAAGCCTCAGCGAAGTCTAATGTGGTCAGTGAACCATTGATATATTTAATTATGCTATGGCCGGCCTTTGCAAAATCAGATGGGTTAGTATTAATTTTTTGTTTGGCAATCTCCTCCGAAATAGGAAGAATTATTGCAGCATAATCGTTAATTATTGGATCGTCATCCTTCATAAGAAAATGATGGCTACCACTTTCAGTATTATTTGTTTGTACCGATGCATTTGCTTGAGCATGAAGCCTCTCAATTTTAAGAATGTTAAGGTTATACGCCTCAATGTTCGATATTGTCTCAACAATTCCGTGTATGTTTTTTAACATTTGGCTACCGCTACCATAAAAATCGGTAAATTTCTTCTCAAGAAAAACCGCAATATCTTCGGCGTGTATGGGGTTGTTATCCATATATTTTCCAGCAAGGAAATTCCCAATATCATCTACTAATCTAATGGATGGTTTTATTTCATTAATATTATTTGGCATGTTAACCTCTGGTTTGGTGGTGTTTATTTTTAGTGGTGTAGTGAAGTCTTATATTAGCTTGCTAATTAATTTAGCGTAATGGATTTTATATCTCACGTAACTCAATAATGAGTTTGAACTTTCTATCATGATTCAATATTCTTGGTGAAGAATATTTAGCTGTTGAATTTTATTTGTTCAAAACATAAGCCATGCATATATTTATTATATCTTTCGCATTTTTATACTCATTGGAGTGATGAAGTTACATGAAAGACAAAGAACTAGATATGATTTCTGCTTCGCCATCCTCATTAGAGGGACGAGTAAATGCCAAAGTAAGTGCAGATATTGCAATTAATGCGTTAATAATTCTGGCCCAATACCACGGTATTGCTGTAAATCCACAGGACATCTTGCATCGCTTTAACTGCGGTGAAGAGAGATTCAATAAAACAAACTGGCTTCTCGCTGCTAAAAGTATAGGTTTAAAAGCTAAGTCGGTAAGTACTCCTGTGAAACGACTTTGTAAAATTACCCTTCCGGCTCTCATGTGGGATGATGCAGGGAATCATTTAATTTTGGCAAAAATAGATGGTTCTCAATATCTCATTCAGGATCTAAATATAAAGAAACCTGTCATTCTGGAAGAGAAAGAGTTCCTAACGCGCTATACGGGTGAGCTTATCCTGATAACATCCCGGGCTTCGGTGTTAGGTTCCTTGGCTAAATTTGATTTCACGTGGTTTATTCCCGCGGTTATTAAGTATCGAAAAATATTGTTAGAAGTTTTGGTTGCCTCTGCTGTGATCCAGTTTTTTGCCCTGATTACACCCTTATTTTTTCAGGTCGTTATGGATAAGGTATTAGTCCACCGCAGCTTTAGTACGCTGGATGTGGTGACTGTTGCGCTGCTGCTTGTCGTACTTTTCGAAGTCGTGTTAGGGGGCCTGAGGACTTACATTTTTGCTCATACCACCAGCCGGATTGATGTTGAGCTGGGTGCTCGCCTGTTTCGTCACCTGTTTGCTTTGCCATTGGCCTGGTTTGAGAAACGGCGGGTCGGGGATACCATCGCCAGAGTAAGAGAACTTGAACAGATCCGAAATTTCCTTACAGGCCAGGCTCTGACATCGGTGATGGATCTCAGTTTCTCTTTTATCTTTCTGATCGTCATGAGCTTTTATAGCGGGTGGCTTACGCTGGTCGTGCTTATTTCCTTACCTTGTTATGCATTCTGGTCAGCGGCTATTAGTCCTGTATTACGCGCCCGCCTGAATGAAAAATTTGCCCGCAATGCTGACAGCCAGTCATTTTTGGTGGAATCAGTCACTTCTGTTGGAACCATCAAATCAATGGCCGTTGAACCCCAGATGACTCGAAACTGGGATCAGCTGCTGGCCAGTTATGTCCATGCTGGTTTTCGTGTGACAAGGCTTGCAACTATCGGGCAGCAGGGTGTGCAGCTGATTCAGAAATTGGTCATGGTCGCTACACTATGGCTGGGAGCGCGGCTGGTTATAGGTGGTGATTTAACCGTGGGGCAACTGATTGCATTTAATATGTTAGCCGGGCAGGTTGCTGCGCCGGTTATTCGTCTGGCTCAGTTATGGCAGGATTTTCAGCAGGTTGGAATTTCAGTGGCGCGCCTGGGTGATATTCTTAATACCCCAACCGAAAATAGTAGCAGTCGGCTCGCACTGCCTGAGATCCAGGGGGAAATCCATTTCGAGCAAGTCTGTTTCCGTTACCGTCCTGACGGGCATGAAGTACTGCGTGACCTGAGTCTGAAACTCCATGCTAATGAAGTGATTGGGATCGTTGGGCGCTCTGGCTCTGGCAAAAGTACACTGACGAAACTGGTTCAAAGGCTGTATGCGCCCGAGCGTGGGAGGGTGACCATTGATGGTAATGACCTTGCTTTGGCCGATCCAGCCTGGTTGCGAAGGCAAATTGGCGTTGTTTTACAAGATAATGTTTTGTTAAACCGCAGCGTTCGCGACAATATTGCACTGGCTGAACCGGGTATGACACTTGAACGTATTATTGAAGCGGCAAAGTTGGCAGGTGCCCACGAATTTATTATGGAGTTGCCGGAAGGTTACGACACCCATGTTGGAGAGCAGGGGGCAGGATTATCTGGGGGCCAACGCCAGCGTGTCGCTATTGCCCGCGCTCTGGTCGGCGATCCCCGAATATTAATTTTTGATGAAGCGACCAGTGCACTGGATTACGAGTCAGAGCAAGCCATTATGCAAAATATGCAGGCAATCTGCCGTCATAGAACGGTATTGATTATTGCTCATCGTCTTTCAACCGTTCGCCATGCACAGCGGATTATTGCGATGGATAAAGGACAGATAGTTGAAGAGGGTACTCATCAGGAATTATTATCTCGTGAAAATGGGTATTACCGACACTTACATTCTATCCAATCATTATAGAAAAATTCACTTTATTAAAAATAACAGACGCAAAAATATGAAATTATGGATTCAGGCAATATCGGAGTTATGCCGTAATTATTGTCGCATATGGAAAAGTATCTGGCCTTATCGTAAAGATCTGGAGCCTATAGAACGAAATGAAAATGAAAAAGCTTTCCTCCCGGCCCATCTTGAACTTACAGAAACACCTGTCTCTGTTGCTCCAAAGGCTGTCGCCCGCGCAATAATATTATTTACCGCGATTGCTTTTGTATGGGCGTTGATAGGCCAAATTGATATTCTTGCCATTACCCAAGGTAAAACAATACCGAGTGGACGCAGTAAACAAATTCAGCCGCTTGAAACGTCCGTGGTTAAAAATATTTATGTCAGCGATGGACAGTTTGTTCGCAAGGGGCAGCCTCTCATCGAATTAAGTGGTATTGGTTCCGACAGTGATTATGAGCAGTCGGTAAAAGGATTACAGGCTGTACAGTTGGCTAAATTGCGTGCGGAAGCTTTGATTGTTTCGATCGAGAAACGCCAGCGTCTTTCTTTGAATAGAAAATTGGCAGAAAAGTGGGGTATTCCTTCTGAGGATATTAATGAAACTGAGATTTTGGGTGAAAATCACTATCAGACCTGGGTAACCCAAAATGAAAAGTTACAGGCAATACTTAATCAATATCATGCAGAATTGCGTTCAAATGACGATCAGATCCACAAACTGGAGCGAATAGGAAAAATTGAGAGACAACGCTCGAAAGATTTTCTTGTTTTGCTCAATAAAAACTATCTTTCTCAACATGAGTATTATGAACAGGAAAGTAAAGTCATCCAAAACGAGCATGATTTGAAAAGTTTGCGTAACAAGACTCAGCAGATACAAGAAAGTATCAGTCAGGCAGAACAAGAACAGCGGTTGAATACGACGACTTTACAGCGAGATACCCTTGAAACGTTACGGCAAGCCAATGAGCAAATTCATCAGCTTTCCGGTCAGCTTTTAAAAGCCACTCAGCGACAGCACTGGATGTCATTGTCTTCGCCAGTTGATGGCACAATACAACAATTGGCTGTACATACCGTCGGCGGTGTTGTGACGGAGGCACAACCGATCATGGTTATCGTCCCTCTTGAAGATAAAATTGAGGTAGAAACACTGATCGCCAATAAAGATATCGGTTTTGTAAATGTTGGCCAACCTGTCACTGTGAAAATCGAATCGTTTCCTTATACGCGTTACGGTTACCTGACAGGAAAAGTGATTAGCGTCAGTCTGGATGCGATGGAGCATGAACAACTCGGAATGGTGTTTAGTGCAATTGTCGCTCTGGATCAAAATCATCTTATGATCGAAGGGAAACGTATTAACCTGGTTGCGGGAATGAATGTCACCGCTGAAATAAAAACCAGTAAGCGGCGTGTCATCGACTATTTGTTAAGCCCGTTACAAACTAAAGTAGATGAAAGTTTTAAGGAGCGGTAACGTGAAGCACATTTTATTCATTGTCATGAATTTTTATGCAAATAACGTTTAGCTACTATTTTATTACTCTGGACACGGCCAAGTTCCAGTTTCGTCGGCGGTTTAACACAAAACCCTACGTTTAGTAACCTGAAACCGGATAGCTTTTACTGATATTAACCGGCCTGTATCATAATTTTCTAATTATGAGGCAATTTCGCTGGCTCCCTCATGGCGGGGCCGATAACCTGATTCTGTTTCACGGCAGAACCCCTATAAGAAGAGAGTAATTATGAGTAACGCTGATATTCGCATGGCCATTGTTGGCGCAGGTGGCCGCATGGGCCGGCAGCTGATTCAGGCCGTATCCGATGCCGATGGCGTGGTGTTGGGCGCAGCGCTGGAACGTTCGGGTTCTTCCTTAGTGGGTGCCGATGCGGGTGAACTGGCCGGTGTCGGTACTATGGGCATTAAAGTGCATGACAATCTGGATGCTGTGACGAACGACTTCGATATTTTGATCGACTTCACCCGTCCGGAAGGCACGCTGGCGCATCTGGAATTTTGCCAGAAGCACCATAAAGGCATGATTATCGGGACCACGGGCTTTGATGATGCCGGTAAGGCTGCAATTAAGCAGGCTTCGGAGATCATTCCGGTCGTTTTTGCCGCCAACTTCAGCGTTGGCGTGAATGTTGTCCTCAAGCTGCTGGAAAAGGCGGCCAAAGTCATGGGCGATTACACGGATATTGAAATCGTGGAAGCGCACCACCGTCATAAAGTTGATGCACCATCAGGTACAGCACTGGCAATGGGTGAAGCGATTGCCGGTGCATTAGGCCGTGATCTCAAAGAGTGTGCGGTGTATGCCCGTGAAGGTTATACCGGTGAACGTGATCCAAAGAGTATTGGTTTTGCCACGATTCGTGCAGGCGATATCGTCGGTGAACACACCGCGATGTTTGCAGATATCGGTGAGCGCGTTGAGATAACGCACAAGGCTTCCAGCCGCATGACATTCGCAAATGGCGCTGTTCGTGCGGGTAAGTGGCTTTCTTCACATAAAACCGGTCTTTATGACATGCGAGACGTGCTTGGTTTAGAAGATTTGTAAAAGATGATTTAGATGTGATGTGGTTGTTTTGGTCATAATGTTTTGATAAAAGGGCAGTTCCTTGATTGCCCTTCTCTTTTTATTAGAAAATAAGTGTTTCGCTTATTTTTATCTTTGTATTTTCATTTTTATGGTGTTTTCACTGGTTTTATCTGATGTATTGCATGTTTTTTGAACGCGACCACTCTTCGGTTCTGTAACAATTCCCCTTTTCTCGTCATTTTCCACACATCCTCTCCCGCAAACGGTTACTATGGCGACTTAGTCACTATTTTTATGCCAGTCAGAGAGCCTTTTCTCTGAGTTGTACGAAAAGAAGAGAAATATTGGTGCTTTTGGTAGACAAACCGTACTGCCATCATTAGAATGCGCGCAATTTGCCAAAAATTGCCTTTGGGAGCGATTTTTGCATTGATTTAGATCGGGTTATCTGAATTAATATGCAGATATTGTGATTTATTATTCTTGGAGGATGCTTTGATAAAGTCAGCGCTATTGGTTCTGGAAGACGGAACCCAATTCCACGGTCGGGCCATCGGGGCAGAAGGGTCGGCAGTGGGGGAAGTGGTCTTCAATACGTCGATGACCGGTTATCAAGAAATCCTCACTGATCCTTCCTATTCCCGCCAGATTGTCACTCTCACTTATCCCCATATCGGTAATGTCGGCACTAACGCCGCTGATGCAGAATCCTCCGCAGTACACGCTCAAGGCCTGGTCATTCGCGATTTACCTCTGATTGCCAGCAATTACCGCAGTGAAGAAAACCTCTCTGATTATCTCAAGCGCAACAACATCGTTGCCATCGCCGATATTGATACCCGCAAACTGACCCGCCTGTTACGTGAAAAAGGCGCACAGAACGGCTGCATCATTGCGGGCGATTCACCGGATGCTGAACTGGCGCTGCAAAAAGCCAAAGCATTCCCGGGGCTGAAAGGGATGGATCTGGCGAAAGAAGTGACGACGACAGAATCCTACAGCTGGCAGCAAGGCAGCTGGACGCTGGAAGGCGAACTGCCGGAAGCGAAGAAATCTGAAGAACTGCCATTCCACGTGGTGGCTTACGACTACGGCGCGAAGCGTAATATCTTGCGCATGTTGGTGGATCGCGGTTGCCGCCTGACAGTGGTTCCAGCACAAACGCCGGCAGAAGAAGTGCTGAAGATGAATCCGGACGGTATCTTCCTGTCCAACGGCCCGGGTGACCCGGAGCCATGTGATTACGCGATCGCGGCGATCAAATCCTTCCTGGAAACTGACATTCCGGTATTCGGCATCTGTCTCGGCCACCAGTTACTGGCACTGGCCAGCGGCGCGAAGACCGTAAAAATGAAGCTCGGCCACCACGGCGGTAACCACCCGGTAAAAGATATCGATAAAGATATCGTGATGATCACCGCTCAGAACCACGGTTTTGCGGTTGATGAAACCGGTCTGCCTGCCAACCTGCGCGTGACCCACAAATCACTGTTCGACCACACGGTGCAGGGAATTCATCGCACTGATAAAGCGGCGTTCAGCTTCCAGGGGCACCCTGAAGCCAGTCCGGGTCCGCACGATGCGGCACCGCTGTTCGACCACTTCATCGAACTGATTGAAGCTTTTCGCGCTACCAATAAAAACGACGCCACTCTTACAGGCAAATAAATCAGGAGCAAGAAAAAATGCCAAAACGTACAGATATAAAAAGCATCCTGATCCTGGGCGCCGGCCCGATTGTTATCGGCCAGGCTTGTGAATTTGACTACTCGGGTGCGCAGGCGTGTAAGGCGCTGCGTGAAGAGGGTTACCGCGTCATTCTGGTGAACTCCAACCCTGCGACCATCATGACTGACCCGGAAATGGCCGATGCGACTTACATCGAGCCAATTCACTGGGAAGTGGTGCGCAAGATTATCGAGAAAGAACGTCCGGATGCCGTGCTGCCAACCATGGGCGGCCAGACCGCACTGAACTGTGCGCTGGAACTGGAACGTCAGGGAGTGCTGGAAGAATTCGGCGTGACCATGATTGGAGCGACCGCCGATGCGATTGATAAAGCGGAAGACCGTCGCCGTTTCGACGTGGCGATGAAAAAAATCGGCCTCGACACCGCACGTTCCGGTATCGCACACACCATGGAAGAAGCGCTGGCGGTTGCCGCTGATGTTGGCTTCCCGTGCATCATTCGTCCTTCCTTCACCATGGGCGGCACCGGTGGCGGTATCGCGTACAACCGTGAAGAGTTTGAAGAGATTTGCGAACGCGGTCTGGATCTTTCTCCAACCAAAGAGCTGCTGATTGATGAGTCGCTGATTGGCTGGAAAGAGTACGAGATGGAAGTGGTGCGTGATAAAAACGACAACTGCATCATCGTCTGCTCCATCGAAAACTTCGATGCGATGGGCATCCACACAGGTGATTCCATCACCGTGGCCCCCGCGCAAACCCTGACCGACAAAGAATACCAAATCATGCGTAACGCCTCGATGGCGGTACTGCGTGAAATCGGCGTAGAAACCGGCGGCTCTAACGTCCAGTTCTCGGTAAACCCGAAAAATGGCCGTCTGATCGTTATCGAAATGAACCCGCGCGTATCACGTTCTTCCGCGCTGGCGTCTAAAGCGACCGGTTTCCCGATTGCCAAAGTAGCCGCGAAACTGGCGGTGGGTTACACCCTCGATGAGCTGATGAACGACATCACCGGCGGTAAAACCCCGGCCTCGTTCGAACCTTCTATCGACTACGTTGTGACCAAGATTCCTCGCTTCAACTTCGAGAAATTTGCCGGTGCCAACGACCGTCTGACCACGCAGATGAAATCTGTCGGCGAAGTGATGGCGATTGGCCGCACTCAGCAGGAATCTCTGCAAAAAGCCCTGCGCGGTCTGGAAGTGGGCGCGAGCGGTTTTGACCCGAAAGTGAGTCTGGATGACCCGGAAGCACTGACCAAAATCCGTCGTGAACTGAAAGAAGCCGGTGCCGAGCGTATCTGGTATATCGCTGATGCCTTCCGTGCCGGGATGTCCGTTGACGGAATCTTCAACCTGACCAACGTGGACCGCTGGTTCCTGGTGCAGATTGAAGAACTAGTGAAACTGGAAAATGAAGTGGCCGAAGGTGGCTTCAACATTCTGACCCACGATTACCTGCGCATGCTTAAGCGCAAAGGCTTTGCGGATCTGCGTCTGGCGAAACTGGTCGGCGTTTCAGAAAGCGAAGTGCGCAAACTGCGTCACAAATATAATCTGCATCCGGTCTACAAACGTGTGGATACCTGTGCCGCGGAATTCTCTACCGATACCGCCTACATGTATTCGACGTATGAAGAAGAATGCGAATCTAACCCGACCAACGACAAGCCGAAAATCATGGTGCTGGGCGGTGGTCCAAACCGTATCGGTCAGGGTATCGAGTTCGACTATTGCTGCGTTCACGCCTCACTGGCGCTGCGCGAAGACGGTTACGAAACCATCATGGTTAACTGTAACCCGGAAACGGTGTCTACCGACTACGACACTTCCGACCGTCTGTATTTCGAATCCGTGACACTGGAAGACGTGCTGGAAATCGTGCGTATCGAACAGCCGAAAGGCGTGATTGTTCAGTATGGCGGCCAGACTCCGCTGAAACTTGCGCGTGAACTGGAAGCTGCTGGCGTGCCAATTATTGGTACCAGCCCGGACGCGATTGACCGTGCCGAAGACCGCGAACGTTTCCAGCAGGCGGTTCACCGTCTGGGTCTGAAACAACCGGCGAACGCCACCGTTGCGACTATCGAACAGGCAGTCGAAAAAGCGGCGGGTATCGGTTATCCGCTGGTGGTGCGTCCTTCGTATGTGCTGGGCGGCCGCGCGATGGAAATCGTCTACGACGAAATCGACCTGCGCCGTTACTTCCAGAATGCGGTCAGCGTCTCGAACGATGCTCCGGTTCTGCTGGATCGCTTCCTTGACGACGCCGTAGAAGTTGACGTTGATGCTATCTGCGACGGCGAGCGCGTACTGATTGGCGGCATCATGGAGCACATCGAACAGGCGGGCGTTCACTCCGGTGACTCCGCATGTTCATTGCCTTGCTACACGCTGAGCCAGGAAATTCAGGATGTGATGCGTCAGCAGGTCGAGAAACTGGCTTTCGAGCTGAGTGTTCGCGGTCTGATGAACGTCCAGTTCGCCGTGAAGAACAATGAAGTCTATCTGATTGAAGTTAACCCGCGTGCAGCCCGTACCGTACCGTTCGTCTCCAAAGCGACCGGTGTACCGCTGGCGAAAGTGGCGGCTCGCGTGATGGCGGGTCAGACACTGGCACAGCAGGGCGTGACCGAAGAAGTCATCCCGCCTTACTACTCCGTAAAAGAAGTGGTGCTGCCGTTCAACAAATTCCCTGGCGTTGACCCGATTCTGGGGCCGGAAATGCGTTCTACCGGTGAAGTCATGGGCGTCGGCCGTACCTTCGCAGAAGCCTTTGCCAAAGCGCAGCTGGGCAGTAATTCCGGTATGAAGAAAGCTGGCCGCGCCCTGTTGTCAGTCCGCGAGGGTGACAAAGCTCGCGTGGTGGATTTAGCCGCGAAACTGCTCAAACGTGGTTTCGAGCTGGATGCAACCCACGGTACGGCGGTAGTGCTGGGCGAGGCCGGAATTAATCCGCGTCTGGTCAACAAGGTGCATGAAGGCCGTCCGCATATTCAGGACCGTATCAAGAACGGCGAATATGTCTATATCGTGAACACCACTGCTGGCCGTCAGGCGATTGAAGACTCCAAGCTTATCCGTCGCAGCGCACTGCAATACAAAGTGCATTACGACACCACGCTGAACGGTGGTTTTGCTACCGCGATGGCGCTGTCTTCTGACCCGACCGAGCAGGTGATTTCAGTGCAGGAAATGCACGCGCGGATCAAAAACTAATCTGTTCACATTCTCGTACCAGCCGCAGGTTCGCCTGCGGTTTTTTTTGTCATAAATTTCATCTCCGCACATTCAGATATCATATTGTTTTGTCAGCATTCGTTAGAAGTTACGCCAATGCCCTCACTTCAGTAATATCCCTCAGAACGATAAAAATGAGATAAATAATATCCCTCATTAATTTAAAACATGACGCATTATATAAAATGATGCTTTTGATGTTGTTTTTATTTCACAAATCTCTTTTTATCACTCATTACTGTTTCTGGTAGGCAGGTAAGTTTTCAAAACACATAAACGTTCACTTTAAACATATTTATCTCAAGGTGAACTATATTAAATAAATCGGAGAGCTACATTATGGCAGATCAAGATGTTTATCTTATTAAAAAAAGCTCGGGCGTGAGCAATTGCCCTGACGGTAAATTATGCTTATTTACTAACGTGGACTATAACAAGACGGTAGGCGATATTCTGGTTATTTCTCCAAATATTCAAGTGGATCAGGCACAGCTTGAAAGCTATGGTTTTATCCTTGGCGCAGGGGGCGGCGTTTCGAGCGTAGTCAATAATATGAATCAGGCCGCTACACTAGTTTCGGGGATCTATCTTGACGGGCAGACGCTGTCAGTCTCTGCGGGGCAGGATGTTTCTACGCTTTATGACTATCCTCTGGGAAAAAGTACCTGGAATGATGCTGTGCGATCGGTGGTGAGCGCACCGGTGACTGAAGTGAATCTGGTAATACTGGCTGAAAGTGATTTTAGTGTTGGTATCGATGAAAGGTATTTATTTAAATGTAAAATTGAAAATGATAGTGCAACAACAGTAGAAGATGTCACGATTAATGTGACGATTAGTAATACCGATATTATCTCTGTGTCTGCAGTTCCTGCTGTTACTGTTCCTGCGAACAGTTCCGTTATTCTTCGAATTCCGGTAACAGGAAAAGCGGTAGGTTCAACAGAACTGGTGTGCAGATTACATGCCCCAGTTGGCGTGATCAATACAGGTAATAATGTCGTCACTACATTGGTTCATGTGACTGAACCTAAACCCTTACAAGTGACTCAGCAATTAATGTCTCACTGGAAATTAGTGTGGGACCAACCCGAATATATTTACAGTTATCATCTGATACTTACATCCAGGGATGAACAAGTGAGTTCGTGGGAATTGTCGTTTGTTCTGCCTGAAGGCGCGGAGGTCAGTCCTGATTGGCTGAAAACGAATGTTAACTGGATTATTTTGAACATTGAAAAGTCCGTAGAGGGCCACGTTTATTTGGAAAGCAGAGCGGGACACATTATCGGACCAAATCAGGATGTGCCGCTTGATATACAGATTATCTACCCTGGAGAGTCAACAGATTACAACGTAATCAATAATTTACGGCTTGAGCAACTAAGCTAAAAAACGGCCTCTTCAGTATGAGATAGCGTCTGGCAGGTAATTTCGGTGCAGGAAATGCACGCAAAAATCAGCAAATAAGCCTCCGCTGGTTCCCTACGGACGTTAAGACGCCCGCTCCCGAAAGGTGCGGGCTTTTTTTATATCTGCTCGGCTAAAATGTTAAACATAATCATTAAATATGTTTAACGTTAAAGCTATGTTTTTTATGTATTGGTGTCTTCATATGAAAGCAATTTTTGCTATAACTTATTCTTTTAGATCGATATTTTAAGTTAATGTGATGAGTATCATGCTGTTTTAATGTTTAATTATTGTTATGTGTTTGTGTCTGATTTTATACTCGAAGCCTTGGTTAGTTCACATCGAGAATTAACCCTTCTTGCAGTGCTTCCAGTCAAAAATGAGGAATTTCACATGAACAAAACTCCTGTCAGCCTTCTGGCTTTGCTTATCGGCGCGGTTCTTGCGCCGGTCTCACAGGCTGCACTTCCCGGAAAGCCAAGTCTCGGCGCGGATGAGACGACGTTTTCTATTATTGATATTAACCAGTCAGCCACCGCCTATAACCAGCTGGTCACAGTGAAGAATGCGGCAGATGTCACCGTAACCTGGAATTTATGGACGGGCGACGCGGGCCAGACGGCCAAAGTGTTACTGAACGGTGCGCAGGTATGGAGCGGTCCGTCCGGGGCGACGGGGAGCGCCACTTTTGCTGTCAGTAAAGGCGGGCGTTATCAGTTACAGGTCGCGTTATGTAACAGCGAAGGTTGTACCACCAGTGACGCCAAACAAATTGTGGTGGCAGATACCGACGGCAGTCATCTGCTACCGTTAACCAGCACGCTGAAGGAAAATAACCAGCCTTATAACAACAAGTCTGGCAAGGTCGTTGGCGCATATTTTGTTGAGTGGGGCGTGTATGGTCGCGGATTCTCCGTGGATAAAATCCCTGCGCAGAACCTGACACATATCTTGTACGGCTTCACGCCGATTTGCGGCGGGGACGGGATTAACGACAGTTTAAAAAGCATTGAGGGCAGTTTTCAGGCCTTGCAACGCGCCTGTGCGGGGCGTCAGGATTTTAAAGTTGCGATACACGATCCCTGGGCTGCGGTGCAGATGCCTCAGCAAGGCGTCAGTGAATATTCAGCACCTTATAAAGGTAATTTTGGTCAGCTGATGGCGCTGAAAAAAGCCTATCCAAACCTGAAAATTGTCCCTTCCATCGGTGGCTGGACGTTGTCAGACCCGTTCTATTTCATGAAGGATAAGGCGAAGCGGGACGTCTTCGTGGCCTCGGTAAAAGAATTCCTGCAAACCTGGAAGTTCTTTGACGGTGTGGATATTGACTGGGAATTTCCGGGCGGTGGCGGTGAAAACCCGGCGCTGGGCAGCACGGCGGATGGTGATACCTATGTGCAGCTGATGAAAGATCTGCGGGCGATGCTTAATGAATTGTCAGCCCAGACAGGAAAAACCTACGAACTGAGTTCGGCGATCAGTGCAGGCAGGGACAAAATTGATAACGTGGATTACAGCGCCGTGCAGCAATATATGGATCACATATTCCTGATGAGCTACGACTTCTATGGGGCTTTCTCACTGACGACGCTGGGTCATCAAACCGCCTTATACGGTTCCGCCTCGAAGCCCGATACCGATTACACCACCGATCATGGCGTGCAGGCATTACTGTCACAGGGCGTGACGCCGGGCAAAATCGTGGTGGGTGCCGCTATGTACGGGCGCGGCTGGACAGGGGTGAAGAATTTCCAGAATAACGATCCTTTCACCGGCACCGCGACGGGCCCGACCGCAGGGACCTGGGAGAATGGCATTCTCGATTACCGTCAGGTGGCGAAGCTTAAAGCCAGCAGTGACTGGCAGTACAACTATGATCCGGCGGCTGAAGCCCCGTATTTGTGGAAGCCTTCCACCGGTGATTTGATCACTTACGATGACAACCGTTCAGTGATTGCCAAAGGTAAATACGTTCTGGCTAATCAGCTTGGCGGCCTGTTCGCATGGGAAATCGACGCAGATAACGGCGATATTTTGAATGCCATGCATGAAGGGTTAGGGGATGGCAGCGGCGGCGGCACTACAAATCTTGCGCCGCTGGCCAGTGCGGGAACGAATCAGAACGTGACCGGTCCGGTGACCGTGGTACTTGATGGTTCTGCCTCCCGTGACCCGGAAAATAGTGCGCTGACGTATCTGTGGACCAAAATCTCCGGCCCGGCAGTGACGCTGACCAATGCAGACAAAGCCAAAGCGCAGTTTAACGTACTGACTACCACACAAGATCAGGTGTGGGTATTCCAGCTCAAGGTGACCGACCCGCAAGGGCTGAGCACTACCGCGCAGGTTCAGGTGACAAACTCGGCGGTTCAGGCGAACCAGCCGCCGGTGGTGACGTTGCCTGCGACCATGACCGTGACGGCAGGTAATACCTTCGCGCTGGTGGCACAGGCGACGGATGCTAACAGCGATCCGCTAACCTATCAGTGGACGTTGCCCGCCGGTCTGAGCGCCAGCTCACTGACTACCAGCGCCATCAACGTTACCGCTCCGGCGGTCACCACCAGCACGGTTTATCAGGTCAGTGTTGTGGTCAGCGACGGAAAATCATCCGGCACGGCCAGCTTACAGCTGACAGTAAACCCGGCGACCTCGGGCGGATGTGGCGTGACAACGGATCCTGCAGCGGCACAAGTGCCAGCCTGGGACAGCAGTAAAATCTATAATACCGGTGATGCTGTAAGCTACAACCAGCTGATATGGAAGGCGAAATATTGGACTCAAAACAATCCGCCATTACGCAGCAGCGATCAGTGGCAACTCGTCAGCAATATCACTTTGCCTTACGACAATGCGGCCACCTATCTTCAGGGTGAAATGGCCACTTACGGCGGCCATAACTGGAAAGCGAAAGTCTGGACACAGGGTGTGACGCCGGTTGCAGGTGACAACTGGCTGGATCTCGGGGCAGTCAGTTGTCCGTAAATCCTTTCATCTAAAGCAACAGGGCCTGAGGGCCCTGTTTTTCATCGTATTTACGGCAGTTAATAAATGTTAAAAATACTTTATGATGAATGTATATTTTGTCGATATGAGTTCACTGATGATTTTAATAATTTACGCCCATCCTTATCCGCGCCATTCAAGAGCCAATCAGGGGTTGCTGTCAGCCGTCAGTGATTTGCCCAATGTTGAAGTGCGCTCGCTTTACGACCTCTATCCCGATTTTAATATCGACATCGCCGCTGAACAGAAAGCGGTTGAACGCGCGGATTTGGTGGTTTTTCAGCATCCCATCCAATGGTACAGCCTGCCGCCGCTGATGAAACTGTGGATCGACAAAGTGCTTGAGCACGGCTGGGCCTACGGTCATGAAGGCAATGCGCTGAACGGAAAACATTGCCTGTGGGCGGTGACGACCGGTGGCAACGAGCATCATTTCGAACTGGGTGATCACCCTGATTTCGACGTGCTGGCGCAGCCGTTACAGGCGACAGCCATTTATTGCGGCATGCACTGGCTGCCGTATTTTGCCGTCCACAACACCTTTATTTGTGACGAAGTGGCGCTGAAGGCGGCGGGCGAAGAATATCGCCGGCGTTTAACGGCTTGTCTGAGTCTGAAAGAAGGCTGTCCGCCGGAGGTGAGTCTTGGATAACCATAACCTGATGATCGAAGGCCTGATTTATCTCGGCTCGGCGGCGCTGTTTGTGCCGATTGCGGTACGCCTGGGGCTGGGTTCCGTGCTCGGTTATCTGATCGCCGGCTGCATTATCGGTCCGTGGGGGCTGAAGCTGGTGTCAGATGCGGAGTCAATTCTGACCTTTGCGGAAATCGGCGTGGTGCTGATGCTGTTTGTCATCGGTCTGGAGCTGGATCCCAAACGGTTATGGACCATGCGTGCCTCGGTATTCGGCGGCGGCAGTATTCAGATGGTCGGCTGCGGCGTGGTGCTCAGCGCGTTCTGTTACTTCCTCGGGCTGGACTGGAAAATTGCCCTGCTGATTGGCCTGACGCTGGCGCTGTCCTCAACGGCCATTGCCATGCAGGCGATGAGTGAGCGCAGCCTGACCGCTTCACCAATCGGGCGCAGCGCGTTTGCGGTATTGCTGTTTCAGGATATCGCGGCGATCCCGCTGGTGGCGATGATCCCGTTACTGGCAAGTACCGGCGAAGCTACCACGCTGATGAGTTTTGGTTTGTCCGCGGCAAAAGTGGCCGGTGCGCTGGTGCTGGTTATTCTGCTCGGACGCTATGTCACGCGGCCATTACTGCACTTCGTGGCACGTTCCGGCATGCGTGAAGTGTTCAGTGCCGTTGCGCTGTTTCTGGTCTTCGGTTTCGGCATTTTGCTGGAAATGGCCGGGATGTCGATGGCGATGGGCGCGTTTCTGGCAGGTGTATTGCTGGCGAGTTCTGAATACCGTCACGCGCTGGAAAGCGATATTCAGCCGTTCAAAGGCCTGTTGCTCGGCCTGTTTTTTATCGGCGTCGGGATGTCTATCGACTTCGGCACGCTGGTCCATCAGCCGTTGCTGATCGCCACATTGCTGGTTGGATTTATGGCGCTGAAAGCCGCTTTGCTGTGGCTGATTGCGCCGTGGCTGGGTGTGCCGAAAAAGCAGCGCGGCCTGTTTGCCATCTTAATCGGGCAGGGCAGTGAATTCGCATTCGTGATTTTCAGTACGGCGCAGATGGCTGGTGTGTTGCCGGTGGAATGGTCAAAGGCGCTGACGCTGGCCGTTGCACTTTCCATGGCGGTGACGCCATTACTGCTGGTATTGTCGGCGCGTCTTGAACGCAATGCGCCAAAAGATGACCGTCCGCAAGACACCATCGATGAAGAAAATGCGCAGGTCATTATCGCAGGGTTCGGTCGTTTTGGTCAGATTGCCGGTCGTCTGTTACTGGCCAATAACGTTCATACCGTGGTTCTTGACCACGATCCTGACCATATTGAAACGCTGCGCAAATTTGGTACCAAAGTATTTTACGGCGATGCCACGCGCGTGGATTTGCTGGAGTCGGCAGGCGCGGCGCAGGCTAAAGTCCTGATTAACGCCATTGATGATGTGGAGGCCAACCTTCAGCTGACCGCGCTGGCGAAAGAGCATTTCCCGAACCTGAAAGTGATTGCCCGTGCGCGTGACGTTGATCACTGGTATCAGCTGCGCCAGTTAGGTGTGGAAGCGCCGGAGCGTGAACTGTTTGAAGGTTCACTGCGCGTCGGTCGTGATGTGCTGGAAGCGCTGGGGCTGGATGCCTATGAAGCCCGCGAGAAAGCCGATTTGTTCCGCCGCTATAACCTGAAAATGCTGGAAGCGACTATCGAGAATTACGAAGATACCGAATTCCGCATCGCCAGTATGCAGCGTGCGAAAGATATGCTGACGGCAGCGATTGAACAGGATCAGGAGCGTCTGGCCTCCGGTCAGCAACAGGGCTGGCGCGGCAGTATTGACGGGAAAGCCCCGGAGAATGAGGTGATTGAAGCGAAGGGGTAAACAGATTCAAAACTGAAAACCGGTGCCTGATGCACCGGTTTTTTTTCTTTACTGATTCAGTACAAATCAGCTCAGTGCGACTTTGATACCTAAACCAATCAGCACGCCACCCAACAGCTTATCGATAATTTTTTGTGCTTTTGCCAGACCGCGACGTACCGGCGGGCTCTGGATCAGCAAGGCCAGTGACGGCCACCAGATAGCAGACAAACCCACGATTATCGAGGCGTACCACAGCTTTTCACCGACGGTGGAGTTGATCTGCAAAACCTGAGTAAACATCGCCAGGAAGAACAGCGTCGCTTTAGGATTCAGCAGATTACACAGATAACCCTGCACGAACGCCGTGCGTAATTTCACTTGCTGCGGCTCGAGCCCGTCGAGGTTCATTTTGCTGTTGCTGCGGGAGAATAACGCCTGAATACCCACCCAGATCAGATATGCGGCGCCGACGTATTTCAGCAAATTGAATAACCACGGCGTAGTGGTGATCACCACCGCCAGACCCGCCACACAGTAAGACATGTGCGTAATCACGCCACAAATCACACCCAGCGACGTCATGAGTGCAGCAATGCGCGGATAGCGGGCCGCATTTTTGATCACCAGAAAGAAATCAGGGCCGGGCGAAAGCATGCCGAGGAAGGCAATACTGGCAACAAAAAGGGTGGTTTCAAGCATGAAAATAACCGTCGTCAATGTTCAGAGCAAAAGAAGGCGGCATGATACGCCAATCCTCAGTAAGTTAAATCACTCTTATTGCTTTTTTGCGGACGGTGAATGGTATGCAGGATCCGGTCATAGAACACCCGGTGCGTGAAAGCCCCGAGGCGCATCATCAGCGTGAAATTACCCGGTTATGCATCGAATGTGCCCTGATGCTGTTGCAGCATGGCGCGGAAAGTATGCTGGTCGAACAGCTGTCGGCAAGACTCGGTGTCGCGCTGGGCATGGACCGGGTGGAAAGCTCAATCTCCGCCAATGCCATTGTGCTCAGCACGCTCAGCGGCGGTTACTGCCTGACCTCAACGCGTAAGAATGTCGATCGCGGGATCAACATGCAGGTGGTGACCGAAGTCCAGCATACGGTGATCCTGGCTGAGCATAAACTGCTCGACAGCGCGCTGGTGGCAAAACGTCTGCAAAAAATCAAACCGCTGCGCTATCCGCGCTGGCTGATGGTGCTGATGGTGGCGCTCTCCTGCGGGTGTTTCAGCAAACTTAACGGCGGCGGATGGGATGCGTTCACCGTCACTTTTTTAGCCAGTGGCGTCGCTATGGCCGTTCGCCAAAGTCTGACTGCACAGCACATGAATCCGCTGATCAACTTTTGCTGCACTGCATTTGTGGCGACGTCCATTTCAGGCCTGTTGTTGCGGCTGGGCATTTTTGATCAGTCGTCAAACGTCGCCATGGCCGCCAGCGTGTTATTGCTGGTGCCGGGTTTTCCGCTGATTAACGCTGTGGCGGATATGTTCAAGGGGCATGTGAATACCGGGCTGGCACGCTGGACGATGGCAAGTCTGCTGACGCTGGCAACCTGTATCGGTGTGGTCATGGCCATGGCGCTGTGGGATTTGCGGGGGTGGTCATGAGTCTTTTATGGGCGCTGATCGAGGACATGATTTTTGCTGCGGTGCCTGCCCTGGGCTTTGCGATGGTGTTTAATGTCCCACGCCGGGCATTACCCTATTGCGCACTGCTTGGCGGGCTCGGCCACGGCACCCGGATGTTACTTATTCATGGCGGGATCAACATTGAGTGGGCGTCCCTGCTGGCAGCTATACTGATTGGCATTATGGGCATTCGCTGGTCACGCTGGTTGCTGGCGCATCCTAAAGTTTTCACCGTTGCCGCCGTTATACCGATGTTCCCCGGTATATCAGCCTACACGGCGATGATTTCCGTGGTGGAGATTTCGCACCTTGGCTACAGCGAGGTATTGCTGTCGACGGCGCTTACCAATTTTCTAAAAGCCAGTTTTATCGTCGGGGCTTTATCTATCGGATTATCATTACCGGGATTGTGGCTGTACCGTAAACGCCCCGGTGTGTAAGGGTTGTTGTACAGCACGAATATACAGGACGAAATGCAGATCAACGGTTCAGCATTTTCGACTGAATTACGGCGAAAGCTTCCGGCTTTTGACCACACTTCAGGGGCTGAGATGGCACGTTTGACGGGGAATATCCCGGCAGGGGTAAAGCTCTCTTATATCTTTGTAAAGCGCAGGTCTTCCTATCGACGGCTGATAGGGCTTTCCGTATAGTGTCAGCTCTTTTTTCGGGTCACGCTCCAATTCCTTCTCTACACAGGGCTTCACAATGATTATTAGCCTGATCGCCGCACTGGCGACCGATCGCGTTATTGGCATGGAAAACGCTATGCCTTGGCATTTACCCGGTGATCTGGCCTGGTTTAAGCGTAATACGCTGAACAAACCTGTCATCATGGGACGCAAGACGTTTGAGTCAATCGGACACCCATTGCCTGGCAGGCTGAATATCGTCATCAGCTCTAAACCTGGCGAACATGAAGGCGTGACCTGGGTAACGTCCCTTGACGCTGCACTGGCGGCGGCCGGTGATGTGGAAGAAGTCATGGTGATGGGCGGAGGCCGCGTTTACGAACAGTTGCTGCCAAAAGCTAACCGTTTATACCTGACTCACATCGATGCAGAAGTGGAAGGCGACACGCATTTCCCTGATTACGAGCCGGATGACTGGGAAAGCACCTTCAGCGAATTCCATGATGCGGATGAGCAGAACTCTCACGGTTATTGCTTCGAAATTCTCGACCGCCGCGCCTGATACCTGATCAGTCTGAAATGAAAAAGGCACCTTTTGAAGGTGCCTTTTTGCTGTCTGAATGTCTGCGGTTTATTAAATCACTTTTGGGATCTCAGACTGCTCTTTTTCGCTGTGGCGGTTGGACGGCTGCGTGAAGTAGGTTTTATCTTCCCAACGTAGCATCGTCAGATCTCCGCCCCAGCAACACCCGGTATCGAGTGCGTAAATACCTTCCGGCGCGCCTTTTCCTTCCAGAGACGCCCAGTGACCAAACGCAATGCTGTAACCCGCTTCCCGGACAGGACCCGGAATATCAAACCAGGGTTTGAGCGGTTTTGGCGCGCTTTCCGGCACATCTTTGCAAATCATGTCCAGCTGACCGTTTGGGAAACAATAGCGCATACGGGTAAATGCGTTGGTACTGAAACGCAGGCGTGCCAGGCCCGAAAGCTCCGGGTGCCAGTTGTTTGGCATATCGCCATACATCGCATCCAGAAATAGCGGATAGGTGTCGCTGCTCAGCACGGATTCCACTTCACGGGCGCACATCTGCGCCGTTTCGAGATCCCACTGCGGCGTGATCCCGGCGTGTGCCATGACCAGCTTCAGCTCATCGTCTACCTGCAATACCGGCTGACGTCGCAGCCAGTTGATCAGCTCATCAGCATCTTCGGCTTCAAGCAGAGGCGTGATGCGATCTTTCGGTTTGTTAAAGCTGATACCGGCGTAAACCGCCAGCAGATGCAGATCATGGTTACCGAGTACCATGCGAACCGAATCGCCCAAACCGCTGACAAAACGCAGCACGTCGAGAGAGGACGGACCGCGGGCAACCAGATCACCGGTCAGCCACAGGACATCATTTTGCGGATCAAAATCCACCTGCGCCAATAGCGCCTTGAGTTCATCGATGCAGCCGTGAACATCACCAATAAGATATGTCGACATAAGGATTAATTTATCAGCGTAGGGATGGCGAGGCGGAAGACCGGAACAGGCACACGGAAGGCTTCACCGTCTTGTGCGACCATTTCATAATGGCCTTCCATCGTGCCCAGCGGCGTTTCTAAAATCGCGCCGCTGGTGTAGTGAAATTCATTGCCAGGCAGGATCAGCGGTTGTTCACCGATGACCCCTTCGCCCTGAACTTCTGTCTGGCGGCCATTACTGTTGGTAATCAGCCAGTAACGGCGAAGCAGTTGGACATTAAAACGCCCCAGGTTGCGGATGGTGATGGTGTAAGCGAAGACAAAACGTTCTTCTTCCGGTATCGACTGTGACTCAACGTAGATACTTTGCACCTGAACACAAACGCGGGGCGAATTAAGCATAACGCTACTCCTGAGGTTCCGGGGTTTTAGGTCGTGTGGACAACCAGTTAGCCAGTTTACAGAATTGCTCTACAGAAATATTTTCAGCACGCATGCTGAGATCTAAGCCCAGCTCGGTCATTTGTTCTGGTGTGAACAGATGGCCGAGGCTGTTGCGTATTGTTTTACGACGCTGGTTGAACGCATCGGTAGTCAGACGGCTCAGAATGCGAATATCCGGGACCGGATACGGGATCACTTCATGCGGCACTAAACGCACCACAGCGGATTCCACTTTCGGCGCCGGTGTGAAGGATTCTGGTGGAACTTCCAGAACCGGGATCACGTTGCAATAATATTGCGCCATCACCGTTAAACGACCATACGCTTTGCTGTTCGGACCTGCAACCAGACGGTTTACCACTTCCTTCTGCAACATAAAATGCATGTCTTTGATGGCGTTGGTATAGGTGAACAAATGAAACATCAGTGGCGTAGAAATGTTGTACGGCAGGTTACCAAAGACGCGCAGTGGCTGACCGAGTTCTTCAGACAGCTCGCCGAAATTGATTTTCATTGCGTCAGACTGGATGACCCGCAATTTGCCCTGAAACTTAGGGTTATTTTCCAGACGCGTCGCCAGATCACGGTCGAGTTCGATCACCGTCATGCTGTCCAGACGTGAAGCGACAGGCTCAGTTAATGCTGCCAGACCCGGACCGATTTCAACGACAGCTTCACCCGGCATAGGGTGAATGGCCGACACGATGCTATCGATAACAAACTGATCGGTTAAGAAGTTTTGCCCAAAACGTTTACGGGCAAAGTGACCTTGGTGGACTCTACTATTCATTGTTGTTATTTATCGTTGCTGTTATTTGCCATGTGAATGGCGAGATTTATTGCTGTCTTGAAACTGCCCGCATCGGCGGTGCCGGTGGCGGCGAGTTCAAGGGCGGTACCGTGATCAACGGAAGTCCGGATAAAAGGCAGGCCAAGCGTGATATTCACTGCGCGACCGAATCCCTGATATTTTAGCACCGGAAGGCCCTGATCGTGATACATCGATAAAACAGCATCGGCATGTTGCAGATATTTAGGCTGGAATAACGTATCAGCGGGCAGCGGGCCGATGAGATCCATCCCTTGCTGGCGCAGTTCGTCCAGTGCAGGAATGATAATGTCGATCTCTTCGTGCCCCATGTGGCCACCTTCGCCGGCATGTGGATTCAGACCACACACATAAATTTTCGGCGCGGTAATACCAAATTTGGTTTTCAGATCATGATGCAAAATGGTGATGACTTCATGCAGGCATTCACGGGTAATGGCTCCTGGCACCGCCAGCAAAGGCAAGTGCGTAGTCGCCAGCGCAACGCGCAATTCTTCAGTCGCCAGCATCATCACAACACGGTTGCAATGGCTGCGGTCGGCGAAGAATTCGGTATGACCGATGAAGGGGATACCGGCATCGTTGATAATGCTTTTCTGAACCGGACCGGTGATCAGTGCGGAAAATTCGCCGCTGATAGCACCGTCGCAGGCACGCGCCAGCGTTTCTACCACGTAAGGCGCATTAGCAACATCCAGTTTTCCGGCTGCCACAGGCGCGGCGAGGTTAACGGGTAAAACGGTCAGTGTGCCTGCCGCCTGAGGCTCAGGCGGACGGCCTTGCTGATAATCACGCAACTGAATACTCAGACCCAGTTTCTCAGCACGTTCAAGCAGTAAGGCCGGATCGGCACATGCCACTAACTCAACAGGCCATGCCTGCTGAGCCAGAGCGAGTACCAGATCCGGCCCAACCCCGGCTGGCTCGCCGGGGGTGATGACCACAGATTTTGTCACGGAAGTATTATTTTCCATTACCATCCATAATTTTCACATACGCTTCAGCACGTTGTTCCTGCATCCACGTCTGAGCTTCTTCCGCAAATTTGCGGTTGAACAGCATGCGGTAAGCACGTTCTTTCTGTGCTGCATCTGTTTTATCGACCTGACGGGTGTCGATCAGTTGGATCAAATGCCAGCCGAACGAGGAGTGAACCGGTGCGCTCATTTCACCTTTTTTCAGGTTCATCAGGGCATCACGGAACGCCGGATCGTACATGTCAGGTGAAGCCCAACCTAAATCGCCGCCCTGATTGGCAGAGCCCGGATCCTGAGAAAGCTGTTTAGCTTCATCAGCGAAGGTCGCTTTGCCACTCTTAATATCCGCAGCCACTTGTTCCAGTTTTGCACGCGCCTGCGCATCGGTCATCACCACTGAAGGTTTCAGCAGGATGTGGCGGGCGTGTACTTCGGTGACGGAAACGGTTTTGTTATCGCCACGGATATCGTTCACTTTCAGGATATGGAAGCCAACACCTGAACGAATCGGACCGATAACCTGACCTTTCTGCGCGGTGCTCAACGCCTGTGCAAACAGGGAAGGCAGTTCCTGCAATTTGCCCCAGCCCATGTTGCCGCCTTTCAGCGCCTGGGAGTCAGCAGAGTAGGTGATCGCCAGTTTGCCGAAATCCGCACCATTGTTCAGATCAGAGACGATTTTCTTCGCCAGCTGTTCTGCAGAATCAACCTGATCCTGCGTCGGGTTTTCCGGTAATGGCAACAGGATGTGGCTGAGGTTGAATTCAGCACCGCTGCCATTTTGCGCAGCGACCTGTTTAGCCAGCTGATCCACTTCCTGAGGCAGGATCGTAACGCGACGACGTACTTCGCTGTTACGCACTTCGGTGATGATCATTTCTTTGCGGATCTGGGCACGGTAGGTGCTGTAGTTCAGGCCGTCATACGCCAGACGGCTGCGAAGCTGATCAACGGAAATGTTGTTCTGCTGGGCAATACCGGCGATGGCTTTATCGACATCCTGATCGGTAGGCGTGATCCCCATGCGGGTCGCCATCTGCAACTGGATCTGATCCATGATCAGACGATCGAGGATCTGGTGACGTAACGTTGCGTCATCCGGCAGCTGTTGTTTAGCCTGCTGTGCCTGCTGTTTAACGGAATTAAACAAACCATCTACGTCACTTTGCAATACGACGCCGTTGTTCACGACGGCAGCAACTTTATCAACTTCCTGAGGGGCAGCAAACGCAGTGCTGGCACAAAGCGTCACGCCGAGGAGAAGTGTTCTCCAGTTCTTCATACTTTTTCCATTTGTCTAATCCGCAAGCGCGGGTTTCAAGTTCACTGAGTTTGTAGTGTCTTCACTAAATCAGCCCTGTCTGCACGAAATGACATGCAGACAGGAAATCAAGAGCGTCGTCGGGCTTAGAAAGCTCGCTGATATGGCAGTATGCCGGTGGCCAACATTTCTTTTGTTCCGAGGGTTTGATTGTTACCCAGGCCTCTAAGTTCAATATTGAAACCAATCTTATTGTCATACTTACTTTCGGACTTGGTCGTGTCGTAGTTGGTGATCTTACGTTCGTAACCGACATTGATTGCCCAGCAGCAGGTATTGTATTGCAGGCCGATTAACTGATCGGCGCTTTGCTGTGCTTTGGTATCGTAATAATACGCACCGACGATGGACCAGCGGTCGGCAATCGGCCAGCTGGCGATACCGCCGACCTGAGAAATACCGTCCTGATACCCCGGGTTGGTGACCTGAGGTAATGTCGCCTGAATATATTCCGGGCTGGCATAACGGTAGCTCAACTGAATCATTTTCTCTGAGTCAGCACGATACTCAAGCACTGCATCGCCCAGCGCCAGTGCATCAAGACGGGTGTCATATTGCACACCGCCGCGAACGCCCCAGAAGTTATTGATTTTGTAATAAGTGTCACCTGCCCACACCAGGCTGCCGGTATCATCATTTTTATCCAGCACGCTGTTCTGATCGCCAGTACGCGGTGGCTGGAAGTAATAAATCTGTCCGGCAGAGGCGTTAAAACGCTCTTCCAGATTTTCATCGTAAATACGGGTAGTTAAACCACTCGCCACCTGATTGGCAGAAGCGATGCGGTCAAGGCCACTGTAACTTTTATCGCGGAACAGACCGGTGTAGTCGGACTGCAACAACGTGGAGTCATAGGTATTGATCGAACTCTGGTTACGATACGGAATGTACAGGTACTGCACTCGCGGCTCGAGGGTCTGGGTGTAATCACTGTTCCAGTCCATCGTGCGGTCAAACACCATTTTGCCGTCGGTTTTAAATTCAGGCATAACGCGGTTCACGGATGAACGCAGTTTGGTGTCCGGGTTCGCATCATAATAGGCATCTGGAATATCCTGCTGATAGTGGGTAGCCATCAGCTTGATTTCGTTATCCAGACTGCCCCAGCCATTACTGAGCGGCAGGCTTAACGTAGGTTCGAAGTGCGTACGTATCGCTTCCGGGTTATCCGGGTTCACGCTGGTGAATTTCACCGCCTGACCGTACAGGTGCAGGTCGAACGGACCTACATCGTTTTTATAGTAGTTAATGTCCAGCTGTGGCTGGGCACGGTAAGCATTCTGGTTACCGTAATCACTGAAGACCTGGAACTGTTTACTCGCCAGCGTGACGTCCCAGTTCTGATTCGCATACCCTACACTGAATTTCTGCGTGGAATAGCCATCGGTACTGGAGCCGTATTTCGAATCGAAATCGGTGAAGTAGTAAGGGTCACTGACTTTGGTGTAATCGACGTTGAAACGCCACACCTGATCGTAAACACCTGAATGACGCCAGTAGTACATCCAGCGTTTGGTGGTGTTATCACTGGTACGGCCTTCGTCCTTCAGGAACTGATCGTCGATCTTCTTATCATTGCCAAGATAATCGAACTCCATCAGACCCGCACCGGCGACGGTAAGGTAACGGAATTCGTTCTGCAGCTGCAGACCACGATCGCTCATGTAATTTGGCGTGATCGTGGCGTCGTAGTTTGGCGCAATGTTCCAGTAATAAGGAACTGTCAGGCCGAAACCATTGTTGGTGCTGTATTTGGCGTTAGGAATAAGGAAACCGGAACGGCGCTTATCGCCAATCGGTAACTGCATATAAGGGCTGTAGAACACCGGAACCGGGCCGATATGGAAACGTGCGTTCCAGATCTCAGCGACTTCTTCCTGACGGTCCTGAATCACTTCTGAACCGACGACGCTCCAGCTGTTATCACCGGGCAGACAAGTGGTGAACGTGCCGTTATCCATGATGGTGTAGCGGTTATTGTCACGCTGCTTCATCTTATCAGCCTGGCCACGACCCTGACGGCCAACCATCTGATAATCACCATCCTGAACATCAGTGTCTTTCGTGGTCAGGTTTGCAAAGCCTTTCGGGCCTTTCAGCTTGATTTGATTATCGTTATAACGCACGTTGCCGGTCGCTGTAGCGGTTCGGGTCGGCGTTGGCTGATTAGGATTCGCGATTTGATTGAGCTGAACCTGATCAGCGTCCAGTGTGCTGTTTCCCTGAACAACGTTAACGTTGCCGCTAAACAACGCGCTGTCGGGATAATTGCCTGTCGCCTTATCGGCATTAATAGTGACAGGCAGTGAGTTAGGATCACCCTGCACCAAAGGTTTGTCATAGGTCGGAACGCCGAGCATACATTGTTCTGCGAGATCGGCCATTGCGCCGTGACTGTACAATACTGACCAGATTGTGGCGGCCAGCATTGTCGGTAAGCGTGTTTTCAGACGTCTGTTTTTCATACGTAAAATGGTGTTCCGTCATCAGAGGCATCATGCCGGCAAACGGTCAGAGACTATCTCACTCATCATGGTTGCGCTAGTGTTAAATCCCACCTGTTACGTTGCCGCCGTTAGGCACAACGATAAATGCCGGTTATGATAAAGCAATTTTTAAGCGACGGCATGGCGAATTGAGGAGTATATGCAGTATTGGGGAAAACTGCTCGGACTTATCCTTGGCTTATGGTCAGGTTTAGGCTTCTGGGGAATTGTTGCAGGGCTGGTGATAGGGCATATGTTTGATACCGCGCGTTCCGCGAAACGCCGGGGATATTTTGCCGATCAGCAGACACGTCAAACCATCTTTTTCCGCACCACCTTTGAGGTGATGGGGAATCTGACTAAATCAAAAGGCAGAGTTACCGAAGCAGATATTCAGATCGCCAGTCTTTACATGGAACGTATGCAACTGCATGGCGAGCAACGTGAAGCCGCGCAACGCGCCTTCCGCGATGGCAAAGAAGCCAATTATCCTTTGCGGGAAAAAATGCGTGAACTGCGCAGTGCGTGTTTTGGTCGTTTTGACCTGATACGGACTTTTCTGGAAATCCAGATCCAGGCGGCCTACGCCGACGGTTCATTGCATCCTAACGAACGCGAAGTGCTGTATGTGATTGCTGAAGAACTGGGTATTTCACGGATGCAGTTCGATCAGTTCCTGCGCATGATGGAAGGCGGCCAGCAGTTTGGCGGCCATCAGCAGGGCGGACGTTCCTATGGCGGCGGTTATCACCAGACGCAGCAAGGCCCGACGCTGGCGGATGCCTGTAAAGTGCTGGGCGTGAATGCCACCGATGACGCGACGACAATCAAGCGTGCCTACCGCAAACTGATGGGCGAGCATCATCCTGACAAACTGGTGGCGAAAGGTTTGCCACCTGAAATGATGGAAATGGCCAAGGAAAAAGCGCAGGCGATTCAGGCTGCGTATGACCTGATCAAACGCGAAAAAGGCTTTAAATAACGTCATCATAAAAAAGGCGTCCATTCCAGGACGCCTTTTGCTTTTCGTTTCATATGCGGTCAGGGATCAGAAACTCACCTTCACGCCTGCAATCGCCTGCCAGTAATCAACCCCTTCATCTTCAATTCTGTGCTGATACTGCACACCGGTGTTCAGTGACACATTCGGTGTCGGGTTACTGATAATCCCCAGATCGATCATACCAGAGCTACCTGTTGCCCCACTGCGGAAGCTGTTGCTGACGTCGCTGTAGGTGTCCCCGATGTCCATTGACGCATCGTCACTGAGATCTTTAATGAACAGGGTATTGGCGGTCACCGCCCATTTACCTGCATTCGCGGTATCCCAGTCGTAGCGGTAACGCATCCCTAAACGGGCAGTCGGACGGGTGATATCGTCATAATGCACCTTAGTGTTATCAACATCCGTAAAATCATCGACTTGCAGTCGCTGAATGCCAAATCCAACTAATGGCGTCAGCACATGATTGCCCGCCTGGATTTTATATCCCACATCGACAGAGCCGCCGAAGGATTTCGCACTGATATCCGCCACGTCACTGCCGCGCAGGTCAGTCGACACATTGCCATCATAGATGGCGACATCCGAAGCCACATCCACCGTTAATCCGCTGACATACTGATACGACAGCAGTGAAGAGAGTCCCCAGGTGGTGTATTGCGTTTTGCTGTTGCCATCAGCGGCATCCGGCGTGACATCCAGATTAGCGCTGGAAAGGCCAAGGCTCAGTCCCAGTGCGTGAGTATCATTACCCAGTTGCAGAACTTTACCGCCAAACAACCAGCCTTCTTCTTTCTGGGTGTAGTCATAGCCATAATTCATAAAGCCCAACGAAGAATGATATTTATCTTCCCCATTGAGGTACTGGAAGAACATGTGCAGTTTTTTATCATCCTGCGCCAGTGTCTGGTTACGGAATGTCTCATTCACCCGGCTGTTATAGCTCAGCAGGGCGGAAGGTAATGAAATATAGGAAGGCACCTGCGGTGTGACAGCCGGGCGTGTATTTTTCCCGTTGTCATCCTCATCGGGTGTCGGAGCAGGAGGAACAGGTATGTCGCCGTCATCCGGAGTTGGATCGGGAATCGGTGTCTCATCGCCGCCGTCATCCGGTGTCGGATCGGGAACCGGCGTATCGTCGCCGCCGTCATCCGGCGTGGGATCCGGAACCGGCGTGTTATCGACAGGCACCGTGTTATCGCCTTCAGTCAGCATATTGTTTTGCAGACGATAGTCCCAGAACTGATCGCCGCTTCCTTCAACATCACGCTGCTCCTCGGAGCTGCGTCCCGGCGCGAAAGCGTAAAGGTTGTAGGCATAAGCGCCACGCGCGACGTATTCCCCCGCCAGTTTGAAGCTGTTTTTTGTGGCGTTACCCGCTACCTGAATCAGAGAGATCCCTTCCTGATTATCCGCTGCACCGTCATTATCCGTGTCGGTGAAGAAGCCAGCACCCGAAGGCGTGACCTGAACGGTAACAGGTGCTGAAGAAACCACGTCGCCATTGATCAGTAACTTGTCGGTTTGCGCAAAACTCGGGTCGAAATGTGTGCGCAAGCTGAGCAGATTATTGTTACCTGCAGCGAGTGTGCCGTTAACGGTTTGTGTTGCCGGCATAAAGGCATCGCTTTCGCTCTCTGCTGGCCATTGAGGAAGAAGCTGAACATCATCTTTCAGAATAAGATCTGTGACGGTGCTGTTTCCCGCCAGCACGGTGTTTTGTTCCATCGTCACGGTCGAGGTAAGGGAACCGTTGAGGATCAATGCGCCGCTGTAAATATGGGTTGAGCCGGTGAAGGTATTATCGCTGTTGATATATAACGCACCGGGCGCCATTTTTTTCAGCGTCCCGTTACCGGAAATGGCGGCATCTATGATCACATCATTATTGCCGTCAGTGCTGGTGGTTTTACTGTCTGTCTGATCAACGGAAATCACACTGCCGGAGGCTAATTCAACCTGACCGCTCAGATGCGACTTGCTGTTCAGCATCATGTTTGCCTGCTCGTTGAGCTTAACGTTGGCATTCAGCGTGGCATGTTCATTCACCCGCAGGGTGGCATGGCTGGCGACATCAACCTGGTTAACATTATAGGTTTCATCAATCCAGTCATCACTGAAAACAGTGCCGCCGGCATGCGGTGTCGGGCGTCCGACAAGTCTTAGAATGCCGTTTTGCACGGAAAGCTGATTCAGATCGGCACCGCCCGCCAGGTCCCAGATGCCCGCAGAAGAATCAGGAGCATAATCGACGTTTAAATTTGATGCCGTTTCCTGACTGCCGAGATGGCCTACGAAGGTCTGGTTACTGCTGTTGTTCAGCGTCAGGGTGCTGATCTGGTCTGCATTGCTGTTAATAATCGCGGCACCGGAATCACTGTGATTGATGGTGCTGAAAGCCATGTCATAGCCATTCAGATCCAGGTTGCCGCCACGGTAACCAAAATAAATATCGCTGCTTTCAATCTGATTTTCACCGCCGATCTGCACCGTCGGACGGCCGCTGACAATGGTGACTTTGGAGAAGGCTTTTTGCTCACCCGCCTCATTGGCTTGCTGTGCCAGAACCACCAGACCGTCGCCAACATTCAGCGCGCCGCCATTATTGCCCACAGCATTGACGTACAGTGTGCCTTCACCGATTTTATGCAGTGTATCTCCATCTAAACCGTTCACTTCCCAGTCAACGGTTTTATCCGCATCCACTTCAATACCACCGCCTACCCAGGTACTGTCTGCACCTTCCGCCGACACGACCCGGTAATCGTTAGAGAACTGCAGCTTTGCAGCACCGTGATTGACGGCGCTGTCGAGTACGATCAGGCCGCCATCACCGGCAAAGCGCAGGTCTTTCGAGGCATTGAGTTCATCATTCGTGGCCTGCGAAGGCAGTGCCGTGTTAACACCGTGCCACTGCCAGCTGTTTTCGCCCTGGGTAATATTGGCCGCAGTCCAGTGAATGTCGCCATCGGCGGCGATATCAGTCACATCCGGATCGGTATTTTCAGCAATAACGCCATTGAGGAAATTCAACTGCATATCCAGGGTGTAACTTAAATAATCGTAACCCGTTTTTCCGGTACCTCCCCAGGGTGAAACACCATAGATTTTCCACTCTTTTTCAAGGTTATCATAAACGTAAAGTGGACTGCCGCTGTCGCCCGCTTGTATGGCAGAGCTGAATGGCTGAGCGCGTGAGTCTGGTGGCCCGTAGTTAACCCAGCGTAAACGTGAAGGTTCAAAAGTGGGATTAACCATCGTGCCGCCACTTTTCCAGTTGTAAGCACCGGTGAGATAAACGGGTTTCTTGGTGACCGGATCGACCTGATACTGTGTTCCTGAGCCAACCCGTGCATAGTAAACATAACGCTCAGGGTTATTACGTACTTGCTGCGTATCCACCATTGGCACGGGTGCGGCATCGGTCACGACTTTATTCAGGCGGGGAACATGAAAATCTTTCCCCCATGTTTCATAAGCTGGATGAATATTTCGGCTGATTAATTTATAGGTGGTTCTGTATTTTGCGTGATTCCCAAAGTCAACGGAAGTATACCCACCGTTATGGGCCACGCTGACAATATAAGAGGGAGAAATTAATGTCGCGATACCCAGACTGCTGACAGCGCCAAAATCAGGCATAGGAAAGTTCAGCACACCGGCTGATGTGCCATCCATTTTAAAGACTTCGATATTCTCTTCGCCAGCCTCGTATTTTCCCAGATTCTCGGCAAAGTCGCGATAGTCCTGCACAGAAACATCTTCACGCATTATCCCGGCATCGGCGTCAAACAGCGCCAATGCAATTAAGCTACTGAGCAGCTTAGGCTTCCATTTCATTATTATCTTCCCTGAGGATGAAATTATTAAAAAGGAGGGGATGTTAACAGTTGCAGGAAGAGTAATGACAGCTAAGGGAATAACAGGCTAAGGGGAGGTACTATTTTACGGGTAGTTAAAATCTAATAAATCAAGGTGATGGGAATATAATGCATATTGCTTAAAAATGACTTAAGAAATATGCATTATATGAATAATTAAAAATCCGGTTCGCAATTAAACACCAGTGGCGCATCCGTTATCGGATGGTAGAACGATAATTCCTGGGCGTGCAGTTGCAAACGATCTGCTGCCGCCAGTGCCTGCGGATGCGCATAGAATTTATCGCCCAGAATCGGATGACCAAGCGCCAGAAGGTGTACGCGCAACTGATGCGAACGTCCGGTGATTGGCCGCAGTTTCACCCGCGTGGTGCCGTCATCATCCCATGACATCACTTCGTATTGCGTCAGCGCCTTTTTGCCGGTTTCATGGCAGACCTTCTGTTTTGGCCGGTTGGGATAATCGCAAATTAGCGGTAAATCGATAATGCCGTAATCTTCTTCAACCCGTCCCCAGACCCGTGCGATATACACTTTCTTGGTTTCGCGCTCGCGGAACTGACGTTTCAGCTCACGCTCAGCCTCTTTGGTCAGCGCCACGACGATCACGCCGCTGGTCGACATATCCAGACGATGGACGGATTCAGCCTCGGGAAATTGCTGCTGAATACGCGTCATCAGGCTGTCCTGATGCTCCGCCAGTTTGCCGGGTACTGAAAGCAGCCCGCTGGGTTTATTGACCACCATGATGTGCTCATCCTGAAAAATCACCTGTAACCAGGGATCGGTCGGCGGATTGTAATTCTCCAGCGGCCGGGTTTTTGACGGTTCAGGGATTATGGGTTGATGTTCGCTCATAGCGGTTTCAGTCTGCATTCGGGGTGAAATAAAGAAGGGATGCAGACCGGCTGCATCCCGTCGGGCTTACTGGTGGCTGACCACCACCAGGCGGATCGCATCCAGACGCCAGCTGGCATCGTTCAGATTAGCCAGCACCTGCTTACGGTTAGAGTCTACTGATTCCAGTTCGTCATCGCGAATGTTCGGATTCACTTCCTTCAGTGCTTTCAGGCGATCCAGCTCTTGGGTCAGCTGCTCGTCGGCTTCTACTTTGGCCGCTTCAATCAGCGCGCGTGCCTGCTCAGCGATTTCCGCTTCTGCCTGTTGCAGCATCGCGTGAACGTCCTGCTGCACCGCATTCACCAGCTTGCTGGAGTTATGACGGTTGATGGCGTTCAGCTGGCGGTTAAAGCTCTCAAATTCGACCTGCGCCGCCAGATTGGTGCCTTTACGATCCATCAGCATACGCACCGGCGTCGGAGGCAGGAAACGGGTCAGTTGCAGATGTTTCGGCGCCTGACATTCCACCACGTAAACCAGCTCAGCCAGCAGGGTACCCACCGGCAGCGCTTTGTTTTTCAGGATCGATACCGCACAGCTGCCGGTATCGCCGGACAGGATCAGATCCAGCCCGTTACGCACGATCGGATGTTCCCAGCTGATGAACTGCGCATCTTCACGGGACAGCGCCTGTTCACGATCGAAGGTGACGGTACAACCGTCTTCCGGCAGCCCCGGGAAGTCCGGCACCAGCATGTGATCGGAAGGCGTCAGTACGATCAGATTGTCGCTGCGATCTTCCTGATTGATGCCGACGATATCGAACAGATTCAGCGCAAAGTTGACCAGGTTAACGTCGTTATCCTGCTCGCCGATTTCCTTCGCCAGTTGCTGCGCACGTTCGCCGCCGTTGGAATGCATCTCCAGCAGACGGTCGCGGCCATTTTCCAGCTTCTCTTTCAGCGCATCATGTTCGGCGCGACATGTGAGAATAAACTCGTCCAGACCAGCCTGCTCGGCAGGCGTGGCCAGGAAGGCAATCAGTTGCTCATATGCGCTGTCATAAATGGTACGGCCGGTCGGACAGGTATGTTCGAACGCATCCAGACCTTCATGGAACCAGCGAACCAGCACCGACTGCGCGGTCTGTTCGAGATAAGGCACCATGATGTCGATATTATTTTGCTGGCCGATACGATCCAGACGCCCGATACGCTGCTCCAGCAGATCCGGGTTAAACGGCAGATCGAACATCACCATTTTGCTGGCGAACTGGAAGTTACGGCCTTCGGAGCCGATTTCGGAACACAGCAGCACCTGTGCGCCTTCTTCCTGAGAAGCAAAGTAAGCGGCAGCGCGGTCACGTTCAATGATCGACAACCCTTCGTGGAACACCGCGGCACGGATTGCTTCACGTTCACGCAGAACCTGCTCCAGCTGCAATGCGGTGGCGGCTTTGGCGCAGATCACCAGCACTTTCTCGTCACGGTTAGCGGTCAGATAACCGAGCAGCCATTCGACGCGCGGATCAAAGTTCCACCAGGTGGCGTTCTCGCCTTCGAACTCCTGATAAATCTGCTCCGGGTACAGCATGTCGTGCGCACGGGCTTCGGCGGTTTTCTTCGCGCCCATAATGCCTGAGACTTTAATCGCGGTCTGATACTGCGTCGGCAGCGGCAGTTTCACCGCGTGCAGATGACGCTCAGGGAAACCTTTCACGCCGTTACGGGTGTTACGGAACAGCACGCGGCTGGTGCCGTGACGATCCATCAGCATGGAAACCAGCTGTTTCGCTGCCGTTTCATCGCCTTTGTTGGCGGCGGTCAGCAGGGCATCGGTATCGGCGTTGCCGACACTTTCGCCCAGCAATGTCAGCGCTTCCGGCGTCAGAGGTTCTTTGTTGAGTAACAGCGTGACGGCATCGGCCACCGGCTGATACTGCTGTTGTTCTTCAATGAATTCTTCGTAATCGTGGAAACGATCCGGATCCAGCAGGCGCAGACGCGCAAAGTGACTTTCCTGACCCAGTTGTTCCGGCGTCGCCGTCAGCAGCAGAACGCTCGGGATTTGCTGGGAAAGTTGCTCGATAACCTGATATTCGCGGCTTGGCGCGTCTTCGCTCCACACCAGATGGTGCGCTTCATCGACCACCAGCATGTCCCACGCTGCATCAGAAAGCTGCTCAAGGCGGGATTTATTGCGGCGCACGAAATCAAGAGAACAGATCACCAGCTGTTCAGTTTCAAACGGATTAGTCGCCTCATGTACGGATTCAGCGTAGCGGTCGTCATCAAACAGAGAGAAACGCAGGTTGAAGCGGCGCAGCATTTCTACCAGCCACTGGTGTTGCAGGGTTTCCGGCACCACGATCAATACGCGCTCAGCTCGGCCAGACAGCAGTTGCTGATGAATAATCATACCGGCTTCAATGGTTTTACCCAGACCCACTTCATCGGCCAGTAAAACGCGTGGCGCGTGACGCTGACCGACTTCGTAAGCAATGTGCAGCTGATGCGGGATCAGGCTGGCGCGCATACCGCGCAGGCCGCCGAATTCCAGACGGAACTGCTCGCGCTGATATTTACGGGCGCGGAAACGCAGGGCGAAGCGATCCATACGGTCAATCTGACCGGCAAACAGACGGTCCTGCGGCTTACTGAACGTCAGCTTGCTGTCGAGCAGCACTTCACGCATCGCGACGCCGGTTTCTTCGGTGTCCAGACGGGTGCCGATGTAAGTCAGCAGGCCTTTATCTTCCAGGACTTCTTCGACCTGTAACTGCCAGCCTTCATGACTGCTGATGGTGTCACCGGGATTGAACATCACGCGGGTGATCGGGGAATCATTTCGGGCATACAAACGGTTTTCACCGGTGGCGGGGAAAAGCAGAGTAACCATGCGCACGTCCAGCGCTACTACGGTCCCTAATCCTAATTCGCTTTCCGTATCGCTTATCCAGCGTTGACCCAATGTAAACGGCATAATCTCTCTCTGTGTTGTTTGCTCGGTATACGACGACTGCGCAATGCGTGTTCAGCCCGTGAACTTTCTCGGGCAATAGTTTTCTTTCCCCGCCATAAGGCGCGGAGTAGTTCGCTGTGTGAGGATGTTTCAGAAATGGGAAAGGGCGCTATGGTAATGGAAGGTAAGCCTTTCGTCACCTGCGAATCAAAGAGCAATCCTTTTTTTGCTCAGAATAATCCCATCTGACCTGTAATCAGTGTAGCAAAGTCGTCATGGAGGAAAGGTAAAATACCGTCGGCAACCGGCTCCAGCTGACGTTCGATGTAATGATCGTAATCGATGGGGGACTGGCGGTTCTCCAGAGGTTCAGGCCCGGACGTGGTCATCACGTAACTTATCCAGCCGCCGTTCTGATACTGTTTTGCGCGCCCGTGCTGAACGTTATAATCATCCGCCAGCCTTGCGGCGCGAACATGCGGCGGGACGTTTTTTTCGTAATCACTCAGCTTGCGGCGAAGACGTTTGCGGTACACCAGCTTGTCATCAAATTCGCCGTCGAGCGTGCGCGCCACATAATCGCGGACGTAATCCTGATAAGGCTGCCGGTGGAAAATACGCTGATACAGTTCCTGCTGAAACTCCTGCGCCAGTTTCGTCCAGTCGGTGCGCACGGTTTCCAGCCCTTTATAAACGATGTGCTCGCCGTCGGCGTCATTCACCAGGCCGGCATAGCGTTTTTTGCTGCCGGTTTCCGAACCGCGGATGGTCGGCATCAGGAAGCGCTGATAGTGCGTTTCGAATTCCAGTTCCAGCGCGCTTTCCAGCCCGTATTCCTGTTGCAGGTGCGCTTTCCACCAGACATTGACCTGTTCCACCAGATGACGACCTATGACGTTAGCGTCTTCCTGCGAATGGGCTTTATTGAGCCAGACAAAGGTGGAATCGGTGTCCCCGTAAATCACCTGATAGCCTTCGGCCTCAATCAGTTCACGGGTCTGGCGCATAATGTCGTGCCCGCGCAGCGTAATAGAAGATGCGAGGCGTGGATCAAAGAACCGGCAGCCGCTGGAGCCGAGCACGCCGTAAAAGGCGTTCATGATGATTTTCAGTGCCTGTGAGAGTGGTTTGTTTTTCTGCTTTTTAGCTTCCTCGCGGCCCATCCAGATCTGGCGGACGATCTCCGGCAAACAATGTTTTTCCCGCGAGAAGCGGGCGTTGCGGTAACCCGGCACCGAGTGTTCGTCGTCAGGCTGTTGCAGTCCGGCAACCAGCCCGACCGGGTCGATCAGAAAGGTGCGGATAATCGACGGATACAGGCTTTTATAATCGAGCACTAATACGGAATCGTACAAACCGGGGCGCGAATCCATTACAAAGCCACCAGGGCTCATTTCGCCCTCTAATTCGCCCAGATTTGGCGCGACATAACCGGCGCGGTGCATTCGCGGTAAATAAAGATGGGTGAACGCCGCCACCGAACCGCCGCTGCGATCTACCGTCAGACCAGTCACCGAAGCACGTTCCAGCAAAAACGGCATCAGCTCTGTTTTGGCGAAAATACGCGTCACCAGTTCGCAGTCTTTCAGGTTATAGCGTGCCAGCGCCGGTTTATCTTCGCGAAAACGCTGTTCGATTTCGGCCAGCCGCTGATAGGGATTGTCACTGGCTTTACCTTCGCCCAATAAACTTTGCGAGACGAATTCCAGACTGAACGAGTTGAAGTTCCAGAATGCGGATTTCAGTGCTTCAATGCCGTCGATAATCAGGCGGCCAGCGGCAGCAGCAAAAAAGTGCCCCTGTTTGAAGCCATGTTCACGCCATTCAAGATCACCGCCACCGCGCCCGAATTTCAGCGGGATTTTGTAGCGGTCTGCATGTTTCTGTAAAACCCGCAGGTCGAACTGCACAACGCTCCAGCCGATTATCGCGTCGGGATCGTAAGTCTCCAGCCACTCATTGAGTTTTTCCAGCAACTGCGGGCGGCTGTCGACGTAAACCATGTTGAAATCGAACTGAGCATCCGGATCGCCGTTGGGCGGACCGAGCATATAAACGTGGCGCTGCCCGCAGCCTTCCAGCCCGATGCAATACAACTCGCCGTTGCCGCTGGTTTCGATATCCAGCGAACACAGTTTCAGCGGCGGCCGGTAGTCCTCCGCCGGTTTCATTTTGGTGTCCAGCAACAGCTTGTCCGGCCCGGGTTTGCCGCTGAACCAGACCGGAGCGGTGATATAGCGTTCCATCAGGAAGCGTTCCGGCGGGCGGATATCCGCTTCGAAAACATTGACGCCATTTTCTTTCAGCAGTTTTTCAATCCGCATTAACTGCCGGTGTTGCGGGCAATAAAGCCCAAGAACGGCGCGGGAATGGAAATCCTGCAACGGCAACGGACGCAGACTGATATTTTTTTCATCAATGAGAATACGCTCCGCCGCCGCACGCTGTTCAGCGGGAATAAACGCCACCGATTCCTGCAAGGGCAGGCGCACTTTTTGCGGGCCGTCGTCTGTCGCCAGCCATAAATCCACCTCCGTACCCTGCGGCGTGTCGCGCCAGTGGCGGGTCAGCACAAATCCCTGACGCGGCGCCGTGTCAGGGTAACGGGCAGATGAGGGGACGGAATTTGCGTTAATAAGCGCCTCGGAACAGATGAAATAAAAGATGAACTGCAAAGACAGAGTATGGTTATTTATACAGTCTTTGTCTATGGCTCAGGTTTCTGCCAAATACGCATACAATTACGCGGTTGACTGTGATAGTTCATGCGCTGACAATTCAGCCGCTTGATGTATTTACTACAATGAGAATGCAGAAAACTCACACTTGTCTCATTTATCTGCGCAATTGGCGCAGACGTAACTGAATTCTGGGAATTTATGGAAGCCTATCTACAACATCTGGTCGCTCAGTCGGTGGGCTTCGCATTAATTATTGTCGCTGTGGTGGCTTTCTTCGAGTCGCTGGCGCTGGTCGGGCTGATTTTGCCCGGCACCGTGATGATGGCGACGCTCGGCACGCTGATCGGCAGCGGTCAGGTCGGGTTGTACGAAGCCTGGCTGGCGGCGGGTCTGGGCTGTTTCTTTGGCGACTGGGCCTCGTATTTCATTGGCCGCGGCTTCAAGGAACCGTTACACCGCTGGCGCTTCCTTAAGCGTTACCAGTCATTACTGGATAAAACCGGATATGCGCTGGATCGGCACAGTTTTGCCACCGTCATTATCGGGCGTTTCATCGGACCAACACGCCCGCTGGTGCCGATGGTGGCCGGTATGCTGAACCTGCCGCCTTATAAATTTGCACCGCCGAATATCATCGGCTGCATCACCTGGCCGCCGGTGTATTTCCTGCCGGGGATTCTGGCGGGCGTTGCGATTGATATTCCGGCCAGCCACAACAGTTCAGTGTTCAAATGGATGCTGTTTGCCGCCGTGGTGCTGATCTGGCTGAGTGCCTGGTTGCTGTGGCGCTGGTTCCGGTCGGGCAAAGCTTCACCTGATGCGATGACCAAATGGTTGCCCCTGCCGCGTCTGCGCGTCGTTTGTGTGCTGAGTCTGATCGCAACCGCAGTGAGTCTGGTGATGCTGAGCAAACAGCCGATGATGCCGGTCTACGGTCATCTGCTGTGGAAAGTGATCACCCGCTGATGTCAGGCGAATGTCCTAAACGTCCGCTCCTGAAACATCTATCCCCAATACTCTGGCTTCCGGCGCACTGCCGTCGGCCAGTGCCTGCGTCGGTCCGTCGTAGAAAATCCGGCCATCGACAACCAGCAGTGTGCGGGGGGCAATCCGCGCCGCGTCATCCAGATTATGCGACACCATCAGCAATGTGAGATGGCGTTGCCCGCACACTTTATCCAGCAAACTCAGCATCTCACTGCGCAGCGCCGGATCGAGTGCCGAAAACGGTTCGTCGAGCAATAAGATTGGCTGGCTGCGTAACAGGCAGCGCGCCAGTGCGACACGCTGACGCTGCCCGCCGGAAAGCTGCGACGGTAAGCGATCCAGGCACTCTTCCAGCCCGACCTGTCGGGCGATATCTTCCAGTTCGCGCTTCTGCTGTGCGGTGAGTTTCAGCCCCGGATGTAACCCCAGCCCCATGTTCTGACGCACCGTCAGATGCGAGAACAGATTGTTTTCCTGAAACAGCATCGACACCGGACGTTTTGCCGGTGGTGTCGCGCTGTGATCTGCACCGTTAAGCAGGATCTGCCCGCTGACCGGTGCCAGGAAACCAGCGACCAGGCTGAGCAGGGTACTTTTTCCCGCGCCGCTCGGCCCGAGAATGGCCACGCGCTCACCGGCCTCGATCTGTAAATCGAAGCGCATCGGCAGGTGTTCGTACAGGTACGTCAGTTTATTCAGCGTCAGCATGGCGGCCCGGTAATTTCTCAATCAGGGTGAATAACAGAAAACATAACAGCAGCAATAACAGTGCCGTCACCGCGCCGTCCTGGCTGCGATAGGCGCCGATCTGCTGATACAGATAAAACGGCAGGGTGCGGAAGTTCTCATTGCCGAATAAGGCGATCACGCCGAAATCCCCCAGCGACAGCACGCAGGCAAACGCCAGCGCCTGCGCAATCGGGCGCCTCAGCGCGCTCAGTTCCACCCAGCGCAGGCGCTGCCAGCCGTGCATATCCAGTGAAAGGCACAGCGGCGTGTAACGTTCGGCCACGTCGCGCATCGGGTTATCCAGCACTTTTAGCGCATAAGGCACCGCCATCAGCGCATTGGTCATGATCACCAGCGGCCACGGCGATTGCGGCAAACCTGTCGTATCGCCAAGCAGCAGGAAAAAGCCGGTTGCCAGCACAATGCCCGGCATCGCAAGGATCAGCATCCCGCTGAGATCCATCGCCTGCGCCCAGCCATTTCTCTGCCGTAATCGCAGTTCGCGACTGCTCCACAACAGCATCATAGTCAGCAGAACACACACTATTCCGCTGCCCAGCGCGATACGCACGGATGTCCATAATGCCAGCCACAGTGCAGGTTGTTGTAAAACACCGACTGCTGCACGGTTGATACCGTCGGTAATCACGGCGAGTAGCGGCGGCAGGATCAGCATTAACGCCAGGCCGATCAGCACGGCATCTGCGATGCGCCGCAGCCTGGAATCGTCCGGGTTACGCCAGCGCTGAGAATGCGTTTGTCCGACCGGCAACGCCTGACTGAGTTTCTGGCTGAGCAAGACCAGCGCCAGACAACAAAACAGCTGGATCAGCGCCAGCGTGGCCGCGCGGCTTAAATCGTAGTCGTAACTTAACGCCTGAAAAATCGCCAGTTCAATGGTGGTCGCCTGCGGACCGCCGCCCAGCGACAGCACCGTGGCGAAGCTGGCGAAGCACAACATAAAAATCAATGCAGCGGCGGGGAAAATCTGCCGACGAATGGCAGGCCATTCAACAAAGCGAAATTGCTGCCAGGCGTTCATCCCAAGCTGCGCAGCCAGCTGACGCTGTTCGACGGCGATATTCTCCAGCGCCTGCAATAAGAGTCGGGCTGCCAGTGGCAGATTGAAAAACACATGAGCCAGTAAAATGCCCTGTAAACCATAAGGCGAGAAACGGTAATCCACGCCCAGCCAGCCGCAAATCTGCGCCAGCCAGCCCTGTCGTCCGTAAACGCTGAGAATGCCGAAGACTGCCACCAAAACCGGTAATACCAGCGTCATCGCGCATAAACGTAGTAACAGCTGACGTCCGGGGAAGCGGCGGCGGAACAGCGCACGTGCCAGCAGAATGGCGGGCAGCACAGAACAGAGCGCCGAAAGCAGCGCCTGCCAGAAGGTAAAGCGGATCACATGCCAGAGATAAGGATCCTGCCACAGCGAGGCGCCGCTCATCTGTGGCGCATGACGCCACAGAGAGCCTAACGCCAGCATAGCCACCAGCAACATCAGCAGCGAGGCGATGGCGCCCGGCCACAACCAGCGCGGGATCAACGGCTGACGGCGTTCTGCCATGCCTGGATCCATTGTGAACGGTGAGTGGCGACATCCTGTGCGCTGTATTGCAGGGATTTAGCCGGGATCGTCAGCTGTTTAAAGGCGTCAGGCAGCGGGGTGTTGATCACCGGATACATCCAGTTGCCGGCCGGGATCACTTTCTGGAAATCTTCCGTAGTAACGAATTTCATGAACTCTTCAGCCAGTTTCGGTTGCTGGCTGTTCGCCAGCTGACCCGCCACTTCGACCTGCATATAATGGCCTTCGGTGAAATCTGCTGCCGCGTAGTTATCTTTCTTCTCTTCCACGATGTGGTAAGCCGGAGACGTGGTGTAGCTCAGCACCAGATCGCTTTCACCTTTGAGGAATAAACCGTAAGCCTCGCTCCAGCCTTTGGTGACGGTAACGGTTTTCTTCGCCAGTTTTTCCCACGCTTGCGGTGCTTTGTCGCCATAGACTTTTTGCATCCACAACATCAGGCCCAGACCCGGTGTACTGGTGCGCGGATCTTCGTAAATGACTTTCCATTTCTGGTCGCTGTTGATCAGCTCATCGAGGCTTTTTGGCGGGTTCTTCAGTTTGTTTTTGTCATAGACGAACGCGAAATAGCCGTAATCGTAAGGCACGAACGTGGTGTTGTCCCAGCCGCCTGGTACGGTCAGTCTGGCAGCGGTTTTCGGCGCTTTGGCAAATAATCCGGTTTGTTCAGCTGCCTGCAACAGGTTGTTATCCAGCCCGAGAACCACGTCGGCTTTGCTGTCTTTGCCTTCCATCCGCAGACGGTTAAGCAAAGAGACACCGTCTTCCAGCGCAACGTATTTCAGCTCGCAGCCGCATTGGGCTTCAAAGGCTTTTTTGATCGCCGGGCCCGGACCCCAGTCGGCAGAGAAAGAATCATAGGTATAAACCGTCAGGACAGGTTTTGCCGCGAAGACAGGTGCAGAAAGTAACAGCAGGCAGGACAATAATTTTTTCAACTTTGCGCTCCAAAAAAAATGAAAGGGCAAAGGATTTTGAGTAAGCATCACGCAGTCTCAAATCCCTCCGCCGGGGTTAACCGGATCAGGTTCGACGGGTATCAGGTCTCAGCCATATTTAAACTTGCTTTCACAAGTGCTGGCACCCCGTTGAGAACGGATGTCATTCTAGAGACTAACGGCGCGATGCGATAGTCCGATTAACTGTCCGGCGGCGCAAACCACGCGGATTTGAAGTCGAACCAGCCGAGGGTGTTCATACGCACGCCGCGCATACTGCGCTGCCCCTGCAACACCAGCCAGTGATGAAACAGAGGATGGATCTGATGGCTGACCGTTTGTTTCTGACTCCATTTGGCGATCGATAAATTCCCCGCATGCCACTGCGCGGCGTCATCTTCCATTTCTTCACTGAAGCAGTGTTTCGCCAGCGGTAATTCATAGAAATGCGCAAACAGTGAAAATTCCAGTGGCAGGGTAAAGTTGGCGCTGCCGAGCCACAGATCACTTTTGGCGTCACCGCGGTGCCAGACCGCGTAATCCACGACCTGAATAATCAGCTCAATGCCTTCGGACGCCAGCAGCGGCTGCAGCGCATTGCAGATCGCCTGATGCTCGGAATGCTCGCCGTAAAATGTCAGTGTCACCTGGGTCAGGTTTTGCGGTCTGGGCGGACGCGGTTGTGGCGCTTTATGGTGCCAGCGTGGCAGCAGGCCGTAAGCCGGCGACCAGTAGCGCTGATAAATCGGTTCGGCATTATTCAGTAAGGCGATGGGATTAAGTAAATCGCACAACCACTGACGGGTTTCCGCGGATTGTCCGACCGGCGAACGCTGGTCAAATAACAGGAAATAGCAGCCTTCTTCCAGGCGACTTTCCAGTTCGCTTTTGCCAGATTCATCGGCCTGTAGCTGTACACCGGAATGCACCAGTTCTTCACTCAGTTCCGGCAACACCCAGATATTTACTTCGTCAATCAGCGCCCGGAAGCCAAAATAATCATCAAAGGCGCGGATGCGCAGTTGGGTTTTCAGATTACGCACCACGGCGTAAGGGCCGGTACCGACCGGATGGCGGGCAAAATCGGGCAGCGACTGCCACTCCTGCGGGAGGATCATCGCGTGGATATTGCCGAACAGCCACGGCAGCCAGCGATCGGGTTCATTCAGGTGGATATCAATAACATTTGGCGTGGGCGTTGTGACTGATTTCAGATTACTGAACAGCGGATGCGTTTTCAGCCGGGTGAAGGTAGCAATGATATCCACCATCTCCAGTTCACGGCCGTGATGAAAATGAATGGCAGGGCGCAGATAAAAACGCCATTGCAACGGCGAAATTTCCTGCCAGTGATGGGCTAAATCGCCTTCGACTTCCCCTTTTTCCTCATTTATGCGTGTGAGGCCGCTGAAAATCTGCCGGGCAATATGGGTTTCAGAGCGGCGTAACATGGTGCCGGGCAGCAGATTAATCAGCGGACGGTAATACAACACACGCAGGATATGCTTACCCTGACGGAAACTGCGGCCGAGCTGGGAAAGCAGCATCTGGCGCACCAGGGTTTTGTCGCCGACCAGTTGTACCAGCTGATCAATACGATCCTGCTCCAGCAGCTCTTCGGCGCGCTGTTGCTGGAGTGCGAGGCCGGTATACAAAAATTTCAGCGTGGAACGTTTGCCGCGTCCGGCTTCTGCATCCCACGTCAGCCAGCCCTGTTCCTGCATGGTGCCGAGCAACGAGCGCATGTGTCTGCGTGAGCAACTCAGAACTTCCGACAGTGCCTGTAGCGTCGTTTCAGTGTCTTCACCGTGACAGCTTTGCCACAGGCGGATGAACTGTTGTTGCAAACGGGACGAGGGCATAAAAGAGGAGCTCCACGGGCAATTTTCATCAATTTATCTTTCCTCATATTACGCTGATACTGTTTCTCAACGAAAGCCTGTTTGAATCACCGGAGGTCAGCATGAAACGCAGTCTGAACGCCCGTTTCTATCAGCGTTATTTTGAAGCCATCAAAAAGAATGCCTCTAAAAATCATGCAGACTGGCTGTCCTGGGTTCCGGTGCAATACCGTCTGGATATTCTGTCCCGTCTCACGCAGTGGGATATGGAAACGCTGGACGACGAGCAATACCGCCGGCGACTGTGACTTCAGGTCTGACTAAATTCGATTTTCTGAGTAATGGTGTATTGTCACCAGCCAGTGAGGAAACTCACTGGTTTTTTTATTCTTATACCCTTCACATTTCGAGCCGCAGACGCGTTGACCGCTCTTACTCACCCGAATCACTGACCTGTGTCAGCTCATCGGGATTCGTGCCGCTTGCCGCCTTTCTGCAACTCGAACTGTTTTGGGTATACACTGTATATTGTGCTGTAAGACATTCATTTCTCAGGGACGACGTCATGCCAAAACCTCGTTTTAATCGTATTTATGTCACCTTTCTGGTGGTCTCCTTGCTGTGCGGCGTGGCGGGTGCATTACAGGCACCGACGCTGAGTCTGTTTCTGACTAACGAAGTGAAGGTCCGGCCACTGTGGGTGGGATTCTTTTATACCGTTAACGCCATCGCCGGGATCGCGATCAGCTTTCTGCTGGCTAACCGTTCCGATAACAAAGGCGACCGGCGGAAATTGCTGATGTTCTGCTGCCTGATGGCGCTGGGTAACAGCCTGGTATTTGCCTTTAGCCGCGATTATCTGGTGCTGATCACCGTCGGCGTATTGCTGGCGGCGATAGGCAATGCGTCGATGCCGCAGCTCTTTGCGCTGGCGCGTGAACATGCGGATCGCTCCGCCAGTGAAGTGGTGATGTTCAGTTCGATGATGCGTGCGATGCTCTCGCTGGCGTGGGTGCTGGGCCCGCCGCTCTCTTTTATGCTCGCGCTGAATTACGGCTTTACGCCGATGTACCTGAGTGCCGCCGCAGTGTTTGTCGGCAGCATATTAATGATCTTTTTCTTCCTGCCGTCAGTGCCGCGCCTTGAACAGCCGGTGGATGAAAAAGCGGTGCCGGTTAGCGCCTGGCGCAACAAAGATGTGCGGCTGTTGTTCTTTTCCTCCCTGCTGATGTGGACCTGCAATATCATGTATGTCATTGATATGCCGCTGTACATCACCAGTGATTTGGGTCTGCCGGAAGGGCTGGCGGGCTTGCTGATGGGAACCGCTGCCGGACTGGAGATTCCAGCGATGTTGCTGGCGGGTTATCTGGTCAAACGTACCGGCAAGCGCAAGCTGATGCTGTATGCCGTGGCGAGCGGTGTGATTTTCTATGCCGGACTGGTGGCGTTTCAGTTCAAAGCCGCGCTGATGATCCTGCAATTGTTCAACGCGATTTTCATCGGCATCGTCGCCGGGATCGGAATGTTATATTTTCAGGATCTGATGCCGGGAAGGGCGGGTTCAGCGACCACACTTTTCACCAACAGCATTTCTACCGGTGTAATTTGCGCGGGGTTGTTGCAGGGCTTTATCGTGGAAAACTTCGGCCACTATCCGGTCTACTGGGCGGCGACCGTGCTGGCGGTGGTGGCGCTCGGGCTGATGTATAAAGTCAAAGATGTGTGAATGACGTGGGGTTAAAGAGCGATTAATTCGCTCTTTAACCTATTCAACTGAATAATACATTTAGTTTTCCAAGCTTCTGCAATGACTTAGTTTTTATTAGTTATCTGGATTCTCCCTCAAGAATAAACATTCTTCTCCCCCTCTAATCCTCCTTACCGTCTGGATAATTAAAGGAGGGGGCTATATTATCGGCTTTCTAAAATACTGATAAAGGGGAAAAATATGATTCCGGTTGTACTTATAAGGAAAACATATAATTCATTTCTTGATGAGAAGAAATCTGAGGGCGTTTGTTTTGGTTTATGTCTGACCTGGCTTGGCGATATATTAAAAGAACGGCCAGCACAGAAAATGGGCAACTGGTTTCCAGGCTGGCTTTCCGGTTGGTTTTCCCCGCCACTGACAGCGGATAAGAAAGCCTTAATCCCCTCTGATACTGTGAAGCTAAGGCTATTACTGGAGCGGGCATACCGACGGCATGAGAGCTATCTGAAAAGCTGCAGGGAGAGTCAGCAGGATCCGAAACGTCAGACAGGACGCCATGAGGCCTTTGTTAATTATAAAAATTTCCGTCAGGCAGAAAAGGAAAAAATAACAGGGGTTCCCGGATTACAATATCGACTGATAGCACGTAATGATTTTATGTTGTTTAACGGGTTAAATCTTTCTGGTCATGCTCATCCTCTCACCGGGACGATCATTGCTTTCCGGTATTCTGAGATACCGGGCGAGGTCGGCTACCATTCCGTTGCAGCCTTTCGCTATAATGCCACGGAATGTTTTTTTCTCGATCCTAATTTAGGATTATTTAAAACATCCTCTTCTTATCCTATGAAGGATGTCACTCAATATATTAATAAGGTATACAAAGAGGCTGTGCCATTATTAGAATTTATAGTTTCCAGGGATAATTAAAAATAGCCTCTCATGGATATTGTATTTCGTTAGATGATAATGTTGGAGATGTTTTTAGTATGATTACGATTACTTCTATTGAAAAAAACTATGGTTCATTCACTGATGAACATAAATCGGAGGGTTATTGTTTTGGCTTTTGTCTTACCTGGTTAGGCGATATATTGAAAGACCGGTCTTCACAATATTCAGGGCGTTGGTTTTCAGGATGGTTTACACCCGTGAAATCTCCTGAAGAAAAAGCTTTATTGCCCACAGATTATGCAAGCCAGCGCCTGCTTTTTGACCGGGCACGCAGAAAGCAAGAAAATTCAGAAAGACGAGCTGACGAGGATAGTGCTCAAGGCTTCAGCCAGTTAGAGCATGAGGAAGTTACTGTAAATTATAAGAATAGACGTCAGCGTGAAAAAGAAATGATAACTGCCGTTCCCGGCTTAAAATATTCTTTGCATGAACGAAGTTCCTTTATGACAATGACCACGCTGAATACTCGCGAGAATAAGAATCCCTTATCCGGGATGATTATCAAGTTCCAGTTTACAGATGAGGGTGAAGAGGCATGCCATGCTGTCGCCGCCTTTCGTTACAATGAGTTTGAGTCTTTTTTCCTCGATCCAAACTATGGTCTGTTTAAAACGGTGTCAGCCTACCCGATGCTGGAAATAGCCGAATTTTTATCGAGTAAATACCACTATCCTCTTGCGCTAAGCGAAATAAGGGTGACAAAGAAGTTTACGACAGAGTGACTCTGTGAGGGAAGTTTGGCAGAGGTTCTGGTATGAGGTTAAGGCTGATTAAGAAAGCGGGACTGAGCCCGCCTTCTTAATCGCTAACTGACAATAATCACTGCATAAAGGCAGGCTGATTTTTCTCGTAGCTGGAAATGTTTGTTTCGTGCTGCAACGTCAGGCCGATGCTGTCCAGACCGTTGATCATGCAGTGACGGCGGAAGCTGTCGATGACGAACGGATAGGTTTTATCGCCTGCTTTCACGGTTTGCGCTTCCAGATCTACTTCGAACTGAATGCCTTCGTTGTTTTTTACCAGTTCAAACAACTCGTCGATTTCTGCTTCGCTCAGGGTGATCGGCAGCAACTGGTTGTTGAAAGAATTACCGTAGAAAATATCGGCAAAGCTTGGCGCGATCACCGCATGGAAGCCGTAATCAGTCAGCGCCCAGGGCGCATGTTCGCGGGAAGAACCGCAACCAAAGTTTTCGCGTGCCAGTAAAATGCTCGCGCCTTTGTAACGCGGCTTGTTCAGCACGAAATCAGGATTGGGCACCTGACCTGCATCGTCCAGAAAACGCCAGTCGTTAAACAGGTGCTGACCGAAACCGGTACGGGTCACTTTCTGCAAAAACTGTTTCGGAATAATGGCATCGGTATCGACGTTAGCTGCATCCAGCGGAACCACCAGACCGATGTGTTGGGTAAATTTAGCCATGGTGTTTTCCTCAGTTCAGTTCACGAATATCAGCGAAACGGCCGGTAACCGCCGCCGCCGCCGCCATTGCCGGGCTGACCAGATGCGTACGGCCCCCACGACCCTGACGGCCTTCGAAATTACGGTTACTGGTGGACGCGCAACGCTCGCCGGGTTCCAGACGGTCATTGTTCATCGCCAGACACATTGAGCAGCCTGGCAGACGCCATTCGAAACCCGCTTCAATAAAGATCTTATCCAGACCTTCTTCTTCCGCCTGCGCTTTTACCGGACCGGAGCCTGGTACCACAATCGCCTGTACGCCGCTCGCCACTTTACGGCCTTTGGCAATGGCTGCTGCCGCACGTAAATCTTCGATACGGGAGTTGGTGCAGGAACCGATAAACACTTTATCGATCGCCACATCGGTCAGTTTAATGCCCGGTTGCAGATCCATATACGCCAGCGCTTTTTCAGCAGAAGCACGTTCTACCGGATCAGCAAATGAGGCCGGATTCGGGATGGTCTGGTTTACCGCCATCACCTGACCCGGGTTAGTGCCCCAGGTGACCTGTGGTGCGATTTCAGATGCGTCCAGGGTGACAATGCTGTCAAACTTCGCACCGTCTTCCGTTTTCAGGGTCTTCCAGTACTCAACTGCCGCGTCCCAGTTCTGGTCTTTCGGCGCGAACTGACGGCCTTTCAGATAGGCAAACGTGGTTTCGTCCGGCGCAACCAGACCGGCTTTCGCACCCATTTCGATCGCCATGTTGCACAGGGTCATACGACCTTCCATGCTCAGCGCCTCAATGGCTTTACCGCAGAATTCTACAACGTGACCCGTACCGCCAGCGCTGCCGGTTTTACCGATGATCGCCAGAACGATATCTTTCGCCGTGATACCGACAGGTGCATCGCCAGTCACTTCGATTTTCATGGTTTTGGCGCGACCCTGTTTCAGGGTTTGCGTCGCCAGAACGTGTTCCACTTCTGATGTACCGATACCGAAGGCCAGCGAACCAAACGCACCGTGCGTGGCAGTATGGGAATCGCCACACACAATGGTCATGCCCGGCAAGGTCATGCCCTGCTCAGGACCGATAACATGAACGATGCCCTGATACGGATGGTTCAGGTCATACAACTGCACGCCGAATTCCGCACAGTTTTTAATTAATTCCTGCATCTGGATGCGCGCCATTTCGCCGCTTGCATTGATGTCTTTGGTTTGCGTGGACACGTTGTGGTCCATGGTCGCAAAGGTTTTACCCGGCTGGCGCACCTGACGACCCATCGCGCGCAGGCCGTCAAAAGCTTGCGGAGATGTCACTTCGTGAACCAGGTGGCGGTCGATGTATAACAATGGCGTTTCGTTTTGTGCTTCATAAACGACGTGCGCATCAAACAATTTCTGATACAGAGTTTTGGCCATGTTATGCCCCTTCTTTCACAAAGCGGGCAATGATATCGCCCATTTCACTGGTGCCCAGTGCCTGCTGACCGTTAGCTAAATCACCCGTACGGTGTCCGGCTTCCAGTGCTTTATTAACAGCCTGTTCGATGGCATTGGCCGCGTCATCCGCACCCAGGCTGTAGCGCAGTAACAGCGCGGCAGACAGGATTTGTGCAATCGGGTTAGCGATGTTTTTACCGGCGATATCCGGCGCTGAGCCACCCGCAGGCTCGAACAAACCAAATGCCTGCTCGTTCATGCTGGCAGAAGGCAACATGCCCATCGAGCCGGTGATCATCGCGCACTCGTCAGACAGGATGTCGCCGAACAGGTTGGAACACAGCAGCACGTCAAACTGTGACGGGTCTTTTATCAGCTGCATGGTCGCATTATCGATGTACATGTGGCTCAGGCTGACATCCGGATAATCTTTGGCGATTTCGTTAACCACTTCGCGCCACATAATGGAAGTCTGCAACACGTTCGCTTTATCGATGGAGGTCACTTTGCTGCGGCGTTTGCGCGCAGATTCAAAGGCAATACGGGCGATACGCTCAATCTCAAAGCGGTAATACACTTCGGTATCAAACGCTTTCTCATGCATACCCTGACCTTCGCGGCCTTTAGGCTGACCGAAGTAAATGCCACCCGTCAGTTCGCGCACACACAAGATATCGAAACCTTTTGCGGCGATGTCGGCACGCAGCGGGCAGAATTCTTCCAGACCCTGATACAGACGGGCAGGGCGCAGGTTGCTGAACAGTTTGAAATGTTTGCGCAGGGGCAATAATGCGCCACGCTCAGGCTGATCGTTTGGCGGCAAGTGTTCCCATTTCGGGCCACCAACGGAACCGAACAAAATTGCATCAGCTTGTTCGCAACCGGTAACGGTCGCTTCCGGCAACGGGCTGCCGTGTTTGTCGATGGCTGCGCCACCCACATCGTATTCGCTGGTGGTGATCTTCAGACCAAAACGCTGACGTACTGCTTCCAGAACTTTATATGCCTGGGCCATAACTTCCGGGCCAATTCCGTCTCCGGGTAAGACGGCAATATGATGGGTCTTGCTCATGTTCACACCGTTTCCTGATTATTTTGAATGTTGTTGTGTTGCTGACCTGACTGCTGCAAACGTTGTTTTTCAATCTCAACTTGTTTGCTGCGCCAGATGTTATTCAGTACGTGTACCATCGCTTTTGCAGAGGATTCGACAATGTCCGTTGCCAGGCCGACACCGTGGAAACGGCGGCCATTGAAAGAGACGACCACGTCAACCTGGCCCAGTGCATCTCGGCCCTGGCCTTTGGCGCTCAGCTGGTATTTCACCAGCTCAATCTGATAACCAGTGATGCGGTTGATGGCCTGATATACGGCATCAACTGGACCGTTGCCGGTGGCGGCTTCGGTGATAATTTCTTCGCCGCAGGACAAATTGACTGATGCCGTGGCGGTAATTTTGGAGCCGGACTGCACGCTGAAGTTATCCAGACGGTAGAACTCAGGCTCTTCTTGCTGCTTGTTAATGAAGACCAGTGCTTCTAAATCGTAGTCGAAAACCTGACCTTTTTTGTCGGCCAGCTTCAGGAACGCGGCATACAGATGATCCAGATTGTAATCGGCTTCTTTGTAGCCCATTTCTTCCATACGATGCTTAACGGCAGCACGACCGGAGCGGGAAGTCAGGTTCAGCTGAACCTGATTCAGACCGATGGATTCCGGAGTCATGATTTCGTAGTTTTCGCGGTTTTTCAGCACGCCGTCCTGATGGATACCGGAGGAATGCGCGAAGGCGTTAGAACCGACAATCGCTTTGTTGCCCGGGATCGGCATGTTGGTGATCTGGCTGACAATCTGGCTGGTGCGGTAGATTTCTTTGTGATTGATGTTGGTGTGAACGTTCATGTAGTCGCTGCGGGTGCGGATCGCCATGATCACTTCTTCCAGCGCAGTGTTACCGGCACGTTCGCCGATACCGTTCAGTGTGCCCTCAACCTGACGCGCGCCGGCCTGAATCGCCGCGATGGAGTTACCGACTGCCATGCCCAGATCGTCGTGGCAGTGAACGGAAATAATCGCTTTATCAATGTTAGGCACGCGTTCATACAGATTGGTGATAATGCCACCGAACTGAACCGGCGTGGTGTAACCCACGGTGTCAGGAATGTTGATGGTGGTCGCCCCGGCCTTGATGGCAGCTTCAACAACACGGCACAGGTTATCCAGCGGGGTACGACCAGCGTCTTCGCAGGAGAATTCGACGTCATCGGTGTAATTACGGGCGCGTTTCACGGAGTGAGTTGCCATCTCCAGCACCTGATCAAACGAACGCTTCAGCTTGGATTCAATGTGCAGGGTAGAGGTGGCCAGGAATACGTGGATGCGGAAAGCTTCTGCTACGCGCAATGCTTCGGCAGCGGCGTCGATATCACCGTCCACACAACGGGCCAGACCGCAAACCCGGCTGTTTTTGATCTGACGGGCAATGGTTTGTACAGACTCGAAATCGCCGGGAGAAGAGACCGGGAAGCCGACTTCCATTACGTCAACGCCCATCCTTTCCAGCGCCATTGCAATTTGAATCTTCTCTTTAACACTCAGGCTGGCTTGTAACGCCTGTTCACCGTCACGCAGCGTGGTATCGAAAATAATGACTTGCTCGCTCATGGGTTGTTCCTTGTCTGCTTTTATTTTCGCGCCCTGCGGAGAGATAAAAAAAAACCCGCGCATCGGCGCGGGTTTATTGTCTGTGGAAGTTGAAATCAGTTCTGATTTTCGCCCACTGGCTTACCGCGCAAATTTTCTGCGTTGAGTAGTAGGCCTAGGAGACGGGTGATCATGAACATATGTTTTCAGCTTCTCGTAATTGGGTGGTTAGAACGGGCATCGTTCAAACAGTGCTTAAAGTGATACGGGAATGTGTGCGGTATGTCAACCTTCACGGTGTGGAAATTTAATAATGATAATTCATCTCATTTAGCATTATAAACTAGTTTACCAAATGTATCTGGAACGAAGGTTTTTGTTCGTTCAGGCGGCAGTAAAGAAAAAAAACAGTCTCAAAATGGACATTAACTTTTCTGGCCAATAGTAATAAGCTAGATAATACAGTGGGTTGTAAATGATTTAGTGCAGCTTAACTTATTATTCATTTTCCGCATGTTGTTTCTATAAACATTTTATTGTTCTATATCATCAGTTTTGCCTAGATGAAATTAAGGTGGCATTTATCTTTCTGATTATTGGAAATAAGAGTCGATTTCTTTCTGAAAGTAGAATGCATTGAGTTACTGAATTCATTTACTGGTTTTTTGTATGCCCGAATTCATTTCGGTGACATTTTATTAGAAACGAATAATTAAGGGTGATCAGCCTTAAACAGGTTGAGGTATCTTGAATAGGAAATGTAATGTCCGATTTGACTACAGACAATCAAACTAAACCTCCTGAAACGGAAACACACCTCCGCAATGTAGATTTGAATTTGTTAACGGTATTTGATGCCGTGATGCAATTACAAAATATTACTCGCGCAGCCAATATGTTGGGGATGTCCCAACCGGCAGTGAGTAACGCTGTCGCCCGGTTAAAAATCATGTTTAATGATGATTTGTTTGTCCGCTTTGGCCGTGGGATCCAGCCAACAATGCGCGCGCGCCAGTTATTTGGCCCTATCCGTCAGGCTCTGCAACTGGTGATGAACGAACTCCCGGGAGCGGGTTTCGATCCTAACGTGAGTATTCGTGAATTCAATGTGGCGATTTGCAGTCCGCTGGACAAACGTCTGACTTCGCAGGTACTGAATTCGGTCGAAACTTTATCGACGGATGTCAGTATTAAATTGCAAACCATTGTGAACGACAATATTGAGCATCAGTTACGTTATCAGAATATTGAGTTCATGATCAGTTATCGTAAATTCGACCGCCCGGACTTTTGTAATCAGGCGTTATTTAATGATGAACTGGTTCTGGTTGCAGCACAAAAACATCCGCGGATCAGTCCGCATATGTCAGATGAGAAATATCTGAAAGAAAAACATGCGGTCATGATGCTTGATCGTTTTTATTCATTCAGTTCACCTTATTATGATGACCCCGAAATGCATTCGCTGATTGCTTATCAGGGAACAGATCTTTCCAGCGTAATGGAAATAGTGTCGAAAACAGATATGGTCGCGCTGGTACCGCGCTGGATGGCACAATCGAGTGCCGGAATATTAAATCTGTCCGTTATCCCGTTACCCTGGATGAAGAACAACCTGACTTGTTATCTGTCATGGCATGAATCTTCCAGTAAAGATAAAGGCAATATGTGGATGAAGTCGTTATTAAGCCAATGCATTATTTCTTTATAGCGAGTGACTCTGATACGTCCCATTTTTACTGTGTTTCCTTCCACAGTAAAAATGGCTGGTTATGGTTTTCTTTGTGGTTTTTTATCCTGCCTGGTTTTTGCGCCTCGTTAGAGCCACGCAGGTTTTTTTCATTTCTAAAAGTCCTTCCTGGTTTTCCAAAAGAGCACCTGTGCTTCTACAATTTGATTTCACCGTGCAATGTTTGCCGGTAGACTGCGTTAAATCTTTGTAACAGAGCAATGCAGTAAGCTCCCTCCTTTATCTGATTGCGCTGGACGCCGGTATAGACGCTCAATGAATCCAACCTTAAATGACTACCACCTGATCACCCGTTTTCGCCATCAAGTCATCAGTCGCGCTGAAAAAATTGCATTCCGTGAATGGTCGCCTGCGGCAGAAAGCACGCTAACCTGGCGTGAACTAGGTGAGAAAGTCGATGCGCTGTCCGACGTTTTGCTTCAGGAGAACGTGGGTATCCAGGAGCGGATCGCCATTTGCGGAAACAACTCGATGGCCTGGGCGATGACCGATCTGGCGATTTTGCAGTTACGGGCCGTCACCGTGCCCGTGTATGCGACCAATACCCCCGCGCAGTCTGCGTATGTGCTTAATGATGCCGATATCCGCATTTTGTTCGTTGTCGGGCAGAGTCAGTATGATGCGGCGGTGGCGTTGCGTGAACTGTGCCCGCAACTGAAACATATCTTTGTGCTCGATAACGACGTTGATTTGCGCGGTGTGCCCATTGCCCGGCATGTTTCAGGCATTGTTCCTCAGGACAGCGTTGTGGCGGCTGAACGTGAGGCGCGGGTTAACGCCTGTGATCTCAACGATCTCTTCACGCTGATTTATACCTCGGGAACAACGGGGGAGGCGAAAGGCGTCATGCTCGATTACGTCAGCATGGCGACGCAACTAAAGCAGCATGAAAAACGCCTGAGTATTTCTGACCGCGATGTCTCGTTATGCTTTCTGCCGCTGGCGCATGTTTTCGAGCGCGCCTGGAGTTTCTTCGTCATGCACAGTGGCGCGCAGAATGTTTTCCTGCGTGAAACTGATTTGGTGCGCGATGCGTTGCAGGCTGTTAAACCCACGGTAATGTGCGCGGTTCCGCGTTTCTATGAAAAAGTTTTCAGCGCCATACATGACAAAGTAGCCCGAGCCGGAACCGTAAAAAAACGACTTTTCCACTGGGCTGTCGCGCAGGGCAAAGAGAAGTTTCTGACTGAACGCCGTAAAGCGCGTTATCCCTTCTGGCTTTCTCCGGCGTATTTCATCGCCGATAAACTGGTACTGAAAAAGCTGCGCAATCTGCTGGGGGGAAATTTACGCTTTCTGCCGGCAGCGGGCGCCAGTCTTGACGATAACGTGATCTTGTTTTTCGAATCACTTGGTTTGAAAATAAAATACGGTTACGGTCTGACAGAAACCTGCGCCACCGTTACCTGCTGGGAAGAAAACGATTTCCGCTTCGGTTCGGTCGGTACAGCGTTACCCGAAATTGAAGTGCGCATTGGCGAAGAGAATGAAATCCAGGTTCGCGGCCCGACGCTTTTAAGAGGTTATTTTAATAAGCCGGAAGAAACGGCGGCCAGTTTTACGGCTGATGGCTGGTTTAAAACCGGCGATGCCGGAAAAATGGACGCAGAAGGCAATGTGTTCATCACCGAACGGCTGAAGGATCTGATGAAAACCTCGGGCGGCAAATACATTGCGCCGCAGCGTATAGAAGGCACGCTGGTGCAGGATCGTTACATTGAGCAGGCTGCGGTGATCGCCGATGAACGTCACTTTGTTTCCGCGCTGATTGTGCCTGATTTTGACGTGCTGAACGTTTACGCGCAAAACCATCATATCGATTATCTGAACCGCACCGGGCTGGTTAAAAACGAGCAAATCCTTTCACTGTTTGCGCATCAGTTGCGCGAGATCCAGCATGAGCTGGCCGGTTTTGAGCAGGTGAAAAAATTTGTACTGCTGACCAAGCCTTTCACGATGGAGGATGGTGAGCTGACCCCGACGCTTAAGTTGCGGCGCAAAATCATCTTCAGCCGTTATCAGAAAGAAATCGACCAGCTTTACCGCGAGTAATTCCTTCCGGATCTGTTTCCCCTTTTCCCTGCGCAATTACCGGCAAACATGCGTTTGCCGGTTTCATCCTCATTTGTATGTCCGTGACGGACATAATTTAATACTGTAATTTTTCGGGCCTTCCTGATATTTCTGACTGGTTGTTACTCTCAGGCAGTGTTTTGTGCCGGGCAGAAGAATGAAGGCAGTGCGAGCCGATATAACGATATTTCCTGACCCTTTTTGGCGTTTGCCTGACTCAGATTCTGACGCTAAGGTACTGAGTTAGGTTTGTGAACGCCAATAAGAACAGCAGGGTTTTTTAATCCCGATAGAAAGTCCTAAAATTCAGCGGTTTCCCAATAAATCGTTGCCTGATAGAACAGCTAGCTGAAATAAAAAGTCATCCTATAGAAGAAACAAAAAGCCTGGAGGCAAAACCATGGAGATGTTGTCAGGAGCCGAGATGGTCGTCCGGTCGTTAATCGACCAGGGCGTTAAGCACGTATTCGGTTATCCCGGCGGAGCGGTGTTGGATATCTATGATGCCCTGCATACGGTCGGTGGGATAGATCATGTGCTGGTGAGACATGAACAGGGTGCTGTTCATATGGCTGATGGTTATGCGCGCGCCACGGGTGACGTGGGCGTGGTGCTGGTGACTTCCGGTCCCGGCGCAACCAATGCGATCACCGGTATTGCCACGGCTTATATGGATTCCATTCCACTGGTGGTGCTATCAGGTCAGGTCCACAGTTCACTCATTGGTTATGACGCGTTCCAGGAATGCGACATGGTGGGCATTTCCCGCCCGGTGGTGAAACACAGTTTTCTGGTAAAGCGCGCGGAAGATATTCCGACTGTGCTGAAAAAAGCGTTTTATCTGGCGTCTACCGGACGTCCTGGCCCGGTCGTCGTCGACCTGCCAAAAGATGTGGTGAATCCGCAGATCAAACTGCCTTACGCCTATCCTGAGCAGGTAACAATGCGCTCCTACAACCCGACGGTGCAGGGCCATCGCGGGCAAATCAAACGTGCCGTCCAAACCTTGCTGGCGGCTAAAAAACCGGTGCTGTACGTCGGCGGCGGTGCGATCAACTCTGAGTGTGATGCTGAGTTGCTGCAGCTGGCAGAGAAACTGAATCTGCCGGTAACCAGTTCTCTGATGGGGCTGGGCGCTTTCCCTGGCACGCATCGTCAGAGCCTTGGCATGCTCGGTATGCACGGCACTTACGAAGCCAATATGGCGATGCACAGTGCGGATCTGATTTTCGGCGTAGGTGTGCGTTTCGACGACCGTACTACTAATAATCTGGCGAAATATTGCCCGAATGCGACAGTCATGCATATCGATATCGACCCGACGTCCATTTCTAAAACCGTGAATGCGGATATTCCCATTGTCGGCGATGCAAAACAGACACTGGTTCAGATGCTCGAATTGCTGGCACAAAGCGACGAAAAGCAGGAATTCGATGCGCTGCGCGACTGGTGGCAAAACATTGAAAACTGGCGCGGCCGCGAATGCCTGAGCTACGACAAAAATACCGGCACCATCAAGCCGCAGGCGGTTATCGAAACGCTGCACCGTCTGACTAAAGGCGATGCCTACGTGACGTCGGATGTCGGCCAGCATCAGATGTTTGCTGCGCTGTATTATAAATTCGACAAGCCGCGACACTGGATCAACTCCGGTGGCCTCGGCACAATGGGCTTTGGCCTGCCAGCCGCGCTGGGTGTAAAACTCGGTTTGCCGGATGAAACGGTGATTTGCGTGACCGGTGACGGCAGTATTCAGATGAACATTCAGGAACTGTCGACTGCGCTGCAATACGATTTGCCGGTGATCGTTGTGAACCTGAACAACGGTTATCTCGGCATGGTGAAGCAGTGGCAGGACATGATTTACTCCGGCCGTCATTCCCAATCCTATATGCAATCTCTGCCTGATTTCGTGAAACTGGCGGAAGCTTACGGGCACGTGGGTATCGCAATCCGCACGCCGGATGAACTGGAAAGCAAACTGGCGCTGGCGCTGGAACAGAAAAATCGTCTGGTATTTGTGGATATCAGCATAGATGAAACAGAACACGTTTACCCGATGCACATCCGTGGCGGTGCGATGGACGAAATGTGGTTAAGCAAAACGGAGAGGACCTGATCATGCGCCGGATTTTATCAGTTTTACTGGAAAACGAATCGGGCGCGTTGTCCCGTGTAGTCGGCCTGTTCTCTCAGCGTGGCTACAACATTGAAAGCCTGACCGTGGCACCCACTGACGATCCAACCCTGTCACGCATGACCATTCAGACCGTCGGCGATGCCAAAGTGCTTGAGCAAATCGAAAAGCAACTGCATAAGCTGGTCGACGTACTGCGCGTGACCGAGCTGGTGCAGGGTGCTCATGTTGAGCGTGAAATCATGCTGGTGAAGGTGCAGGCTTCCGGCTATGGCCGTGAAGAAGTTAAACGTTCAACTGAGATTTTCCGCGGTCAGATCGTGGACGTCACCGCCACGCTTTACACCGTTCAGTTGGCGGGAACCAGCGACAAGCTTGACGCATTTTTAGCCAGTATCCGTGATGTGGCTGAAATTGTGGAAGTTGCACGCTCCGGGGTGGTCGGTGTTTCGCGTGGCGACAAGATTATGCGTTAAAGCTCAAATAATCAGCAAGATGTGAAGTCTTGCTGATAGTTAAAAGCCCGGCTCATGAGCCGGGCTTTCTTTTTTGCGAGTCAGGTGAAGCGATTCGGTAAAACACCTTGCCCGGCAGGGGCTTCTGCGGTTAGATAAAGTATTATCTTTATTAAGGGGTTTGCTCAGTGAAGCTGGATGAGATCGCGAGGTTAGCGGGCGTTTCGCGTACCACGGCCAGTTATGTGATTAATGGCAAGGCGAAACAGTATCGTGTCAGCGATAAGACAGTCGAGAAAGTCATGGCTGTCGTGAAGGAACATAACTATCACCCGAACGCGGTGGCAGCAGGTCTGCGCGCCGGTCGAACCCGTTCTATTGGTCTGGTGATCCCTGACCTGGAAAACACCAGCTACACCAAAATTGCCAATTTCCTTGAGCGGCAGGCCCGTCAGCGTGGCTATCAGCTGCTGATCGCCTGCTCTGAAGATCAGCCTGATAATGAAATGCGTTGCATCGAACATCTTCTGCAACGTCAGGTTGATGCCATCATCATTTCCACGTCTTTACCGCCGGAACACCCTTTCTATCAGCGCTGGGCTAACGATGATTTCCCGATCATTGCGCTCGACCGTGCCCTTGACCCTGAGCACTTCATCAGCGTGGTCGGGGCCGATCAGGAAGACGCACTGATGCTGGCGCAGGAACTGCGCACGTTCCCGGCTGAATCGGTACTCTATCTCGGCGCACTGCCGGAGCTTTCCGTGAGCTTCCTGCGTGAACAGGGATTTCGTCAGGCCTGGGCTGATGATCCCCGTCAGCCGAAATACCTTTACGCCAATGCCTACGATCGCGAATCGGCTGCCGTCGTCTTTGCTGAATGGCTGAAAACCAACCCGATGCCACAGGCGTTATTTACCACTTCATTCCAGTTGTTGCAGGGTGTCATGGACGTGACGCTGAAAACGGAAGGGCGGCTGCCGGTCGATCTGGCGATTGCCACATTCGGCGATAACGAGTTGCTCGATTTTCTGGAGTGTCCGGTTCTCGCTGTGGCGCAGCGTCACCGTGATGTGGCTGAACGCGTGCTGGAACTGGTGTTGGCCTGTCTCGATGAGCCGAAAAAACCGAAAGCCGGGCTGACCCGTATCCGGCGTAATTTGTTCCGCCGTGGCCGTCTGAGCCGCAAATAAACCTCCTGCGGGCATTCATCCTGACTGCCCGTTCTTTTCCCGTCTCAGCAACACGTTTCATAAGTAACAATGAATAAAGCATCTTGCCGGTTGTGATAATCGAATACGAAAATTCCCATATAAGCAGAATGGGTAAATTAAGAACATTCCCAGACTACTGAATTATTAACAAATGTTTTTGTCTTTCCTGCACTGATATAAACCTGCCAATCAATTTCTAAAATACGTTAATGCTCCCTGCAAAAGTGCTGTAGAATTCCCCGCTTAATTTCCCGCAGTTATGGTCTGACGCGTTGCTGATGAGTTTTGAATCAGCCGGAAGACTGATGTCCTGCGGGTTGGCAGGCAAAATGATGATGATGTAGACGTGGCAGTCATAAAAAAACTGAAAATGATTTTTGTTATGGCAAAACAGTCAGGAAATGAGAGTTAGCTAGCAGAAGAATATAAATAGTTAAATAATGTTCAGTTTGGCTTTTTTTTAAACGAAATTATTAACCCTCCGAAATTTCTTCAACTAATCATGACGTTATTTTCTCTCCCCTTCTAAAAAACATCATCACCTTGCGCTAAGTAATTGCCTGGCTGCGTAAATAATGCCAAACCTTCTCTGCTCTGGCTTGACAAGGTTTTAAAACCATCCGTAAACTCTTTTCTGTGGGAATTTGTGGGGGAAAGTGGTGAAAAAGGTCACAGAGGGGTAGATCGGTCATGTTTCGTGGCGCGACGATGGTTAACCTCGACAGCAAAGGGCGACTTGCCGTACCCACCCGTTATCGGGATTTGCTGAGCGAAGAATCGCAAGGTCAAATGGTTTGCACCATAGACCTCCATCACCCATGTCTCCTCCTTTACACCCTCCCTGAGTGGGAAGTTATCGAACAAAAATTGTCCCGTCTGTCGAGCATGAACCCTGTTGAGCGCCGTATTCAGCGCCTTTTACTCGGGCATGCGAGTGAATGTCAGATGGATAACGCCGGGCGCCTGCTGATTGCAACGACATTGCGACAGCACGCCGGGCTTGAAAAAGAAGTGATGCTGGTTGGGCAGTTCAATAAGTTTGAACTGTGGGATGAACAGACCTGGTATCAACAAGTTAAGGAAGACATCGACGCTGAACAATCGTCTCAGGAACCCCTTTCTGACCGATTACAGGACTTGTCATTATAAGCATGGTTGAAAACTACAAACATACCTCCGTTTTGCTGGATGAAGCCGTTAACGGCCTTAACATTCGTCAGGACGGCATTTACATAGACGGAACTTTTGGCCGCGGTGGCCACTCACGTTTGATATTGTCCCAGCTGGGGCCGGACGGACGCTTGCTGGCGATTGACCGTGATCCACAAGCGATCAAAGCCGCAGAATCCATTGATGATCCTCGTTTTTCGATTGTTCACGGACCTTTCTCTGATCTCGCTGACTATGTGCGTGATCGCGGCCTAGAAGGCAAGATCGACGGCGTATTACTGGACTTAGGTGTTTCTTCTCCGCAGCTTGACGATCCTGAACGCGGATTCTCATTTATGCGCGACGGGCCTCTGGATATGCGTATGGATCCAACCCGCGGTTATTCAGCAGCTGAATGGCTGATGAAAGCGGAAGCCGAAGACATTGCCTGGGTGCTGAAAACGTTCGGCGAAGAACGTTTTGCCAAGCGGATTGCCCGCGCGATCGTTGAGCGTAACCGTGAGCTGCCGATGACCCGAACCAAAGAGCTGGCGGATTTGATTGCCAACGCTTCGCCGGTTCGTGAAAAACACAAACACCCGGCCACGCGCAGCTTCCAGGCTATCCGTATTTACATCAACAGCGAGCTGGAAGAAATCGAACGCGCGCTGGATGGCGCTCTGGAAATTCTGGCACCTGAAGGTCGTTTATCGGTGATCAGTTTCCACTCTCTGGAAGACCGCATTGTGAAGCGTTTTATTCGCCAGCACAGTCGTGGTGCGCAAGTGCCAGCGGGTATTCCGATGACAGAAGCGCAAATCGCGGAGCTCGGCGGACGTTCCCTGAAGTCAGTCGGGAAGATGATGCCTTCAGACGCTGAAGTTGCTGAAAATCCTCGCGCACGCAGTTCAGTTCTGCGTTTTGCTGAGAGAACGACAGCGTGATCGGCAACGAACGCCACGGTTTAGTGGGGGTTATTGCCAGCGATATTCTGCGCAATGGCAAGATCCCGCTGATTTTGCTGATTGCCGTTCTGGTCAGCGCAATCTTAGTGGTCACAACCGCTCACCGTACGCGTTTGCTGACGGCTCAGCGCGAACAATTAGTACTGGAACGGGACGCGCTGGATATCGAATGGCGCAACCTGATCCTTGAAGAGAATGCTCTCGGCGATCACAGCCGGGTAGAACGCATCGCAACGGAGAAATTGCAGATGCAGCACGTTGATCCATCTCAAGAAATCATTGTGGTTCAGCCTTAAAATGCGCACGGAGAATACAGGCAGCTAATGAAAGCAACACGCACCGCGAAGTTAAAGCGTCCAGAAGATCAAGCCAGCTTTATCAGCTGGCGTTTTGCGTTGTTGTGCGCCTGTATCCTGCTGGCATTGGTTGGCCTGATGTTGCGTGTGGCATACCTGCAGGTCATTAACCCGGATAAGCTGGTGAGAGAAGGGGATCTGCGTTCCCTGCGCGTGCAAACCATTCCTACCTCACGTGGCATGATTACCGATCGTTCCGGTCGCCCTCTGGCGGTCAGCGTTCCGGTCAATGCTATCTGGGCAGACCCGAAAGAAATTAACGATCGCGGCGGCATTACCGTCGATACCAAATGGAAGGCACTGGCTGACGCGCTGAACATGCCGCTTGCCCAGCTTTCCGCCCGCATTAATGCTAATCCAAACGGCCGCTTCGTCTACCTTGCCCGTCAGGTTAACCCTGCCGTTGGCGAATATGTCCATAAACTCAAACTGCCGGGGATTTCCCTGCGTCAGGAATCGCGCCGTTATTATCCGGCCGGTCAGGTGACGTCGCATGTTATCGGCGTGACCAACATTGATGGCGAAGGCATTGAAGGCGTTGAGAAGAGTTTTGACCGCTGGCTGACCGGTAAACCCGGTGAACGTACCATTCGTAAAGACCGCTTTGGTCGCGTTATCGAAGATATTTCTACCGTCGACAGTCAGGCCGCCCACAACCTCGCACTGAGTATCGACGAGCGTTTACAGGCGCTGGTTTACCGCGAACTGAATAATGCGGTGGCGTTTAACAAAGCCGAATCAGGTACCGCCGTGCTGGTTGATGTCCAGACCGGTGAAGTGCTGGCGATGGCGAACAGCCCGTCATATAACCCAAACAACATGCCGGATACCCCGAAAGATGTGATGCGTAACCGTGCCATCACCGACATTTTTGAGCCGGGTTCTACAGTGAAACCGATGGTGGTGATGACGGCACTGAAAAACGGTGTGGTCCGCGAAAACAGCGTGCTGAACACCCTGCCGTATCGGATCAATGGCCATGAGATTAAAGATGTTGCGCGTTACGGTGAGCTTTCCGTCACGGGCATCTTGCAGAAGTCGAGTAACGTCGGTGTTTCACGACTGGCGTTATCGATGCCCTCCGCTGAGCTGGTAGATACTTACTCGCGATTCGGATTGGGAAAACCAACCAATTTGGGGCTGGTTGGAGAAAGCAGTGGCATATACCCTAAAAAACAACGGTGGTCTGACATAGAGAGGGCCACCTTCTCTTTCGGCTACGGGCTAATGGTGACACCTCTCCAGTTAGCGCGAGTCTACGCAACGATCGGCAGCATGGGCATTTATCGCCCATTGTCGATCACGAAAGTTGATCCGCCGGTATCCGGCGAACGTGTCTTCCCTGAACCGCTGGTGCGTACCGTCGTACATATGATGGAAAGCGTCGCATTGCCTGGCGGCGGTGGCGTGAAGGCCGCGATCAAGGGTTACCGTATTGCGATAAAAACGGGTACCGCGAAGAAAGTCGGTCCGGACGGTAAATACGTTAACAAATATATTGCCTATACCGCCGGCGTTGCGCCAGCAAGCAATCCAAGATTTGCGCTTGTGGTGGTCATTAACGATCCACAAGCAGGGAAATATTACGGTGGGGCCGTTTCCGCACCAGTGTTTGGCGCCATCATGGGCGGCGTATTGCGTACCATGAACGTTGAACCGGATGCGCTGACTGCCGATGAAAACGCAGACATAGTGAATAATCAAAAAGAGGCTTCAGGTGGCAGATCGTAATTTGCGCGACATCTTAGCGCCCTGGGTGAGTGATGCCCCGGCAGCAGCGCTAAAAGACATGATTCTGGACAGCCGCGTTGCGGCTGCCGGCGATCTGTTTGTCGCGGTTTCAGGCCATACCAGTGACGGGCGTCGTTTTATTCCCCAGGCAATTGCCCAGGGCGTCGCTGCCGTCGTGGCCGAGGCAAAGGGTGAACAAGAACACGGAACGGTTTGCCAGATGCATGGTGTACCGGTCATTTATCTCGAAGATCTCAACGTCCTGCTGTCAGAACTGGCGGGACGTTTTTACCAGCAACCGGGCAAAGCGTTACGTCTGGTTGGCGTAACCGGTACCAACGGTAAAACCACCACCACGCAGTTGCTGGCGCAGTGGAGCCAGTTACTGGGCGAAACCAGCGCCGTGATGGGCACCGTCGGCAATGGTTTGCTGGATAACGTGGTACCCGCAGAAAACACCACCGGTTCTGCCGTGCAGGTTCAGCACATTCTGGCCGATCTGGTGAAACAGGGCGCAACCTTTGCCGCAATGGAAGTTTCTTCCCACGGACTGGTTCAGCACCGTGTTGCCGCATTGCCCTTTGCCGCGGCCGCCTTTACCAACCTGAGCCGTGATCATCTTGATTATCACGGTGATATGCAGAGTTACGAAGACGCCAAATGGCAGCTTTTCTCCTCGCATCAGGTGGGGCAGAAAATCATTAATGCTGACGATGAAGTCGGGGCGCGCTGGTTAGTGAAAACGCCTGATGCTGTCGCCGTCAGTATTGAAGACAAAATCCCGGCAGGCTGGAAAGGCCGCTGGCTGGTGGCGCGCAGCGTGAATTATCACGATAATGGCGCTACCGTAAATATCGATTCAAGCTGGGGCGAAGGTAAGTTTGATAGTCGCCTTATGGGCGCATTTAACGTCAGCAACCTGCTGGTTGCGCTGGCAACGCTGCTTTCCCTGGATTATCCGCTGGCGCAATTACTGGCTACGGCTTCTCAGCTACAACCGGTTTGCGGCCGCATGGAAGTCTTCAATGCACCGGGCAAACCTACCGCTGTCGTTGATTACGCTCATACGCCTGACGCGCTGGAAAAAGCACTGGCGGCTGCCCGTCTGCATTGTCGCGGTACGCTGTGGTGTGTGTTTGGTTGCGGCGGTGACCGTGATAAAGGCAAGCGCCCGCTGATGGGCGGCATTGCGGAGCAATACGCTGACCGTGTGATCGTCACCGATGACAATCCACGCAGTGAAGATCCGCGTGCTATCGTCGCCGATATCCTTGCTGGCCTGCTTGATGCAGGACGTGCGCAGGAAATTCATGGTCGCGCAGAAGCCGTCACCAGCGCAATTATGCAGGCGAAAGAAGAAGACGTCGTGCTGATTGCCGGTAAAGGGCATGAAGACTACCAGCTGGTCGGTAACCAACGCCTCGATTATTCCGACCGCGTCACGGTTGCACGTTTGCTGGGGGTGATCGCATGATCCGCGTTTCCCTGCAAACTCTGGCAGATGTGCTCAACGCTGAGCTCATCGGCACAGATACTCAAATCGACAGCGTGACCACGGATACCCGTCTGGTCACCCAGGGCGCTTTGTTTATCGCGCTGAAAGGCGAAAAATTTGATGCCCATGACTTTGCTGCTGATGCCGTAAAAGCCGGCGCAAGGGCTTTGCTGGTGAGTAAGCACTTACCGGTGGAGGTTCCTCAGTTAGTGGTTGCCGACACCCGCATTGCTCTCGGGCAACTGGGTGGCTGGGTGCGTCAGCAGGTTCCGGCCCGTGTCGTCGGCCTGACCGGTTCATCCGGCAAGACATCTGTAAAAGAGATGACTGCGGCTATTTTGCGTGAGCGCGGCAACGTGCTGTACACCGCTGGAAACTTCAATAACGACATCGGTGTTCCACTCACCTTGCTGCGCCTGACCGCAGAACATGATTTTGCCGTCATCGAAATGGGTGCAAATCATCTTGGTGAAATCGCCTATACCACTGCGCTGGCACGGCCTGAAACGGCACTGGTGAATAACCTGTCAGCTGCGCATCTCGAAGGTTTCGGTTCCCTGGCGGGTGTCGCACGGGCGAAAGGCGAGATTTTCGATGGCCTGCCGGAAAAAGGCATTGGCGTGATTAATGCCGACAACAACGACTGGGCGAACTGGCAGCATAAGCTGGACAGTAAAACCGTCTGGCGTTTCTCCCCGACTTTCGGTGAAGGCATCGATTTCAGTGCGACTGATGTAGAAATCAGTCCGCTGAATACCGCGTTCACTCTGCATTCTCCTCAGGGCAGCATTAATGTCTCGCTGCCGGTCCCCGGTCGTCACAACATCGCTAACGCACTGGCTGCGGCTGCGCTGGCAATGTCCGTCGGTGCATCGACGGAGAACGTGCGCGCGGGTCTGGCGACCCTGCAATCTGTCAAAGGGCGTTTATTCCCAATCGCACTTAGCGAAGGTAAAACCCTGCTTGATGACAGCTACAACGCCAACGTGGGTTCCATGACAGCCGCGGCGCAGGTGCTTTCTGAAATGCCTGGCTACCGCGTGATGGCGGTGGGCGATATGGCGGAACTGGGCGCAGAAAGCGAAAGCTGCCACCGTCAGGTCGGCGAAGCCATCCGCGACGCCGGTATCGACAAAGTATTCAGTATTGGTCATGACAGCCGCATCATCAGTGATGTCAGCGGATGTGGTGAGCATTTAGAGGATAAGGCAGCCCTGACGGCCCGTTTAACGAGCTTACTGTCTGAACACGCGGTAATTACCGTTTTAATTAAAGGTTCACGTAGTGCCGCAATGGAGCAGGTAGTACGCGCGTTACAGGAGAATGCAACATGTTAGTTTGGCTGGCCGAACACTTGGTCAAATATTATTCCGGCTTCAACGTCTTTTCCTATCTGACGTTTCGCGCCATTGTCAGCCTGCTGACCGCGTTGTTCCTGTCGCTGTGGATCGGGCCGCGCATGATTGCCCGTCTGCAAAAAATGTCTTTCGGTCAGGTTGTCCGTAACGACGGTCCTGAGTCGCATTTCAGTAAACGCGGTACGCCAACGATGGGCGGCCTGATGATTCTGGCGTCGATCACAATTTCTGTACTGATGTGGGCGTATCCGTCCAATCCGTATGTGTGGTGCGTGCTGTTTGTTCTGATTGGTTACGGCATCGTGGGCTTTATCGATGACTACCGCAAAGTCGTGCGCAAAGACACCAAGGGCCTGATTGCACGCTGGAAATACTTCTGGCAGTCAGTCATCGCGCTGGCGGCGGCATTCACCATGTATGCCATTGGTAAAGATACGCCTGCGACTGAACTGGTGGTGCCGTTCTTTAAAGACATCATGCCGCAGCTCGGTCTGATGTACATCCTGCTGAGCTACTTCGTGATCGTGGGAACCAGTAACGCCGTCAACCTGACCGATGGTCTGGACGGTCTGGCGATTATGCCAACGGTCTTCGTCGCAGCAGGTTTTGCGCTGGTGGCATGGGCAACCGGTAACATGAACTTCGCCAGCTATCTGCACATCCCTTATCTGCGTCATGCCGGTGAACTGGTGATCGTGTGTACGGCGATCGTCGGTGCCGGGCTTGGATTCCTCTGGTTCAACACCTATCCGGCACAAGTATTCATGGGCGATGTCGGCTCTCTGGCTCTGGGCGGTGCGCTGGGTACCATCGCCGTATTGCTGCGTCAGGAATTCTTACTGGTGATTATGGGCGGTGTGTTCGTGGTCGAAACACTGTCGGTGATCCTGCAGGTTGGGTCCTTCAAGTTACGTGGACAGCGCATTTTCCGTATGGCGCCTATCCATCATCACTACGAACTTAAAGGCTGGCCGGAACCGCGCGTCATCGTGCGCTTCTGGATTATTTCGCTGATGCTGGTGCTGATTGGCCTGGCGACGCTGAAGGTACGGTAATTATGGCTGACTATCAGGGTAAAAAAGTGGTCATCATCGGGCTGGGTCTTACCGGCCTGTCCTGTGTTGATTTCTTTGTAGCACGTGGCGTGATGCCGCGTGTCATTGATACCCGCGTCAGCCCGCCAGGACTCGATAAACTGGCGGATAACATTGAGCGTCACCTGGGTTCGCTCAACGAAGACTGGCTGCTGGATGCAGATTTAATTATTTCCAGTCCGGGCGTTGCGCTGGCGACGCCGGCACTGATCGCTGCTGCTGATGCAGGCGTGGAAATTGTGGGTGATATCGAACTGTTTTGCCGTGAAACGACGACACCTATTGTCGCCATCACCGGTTCTAACGGTAAGAGCACCGTCACCATGCTGGTGGGCGAAATGGCGAAAGCCGCGGGCTGGCGCGTCGGCGTGGGCGGCAATATCGGCCTGCCGGTGCTGACCATGCTGGATCATGAATACGATCTGTTCGTGCTTGAGCTTTCCAGCTTCCAGCTTGAAACCACGCACAGCCTTCACGCGGCGGCGGCGACCATTCTGAACGTGACTGAAGATCATATGGATCGCTATCCGTTTGGTTTGCAGCAATACCGTGCGGCAAAACTGAAAGTGTATGAAAACGCTGCGTTGTGTGTTGTTAACGCGGACGATGCGCTGACCATGCCGGTGCGTGGCGCGGATAAACGTTGTGTGAGTTTTGGTGTCGATGTGGGTGATTACCATCTGACCCGTCAGCAGGATGATATCTGGCTGCGTGTTCATGGCGAAAAAGTGCTGAATACCCGTGAAATGCCGCTGACCGGACGCCACAACTACACTAATGCGCTGGCTGCTCTGGCGCTGGCAGATGCGGTGAATATTCCTCATGCGTCCAGCCTGAAAGCGCTGACCACTTTTACCGGTCTGGCTCACCGTTTTCAGATAGCCTGGCACCACAACGGCGTGCGCTGGATTAATGATTCCAAAGCCACCAATGTGGGCAGCACTGAAGCGGCGCTGAACGGTTTGCAGGTTGAAGGGACGTTACATCTGCTGCTGGGCGGAGACGGAAAATCTGCTGATTTCGCACCGCTGACGCGTTATCTGCAGGGCGATAATTTGCGTATTTATTGCTTTGGCCGTGATGGCGCGGAGCTTGCTGAGTTGCGACCTGATGTTTCCTCCCTGTTTGAAACAATGGAACAGGCGATGCGGGAAATCAGTCAGCACGTGACTTCCGGCGATATGGTTCTCCTGTCTCCGGCTTGCGCGAGTCTGGATCAGTTTCGCAGTTTTGAACAACGTGGTGATGCCTTCACCGCGCTGGCGAAGGAGCTGGGCTGATGCGGTTGCGTATTCCGGGGCTGAGCCTCATCGCAAAATTTAATGACTGGGTGATGGGCGCCAAGGAAAGCGACTCGGTCACGCTGGTACTTTACGACCGGACGTTACTGTGGCTGACCTTTGGTCTGGCGATCGTGGGTTTTGTGATGGTGACGTCGGCTTCCATGCCTATCGGTCAGCGTCTGGCAGACGATCCGTTCTTGTTTGCTAAACGTGATGCCATTTATCTCGGTCTGGCTTTTGGTTTATCGCTGGTGACGCTTCGGGTGCCGATGGCCGTCTGGCAGAAGTACAGCAACGTGCTGTTGCTGCTGTCTGTAGTGATGCTGCTGGTGGTTCTGGTGGTCGGTAGCTCCGTCAACGGGGCCTCGCGCTGGATTTCACTCGGACCATTGCGTATTCAGCCTGCTGAGTTCTCAAAGCTGTCGCTGTTTTGCTATCTCGCCAGTTATCTGGTGCGCAAGGTAGATGAAGTACGCAGCAACTTCTGGGGCTTTTGCAAACCGATGGGCGTGATGGTCGTGCTGGCCGTTTTACTGCTGGCTCAGCCTGACCTGGGTACCGTAGTCGTATTGTTTATCACCACGCTGGCGATGTTATTCCTGGCGGGGGCGAAAATGTGGCAGTTCCTGGCGATTATCGGTTCCGGTGCGTTTGCGGTTGTGCTGCTGGTTCTTGCCGAACCGTACCGTATGCGCCGTGTTACCTCTTTCTGGAATCCGTGGGCCGACCCGTTTGGTAGCGGCTACCAGTTAACCCAGTCGCTGATGGCATTTGGCCGTGGTGAATTCTGGGGACAGGGCTTAGGGAATTCAGTACAGAAACTGGAGTATTTACCGGAAGCGCATACCGACTTTATCTTCTCCATTTTGGGTGAAGAACTGGGGTATTTCGGTGTGGTTTTGGCCCTGTTGATGGTATTCTTCGTCGCTTTTCGCGCGATGTCCATCGGGCGCCGTGCATTAGAGATTGATCAGCGTTTTTCCGGATTTTTGGCCTGTTCTATCGGCGTGTGGTTTAGCTTCCAGGCGCTGGTCAATGTGGGTGCAGCGGCGGGGATGTTGCCGACCAAAGGTCTGACGCTGCCGCTGATCAGTTACGGTGGTTCGAGCTTAATCATTATGTCGACGGCAATCGTGTTATTGCTGCGAGTGGATTTTGAAACGCGGCTGGCAAAAGCCCAGGCGTTTGTAAGGAGTGCCCGATGAGTGGCAATACCCGGCGTTTAATGGTGATGGCCGGCGGTACCGGTGGACATGTGTTTCCGGGGCTGGCTGTGGCGCATCACCTTATCGCGCAAGGTTGGGAAGTTCGCTGGCTCGGTACAGCAGACCGGATGGAAGCGGATCTTGTGCCGAAACACGGCATTGATATTGATTTCATTAAAATCTCTGGATTACGTGGGAAAGGTCTGAAAGCGCAACTCACCGCCCCGATTCGCATATATCATGCGTGGCGTCAGGCGAAGGCCATCATGAAACGCTTTCAGCCAGATGTGGTGTTAGGCATGGGCGGATACGTTTCCGGCCCCGGCGGTCTGGCGGCATGGTCACTGGGTATTCCGGTGGTGCTGCACGAACAAAACGGCATTGCGGGCATGACCAACAAAGGGTTGTCGCACATTGCTACCAAAGTATTGCAGGCGTTCCCCGGTGCTTTTCCGAAAGCGGATGTCGTGGGAAATCCGGTACGCACGGATGTGCTGGCACTGGAATTGCCGGAAACGCGCTTAGCCGGACGCGAAGGCCCGATCAGAGTCTTAGTGATTGGCGGCAGTCAGGGTGCGCGGGTGCTTAATCAAAGCATGCCGGAAGTCGCGGCGCTGATGGGCGATAAAATTACGTTGTGGCATCAGGTCGGTAAAGGTGCGCTGGAGTCAGTGAATCAGGCTTACGAAAAAGTCGGTCAGACTCAGCACAAAGTCACCGAATTCATTGATGACATGGCAGCAGCTTATGCCTGGGCAGATGTGGTTGTTTGTCGCTCCGGCGCGTTAACGGTCAGTGAAATTGCTGCCGCAGGTTTACCGGCTATTTTTGTGCCATTCCAGCACAAAGACCGCCAGCAGTACTGGAACGCATTGCCGCTGGAAAAAGCGGGTGCTGCAAAAATTATTGAACAGAAAGACTTTAGTGCCGCAGCCGTCGCTGATCTGATGGCCGGATGGGACAGAACCCATCTGATGCAAATGGCAAAAGCTGCGCGTGCAGCCGCTATTCCTGATGCGACAGAGCGTGTAGCCGCAGAAGTGGTTGCCGCCAGTAAAAAATGAAATTGAACGGGCCATGCAGTGTGTGGTCCCAGCCGTAAGAAACGGATTAATCAGTAACCTGAAATAGTGAATAAAAACGTGAATACACAACAATTGGCGAAACTGCGTACCTTCGTGCCCGAGATGCATCGTGTCCGGCACATTCACTTTGTTGGCATCGGTGGTGCCGGCATGGGTGGTATCGCCGAAGTGTTGGCAAATGAAGGCTATCAGATCAGTGGTTCCGATCTGGCGCCGAACGCAGTAACACAGCAACTGACCGCTCTGGGCGCGACGATTTATTTTAATCACCGTCCTGAGAACGTGCTGGATGCCAGCGTAGTCGTGGTATCCACGGCAATCTCTTCCGATAACCCGGAAATCGTTGCCGCACGTGAAGCGCGAATACCTGTGATCCGCCGCGCGGAAATGCTCGCTGAGCTGATGCGTTTTCGTCACGGTATCGCCGTGGCAGGTACGCACGGCAAAACGACGACCACAGCGATGGTCACCAGTATTTATGCTGAAGCCGGTCTGGATCCGACATTCGTTAACGGCGGACTGGTCAAAGCGGCGGGTACCCATGCGCGTCTGGGATCAAGCCGTTTCCTGATTGCTGAAGCAGATGAAAGTGATGCGTCATTCCTTCATCTGCAACCGATGGTGGCAATTGTGACCAACATCGAAGCGGATCATATGGATACGTATCAGGGTGACTTTGAAATCCTGAAGCAGACGTTCATTAATTTCCTGCACAACCTGCCATTCTACGGACGTGCAGTGATGTGCATTGATGATCCGGTGATCCGCGAGCTGGTCCCACGCGTGGGCCGTCATATGACGACGTACGGTTTCAGCGAAGACGCAGATGTGATTATTGAAAATTACCGCCAGGTCGGCGCGCAAGGACACTTTACGCTGCGCCGTCAGGACTTGCCGCTGATAAGCGTGACGCTGAATGCGCCGGGTCGTCATAACGCCCTGAACGCCGCGGCCGCAGTAGCCGTTGCGTCAGATGAAGGGATCAGTGATGACGCCATTCTTCGCGCACTGGCAGGTTTTCAGGGTACAGGCCGTCGTTTCGATTTCCTGGGCGAATATGCGCTGGAAAATGTGAACGGCAAAACCGGCAGCGCGATGCTGGTTGATGACTACGGTCACCATCCGACGGAAGTCGATGCGACGATCAAAGCCGCACGGGCAGGTTGGGCGAATAAGCGCCTGGTGATGATTTTCCAGCCGCACCGTTACACGCGTACCCGTGATTTGTACGACGATTTTGCGAATGTGCTGTCTCAGGTTGATGTGCTGATCATGCTGGATGTTTATCCGGCTGGTGAAGCGCCCATCCCTGGCGCTGACAGCCGCTCGCTTTGCCGCACCATCCGTGCGCGCGGAAAATTGGATCCTATTTTGGTTTCTGATATTGAAGCCGTGCCGGAAAGTCTGGCGCAGATCCTCGAAGGTGACGATTTAGTTCTGGTTCAGGGCGCCGGTAATGTCGGCAGAGTGGCCCGTAAATTGGCTGATCAAAAGCTGCAACCAGTGAAGAAAGGTGAAGAACATCATGTCTGAGAAAGTAGCAGTATTGTTGGGTGGTACTTCCGCAGAACGCGATGTGTCATTACAGTCCGGCGCCGCAGTGCTGGCTGGCTTACGTGAATCAGGCATTGATGCTCACGGCATCGATACCAAAACGTTTAATGTGGCGCTTCTTAAAGAAGAAGGCTTCAGCAAAGTCTTTATCGCACTGCACGGTCGCGGCGGTGAAGACGGTACGTTGCAGGGCTTGCTGGAACAAATCGGTTTGCCTTATACCGGCAGCGGTGTAATGGCGTCTGCGCTGACTATGGATAAATTCCGCACCAAACTGGTGTGGCAGGCGTTAGGTTTACCAGTCGCACCGTTTGTTGTACTGCATCGTTCACAAATTGAAGAAGCAGGGCAGGGCGCTCTGGCGGCAAAAATCGCCGAACTGGGTCTGCCGGTAATCGTCAAACCCAGCCGCGAAGGTTCCAGCGTTGGCATGAGCAAAGTGACTACGGAAAAAGAGTTGCTGCCAGCCCTGCAGGAAGGCTTCCGCCATGACGATAACGTACTGATTGAAAAATGGCTGAGCGGCCCGGAATACACGGTCGCCATCGTGGGTGACGACGTGATGCCCTCCATTCGCATCCAGCCAGCCGGAACATTTTATGACTATCAGGCAAAATATTTGTCTGATGAAACACAGTACTTCTGTCCGAGCGGTTTAAGCGAAGCACAGGAACAACAGCTTTCTGCGCTGGCATTGCAGGCGTATCAGGCGCTCGATTGCAGCGGCTGGGGGCGTGTTGACGTGATGCAAGACAGCGACGGCAGCTTTAACCTGCTGGAAGTAAATACGTCGCCGGGCATGACCAGCCACAGTCTGGTGCCAATGGCAGCCAAACACGCCGGGTTAAGTTTCCCGCGGCTCGTTTCCCGTATTCTGGCACTGGCGGACTGATATGTCTCAAGCCGCCCTGAATACCCGAGAGCGTGAGACGGTCGAAAACAACGGCCGTCGCAGTAACGGTGGCCAGCTGGCTGGGATCGTGTTTCTGTTGTTGGTTGTAGGAACGATTTTATGGAGTGCGTGGGCCGTTGTTGGCTGGATGCAGGATGCGAACCGACTGCCGTTATCCCAGTTAGTGGTTACCGGGGAACGTCATTACACGACCAATGATGATATTCGTCAGGCGATCCTGTCCTTAGGGGCTCCGGGAACGTTCATGACGCAGGATGTAAACGTCATTCAGCAGCAGATTGAGCGTTTACCCTGGATAAAACAGGTCAGCGTTCGTAAGCAATGGCCGAATGAATTGAAGATACACCTGGTGGAGTATGTGCCGGTCGCACACTGGAATGATTTGCATATGGTAGATGCCGAGGGCAAATCTTTCAGCATACCCGCTGAACGTGTGGTCAAACAGAAAATGCCGTTGCTTTACGGTCCGGAAGGCAGCGAACAGGATGTTTTGCAGGGCTTTCAAACAATGAGCCAGGCGCTGGCCGCCGGTAAGTTCCAGTTGAAAGCAGTGGCAATGAGTGCGCGTCACTCGTGGCAGTTAACTCTGGATAATGACGTCCGGCTGGAATTGGGGAGAGATGACCGGATGGGGCGTTTACAACGTTTTATCGAGCTCTACCCGCGATTCCAGCAACAGGCAGAGGCCGATAAGAAACGCATCACTTATGTCGATTTACGTTATGACAGCGGTGCGTCGGTAGGTTGGGCGCCAGAGTTTATTGACCAGCAAAACAGTAATCAGCAACAGAATCAGGCACAGGCTAAACAACAATGATCAAGTCGACGGACAGAAAACTGGTAGTTGGGCTGGAGATCGGTACGGCAAAGGTCGCCGCATTGGTGGGGGAAGTTCTGCCCGATGGCATGGTCAATATTATCGGCGTGGGCAGTTGCCCATCCCGTGGCATGGACAAGGGTGGCGTGAATGATCTGGAATCGGTGGTGAAATGCGTACAGCGCGCCATCGATCAGGCTGAACTGATGGCGGATTGCCAGATTTCCTCTGTTTACCTTGCTTTGTCTGGTAAACATATCAGTTGTCAGAATGAAATAGGGATGGTTCCTATTTCAGAAGAGGAAGTCACACAGGAAGATGTAGAGAACGTCGTGCATACCGCAAAATCTGTGCGTGTGCGTGATGAACATCGGGTTCTGCATGTGATCCCTCAGGAATATGCCATTGATTATCAGGAAGGGATCAAAAACCCGGTCGGACTTTCCGGCGTGCGTATGCAGGCTAAAGTTCACCTGATTACCTGCCATAACGATATGGCGAAGAACATTGTTAAAGCGGTAGAACGCTGCGGCTTAAAAGTTGACCAGCTCATTTTTGCCGGTCTGGCCGCCAGTTATGCCGTTCTGACCGAAGATGAGCGTGAATTAGGTGTGTGTGTGGTCGATATTGGTGGCGGAACCATGGATATCGCGGTTTATACCGGCGGCGCACTACGTCATACTAAGGTTATCCCTTATGCAGGGAACGTGGTCACCAGCGACATCGCTTATGCGTTTGGTACACCACCGACCGATGCCGAAGCGATCAAAGTTCGCCACGGTTGTGCATTAGGTTCGATTGTCGGCAAAGACGAAAACGTCGAAGTGCCGAGCGTAGGTGGACGTCCACCACGCAGTCTGCAACGTCAGACACTGGCTGAAGTTATCGAGCCACGTTACACAGAATTGCTGAATTTAGTGAACGACGAAATTTTGCAATTGCAGGAGCAGTTACGCCAGCAAGGCGTAAAACATCATCTGGCCGCCGGTATTGTTCTGACAGGCGGTGCAGCACAAATTGATGGTCTGGCAGCCTGTGCGCAGCGGGTATTCCATACCCAGGTGCGTATCGGGCAACCCCTGAACATCACCGGGCTGACAGATTATGCGCAGGAACCTTACTACTCAACGGCTGTAGGGCTGCTGCACTACGGGAAGGAGTCTCACCTGAGCGGTGAGGCCGAAGTGGAAAAACGCGCCTCAGTGGGCAACTGGTTCAAACGAATCAACAGCTGGCTGAGAAAAGAGTTTTAATGGTTTAACAACGGGATCATGCTGTTAAGGTTTTTGATCCCGACGCGACAGGCACAAAACGGAGAGAAACTATGTTTGAACCTATGGAACTGACCAATGACGCGGTGATTAAAGTCATCGGCGTCGGCGGTGGCGGTGGCAACGCTGTCGAACACATGGTGCGCGAGCGCATCGAAGGTGTTGAATTCTTCGCCGTTAACACCGACGCACAGGCGTTACGTAAAACGGCAGTAGGCCAGACTATTCAGATCGGTAGCGGTATTACCAAAGGTCTGGGTGCTGGTGCGAACCCGGAAGTGGGTCGCAATTCTGCAGAAGAAGACCGTGAAGCCCTGCGCGCTGCGCTTGAAGGTGCTGATATGGTCTTTATCGCAGCGGGCATGGGCGGCGGTACCGGTACCGGTGCAGCGCCAGTGGTTGCTGAAGTAGCTAAAGATTTAGGTATTCTGACCGTTGCTGTCGTGACTAAGCCTTTCAATTTCGAAGGCAAAAAGCGTATGGCATTCGCGGAGCAGGGTATCGCTGAATTGTCCAAACATGTGGACTCCCTGATTACTATCCCGAACGACAAGCTGTTAAAAGTTTTGGGTCGCGGTATCTCTCTGCTGGACGCCTTCGGTGCGGCCAACGACGTGCTGAAAGGCGCGGTGCAGGGTATCGCAGAGCTGATCACCCGTCCGGGTCTGATGAACGTCGACTTCGCTGACGTGCGCACCGTTATGTCTGAAATGGGTTATGCCATGATGGGCTCCGGCGTGGCATGTGGTGAAGACCGTGCTGAAGAAGCGGCTGAAATGGCGATCTCCAGCCCGCTGCTGGAAGATATCGACCTGTCAGGCGCTCGCGGCGTTCTGGTCAACATCACCGCTGGCTTCGACCTGCGTCTGGATGAGTTTGAAACTGTGGGTAACACTATCCGTGCTTTCGCCTCTGACAACGCTACCGTGGTTATCGGTACTTCCCTTGACCCGGAAATGAATGACGAATTGCGCGTCACCGTGGTTGCGACCGGTATTGGCATGGACAAACGTCCTGAAATCACTTTGGTGACCAATAAGCCAGCCGCGCAGCCAGTGATGGATCATCGTTATCAGCAGCACGGGATGTCTCCGCTGCCGCAGGAAACGAAACCCGCTGCTAAAGTGGTCAATGATCAAAGCGCGCAATCTAATAAAGAGCCCGACTATCTGGACATCCCTGCCTTCCTGCGTAAGCAGGCAGACTAGTCCGAATTGTAGGATCTCCGCTCTTTGTGCTAAACTGTCCCGCCGACCTTAAGGTATGCTTAGGTCGGTTGGATGGATAAACATTGCGAGATAAAAACGATGATCAAACAACGTACATTAAAACGTATCGTTCAGGCGACGGGCGTCGGTTTACATACCGGCAAGAAAGTCACCCTGACTCTGCGTCCTGCACCGGCAAATACCGGGGTCATCTATCGTCGCACTGACTTGAATCCACCGGTTGATTTCCCGGCAGATGCAAAATCCGTGCGTGATACCATGCTCTGTACTTGCCTGGTTAATGAGCATGACGTACGTATTTCTACGGTTGAACACCTTAATGCGGCATTAGCTGGCCTGGGCATTGATAACATTGTTATCGAAGTCGATGCGCCTGAAGTGCCGATTATGGACGGTAGTGCTGCACCTTTCGTCTATCTGCTGATGGATGCAGGGATTGAAGAGCTGAACAGCGCCAAGAAATTCTTGCGCATCAAAGAAACCGTGCGTGTTGAAGACGGTGATAAGTGGGCTGAGTTCAAACCATTCAATGGTTTCTCTCTGGACTTCACTATCGACTTCAACCACCCGGCGATCGATTCCAGCTCTCAGCGCTACAAAATGAACTTCTCCGCAGAAGCATTTGTTCGCCAAATTAGCCGCGCACGTACTTTTGGTTTCATGCGTGATATCGAGTACCTGCAGTCACGTGGTTTGTGCCTGGGTGGCAGCTTTGATTGCGCTATCGTTGTGGATGATTATCGCGTGCTTAACGAAGATGGCCTGCGTTTTGAAGATGAATTCGTTCGTCACAAAATGCTGGATGCTATCGGTGACTTGTTCATGTGTGGGCATAACATCATTGGTGCGTTTACCGCATTCAAGTCTGGCCACGCGTTGAACAACAAGTTATTGCAAGCGGTATTGGCTAAGCAGGAAGCCTGGGAATTAGTCACCTTCCAGGATGAAGCTGAATTGCCGCTGGCTTTTAAAGCGCCTTCCACAGTAATGGCGTAATCGATACTCGTATTACTTATTACGACTGGTTGTTTTGGCACTCTCTCCGGCCAATTCAGCCAGTCGTTCTAATGCCTTCCTCAGTTTTTCCGGGCTACGGCTCGCCAGTCCTCTTAATTCCTCAGCACTTTGCGCACTCAAATGTCTGACAGGCATGGACTCTGAAGCGATTGCTTTATTTTTAATCGCAATCTGCGAAGCATTTTCCATTTTCGACATGAGCGAAGGATTAATCCTGATGTCGATTGATGACAAAGATGGTAGAATTTGCGCTCGAAGTGCAGAGAGTAATGCAGGTTGTTCATAGCGTAATCGCATCATCCAGCTGGCATTAGCAATCTCGAGTACTAAAACACCCTGTCGATAATTACCGACACGACACCATGGTTGCATGGGCGCCGGTAACAGACCTTTGACTGCGCGGTTGAGTTTTAATAACGCCGCAGCACGCTGTTGAACAATACGCAGCGGGCTTTGCTCTGTGGAAGAAGCGTCATCGAACAGGATATCTAATAATTGTGGGCGACTATCGCGCATGACGGGCTCCGGCGGATTGTAAACTTGTGATTGGCATTCTAAATCGTTGGCGACAATTTGGCAGAAGGTATTTTTGGCCGCATCTCCTTTTGGGGATGGTCGCGGCCAGCCTTGGCGTGTCAACGAACCTGTCGCAAACGGAACTGCCTGCTGTTCCCAATACGTCCTCAAGTCTAAACCGTCTTAACATCAGTAGTACAGGGCTGAGTAATCTTGCATTGCTCCAGGCGAACCGCCGCCCGTCTTTTGGTGTGGATTACTGGCAGCAACATGCGTTGCGCACAGTTATCCGTCATCTCTCTTTTGCTCTGGCTCCGCAGGTGGTTTATACCGTTGCCGCGCCGGAAGTGGTCGCTGAAGAAGCCGGACCATTACACGTTCAGCAACTGGCCCTGCTGGTCACTCTGAATGCTTTACTGACCCATGAATCCAAGCCACCGGTTATCATCCGTCAGACGCAACAACCTTTCCTTACCTTCTCTTTACCGCACCAGACCGGCCTGTGGTTAGCACAGGTACAAGGTATTCGTGCTGGGCCAACCTTCCTGATTTAACAGACTGTAATTTCAAACTCTATCTATAAATCAATAAATTAGTGGCCATTTTTAGATGGCCTCCAAGAGATATTAAGCATAATGTTAATCAAATTATTGACCAAAGTTTTTGGTAGCCGTAACGATCGTACACTGCGTCGCATGCGTAAAGTTGTTGATCTGATCAACCGCATGGAACCTGAAATTCAAAAGTTGACCGACGAGCAACTGCAGGCGAAAACCAATGAGTTCCGTGAGCGTCTGGCAAAAGGTGAAGTGCTGGAAAACCTGATCCCGGAAGCTTTTGCTGTGGTGCGTGAATCCAGTAAACGTGTGTTCGGGATGCGTCACTTTGACGTGCAGTTACTCGGCGGTATGGTTCTGAACGAGCGTTGCATCGCGGAAATGCGTACCGGTGAAGGTAAAACGCTGACTGCAACGCTGCCAGCTTACCTGAACGCACTGAGCGGAAAGGGCGTTCACGTCGTGACCGTCAATGACTATTTAGCCCAGCGTGACGCCGAAAATAACCGTCCGTTGTTTGAATTCCTCGGTCTGAGCATCGGCATCAACTTGCCGGGTATGCCTTCACCGGCTAAGCGTGCTGCTTACGCTGCTGACATCACATACGGTACAAACAACGAATACGGCTTTGACTACCTGCGCGACAACATGGCATTCAGCCCGGAAGAACGTGTACAGCGTAAACTGCACTACGCGCTGGTGGATGAGGTTGACTCCATCCTGATCGATGAAGCACGTACTCCGCTGATCATCTCCGGTCCTGCTGAAGATAGCTCAGAAATGTACACCCGCGTGGACAAACTGATCCCTAAACTGATCCGTCAGGAAAAAGAGGATTCCGACACCTTCCAGGGTGAAGGCCACTTCTCTGTGGATGAGAAAGCGCGTCAGGTTCACCTGACCGAACGTGGTCTGGTGCTGATCGAAGAAATGCTGGTAGAAGCAGGCATCATGGAAGAAGGTGAATCTCTGTATTCCCCGACTAACATCATGCTGATGCACCACGTGACTGCAGCACTGCGCGCGCACGTACTGTTCACCCGCGATGTCGATTACATCGTGAAAGACGGTGAAGTCATTATTGTCGATGAACACACCGGCCGTACCATGCAAGGTCGTCGCTGGTCCGACGGTCTGCATCAGGCAGTAGAAGCTAAAGAAGGCGTTGAGATTCAGAACGAAAACCAGACGCTGGCTTCTATCACCTTCCAGAACTACTTCCGTCTGTACGAAAAACTGGCCGGTATGACCGGTACTGCGGATACCGAAGCATTCGAATTCAGCTCTATCTACAAACTGGATACCATTGTTGTGCCAACTAACCGCCCTATGGTGCGTAAAGACATGGCCGACCTGGTGTACATGACTGAGATGGAAAAAATTGGCGCGATTATCGAAGATATCCGTCAGTGTACCGCTAAGGGCCAGCCGGTTCTGGTCGGTACCATTTCGATTGAAAAGTCAGAAGTGGTTTCTAACGAGCTGACGAAAGCGGGCATCGCTCACAGCGTTCTGAACGCCAAATTCCACGCCAAAGAAGCAGACATCGTTGCTCAGGCGGGTCAGCCAAGCGCAGTAACCATCGCTACCAACATGGCGGGTCGTGGTACCGATATCGTGCTGGGCGGCAGCTGGCAGGTTGAAGTTGAAAACCTGGGCGAAGAAGTGACCGACGAGAAAATTGCTGAAATTAAAGCCGCATGGCAGATTCGCCATGACGCGGTTCTGGCTTCTGGTGGTTTGCACATCATTGGTACCGAGCGTCATGAATCACGTCGTATCGATAACCAGTTGCGCGGTCGTGCGGGTCGTCAGGGTGATGCCGGTTCATCACGCTTCTACCTGTCTATGGAAGATGCCCTGATGCGTATCTTCGCGTCTGACCGTGTATCAAGCATGATGCGTAAACTGGGTATGAAACCAGGCGAAGCGATTGAGCACCCATGGGTGACCAAAGCGATTGCCAACGCTCAGCGTAAAGTTGAAAGCCGTAACTTCGATATTCGTAAGCAATTGCTGGAATACGATGATGTGGCGAGCGATCAGCGTCGTGCGATCTACAGCCAGCGTAACGAACTGCTGGACGTGTCTGATGTGAGCGAAACCATTGCCAGCATCCGTGAAGATGTGTTCAAAGCGACTATCGACAGCTACATTCCACCACAGTCTCTGGAGGAAATGTGGGATGTGAAAGGTCTGGAAGAGCGCCTGAAAAACGATTTCGAGCTGGAAATGCCGATTTCTGAGTGGCTGGATAAAGAGCCGGAACTGCATGAAGAAACCCTTCGCGAACGTATCATGGAACTCGCGAAAGAGTCTTACGCCCGTAAAGAAGAAGTGGTTGGCGCTGAAATGATGCGTAACTTCGAGAAAGGCGTAATGTTGCAGACCCTCGATTCCCTCTGGAAAGAGCATCTGGCAGCGATGGATTATCTGCGTCAGGGCATCCACTTACGCGGTTACGCGCAAAAGGATCCTAAGCAGGAATACAAACGTGAGTCCTTCGCGATGTTTGCTGCGATGCTGGAATCCCTGAAATATGAAGTGGTCAGCGTGCTGAGCAAAGTTCAGGTGCGTATGCCTGAAGAAATTGAAGCGATGGAAATCCAGCGCCGTGAAGAAGCGGAACATCTGGCCCGTCAGCAGCAGCTGAGTCATCAGGATCAGCAGGAAATCGAAGTGGCGGAAGCCGCACGTCTGGCTGCCTCCGGTGAACGCAAAGTGGGACGTAACGATCTGTGCCCATGCGGTTCCGGTAAAAAATACAAACAATGCCATGGCCGCCTGCAAAAGTAACATATCAGGCTAAGTCATCGTGTTAATCTTAAAGGCGGCTAATCACCGCCTTTAATTTTGTCTAAAAGTTCGTACAGGACAGTCTTTGCAGTCAGCGAATAGGTGGATACTGTGACGCTTAAACAACTGAATATCTCAGTCGGCATTATTCGTAATGCTCAGAAAGAAATCTTTATTACTCAGCGCGATGTGTCATCGCATATGGCAGGTTTCTGGGAGTTTCCCGGCGGGAAAATTGAAGCAGGTGAAACGCCGGATCAGGCAGTGATCCGCGAATTGCAGGAAGAAGTTGGAATCGATGCGCAATCACCGGTACTGCTGAAAACGCTGGAGCATCGTTTCCCGGACCGCATCATCACGTTGCATTTCTTCCTGGTGGAAGAGTGGCAAGGTGAACCTTATGGCAAAGAAGGGCAGCCTAAACGCTGGGTTGCACAGTCTGATTTGAAAGAGGAAGAGTTTCCTCCGGCTAACGAAGCCATCGTAACGGCCCTTAAAAACAATAAGTACTGATGACGCACTTGTTGTGGATGACATGATCAAAAAAGGGGCCAAAGCCCCTTTTTGCGTACTCATGATCTGACTTAAATCTCTTCTTCACTCCAGTCGTCCAGGTCATTCACATCGCCTTTACTCGGGATGCGTTTCTCTTCATCGGCCCATTCACCGAGATCAATCAACTGGCAGCGCTTGGAACAAAAAGGGCGGAAAGGGCTTTGTTCGCCCCAAACCACCGTTTTGCCACACGTCGGGCAATTTACTTCAATAATTTCAGGATCCATGTGCAACTCCTAGCAGCAGGCAAGTTCGAAATTCAGTCGTGCGGGAACCACGCCATGTTCGCTGTCCAGGGGTAAAAAGCGAATGGCATAACGGGTTTTATGCCCGGATACTTGCGGATAAAGTTGGTTTTCCATCGAGAGGCGCAATCGTAACAGATCTGCGCCTTCTGCGTTGTCCTGGAAAAAACCATTCAGGCTGATCTGATTACGAAACGCGCCAGACTGGCGGATCAGCCCCAAAACCATAGTGAGTGAGTTATTCAGCGGGGCGAGCGTTTCGAGCCAGTTTTTCACTTCGCTGTCACGCTGGGACTGAGCCAGATGCAGCCATATGTGCAGCGTCGGGAGATCAAAACTACAGCAGCCACCTGGAATACTCAGACGCTGGCGGACCAGAGCAATCAGGCGATCTTCCTTCAGCGCCTGTCCGATGCGTGGGGCTTTCATCAGCACGGAGGCGCACTGTTTGAGCTCGCTACGCAGGCCGTCAACTCTTGAAAGATCCACGCCCGGAACGTCTTTCCACTGGGATAATTTTTGTTGCTGGCGTTCCAGTTCTTTCAGTAAATCAGTACGGACTTCTCCGCGCTCCAGTACGTCGAGCAAATCAGATGCGGTACGGAAAAATAACAGGGCAGAAGCAATGGAAGTGATTTGTGCATTAGAGTGCATCTGTTGCAACAAAAACTCGATACGCAGCCAGGTGCGCATTTTCTCATTCAGGGGATGTTCAAAAAGAACGGTTGCAGCTACATCAGTCATGCTTGGCAATATCCTGTCTGTTTACTGATGCCGCAAATTCCAGATAGCGGCAATGTAATAGGGCAACACGCGGTTCAATGGATTTCGGGTCACCGCTGTTATCAATGATGTCATCCGCACAGGCCAGCCGCTTTTCACGACTTACCTGCGCAGCAATAATATTTTCTGCCTGCTGACGACTAATTCTGTCGCGAAGTAGGGTGCGTGAAAGCTGAATCTGAGGCTCAACATCCACTACCAGTACGCGATTTGCCCGCGTCTGTAATCCATTTTCAATCAGCAATGGCACTACCCAGAGCACATAGGGCGTATCGGCCTGTGCAAAAAGCTGCTGTGTTCTGGCATGAATGATGGGGTGCAGTAACTGGTTAACCCATTCTTTATCAGGCGGATAGCTGAATATCTTTTCCCGCAGAGCCGGGCGGTTCAGTGAGCCATCGGCAAGAATAATTTCGTTACCAAATCGCTGATGGAGCTGATCCAGCGCAGGTTCTCCCGGCGCTACTACCTGACGGGCGATAATATCGGCATCGACAATGTTTACACCGTGGCGGGCGAAACTTTCGGCAACTGTACTTTTGCCACTCCCGATACCTCCGGTCAATGCAACGATATAGCTCATGCGGATGCTCTGATAAAATTAGACAGGTAAATGATAAAGAGATTGTGATTAAGTGCAAGCCGTCGTCGTCCCGCTTTTCATGCGAAAACTATTCAGCAGCACAATCAAAAGTCTGTGATGTGAGTTGCAAAAGCCATCTTGCCGTTGTCATTTTCCTGTGTATGATAAAACCACTGGAAAGGGTGTCTAAAAATTTGCTGTACACCCTAGCGACCCGTCGCCAAACCAGGACAAACCCGTCATGCGTATTGAAGAAGATTTGAAGTTAGGTTTTAAAGACGTACTTATCCGCCCTAAACGCTCCACTCTCAAAAGTCGTTCCGAAGTCGAACTGGAACGCACATTCACATTCAAACACTCTGGTATCAGCTGGTCTGGCACACCGATCATTGCCGCGAACATGGACACCGTCGGAACATTCCGTATGGCGACCGTTCTGGCTTCTTTCGGTCTTTTGACCGCGGTACATAAGCATTATACCGTAGAACAGTGGCAGGCATTTATCACGTCTTCGGATGAATCCGTCCTGCGCAATGTGATGGTGTCGACCGGAACATCAGAAGCGGATTTCGTTAAAACTCTGCAAATTCTGGCTCTTTCCCCACTGTTGCAATTTGTTTGTCTGGATGTAGCGAACGGGTACTCCGAGCATTTTGTCGGTTTCCTGCAACGTGTTCGTGAAGCCTGTCCGGATAAAGTGATCTGTGCCGGTAATGTGGTCACCGGCGAAATGGTTGAAGAGCTGATTCTTTCAGGTGCAGATATCGTTAAAGTCGGTATCGGTCCAGGGTCTGTCTGTACCACTCGCGTGAAAACCGGTGTGGGTTATCCGCAGCTTTCTGCGGTTATCGAATGTGCAGATGCGGCGCACGGGCTGGGCGGACAGATTGTCAGTGATGGCGGCTGTGCGGTTCCTGGCGATGTAGCGAAAGCCTTCGGCGGCGGTGCTGATTTCGTCATGCTTGGCGGTATGCTGGCTGCGCATGACGAATGTGAAGGTACAGTCGTTGAAGAAAATGGCGAAAAATTCATGCTTTTCTATGGCATGAGTTCAGAATCTGCGATGAAACGTCACGTCGGTGGTGTTGCAGAATACCGTGCGGCAGAAGGTAAAACGGTGAAATTACCTCTGCGTGGTCCGGTTGAAAACACTGTGCGCGATGTCCTCGGTGGCCTGCGTTCTGCCTGTACTTATGTGGGTGCTGAGCGTCTTAAAGAACTGACCAAACGCACGACCTTTATCCGCGTCGCGGAACAAGAAAACCGTCTGTTCGGCAGTAAATAAGCCGGCAATGGCTGATGCGGCGAGACTCGTTTTCGCCGCTTTCTGCTCTTTCTGCTTTATCCTCTTCCTATCCCATCACTGACCCCAGCTGGAATATCGGCAGATACATTGCAATCACCAACCCGCCCACAATGACGCCCATTACCGCCATCAGTACCGGCTCAATGGTTTGCGATAACGTATCCGCCAGTGAATTCGCTTTATGATTATGCAGTTGCGCGAGCTTTTGCAGTAACTCATCGAGAGAACCTGACTCCTCACCGATTTTAATTAGCTGATGGCATAAGGTCGGAAACAGTGGTGACTGAACAAAAGCTTTGTGTAACGGAACCCCTTGTATGATCTGCTCACGTATCTGGCTCAGCGCGGCCTGAAAATGCAAATTGGATACAGACGCAGAAGCCGCCGCCAGCCCCGCAATTAACGTCATTCCGGCCTGTTGTGTCATGGCCAGTGTCTGAAAAATCTGTCCGAGGCTGCTGTCGGTGACCAGCCGTGAAGTCAGGGGCAACCGCAGCAGAAGCATCTGTTCACGGCGTTTCCAGCGTACGTGCGGATGCATTTTTTGCAGATACCCAAAACAGCAAAACAATAATCCTCCTGCTATCCACGGGCCTGCTGTGATTAATGCTTCTGATGTGTTGATTAACATCTGAGTAAACCACGGTAACTTAGCATCAAAGGATGCATAGATTTTCGCAAACTCAGGCAACACCAGGGTCAGCATCAGCAGGGTAACAATCGTGGCGATCGCGCTGACAATCAGCGGATAACGCAGAGCCTTTTTCACCTTATTTCTTAACTCCGCCTGTTGTTCCTGCTGACTCGCCAGTTGCAGGCAGCATTTGTCGAGTTGTCCCGTCAGTTCTCCAATCGAAATAATTTGCCGGTAAATATCAGGGAACGTGTCGGGATAATGCCCCAGCATCTCTGAAAGAGGCTTTCCTTCACGAACTCCTTTGGCGATATTTAACAGCACGCAGTTCCATGCCGGTTTCGTATGCTCATTGCCCAGCAGCGTCAGGCTATTAATCAGGGGTAGTCCGGCCTGCAGAAGTGTCGCCAGCTGTCTGACAAAGGCGACGCGATCCTGATTTTTCCAACAATTTCCTCTCAGGCGTTGCCTCATCCTGACACTGACCGGCTGTAAGCCAGCAGCAAAAAGCTGCTGGTAGATGATGTCTTTATTTATCTCAATGCTGTTGCCTTGCTGAATGCTTCCCTGGGTATCAACTGCCTGCCATTGATAAAGCCTCCATTTTTTAGAAATAGCCCCGATTTCGCTCATAAGCCAGTGTCTTCGCCGGTGACTCTGTAAAGCTCCTCAAGCGAGGTAATGCCTTGCTCGACCAGCAACATTCCCGCTTCCTGCAAGGTTTTCTGCCCCTGCTCACGGGCGATTTTACTCAGCTCAGTGACGCCCGCTCCGGCGACCAATGCCTGCTGTAACCTGGGCGTGATATTGAGTATTTCGTAAATTCCCGTACGCCCGTAGTAGCCGGAAAAACATTGATGGCAACCCGCGGCCAACCAAAGTGGCAACGTACCGCTGCGGCCATCCGGGCCTTTTTCGACCAGTGACATATGTGCTTTTCGGCAATGCGGGCAGAGCTTTCGAACCAGCCGCTGTGCAATGACCAGACGTAAACTGGCTGCAATATGAAAAGTCTCGATCCCCATTTGTCTCAGACGGGTCAGGGTCTCGCAGGTGGAATTGGTATGCAGGGTGGAAAGCACCATATGCCCGGTCTGCGCCGCTTTTACGGCAATCTCGGCTGTTTCTTTATCCCGGATTTCACCGACCATAATCACGTCAGGATCCTGACGTAATAATGCCCGCAGGACACCGGCAAAACTCAGATCTGTTTTGCTGTTGATCTGCGTCTGATTAATGCCGCTGACCGGGATCTCAATCGGGTCTTCGACGCTGCAGATATTGCGGGTAATGGCATTCAGATGTCGCAGACCTGTGTAGAGCGTGACTGTTTTTCCGCTCCCTGTCGGACCTGTGACCAGAATCAATCCTTGCGGATGTTTAAGCGCGGCCTTGAAATAATCGAGATCACGCGGCGTGAATCCCAGCTGTGACATCGACAGATCCTGCTGCGTCATATGGAGTATCCGCAGCACAATTTTTTCGCCGTGCAGCGTTGGCAGGGACGAGACCCGCATGGAATATCGCTGATTTTGTAACATCACCGAAAGCTGCCCGTCCTGCGGCAGTCTGCGTTCTGCCACGTTGAGCTCTCCCATGATTTTCAGACGTGCACAGATACCGGCGGCCATTGCAAATTCAGGGCCGGGGATTTCTTGTAGTACGCCATCAATCCGGACGCGAACCCGGAAACTGTGCTCAAAAGGTTCAAAGTGAATATCCGATGCGCGGCGGGTGATAGCGTGCCTGAGGATCTGATTAAGTACATTGATCACTGGCGCATCGCTTTGGGCATCCAGTTCATTCTCATCACGAGGTACAGAAGGGGTGAGCTCTTCCTGCGCGACAAGTTGTGGCGATCCTGAATGGCCTTTTTCCATCACCTGTTCCAGCCGCGCCTGTGGCCAGCGTTCAAGCTGGACTTTTAATCCGGTGGCGAAACGCAGCACGTTGCTCAGGGATTCCGTGTCCGCCTCACTTTCATGGCAGGCAACGCGAATTATCTGCGGGTCACGATGTAAAATGACGGCTTTATATCGCTGACACAGGGCTTCAAGCGATGCTTCGCTTTGCTGCCTTTCGCTGTGTACCCGCGAAACAGGAACCAGTGGAGTATCGGTCATTGTGTTGCTCCCTGACTGTCAAAGCGGAATACGCTTTCGCAGGCCTCAACCATCGACGTGTTAGCGGCATTCGTACAACTGCGATTCCAGACAATCCCTCCGGCCACATTATCGACAACCGGCGTCATGACGACGCTGAGCCCTTCCAGCGCCTGTTGTCCGGTGAGCGAGATGACGCCTGTGCTGACTTGCACCTGGCTGACGTAACGGCTGCTGGCTGCTGCGGGTATTCCCTGAGTGCCTGCATCGCAACCCGTCAGAGTGCCGGAATCAATCACACACAATTCGACGCCGGTTTTATACGGCACCATGGTTTGCAGCATGTCGGTCATGGCGGCCTTCTGGATATAACTCTGGTAAGCGGGTATACCGATGGCACTGAGGATCGCAATAATCGCGATCACTACCATCAGTTCAATGAGGGTAAATCCTTGTTGCCGGTGCATGGCGTTCTCCGTTTTGTAAAACTGCGTGGGTAAAGCTCGTGCAGCAAACTAAACGCAGAAATAACCAGACTCCAGCCCCATTGTTGGCTTCTCCAGGATGTCTTCCAGGATAAATATGTATGTCAGTCAGGTTGGCAAAACTTTTGCGCGATGCGCCGCAACAATGAAGATGAAATGAAAAAGGGGATGGCAGTCAGACCGGGAGAATGAGAGGGTAATGCGGCAAGATGAAATAGACCGAAAGAAGTCGTGTTGCCCCTGAAAAGGAAGTCAGGGGCAACAGCGTTGCGATTAGCTAAAGCGCATGGAGAGATCCATGGCTCTGACATGTTTGGTGAGCGCGCCGACGGAAATGTAATCCACGCCGGTCTCTGCGAATTCACGCAGTGTTTTTTCCGTGACGTTACCGGAGACTTCCAGCAGTGCTTGGCCGGCAGTCAGCGCAACGGCATCACGCATCATCGGCACGGTAAAGTTATCGAGCATGATAATGTCAGCTTTGGCATCCAGCGCCTGCTGAAGTTCATCAATGGATTCGACCTCCACTTCTACAGGAACGTCGGCATGGATCCACAACGCGCGCTCCACGGCCGCTTTGATTGAGCCACAGGCGATGATGTGGTTTTCTTTAATAAGAAATGCATCAGCCAGACCCAGACGGTGATTGCTTCCGCCACCGCAGAGCACGGCATATTTCAGTGCAGTACGCAGACCCGGCAAGGTTTTGCGGGTGTCCAGCAACTGAGTTTTGGTGCCCTGCAGAATTTTCACATAGTGATTCACTTCGGTTGCCACACCCGAGAGGGTTTGCACAAAATTCAGGGCGGTGCGTTCGCCGGTCAGCAACATCCGGGCAGAGCCGGAAAGTTCGCATAAGGTCTGGTTTTCAGAAACTGTATCACCGTCTTTTACATGCCATTTAACGGTGATTTTATCCCCGGCCAGTTGCTTAAAGACTTCATCCAGCCAGCGTTGCCCGCAAAAAATACCGGGTTCACGGGTGATGATGGTGGCGGTCGCGTTTTTATCCTGTGGCAATAATTGTGCCGTTAAGTCATTGTTAGCATTAGCTTCTCCGCCGAGGTCTTCGCCCAGGGCTTGAGTGACAAGAGCAGGAATATCATTCTGGATACGTTCGAGTAACTGTGCGCGGCGACTTTCAGGGCTGTAGCTGCGGGTAGACATACAAATACTCCGAAATGGCGGATAAGAAGGACAAAAAAACATGCTACCCTGTTGCTGTGATAAGTACCACACAAGCACATCATTGAGGTCTTTGATGCACTTAGAAGAAGGCTGGATAGCTGAAGCCCGGCGGGTTGTTTCTCCCCATTTTGATCTCCGTCCTGACGATGAAATCCCCTCGTTGCTGGTTATCCACAACATCAGTTTGCCGCCCGGGAAATTCGGTGGTCCCTATATTGATCAACTCTTTACCGGTACGCTGAATCCGCAGGACGATCCTTATTTTGAAGGTATCCACCAGTTGCGTGTGGCGGCACATTGCCTGATCCGCCGCGATGGCGAAATTGTTCAATATGTTCCTTTTGATAAACGCGCCTGGCATGCGGGTGTTTCCAGCTGGCAGGGTCGCGAGCGCTGTAATGATTTCTCAATCGGCATCGAGCTGGAAGGCACGGATTTTGAGCCGTTTACTGACGCGCAATATCGCAGCCTGGCCGCTGTTACTGAGCTGTTAATTAAGCACTATCCCATTAATCTTGATGCCATTACCGGACACAGTGATATTGCTCCGGGGCGTAAGACCGATCCCGGCCCTGAATTTGACTGGGCATTTTATCGCAAGCTGATAGCCCTGCCGGTAGGGCAGAATAGCGCTTCTGACCAGTGAGTTAACGCGGTCTCTGGTGCGTGTTTAAGCATGTGATGTGTTGAGAGAGAGTGACAATCGATGACGTTATTTACTTTGCTGCTGGTGCTGGCTTGGGAACGGCTGTTCAAACTGGGTGAACACTGGCAGCTGGACCATCGGTTCGAAGTGATATTCCGCCGAGGGCGGCAGACTTCCTTAGTGAAAACGCTGGCTATCATGGTCATCTGGATGGCGGTGATCTGGGTCGTCCTGCGAGCGCTACAGGGGATATTCTTTGGCGTACCGACACTGATTTTATGGGTGATTTTGTGTCTGCTGTGCATTGGCGCGGGGATTAAACGTAAGCATTATCGCGCTTATCTTAAGTCAGCCCGTCAGGGGGATGCCGACGCTTGTAAGGAAATGGCCGAAGAGCTGGCGCTGATCCACGGTCTGCCAACGGATTGCACAGAAGAAGCCCGTTTGCGGGAACTGCAAAATGCGCTGCTATGGATTAACTATCGCTACTATCTTGGCCCTTTATTCTGGTTTGTGGTGTGTGGTCCCTGCGGACCGATAGCATTAGGCGGATACGCGGCTTTACGCGGTTATCAGACCTGGCTGGCGCGCCACATGACGCCTTTGAAACGTGCTCAGTCCGGCGTTGATTCCCTGTTACATATTCTGGACTGGATCCCGGTTCGTCTGGCCGGTGTGGCTTATGCCTTGCTGGGGCACGGCGAGAAGGCTCTGCCGGCCTGGTTTGCTTCGCTGGGTGATATTCACTCGTCGCAGTATCAGGTATTAACCCGTCTGGCACAGTTCTCGCTGGCGCGTGATCCGCACACCGATCCGGTACAAACGCCTCGTGCGGCCGTCGGTCTGGCGCGTAAAGTGACGATGATTATTCTGGTGGTTGTGGCGCTGCTGACGATTTACGGCACGCTGATTTAACGAGACTTTTGTTGCTGAGACCGCCAATTAAAAAAGCCCGGTACATTTACATGTCCGGGCTTTTTGCTTTCTATCCGCGCTGCTTTTGTAAGGTCAGCGGACGGTTATCGGCGGCGGGTTCACCGAAGTCAGGCAGGCCATTTTCATCCCAGCGAAAGGTTTTGATGCGCGTATGCCGGTTCGGGTCATACAGCGGATCGCCTTCAATTTCTGTGTAATTTCTGGCGTGGTATACCAGCACATCTTCGCCTTGTTCGTTGCGGGTAAAGCTGTTGTGGCCGGGGCCGAACTGTTTGTTCTGCGCCTGGGTAGTGAACACCGGATGCGGAGATTTATGCCAGCTCGCCGGATCCATCAGGTTGCTGCTGAGATCTGCCCAAAGCAAGCCGATACAGTAATTTTCATCGGTGGCGCTGGCGGAATAAGTGATGAAAATCTTATCGCCATGCGTGATCACGGCCGGGCCTTCGTTAACCCAAAAACCGATGATTTCCCAGTCCAGCTCCGGCTTGCTGAGCATGACCGGCGGAGATTTCAGTGTCCACGGGTTTTCCATTTCAGCCAGATACAGATTCGAGTTTCCGCGAATTGCCGGATCTTTCTGCGCCCACAGATAATAGTTTTTGCCCTGATGCTCAAAGTGCGTGGCATCCAGCGAGAAGCTGTCGATCGGGGTCTGGATCCGGCCTTTCTCCTGCCATTTCCCCGTGAGCGGATCTGCTTCTTCGCACACCAGCGCATACATCCGGTGCTGGAATAATCCGTCCACAATCTCCTGCGATGGTGCAGCGGCGTAATAGATAACCCATTTCCCGTCGATAAAATGCAGTTCCGGCGCCCAGATCAGTGCGCTCATCGGGCCGGTTTCAGGTTTATGCCAGACGATGGTGGCTGGCGCATTGGCAAGTCCGCTCAGCGTTGGCGAGCGGCGGATCTCCAGCCGGTCGTATTCAGGAACCGACGCGATAAAGTAATAATTTCCGTCGCTGTGCAGCCAGATATGCGGGTCTGCCCGTTGCTCAATCAGCGGATTAGGGTAATTACTCATGTTTCAGCTCCTTGCTGTTCAGTGGGACGCTGGCGATATCCGCGCCCTGTGTATTTTTTGCACCGTGATATTCATTCAGTTCGCGGTAATTACGGCGGCGAATTTCGAGATCAGCCTGAATGGTACGCATGGTTTCGCGATCCACTTTCAGTAAACGCACCACACCGGCAGTAATCAGATATCCCACGCCCGGAATGATGGTGAACAGCAGCATAATTCCGTTGATTGCGTGATCACTTTGCTGCGCTGCTCCGGCGTTGTAGCCATAAGCTGACAACAGGAATCCGACCATTGCACCGGCTACCGCCAGTCCGCATTTAAGGAAGAACAGGTTGCCGGAGAAGCTGATGCCGGTCACGCGTTTACCGGTTTTCCATTCGCCGTAATCATCCACATCGGCCATCAGCGACCAGTGCAGCGGGGAAGGGAGCTGATGCATGATGTTCAGGATGAAGTACGCTACCAGGATCAGCGTTGTCGCATGCGGATCGAGGAAATAGAAGCCGCAAGAGAAAATGGTCAGGATAATGTTGGCCCAGAAGAACACTTTCAGTTTGCAGTATTTATCGGTCAGCGGTTTTGCCAGCGCGCTGCCGATCATCATGCCGACCACACCGAGGCTGATAAACATACTGGCAAATGACGTAGATTTTTCCATGACCCAGGTGACGTAATACATGGTGGCTGCCATACGGATAAAGCCCGGACATACGTTACAGAACGTCAGCAGCAGGATGCGCACCCACTGGTCATTTTTCCAGACATCTTTCAGATCAGATTTCAGGGCGTGTTTAGACGGCACCGCTGGCTGGATACGTTCTTTCACTGAGCTGAAGCAGAACAGGAACATAAACAGCGCAATGATCGCCATTACGCCCATCGACATCTGGTAGCCCTTGGCTTTGTCCGCGCCACCGAAAAAATCTGCCATTGGCAGCAGGGTGGAAGACAGGATAAGTGTTGCGATCCCCACCATAAAGAAGCGGTAAGACTGGCAGGCAACACGTTCGTGCGGATCGGCAGTAATGACGCCACCGAGCGAGCAATAAGGAATGTTAATGGCTGTGTAAGTCAGAGACATCAGGAAGTAAGTCACAAAAGCATAGATAACCTTGCTGTTGTAGCTCCATTCCGGCGTGGTGAACATCAGTACGCTGAACAGAACATACGGCACCGAAACCCATAACAAATACGGGCGGAACCGTCCCCAGCGGGTGCTCGTACGGTCGGCAATCGCGCCCATAATCGGGTCGGTGACGGCGTCGATAACGCGCACGGAGAGCAGCAATACACCAACCAGCGCCGGGGCTAAACCGAAAACGTCCGTATAAAAATAATTAAGAAACAGCATGATGGCGCCGCCAATCATATTGCAGCCTGCATCCCCCATGCCGTACGCCACTTTCTCTTTGAACGACAGCGCGCCTTCCTTCATGGATGTTCTCTCCGCATAGATGTCAAAAGGACAGTTGTTAAAAAACTGTTTGATAGCTCAGAGTATTGGCTCAGGAAGGGAATAAGAGTCAGGAGGTAAGAGTCATGAAGATGGACGATTTGGTCATCTCAGAAAAAGTGTGACCTGTATAACAGGACGCCCCGGCAAGTGACTTAACCGGGGCGTCTGAGGATTTTAAATTATTACTCTTGCTTAAGCGTTAACGGATTTCCCGCTTTGCTGATTCTTGATCCAGTAACCAATGCCCAGAACTACCAGCCAGACAGGGATCAGCCATACGGAGATCGCCATGCCCGGAGTGATCGCCATGATCACCAGAATTGCCGCCATAAACAGCAGGCAGATGTAGTTACCCATCGGATACAGCAGCGCTTTAAACTTAGGTTCCACGCCTTCACGACGCTTCGCCTGACGGAATTTAATGTGTGCCAGGCTGATCATCGCCCAGTTGATCACCAGTGCAGAAACCACCAGCGCCATCAGCAGACCAAACGCTTCGGCTGGCATCAGGTAGTTAATCAGAACACATAGGGCAGTAGTGGCCGCAGAGACAAGGATAGACGTCACCGGCACGCCGCGTTTGTCCACTTTCATCAGGGATTTCGGTGCGTTGCCTTGCTGCGCCAGACCAAACAACATGCGGCTGTTGCAGTAAACACAGCTGTTGTAGACCGACAGCGCGGCAGTCAGGATCACCACGTTCAGTGCGTTGGCAACCAGTGCATCACCCAGTTCATGGAAGATAAGGACGAACGGGCTGGTGTCCGGCCCGACGCGGGTCCACGGCATCAGGGAAAGCAGCACGGCCAGTGAGCCCACATAGAAAATCAGGATGCGGTAGATAACCTGGTTGGTCGCTTTAGGAATGCTGACTTCAGGATTATCGGCTTCTGCCGCTGTAATCCCCACCAGCTCCAGGCCACCGAACGAGAACATAATGATGGCCATCATCATCACCAGCCCGGTCATACCATGCGGCAGGAATCCGCCTTGCTCCCACAGGTTACGTACTGTCGCCTGCGGACCGGCTGTGTCGCTGAACAGCAACCAGCCGCCGAACAGGATCATCGCCACAACCGCAACCACTTTGATGATCGCAAACCAGAATTCCATCTCACCGAAGACTTTAACGTTAGTCAGGTTGATGGCGTTGATCAGCACGAAGAAGGCCGCCGCAGAAACCCAGGTAGGAATTTCCGGCCACCAGAATTGAATGTATTTACCGACTGCGGTCAGTTCTGCCATCGCCACCAGCACGTACAGAACCCAGTAGTTCCAGCCAGAAGCAAAGCCTGCGAACCCACCCCAGTATTTGTAAGCAAAGTGGCTGAATGAGCCCGCAACCGGCTCCTCAACAACCATTTCACCTAACTGGCGCATGATTAAAAAGGCAATAAAACCTGCAATTGCGTAGCCAAGAATAATCCCCGGCCCCGCAGACTGAATGACGGAAGCGCTGCCCAGAAACAGCCCTGTACCGACGGCCCCACCTAGTGCAATCAGCTGAATATGGCGGTTTTTGAGACCACGCTTCAGCTCATCGCCTTGTTGTTGTTCAACCATTTACCTGTCCTCTGTCATTGGGGCAAAACCCATAACATTCTGTGTGTTAGAGAGAATGTAAGGCGATAATTACACTTTTTGTATCTAATTATTTACGGCTGGATTGTACCTAAAAAGCAGGATCATCTACCGTTCGCGCAAGAATAATGTTATGCGCAAAAGTTTGCACGGGGTTTATGCATCATCTGCATAACAAATAGCCAAATTGACTGTAAATTTGTTCAGGATCTAAAAAATGTGATCCGCGACTGGGTAAAAACCATAAATGATAAAAATTTGTTAAATTGTGCGGGGTCGACGCATTTACTGGGTAGCCATATGGACACAAGGTGAATACTTTGTTACTTTACGGCCACGTTTTTTAAATTGGTATTACCAATTGACTCCGGCAACTTACAGAGTCGCTACTCGCAGAGAACAGCACATATATGGCTTACAGCAAAATCCGACAGCCTAAGTTATCCGATGTGATCGAGCAGCAACTTGAGTTCCTGATCCTCGAAGGCACTTTGAGGCCCGGGGAAAAGCTTCCGCCAGAGCGCGAGCTGGCCAAACAGTTTGATGTATCGCGACCTTCTCTCAGAGAGGCAATCCAAAGCCTGGAAGGGAAGGGGCTACTCCTGCGCCGTCAGGGTGGTGGCACTTTCGTACAAAGTAACTTGTGGCAAAGCGTGAGTGACCCGCTGGCTGAGTTACTGGCCGACCATCCTGAATCACAATTCGATCTCCTTGAAACACGCCATGCCCTTGAAGGGATCGCTGCCTATTACGCGGCGCTTCGTGGCACAGAGGAAGATTTGCAGCGCATTCGTGATTGTCACGTGGTCATACAGACCGCACAAGACAGCGGGGACCTGGACGCAGAAGCCGACGCGGTAATGCAGTATCAGGTTGCTGTAACAGAAGCAGCGCATAATGTGGTGCTGCTGCATCTGGTTCGCTGTATGGGACCGATGCTCGAGAAAAATGTTCGACAGAACTTTGAATTGCTTTACTCCCGCCGCGAAATGCTGGCGATGGTAAGCAACCACCGCGCCAGTATTTTCGAGGCGATTGTTGCACGGGAACCAGAAAAAGCGCGTGCCGCATCTCACCGTCACCTGGCGTTCATTGAAGAAGTTTTGCTGGATCTCAGCAGGGAACACACCCGGCGGGATCGGTCTTTACGACGGCTCCAGCAACGAAAAGATGAAAGTTAGCCCACGAGGTTAATTTTTAGAGTCTTCATTTGAGGGCTCACGGCAACTACATGACGGGCCTGTCTTCGTGCGCTTTCTCATCACGAAGACCGTTTTAAAAGAGCGCAGGAAGACAGGCTCCAGATAAACCAACGTATTAGATACAGATAAGGAAAAGCACCATGTCAGAACGTGTAAATAATGACGTGGATCCGATCGAAACTCGCGACTGGCTACAAGCGATCGAATCGGTCATCCGTGAAGAAGGTGTTGAGCGTGCACAGTTCCTGATCGACCAGGTTCTCAGTGAAGCGCGTAAGGGCGGCGTGAGCGTCGCTGCTGGTGCAGCCAGCCGTAACTACGTCAATACCATCGCTGTTGAAGACGAACCTGAATACCCGGGTAACCTGGAGCTGGAACGTAACATTCGTACCGCTATCCGCTGGAACGCCATCATGACCGTTCTGCGTGCGTCCAAGAAAGACCTGGAACTCGGCGGCCACATGGCGTCCTTCCAGTCTTCTGCGACCGTGTACGAAGTGTGCTTCAACCACTTCTTCCGTGCGCGCAACGAGAAAGACGGCGGCGATCTGGTGTACTTCCAGGGCCACATCTCTCCGGGCGTGTATGCGCGTGCTTTCCTTGAAGGCCGCCTGACTGAAGACCAGATGAACAATTTCCGTCAGGAAGTTCACGGTAAAGGTCTGTCGTCTTATCCGCACCCTAAACTGATGCCTGAATTCTGGCAGTTCCCGACCGTATCCATGGGTCTGGGCCCGATCGGTGCAATCTACCAGGCTAAGTTCCTGAAATATCTGGAACACCGTGGTCTGAAAGACACTTCCGCACAGCGCGTTTACGCATTCCTGGGCGACGGTGAAATGGACGAACCAGAATCCAAAGGTGCGATCACCATCGCGACCCGTGAGAAACTGGACAACCTGTGCTTCATCATCAACTGTAACCTGCAGCGTCTTGATGGCCCTGTCACCGGTAACGGCAAAATCATCAACGAACTGGACGGCATCTTTGCAGGCGCTGGCTGGAACGTGATCAAAGTCATCTGGGGCAACCGTTGGGATGAACTGCTGCGTAAAGACACCAGCGGTAAACTGATCCAGCTGATGAACGAAACCGTGGATGGCGACTACCAGACCTTCAAGTCCCGTGACGGCAAATACGTTCGTGAGCACTTCTTCGGCAAATATCCTGAAACCGCTGCGCTGGTCAAAGATATGACCGACGACGAAATCTGGGCGCTGAACCGTGGTGGTCATGATCCGAAGAAAGTCTTCGCTGCACTGAACAAAGCACAGAACACCAAAGGCCAGCCGACCGTTATCCTTGCGCATACCATTAAAGGTTATGGCATGGGCGACGCTGCCGAAGGTAAAAACATTGCTCACCAGGTGAAGAAAATGAACATGGATGGCGTTCGCTACATCCGTGATCGCTTCAGCGTGCCAGTTACCGATGAAAATCTGGAAAAACTGCCGTACATCACTCTGGAAAAAGACTCTGCAGAATACAAATACCTGCATGAGCGTCGTGCTGCGCTGAAAGGCTACCTGCCGACTCGTCTGCCAAACTTCACTCAGAAGCTGGAAATGCCGAAACTGGAAGACTTCTCACAACTGCTGGAAGAGCAGAAGAAAGAGATCTCTACCACTATCGCTTTCGTCCGTGCCCTGAACGTGATGCTGAAAAACGACTCCATTAAAGACCGTCTGGTCCCGATCATCGCCGACGAAGCGCGTACATTCGGTATGGAAGGTCTGTTCCGTCAGATTGGTATTTACAGCCCGAACGGCCAGCAGTACACCCCGCAGGACCGTGAGCAGGTTGCTTACTATAAAGAAGACGAGAAAGGTCAGATCCTACAGGAAGGTATCAACGAACTGGGTGCCGCGTCTTCATGGCTGGCCGCAGCGACGTCTTACAGCACCAACGATCTGCCAATGATCCCGTTCTACATCTACTACTCCATGTTCGGTTTCCAGCGTATCGGCGACCTGTGCTGGGCAGCGGGTGACCAGCAGGCGCGTGGCTTCCTGATCGGCGGTACTTCAGGTCGTACTACCCTGAACGGTGAAGGTCTGCAGCACGAAGATGGTCACAGCCATATTCAGTCTCTGACTATCCCTAACTGTATTTCTTACGATCCGTCTTACGCTTACGAAGTTGCTGTCATCATGCATGACGGTCTGGTGCGTATGTACGGTGAAGCGCAGGAAAACATTTATTACTACATCACCACGCTGAACGAAAACTACCACATGCCAGCCATGCCGGAAGGCGCGGAAGAAGGCATCCGTAAGGGTATCTACAAGCTGGATACGCTGGAAGGCAGCAAAGGTAAAGTGCAGCTTCTGGGCTCCGGTTCTATTCTGCGTCACGTACGTGAAGCGGCTGAGATCCTGTCCAAAGACTACGGTGTGGGTTCTGACGTTTATAGCGTTACTTCCTTCACTGAACTGGCCCGTGACGGTCAGGACTGTGAGCGCTGGAACATGCTGCACCCGACTGAAACCCCACGCGTTCCGTACATCGCCCAGGTGATGAGCGACGCGCCAGCAGTTGCTTCCACCGACTATATGAAACTGTTTGCTGAACAGGTTCGTACTTACGTTCCGGCCAGCGATTATCGCGTACTGGGTACTGACGGCTTTGGTCGTTCAGACAGCCGCGAAAACCTGCGTCACCACTTCGAAGTGGATGCGTCCTACGTTGTGGTTGCTGCGCTGGGTGAATTGGCTAAACGCGGTGAAATCGAAACGTCTGTAGTGGCTGAAGCCATTAAGAAATTCGATATCAACCCAGAAAAAGTTAACCCGCGTCTGGCATAAGAGGTAAAGACAGATGGCTATTGAAATTAACGTACCGGACATCGGTGCAGATGCAGTGGAAGTCACCGAAATTATGGTGAAGGTGGGCGATAAGGTTGAAGTTGAACAATCGCTGATCACCGTTGAAGGCGACAAAGCTTCTATGGAAGTGCCTTCTCCACAAGCTGGCGTGGTCAAGGAAATTAAAGTTGCGGTCGGCGATACCGTCGAAACCGGCAAACTGATCATGATCTTTGAAGCCGCTGACGGTGCTGCTGATGCAGCACCTGCGAAACAGGAAGCCAAAGCAGAAGCTAATGTTCAAGAGAGCGCTGCTGCTGCCCCTGCTTCCAGCGAAAGCAAAGAAGTGAACGTACCAGACATCGGTGGCGACGAAGTTGAAGTCACTGAAATCATGGTTAAAGTAGGCGACACCGTGACAGCTGAACAATCGCTGATCACCGTAGAAGGCGACAAAGCCTCTATGGAAGTCCCTGCGCCGTTCGCGGGCAAAGTTAAAGAAATCAAAATCGCTGCGGGCGACAAAGTCAGCACCGGTTCTCTGATCATGGTCTTCGAAGTGGCTGGTTCTGGTGCAGCCGCACCTGCCGCTGCTGCAGAAACCCAATCAGATGCGGCCCCTGCGGCTCCGGCTCAGTCCGGCAGCAAAGAAGTGAACGTACCTGATATCGGTGGCGACGAAGTTGAAGTCACTGAAATCATGGTTAAAGTTGGCGACAAAATCAGTGCAGAACAGTCACTGATCACCGTTGAAGGCGACAAAGCCTCAATGGAAGTCCCGGCGCCGTTCGCGGGTACTGTGAAAGAAATCAAAATCGCTGCGGGCGACAAAGTCAGCACCGGCTCTCTGATCATGGTCTTCGAAGTAGAAGGCGCTGCGCCTGCTGCTCCGGCTGCTAAGAAAGAAGAAGCGGCTGCTCCTGCGAAACAGGAACAGAAAGCGGCGGCTCCGGCAGCAGCTAAAGCTGAAAGCAAAGGCGAATTCACTGAGAACGACGCTTACGTTCACGCCACGCCGGTTATCCGTCGTCTGGCCCGTGAATTCGGCGTTAACCTGGCGAAAGTGAAAGGGACTGGCCGTAAAGGTCGTATCCTGCGCGAAGACGTTCAGACTTACGTGAAAGACGCGGTCAAACGTGCTGAAGCCGCGCCGGCAGCAGCAACGGGTGGCGGTCTGCCAGGCATGCTGCCTTGGCCGAAAGTGGACTTCAGCAAGTTCGGTGAGATTGAAGAAGTCGAACTGGGCCGTATCCAGAAAATCTCTGGTGCGAACCTGAGCCGTAACTGGGTGATGATCCCGCACGTTACGCACTTCGACAAAACCGATATCACTGAGCTGGAAGCGTTCCGTAAACAGCAGAACGATGAAGCCGCTAAACGCAAACTGGACGTGAAATTCACCCCGGTGGTCTTCATCATGAAAGCCGTTGCCGCTGCCCTTGAGCAGATGCCACGCTTCAACAGTTCCCTGTCCGAAGATGGTCAGAAACTGACGCTGAAAAAATACATCAACATCGGTGTGGCGGTTGATACGCCAAACGGTCTGGTTGTTCCGGTCTTCAAAGACGTGAACAAGAAAGGCATCGCCGAGTTGTCCCGTGAGCTGATGGCTATCTCCAAGAAAGCCCGTGACGGTAAGCTGACTGCTGGCGAAATGCAGGGCGGTTGCTTCACTATCTCCAGCCTCGGTGGTATCGGGACGACCCACTTCGCGCCAATCGTCAACGCGCCGGAAGTGGCTATCCTCGGTGTTTCCAAGTCTGCTATCGAGCCAGTCTGGAACGGTAAAGAGTTCACACCGCGTCTGATGATGCCAATGTCGCTCTCCTTCGACCACCGTGTTATTGACGGTGCCGATGGTGCGCGCTTCATCACCATCATCAACAACGTGTTGTCTGACATTCGCCGTCTGGTGATGTAAGTGAAAAGCCGGCCAATCGGCCGGCTTTTTTCTGATAATCTCTTCATGCTGTTTGGGATTTTCGGGCGCTAAGCACAAATCGTATGCCGTTTGTTGTTTCAAATTTGTTAACATTTTTGTAAACTGCGGGCGGATAGAACGACCCGGTGGATGATGGGCGTTGCGACATAAAAATGACGTCAGACCCGCCGGACATAAATTAAGAGGTCATGATGAGTACTGAAATTAAAACTCAGGTCGTGGTACTTGGGGCTGGCCCTGCGGGCTATTCTGCTGCTTTCCGTTGCGCTGATTTAGGTCTTGAAACCGTACTGGTTGAGCGTTATTCCACTCTCGGTGGCGTGTGCCTGAACGTTGGCTGTATCCCTTCTAAAGCTCTGCTGCACGTCGCGAAAGTGATCTCTGAAGCAAAAGCACTGGCAGAACACGGTATTGTTTTCGGTGAGCCGAAAACTGACATCGACAAAGTGCGTGTCTGGAAAGAAAAAGTCATCAACCAGCTGACCGGTGGTCTGGCAGGTATGGCGAAAGGCCGTAAAGTCAAAGTCGTGAACGGCTTGGGCAAATTTACTGGCGCAAATACTCTGGTTGTTGAAGGCGAAAACGGTCCTACGACCATCACTTTCGATAATGCCATCATTGCGGCGGGTTCCCGTCCAATCAAACTGCCATTCATTCCACATGATGACCCGCGTGTCTGGGATTCTACCGATGCACTGGAACTGAAAACCGTCCCTGAGCGTCTGCTCGTGATGGGTGGCGGCATCATCGGTCTGGAAATGGGCACCGTTTACCACGCGCTGGGTTCGCAGATTGACGTGGTAGAAATGTTCGATCAGGTGATTCCTGCGGCTGATAAAGACGTGGTGAAAGTCTTCACCAAGAAAATCAGCAAGCAATTCAACCTGATGCTCGAAACCAAAGTGACCGCGGTAGAAGCCAAAGAAGACGGCATCTACGTCACGATGGAAGGCAAGAAAGCCCCTGCAGAACCACAGCGTTACGACGCGGTGCTGGTGGCTATCGGCCGTGTTCCTAACGGTAAACTGCTGGAAGCGGGCGCTGCAGGCATTGAAGTTGACGACCGTGGTTTCATCCACGTCGACAAACAAATGCGCACCAACGTGCCACACATCTTTGCCATCGGCGACATCGTCGGTCAGCCAATGCTGGCGCACAAAGGTGTTCACGAAGGCCACGTGGCTGCCGAAGTTATCTCCGGCAAGAAACACTACTTCGATCCGAAAGTCATTCCATCCATTGCCTACACTGAGCCAGAAGTTGCCTGGGTTGGCCTGACTGAGAAAGAAGCGAAAGAAAAAGGCATCAGCTACGAAACCGCCACCTTCCCGTGGGCAGCTTCAGGCCGTGCCATCGCTTCCGACTGTGCAGACGGCATGACCAAACTGATCTTCGATAAAGAATCTCACCGTGTTATCGGTGGTGCGATTGTCGGTACTAACGGCGGCGAGCTGCTGGGCGAAATCGGTCTGGCAATCGAAATGGGTTGTGATGCAGAAGATATCGCGCTGACCATCCATGCTCACCCGACTCTGCATGAGTCCGTGGGTCTGGCAGCAGAAATCTACGAAGGCAGCATTACCGACCTGCCAAACCCGAAAGCGAAGAAAAAGTAATTTTCTCCTTTGCTGATAAACGCCTCTCCGGAGGCGTTTTTTTTTGCCCGGCGGACTATGCCTGATTAATCACCTGATACAACGGGATCATCGCCGCGCCCCACGAGGCGCTTTCGGCACCCATCGGGGAGTTCACCAGCCTCACTTTCGGGCGGTCTGGATCAAGCCTGGCATCGAGTTTTTGCGTTAAAACCTCAGCCAGCCTTTCGGTGATGGTTTTCGGCATGGCCCCGCCTAAAATAATCAACTGTGGATCCAGCCATTGCAGACACCCCATGATGCTCTGCTCGACCTGATCGCAACAGCGTGAAAACCAGACTTCCAGCAAGGGATGCTGTTCTGCGGTGAGTGCCATTAGTTGCGCTTCGCTTAACCCTGCCTGAGTGAGCGTCGCGACCAAATCTTTATAGGATGGACGCGGTTTATCGCCGGGAAATGCCATACCGGCTTCACCGGCATTCAGAAACCCGCCGCGCAGGAGTTTGCCATCGGCGATAATCCCGGCACCAATCCCGTAACCGAGATCGATAAACGTTATGTCACGATAGGAATTCCACGTACCAGAATACAGCTCGCCAATCGCCGAGGCATTGGCGTTGTTTTCAACCCATGTCGGCCACGGCAAATTGTCCTCAAACGCCTGTTGCAGGTCGACATCGCGCCAGCTTGAAAGCCAGGCCACACAGTGGCGCTTTTTGCCATCGGGCTTTAGAAAACCCGGCACGGCATAACCCATGCCGAGGATGCGCGCATGTTGAAGCTGGCGTTTTTTTAGCGTCTGCTCTACCAGGTTTTTAATCTGTTTTAGTGTGGTGGCAAGCGGCTGATTTTCCTGATGAGGCTCAGAAATACTCAACAGTTTGCGGCCACTGAGATCGACCAGCGTCATGTCGATAAAGCCAGGGCTGAAAGCCAGCCCGACCGCACATGCGCCGCCAGGATTAAGCCGCAGGGGCAGCGACGGTTGTCCGCGCTGTCCCATATTGCGTTCGCCTTCGATAACCAGACCCGAAAATAAAAGCTCCCGGCATTGTTGGGTGATTGCCCCCGCAGTGAGATTTGAATAGCGCGCCAGTTCGGCGCGTGTCACCGGTGCATGGCGACGAATCAGCTCCAGCAGCAAACGTTGGGTAGGGCGCAGTTCCAGACGGTCAGGTTTTACATTCATAATATGGCTATCATTTTTGTTATCAGGCCCAGCGCAGTCCCGCTTCTTCAATCAGCGCCTGCAGGTACGGAAGATCATCATGGCTGAGCATATCGATCAGACCTTCACGCAGCCAGCCCATGATCTCGGGGCGACTATCATACCCGAATTTGTGCTGGTACTGCTCCAGTGGCGTCATGCCATTTTTCACTTCATGCAGGTACATGCGTACCCCCAGTCCCGCCTGTTTATAGGCACGAAGATCGTCAACATGGGCGAACTCATATTCAAAACAGACGCAACTGGCATGGGAATGCTGCACGGCGGCCAGTTGATTGTTGTAACGCTCCAGCGTCACGACCTGCAATGCTAAATCTGGGATCAGGGCTTTGACGCGGTTAATCAACACATGATTAAACCCCAGTAACTGAATATGTGACAGCGCCTCTGGCATTGACTGCAACAAGGCAACCAGATGATACACAAATTCGTCATGTCGGCGACATTGCTTCACTTCCACGATCAGGCCCATGCCATTCTCTGCCGCCCAACGCAGAATATCCTGCAATAAAGGGATCGGCGTGCCAGCAAATTGTGCATGGTACTTAACGCCGAAATCAAATTGCTGTAACTGCGCGAGCGTCATTTGCTCGACAAAACCGGTGCCGGTCGAAACGCGATCAATGCGGTGATCGTGTGTGACCACCAGATGATTATCTGCGGTCAGATGAATATCTAACTCAATGCAATGCGTCCCTGATTCTTTTGCTCCGATAAACGCGGGCAGAGTGTTTTCAGGATAACGGCTGGAGTAGCCGCGGTGACTGTTTGCCAGCACGATGCCTTGTGCGGCCTGATGAAAGTTAAACGCCATGGTTGTTCCTCATGCGATTCCAAAGTTTGAGTATTAAATTTACTCTTTAAACTTAATTAGAGAAGAGAAATTTATACCCTGGCAATATTTACGTGTTAATAAGTTGATATTAATCGTATTTATCTTTACATCTTGTGTTGTTTTTGGTTTTGAGGATCTTTGTCACATAAATTTTATGTTTAGTGTGTAAATTTAATCGACGAGTTTTAACACAGGATTTGTACACTATGTCGACGCTTTCACTGGAACAGGTTACAAAGCAATTTGGCGCATTTTACGCCGCCCGCGAGATCTCCTTTACCGCCGAGGAAGGTGAATTTGTCACCCTGCTTGGCCCGAGCGGATGTGGTAAAACCACGCTACTCAAAATGATTGGCGGGTTTCATCAGCCAGACAGCGGACGCATTCTGATTAACGGGCAATCCGTTAATAATTTGCCGCCGGAAAAGCGCAACACCGCAATGTGTTTTCAGTCGTACGCGCTGTTTCCGCACCTGAATGTGGCGCACAACATCTGCTTTGGTTTGAAGCAAAAACGCCTCCCTCTTGCCGAGCAGCAACTGCGGCTGGCAGAGGTTTTGAAGCAGGTTGGCTTGCAGGATCAGCACCTGAAAATGCCGGTGCAGCTTTCTGGCGGGCAGCAGCAACGCGTGGCGCTGGCCAGAGCGATGGTTACGCGCCCGGATGTGGTGCTGTTTGACGAGCCGTTGTCCAATCTGGATGCGAAACTGCGTGAAAGTGTGCGTTTTGAAATCAAAGAGTTACAGCGGCAATATCAACTCACGTCCATTTATGTCACCCATGATCAGGCCGAAGCGTTGACCATGTCCGATAAGATCGTGGTGCTCAATGCGGGCAATGTGGAGCAAATAGGGCCGCCAGAAGAGATTTATTACCGTCCTGCTAACCGTTTCGTCGCCGATTTTATTGGCGCGGCCAATATCGATATCGCCCACATCACGCCTGCGGAACAGCCTGGTTTTTATCGGGTTCGCTGCCAGTTAGGTGAGTTTTACGTACGTTCTCCGCGTCCCCCGCTTGCTGAGCATTGCTATATCTGCTGGCGGCCTGAAGATGCGCGCTTTGTGCCGCAGCCACAAACCGGCGATAACCATTTCTTCCTCACGCTGCGCAAAATGGCGTTTATGGGCAACCTGACCGAAGCATGGGGCGATAACGATGACGGTAAATTGTCGGTGCGTCTGCAACTGATCAAAAAACCGCAGGCCGAAAGCGGGGCGCGGGTTTGCTTCCGTTTACCCGAGGATGCGATTCACTTCCTCGAGCCGGTAGCGGAGGGGCACGATGAAATGGCGTAATGAGCTGACCGCCTGGCTGATGATGATCAGTGGATTGGGCACCATTGTGTTGCTGATGGGATCGACCTTTTACGTGGTGCTGGTACAAAGCATCGGCTATTTCAATCTTTCCGGCGACAGCCAGTTTTCGCTCGAATACTGGCAAAACGTATTACAGGATCCGGTGCTGCACAGCGCGCTGATCTATTCGGTTAAAGTCTCAATATTGGGGGCTTTCGGTGCCGTACTGCTCTCTTACCCGCTGGCGTTATGGCTCCGTCAGCCGCTGGTGGCGAAAGAAGGTATTGTTGCTGTTTTGCGTGCGCCGATGTTTATTCCCGGCCTTGTGGCGGCATTTCTGTTCATCAATATCATTGCTTATCACGGCGTGATCAATGAGCTGTTGCTGGCGCTGGCCGTTATCGATCAACCGTTGCGTATGCAGAACGATGACTTTGGCTGGGGCGTCGTTATCTTACAAATCTGGAAGAATCTGCCGTTCGCGCTGATTCTGGTCGGTGGCTCAGTTAACGCAATCCGTACCGATATACTGGACGCGGCGAGTAACCTGGGTGCCAGCCGCTGGCGCTGTTTTCGGGACGTTATCTTTCCCCTGACGTTACCCGCAGTGCAAGTGTCCCTGATCCTTATTTTTATCGGTGCCCTGGGCGACTTTGCCTTCTTCTCCGTCGCTGGCCCGCGCAATACCTACTCGCTGGCTCGCCTGATGCAGGCCACGGCCATGGAATACGGGGAATGGAATAACTCTGCGGTTATTGCTGTGATTATCATGCTGACGGCAGCATTGGGTACCTTGCTTATCGCCGTCCTCCTGACACCCCTCGCCACCCGTAAAGGAGAGGTCAAATGAACCGTACGGCGAATGGACGTCTGATCGTCAGGATTTCACTGTTGTTCTTTATTCTGGCCAATCTGGTCTGGCTTGGACTGCCATTTTCAATGGCTATCTTATGGTCGCTGGTTGACCCGCAACACCCGTGGAGCTATCCGGACTTATTCCCGCAAGTGTTGTCGATTAACCGCTGGATACAGGTGTGGCAGCAAACTTCGCTGTCAGAAGCCCTCTTTAACAGCTACACCATTGCGCCCGCCGTGGCGATGCTGAGTTTACTGTTGTCGCTACCCACCGCTTATGCGTTTGGGCGCATGACTTTTCGTGGCAAAGCCGTTGCGGAAATGCTCACGCTGATCCCACTGGTCATGCCAGGTATGATCATCGGGATCTTCTTCAGCGCCATGCTGATGAATCTGAATATCAGCAACCCGTTTATCAGCATCGTGTTAGGGCACACTGTGCTGACGCTGCCTTACTCGATCCGCATTATGTCCGCAGGGTTTAAAGCGGTGCCGCAGGATTTGATTGATGCCAGTCGCGATCTCGGTGCCAGCCATTGGGGAACGTTCTGCAATGCTTTTTTACCGATGCTCAAGCCCAGTTTCCTGGCCGCGTTGATTTTTTGTCTGGTGCGCAGTTTAGAAGAGTTCAGCATTTCATACGTCCTGGGCGCGCCAGATTTTATTACCGTGCCGACCATTCTTTATTCCTTTCTCGGCTATTCCTTTGTGCGCCCGGATGCGGCGGTAGTCTCAATGATCCTGGTGATCCCGAATGTCGTCCTGATGGTCATTATTGAGAAGCTGTTGAAAGGGAATTATCTGTCACAGTCAACCGGCAAGGCGTGATCCTTGATAAGGGAGTCATTCAACATGAAAACAGGCACGGTTTTATTTCTCAGTGGCATGTTATTCAGCGGGGTAGCGACCGCCACGCCACTGGCACAACAAGATTGGGATCTTGTCGTCGCACAGGCCAAAAAAGAAGGTTCAGTCACCTTCAACGTCTGGTATTTACAACCGCAATGGCGGAGTTTCGTGGCTGATTTTGAGAAACAGTACGGAATTAAAGTGCGTATTCCGGAAGGGTCGATTGATGGCAACATGAATAAACTGCTGGCGGAAGCTCGCCGCGATAAAGGCAAAATGGACGTGGTGGCCTTGTCGGTGGCGCAGTTACCGATCATCCGTAAAGCAAATGCCCTGGCGCAGGTAGACTGGCTGCCGGGTTACGGGGATGCGGTGCATCAGTTGCAAAGTGTGAATACCGAAGGATATGCAGTTGCCTTTTGGGGCAACCAAACCGGTATGGCCTACGATCCGCAACAGATGGGCAATCAACCTTTGCCGCAATCACTCGATGATTTACAACACTTTATCGATGCGAATCCGAAGAAGTTTGGTTACAACGATCCGAATAACGGCGGGGCTGGCGAAGCCTTTATTCAGCGCGTGGTCACCCTCTCCTCAGGCACATTTGATGCCGATGCTACGCAAGTTGATCCTGCCATTATTAAAAACTGGAAAAAAGGTTGGGAATGGTTTGTCGGTAATAAAGAAAAAATCACTCAGACAGCATCGGGTGCAGATAGCCTGACCCGTCTGAATGATGGCGAATTATTGCTGGTACCCGCCTGGGAAGATCATCTGGCGGGTTTGCAAAAATCCGGGGCGATTACCGGTCGCCTGAAATTTTATATTCCGGCTTTTGGTATGCCTGGCGGGGGCAATATTGCGGCCATTGCCGCAAACAGCACACATCCGGCGGCGTCGGCGGTGTTCCTGAACTGGTTAACGCAAGCTGAAACCCAGCGGGCGTTGAATGTCGCTTTCGGCGCGGTGCCGATGAACAAACAAGTGAAAACAGACGTGGTGCAGCCAGACATTGCCACGCAGTTTTACGGCAAGGATTACAGCATGCAGCTCAGAAAGGAGTTTGTGCGCCAGGTTTCTATGCAATAAGTCGTGAATGTCTAAAACCGGGAATATTTCTCATTTCCGGTTTTTTTTACCTTTTTTCCTCGGTGGCACCCTCCGTGCCGGTTCTCATTTATCTCATTACATCCTCATTCATTTATTTTCTTCCGCTTAATATTATCGATAAAATAATGTGAGGGGATGTGATTACCTCAAATGTACCTGCTTGTTTAAAGTGAATGTATATCGCCAGCTTTGATAAATAAATCTGGTGGGGTTTATTCAATTTTAATCTCAGGTATTATTTCATGAAGAAGCGTAATTCTTTTATTTTACTTCTCGGCACTGTGTTGTGTTTCAGTCAGACCGTCGTACACGCAGCCGATGGCACCATTAATTTCACCGGACAAATTGTTGCGACGACGTGTGATGTGAATGGAGGAAGTACCGCATCCATTAATGTGGATTTAGGCACTGTCGCCGCGACCTCATTTACGGCAGCCGGTGATACCTCTTCGCCGACCGCGTTTACGATTTCACTCACCAACTGCCCGACAACCTTCACGGCTGCTGCGGTTAAATTCGATGGTACCGCCGATGCAGTGGATAACCAGCTACTGGAAGTGACCGGTGGCGCAACCGGCGTAGGCATTGAAATTGCAGACAATCAGGGGACGCCAATTCCGCTTTATACGGCCTCACGCTTTTATCCCATTGATGCGACCGCTGAAGGGGTGGATATGAACTTTATCGCCCGCTATAAAAGTACCGAGGCAACCGTAGGCGAAGGCGAAGCAAACGGGACCTCTCAGTTCACTATTAATTATCAATAATAAGAATCAAAAATAATCTCTTTAAACTGGCAAGGATGCCAGAATTTCAGACGTGGACGTCTTTTGTTTTTATTGACGGAAATATGAGAGGAACCTATGCAGCGTCTTTTTATTATTTTATCAGGGATGTTATTTATTCTCTTCTCTGTGCCCACGGTTTATGCGGGTGTGATTACAGAAGCCACGCGGGTGATATATCAGGGCAATAAAAAAGAAGCCTCTCTGACCGTCAGTAATCAGGGAGCACAAGCAGAGCCTTTTCTGATCCAGTCATGGGTAGATAATAACGGACCTGACGGGACGCAAAAATCCTCCGTGCCCGTACCTTTTGTCGTCACTCCCCCTTTATTCCGGCTGAATGCCGGGGAAGATAACAGTCTGCGGATTATCCGCACCGGCGGCCTGCTGCCTGAAGATCGCGAATCCCTGTTCTGGCTAAATATCAAATCTATCCCTCGTCTGCCTGAAAACGCTCCCGCCGGTTTATTGCAAATCGTGGTGAAGACGCGCCTGAAGCTTTTTTACCGGCCCGCCGCATTGCTCACACCCGCAGGGCAAAGCGCCTGGCGGCAGTTGCAGTTTTCCCGTCAGGGCTCAGACCTGCGGGTGACCAATCCGACACCTTATTACTTCACCTTTTTCAGGCTGAACCTCGGCAGCAATCATGTGGCGACAGGCAACACAATGGTTCCGCCCTTTGGGGAAGCCCGTTATCCCTGGCCTCAGGAGGCGGTTGCTGGCGAGGTCAGCTGGCAGGTCGTCAATGATTATGGCGGTGCCAGTTCAGTGGAAAAAACCCGGCTGCGCTGAGGCATGTTATGAATAAAAATCATGTCGTTACGCATCTTTCGTCTTTCACTTTGCGGTCATGGCTTCTGGCCGGGATTGTTTTGGGAACCTCTGAAACACGCGCGGATGACCGTTTCAACGTGCAGGCGCTGGAAATAGAACATCCGGGGGCACCGGTGGATTTATCGCAATTTTCCCGGGCAGGCGGGCAGACACCCGGTGTCTACCGTGTGGATGTGCTGGTGAACAATGTGCCGAAAGGGCGGCAGGATGTGACGTTTATTGCCCTGCATGACCAGACGCTTTCCCCACTTTTCACCCCGACGCAGTGGCAAAATCTGGGGCTCAGAACCCGCAGCATTCCGGCATTACGGGACTGGCCCGCACAAAAGCCGGTTGAGGATTTCACGCCGCTGATGCCCGGTGTGGTGAGCCAGTTTGACTTTTCGCGTCAGAAGCTGCTGATCACCATCCCTCAGGGATTGCTCGACACGCTGGCAAGGGGCGCGGTCAGCCCGGAGTTATGGGATGAGGGAACGCCAGCCTTGCTGCTTAATTACAACCTCAGTGGTGCCCGTACCTGGCAAAATTCAGGCGGCAGCGATCAGAGCCAGTTTCTGAGCCTGAGAAGCGGTGCCAACTGGGGCGGCTGGCGGCTGCGCAACTACAGCACGTGGCGTTACAGCCGCAACATTGACGGGCAATCGCAGCAAGACTGGGATTCGGCATACAGCTTTCTCCAGCGCGATGTGCCGGTGCTTAAAGGGCAATTTATCGCCGGAGAAAGCACCACACCTGCGGATATCTTTGACAGCTTTTCGTTTCGCGGCGTACAGCTCTCCTCGGATGACAACATGTTGCCGGACAGCCTCCGCGGCTTCGCGCCGGTGATCCGCGGCATTGCCAGAAGCAACGCACAGGTGACGATCAGGCAAAACGGCATGGTCATCTACCAGACCTATGTACCGCCCGGCGCTTTCAGCATTAACGATTTATACCCGACTTCAGCCTCCGGAGATCTGGATGTGACGGTCAGGGAAAGTAATGGCGAAGAGCGCCATTTTACTCAGGCATTTTCCGCTATTCCGATCATGCAGCGCGAAGGCCGGTTGAAATACGCCATGACGCTGGGGAAGTACCGTACTTATCAGTCCGGGGGGGACGAGCCTGAATTTCTTCAGGGGGCACTGATTTACGGACTGGGTTATGGCGTGACGCTGTTTGGCGGCAGTCAGCTGGCGCAGAACTATAAAGCGGCGAATGCCGGTGTCGGTACGATGGTCGGGGATTTTGGATCTCTGTCGTTTGATACCACGCTGGCCAACAGTGAGCTGACTGACAGTCAGCGGGAAAAGGGCGTGGCGTACCGGCTGCAATATGCCAAAAGCGTTGCTGCTACCGGCTCCACGCTGTCGCTGGCCGGGATCCGCTTTGCCGGGGATTTTTATCATTTCAGTGATGCCAGTAACTGGCGTCAGGACGAAAGCAACGGGACTTATTATGGTCAGCCACGGGAACAGTATCGTCTTAACCTGACCCAGATGATTAACAACGGGCAGTGGGGATCACTTTCTCTTTCCTGGTACCAGCAAAACTACCGACAGTCGCAAATTAACCAGCGCAGTCTCGGGATCAGTTACAACGTCAATATTGCCAGTATCGATTACGCCTTATCGGTATCGGATAACCGGACTTACGGTACTGAGAGCGATAAACAGATCGCGTTTAATGTCAGTATTCCCCTGGCGCGCTGGCTGCCCAACGCCTGGGCCACGGCTAACGTGAACAGCGCGAGCCATGGGCGGACGCTTTATCAGACCGGCATCAACGGCATGCTGCTTGAGGATAACAACCTCTCTTATGCTGTCAGTGAAGGCTATGGCACTCACGGGCAGGGAAACAGCGGCAGTGCCAGCCTGAATTATCTCGGCAGCGCCGCTCAGCTTAGCGGAGGCTACAACTACAATCAGGACACGCATCAGGTCAATTACGGCTGGCAGGGCGCGATTGTGGGCCATCCCTTTGGCGTCACTTTTGCGCAGCCTCTTGCCAGCGATCTCTCCGCCATTGCCATTGTCCGCGCACCGGGAGCGGCGGGAGTGAAATTGCAAAATAACACCGGCGTGTATACCGACTGGCGCGGCTACGCCGTGGTGAACTATCTCAGCCCTTATAAGCGAACCCGCGTGGCGCTGGATACCACATCACTGGATGAGAACGTTGATATTGACGACAACATCCTTTCCGTTGTTCCCACTGCCGGTGCTGTCGTCATGGCCTCTTTTACTACGCGCTCAGGCAGCCGGTTATTACTCAATCTGACCTATCACGGTCAGCCTGTGCCTTTCGGTGCAGAAGCCTTTGTGGCGGGCGATGAGCAGAACCACGCCATTGTCGGAGACAAGGGGCAACTTTATCTCAGCGGCTTGCCGGAGGAGGGCGCAGTCCGGGTGACGTGGCAAGGGGGGCAGTGCGAAGCACCGTTCACATTATCCGGTACACAGAAAGCGGCGGTCTCACAGGCCACCAGCGTATGTCGATGAGGTATTTATGAAAATGATGATACTGCTGGTCTGTCTGGTCCTGTTTTCCGGCAAATTATGGGCGGCCTGCTCTACTTCTCCGGCCATGCCACAGTCCTGGGATTTAAGTTCGGTTGCGGTGACCTCTTCACTGCCTGTTGGCGCGGATATTCCCGGAAGTCAGCATACTTTCAATGTGAGCGGTACCTGCGGTACCAGCGGCAGTAACGAACTTGCCGGTGACCCGATCATCGCCTGTTACTACGGAACCGGTTCTGAAATAGCCGGTTTCCCAGGCGTTTACTCCACCGGCGTCGAGGGCATCGGTATAGCCCTGACCAACTCCAGCGGGCAACGTGTGGTCGGAGGCGGGATAGGCTGCGATACGCGTAATACCTCGCTGGGTAGCCTGGACAGCAGTCTCAGCTATCAGATAGCGGTGACATTATCGTTAGTCAAAACCGCCAACGATATTTCGGATACGGCACTGCAGCAAAGTCAGACCCGTTTCGGATTGGGGGTGTATGGCAAATCAGGCATCGGAGGCGGGGGCAACAACACGCTTTCCTACACCGGCAATATCAATATCAGAACGGAAAGCTGCGATGTGCTGAATAACACAATAAATGTGCCACTGGGCACGGTGACTCGGGGACAATTTTCCAGTACATCCCCGGGCGGTGTTTCACCGGATGTCCCTTTCAGCATTGAACTCAATTGTGATGCCGGGGCGAATGTGAATATCCGTATCGACGGCACTGCCGATGATTCGCTGGCCGCTGGCGTAATCAAAATCAGCAGTGGCGCAGAGGGGCAGGCGACCGGGGTGGGGATTCAGATACTCAAAGGCGATACGTCACCCGTGGGCATCGGACAGGAATGGGCAATCACGCCCTCGGCCAGTGAAGGAAGCCTGAGTATTCCCTTTTTTGCCCGCTACTATCTCAACGGACAAACACTCAGCAGCGGAAGTGCGAACGGCACAGCGACGTTTACGATGATCTATTATTGAAAAAGGTCGCCCTGACAGACGACCTCAATTGAGATTTTTCAAAAAACGGTCTGATGCAGACGACGACGTCTTAGTCCGATCACACATTAAGCGCCGTTATTAAGCCGTTATTAACTTATTGGTCATCAAAATCATACTGTGGGGCGCTTTGGAATGAGGGATAGGATCTGAGATTTTTATTTTTTAAGCGAGCTTCCAGCTCAGTTCTGATTTTTAAGGGAAAGCTCTCATATTCCCTTTCTAATCTTATATTTCCCGCTGGTAAAAGAGCAAAAATATTATCCTGAAGTGTTTTAATTTGTTGGCTGTAGATGCTGACTTCTGTTAGTGCATCGTAGTAATCGAATGCCCTGATCATATACTGATGATGCTCATTCCCGGTGCATTGATCGATTTGAACTGTGCCAAGGTATACAACGGCAATGTTAACCGTTCGTTTATCAAAACCCTCAATATCAGATGAAGTAATAAATGGCCTGGATTTCATTTCTGATAAGCATTTCTCAAGTTTAGTGTTGAGATTATTGTAAGCTAAAAGATATTTTTCACGGCTGTATTCGATATCTTCATTTATATGCGCAAGGCAAGGGAATGTCAGCGCGAGGATAAGTACCAGGAGGATTTTCTTCATACGGAACGTTCCTTGTTATTTAAAGGTTTTTTCCATGCATTTCCAGAACTCATGTTCTGTACCATGCGTGGCCGAAAATATCATTTGTCTGTTTATTGAAAGGTAAATTTGGTTTTTGGCGTACTGGTCAAATGCTTCGGCTGAATGAAAGAAAGTGCTGAAATCTGTCTGATTTATAAAATAACTGCTTGCTAACGCTCCATTTTTGGCAAAAATGGAATACATGACGCCAGATGTAAGTAAATATCTTCCTAGGTTGTAGAGCTCAAATTGCTTTCTGATAATCTGAATGGTTTTCTGACTTTCATAACCAAAAGTTACATTACCATTGCATCCCAACATTTTAACTCTCCTTAATATTCATATTAAATATCGATAATTTAATTTATTTCATAGTTTCCGTGAATTAAGTAAGCCTGTAATTAGTAAATAAATTAATGCGCGAAAAAAATATAGCGAAGTTTTATTTTTTAAGCAATGCCTGTTACCTGTCAGTATTCGTCTGGAAAACGCTTATTGATGGTGATCAGTTTCCCGTTCTGAATATCGATATAATCTCCTGTCCGTAAATCCGCCAGAATCTTCATGACGCCGCTGCGCGCTAAATTCGAACGCTCCAGAATAAAGTTTACCACGCTGCTTTTGCTGCGGACTTCTTGTGGTAACCGTTCTATTTCGAGTAACAGACCGCAAATAATGTCATATGCGGTGCGGTTGATCATCAGGTCGGAATGATAGTTGCGGTAATCGGTAAAGCGGGTGGTACAGGCGATAACTTCTCTTACCAGTCCATGTTCGGCAATCAGGTCGATGGCCTTATCGCGCGGCAGCACGCTGATCTTACTATCCTTATTTCCTTTAAAGATAAAAGAGGCGCTGCTGTATTCTGAGGTCATTAACCCCAGCATCGTGGGCGATTCAGCAATGCCATACAGCAAGTTGTCAGAAGCGCGATAGCCTTTTATCTCGCCTTCCAGCAGCAAAATGATTTGCTGCTTACCGTCTTCGGCGCGCAGGGTGATGGGGATATTGGGGGTGTCTGTAGCCACCGGCGTGGCGTGGGGTAAGCAGACTTCAATCAGACGTGTGATGGCTTCCAAAGGCTTCTGTCCCAGCGGCGAGTTTTTGCCATGGCTTGAGAGATTATTGTTTGTCTTCATAGGCGATCAGTTTCTCTTCAGAGGGGCAGAACTTCGCTTCATGCGACCAGGTTTAACAGCAGCTTGCAGATGAATTATAAACAGTAAATTTTTACTCCACACGCTTGTCTTTGCTGGCTTCACAAGGCAGTAAGCAGATGTCTGAACGCCATATCGGAAAGGATTATTTTGCCCTTAACGATTCAGCAAGAATTTAATGTTGCTTTTTTGTAAACAGATTAACACCCCCCAAAAATCCTGCTATGCTGCTTCGGCGCTAAAGGACACTGTGCTCCGGTTCAGGAAGTGTCGTAAACCGACAAAGAAACAATCATACCCGCAGTGTCCCCGACTCATCAGACAATCCGATATTCCGCTGTCCCTGCAGGATTACTAGCGGTCTGATGAGGGAAGCCAGGCATAATAAATGACAATGAGAGCGAGGAGAATGTCGTGCTAGAAGAATACCGTAAGCACGTAGCCGAGCGTGCTGCAGAGGGCATCGTCCCTAAGCCACTTGATGCTTCACAGATGGCAGCGTTGGTTGAGTCCCTGAAGAATCCGCCACAAGGCGAAGAAGATACTCTGTTAGACCTGCTGATTAATCGTGTTCCACCGGGCGTCGACGAAGCCGCCTACGTTAAAGCCGGATTCCTGGCTGCAGTCGCCAAAGGCGAAACTACCTCTCCGTTGGTCACTCCTGAAAAAGCCGTTGAACTGCTCGGTACCATGCAGGGCGGTTATAACATTCACCCGCTGATCGACGCGCTGGATAGCGAAACGCTGGCGCCCATCGCCGCCAAAGCGCTGTCTCATACGCTGCTGATGTTTGATAACTTCTACGATGTGGAAGAAAAAGCACACGCCGGCAACGAACACGCGAAAAAAATCCTGCAGTCGTGGGCGGATGCCGAATGGTATTTGTCACGTCCGCAACTGGCTGAAAAAATCACCGTCACTGTGTTTAAAGTGACGGGTGAAACCAACACCGATGATTTGTCACCGGCCCCGGATGCCTGGTCCCGTCCAGATATTCCGTTGCACGCGCTGGCGATGCTGAAAAACGAACGCGAAGGTATCCACCCGGATCAACCTGGCAGCGTCGGTCCGATTAAGCAAATCGAAGAACTGAACAAAAAAGGTTTCCCGCTGGCTTACGTAGGTGACGTAGTCGGTACCGGATCCTCACGTAAATCAGCCACCAACTCCGTGCTGTGGTTCATGGGCGATGATATTCCTCATGTCCCGAACAAACGCGGCGGCGGTGTGGTTCTCGGCGGTAAAATCGCGCCAATCTTCTTCAACACCATGGAAGATGCCGGTGCGTTGCCGATCGAAGTGGACGTTTCTGACCTGAACATGGGCGATGTCATCGATATCTACCCGTACAAAGGCGAAGTGCGTAACCACGAAACCAACGAAGTGATTGCGACTTTCGAACTGAAAACCGACGTACTGCTCGACGAAGTGCGCGCCGGTGGCCGTATTCCGCTGATCATCGGCCGTGGTTTAACCACCAAAGCCCGTGAGTCACTGAAACTGCCTCAGAGCGAAGTGTTCCGTATCGCGAAGCCAGTTGCTGCAAGCAACAAAGGTTTCTCGCTGGCGCAGAAAATGGTGGGTCGCGCCTGTGGCGTTGCCGGTGTTCGTCCGAACGAATATTGCGAACCAAAAATGACGTCCGTGGGTTCTCAGGACACCACCGGCCCGATGACCCGTGATGAACTGAAAGACCTGGCGTGTCTGGGCTTCTCCGCCGATTTAGTGATGCAGTCATTCTGTCATACCGCCGCGTATCCTAAGCCGGTTGACGTGACCACGCACCACACGCTGCCTGATTTCATCATGAACCGCGGCGGTGTTTCACTGCGCCCTGGCGATGGCATCATTCACTCATGGCTGAACCGTATGCTGCTGCCGGACACTGTCGGCACCGGCGGTGACTCCCATACCCGTTTCCCGATCGGGATTTCCTTCCCGGCAGGTTCCGGTCTGGTGGCCTTTGCTGCGGCGACCGGCGTGATGCCTCTTGATATGCCGGAATCCGTTCTGGTGCGCTTCAAAGGCAAAATGCAACCGGGCATCACCCTGCGTGATCTGGTGCATGCGATCCCTTACTACGCGATCAAAGAAGGTCATCTGACCGTTGAGAAGAAGGGTAAGAAAAACCTCTTCTCTGGCCGTATTCTGGAAATCGAAGGCTTGCCGGAACTGAAAGTAGAACAGGCATTTGAACTGGCGGATGCGTCCGCAGAACGTTCAGCGGCAGGTTGTACGATCAAACTGGATCAGGCGCCGATCAAAGAATACCTGAGCTCTAACATCGTGCTGCTGAAGTGGATGATCTCTGAAGGTTACGGCGATCGTCGTACCATCGAGCGTCGCATCAAAGGTATGGAAGAGTGGCTGGCGAACCCGAACCTGCTCGAAGCCGATGCCGACGCGGAATACGCGGCGATCATCGAAATCGATCTGGCGGACATCAAAGAGCCAATTCTTTGTGCGCCAAACGATCCGGATGATGCACGTCTGCTGTCTTCCGTGCAGAACAGCAAAATCGACGAAGTGTTTATCGGTTCGTGCATGACCAACATCGGTCACTTCCGTGCGGCAGGTAAACTGCTCGACAGCCATAAAGGCGCGTTGCCAACCCGTTTGTGGGTTGCGCCACCGACTAAAATGGATGCGGCTCAGCTGACGGAAGAGGGCTATTACAGCGTCTTTGGTAAGAGCGGTGCGCGTGTAGAAATTCCAGGCTGTTCACTGTGCATGGGTAACCAGGCGCGTGTGGCCGACGGTTCTACCGTGGTGTCTACCTCTACCCGTAACTTCCCGAACCGTCTGGGTAACGGTGCCAATGTCTATCTGGCTTCCGCAGAACTGGCGGCGATTGCGTCCCTGCTGGGACGCCTGCCAACGCCGGAAGAATACCTCGGCTACATGGCTGAAGTGGATAAAACAGCGGTGGATACTTACCGTTATCTGAACTTCGACAAGCTGAGTGAATATACGGATAAAGCTGACGGCGTGATCTTCCAAACCGCAGTCTAAATCGTTATATTTGCGCCAGTGTTGAAAAGGGAGCTTCGGCTCCCTTTTTTATATCAATTTTTTATAATCAAACCAGTACAGCGATGCTGTTAATCCAACGGGGCGTCAGTATTTTCCCCGGGGATTTATTTACATGTCAACTCAGAATATCTTCTGATGGATTTTTATATTTTTGACCATTTGAATTATTAATTACGAAAAAGGTCACTTTTATTTATTTCTGCGTATCATGCCCTCCCGGTTTCTTTCCTGTTTTGATGACGTCCATCACACTTCATATTTAGATTTTCTCCTGGAAATAAAATAGCACTCAACATGATGGTTCTGTTTATGACGTTATCTAACGAATAAAAAGGCCACTTATGACGAGAAGCACATTAGCCGAAAACATTATTCATGCCTGTCTGGAAATGAGCCGTCTGGGGTTAAATCAGGGAACTGCCGGAAATATCAGCGTGCGTTATCAGGAAGGTATGCTAATTACTCCCTCCGGAATTGCCTATGAAAAGATGAATGCCGGACAAATTGTGTATGTGAGCGCCAGCGGAGAATCTGAAGAAGGTAAAATTCCCTCCAGCGAGTGGCGTTTTCATCAGGCAGCCTATCAGGTCAGGCCAGACGTTAACGCTGTTGTCCATAACCACGCGCCGCACTGCACTGCCGTCGCCATTCTCAATCTGCCGATCCCGGCCATTCATTACATGATTGCCGCCGCCGGTGGGAACACCATCCCCTGTGCTCCTTATGCCACCTTTGGCTCCGTTGAACTGTCCGCGAATGTCGCGGCTGCATTACGCGATCGCAAAGCCACTTTATTACAACACCACGGCATGATTGCCTGTGAAGTGGATCTGGAGAAAGCCCTTTGGCTGGCTCAGGAAGTCGAAGTTCTGGCGCGCTTGTATCTGGCCGTATCAGGACGAGTTAATCCTGTTCCAGTCCTGTCAGAGGAGGAGATTAACGTGGTATTGGAGCGATTTAAGCATTACGGGCTGAGAGTTGAATAATAAAAATAACAAGGAGTGATGTCATGAATGAAATTGAGCACTGCTTTGAATATCCTCACGATCGTACTTCAGACGGCTCGCTGAAATGGGCTTTTCCCTCACCCTGGCTACCTGAGAATGTGACCAAAAGACCGGTACCGCTATGGATCGCTGACATGGATTTTATCAGTCCTCCGGCAGTGAATCAGGCACTGGGCCGGATGGCAGAACACGGGATTTACGGTTACACCGACGCGCCTGAAAGCCTGCGTGAAGCACTGGCTGGCTGGCAATATACTCACCATCAATGGGCAGTAAAAACGCAATGGATGTTGCATAGCCCGGGCATTGTCAGCGCACTGAATCTGACGATCCAAACCTTTTCTGCGCCGGGTGATGGCGTCATGATGCTGATGCCGGTATACGGCCCTTTTCATGACAGCGTCGGTCTGAATCAGCGGCGGGTTGTGCCCGTGGAGCTGGAGCTTGTGGGGCAGGATTACGTGCTGGATATAGAAAAGTTCGAGGCAGCGATTACCCCTGATGTGAAAATTTTCATTCTCAGTAACCCGCACAATCCGATAGGCAAAGTCTGGAGTCGCGAAGAATTATTGCTGCTTGGTGAGTGTTGTCTGCGCCATCATATTTTGGTGATAGCAGATGAAATTCATCAGGATTTAGTGATCAATTCACAGGTGAAATACCTGCCTTTTGCCAGCCTCTGCGCGGAATTTTCCGACATCAGCATTACCTGCACTGCACCCAGCAAAACTTTCAATCTGGCCGGGTTACAGACCTCTACGCTGATTATTTCTAATCCGCAATTGCGCCAGCGTTTACATCAACACTATGTGGCCTGCGGGCTTGAGCGCCCGAATATCGCCGGGATTATCGCCTGTGAAGCGGCTTACAGAAACGGTGAGCCTTGGCTGAACGCGTTGCTTAGTACGTTGCGCGATAACCTCAGACAACTGGATCTGATACTCAAAGATTCGGGTATGCAGCGATGTGGTGGCGACGCACTTTATCTGGCGTGGATCGACTGTCGTCGTTTGCAGCAGGTCGATCTGCAACATTTTTTCCTTGAAAAAAGTGATGTGTGGATTGAACCCGGCACACATTTTGGCAGGGGCGGTAACGGATTTATTCGCCTGAACTATGCCACTTCACGCACGTTATTAACGTCCGCGCTCAGACAAATGGTCACTGCGACCTGATAATTTTTTGCTGCGCTAATTCGATCTTCTGCTGCGTTATTTCATTCAATTAAGGAATGATCATGAGCGAACCTTCGGTTTCCCATAATGCGGATAAACTGGTTAAAACACTCAGCACGCCGGTAATTTTTTTCGCTGCAATTAAAGCCATTATTGGCGGCGGCGTAATTGCACTGACTGGCGTTATTATTGCCAATACTGGCGGTGGAACACCCCTGGCATACTTAGTGGCATCATTAATTACCGTTCTTGCCGGTATTCCCTATGCAGTATTAGCGGCAACCTTGCCGGTGACCGGCGGAATATACAGCTGGCCTTCACGTTTAATCAGCCCGACATGTGGTTTTTTGGTGTTCTGGTTTTTCTCACTGACTCACGTTTCACTGTCGTTATATGCGCTGACCTGCTCTGATTATCTGATGGCCTTTTTTCCCAACCTGCCAAAAACAGCGGTCAGTTTCGTCATATTAACGGTCATTTATCTGGCAAATTTGCTTGGCGCGGCCCTCAGCGCCCGCCTGAGTATGATCCTCACGATTATCATGTTATGTGGCATGTTGCTGTTTGTCGGTGAAGGTATCGGGGAAGTGCAGATAGACAACTTCACCACCCTTTTGCCGAACGGCTTCGCGGCCTTTGCAACCTCGGTGGCCTTGCTGCTGTTTGTTACCAACGGTGCCTGTACGGTGGCAGAACTGGCCGGTGAAATGAAAAACCCGGCACGCGCAATTCCGGTGGCGATCATGGGTTCCACGGCGTTTGCTGCGCTGATTTATATGCTGGTTTCTGTCACCGCAACCGGAATTTTACCGCTATCAGAAGTGGCACATCAGCCGCTGACTGTGGTCGCAAAATCCTTCATGTCACCGGGATCTTTCCTGTTCTTCAGTATCGGCGCGGGGATTATCAGCATGCTGGGGATAACCAATGTGCAGATGTTGTGGGGCAGTAAAAGTTTGCTGGTGGCCTGCGATGACGGCTGGCTGCCGCGCAGCCTCGGGCGTGTAAGTCTTAAAACCCGCGTGCCGTATTTACTGCTGACCCTGCTGTATCTGATCGGGGTGATACCAATCCTGTGCGGTATTTCGGTGTCCAATATTGCCAGTGCCGCTGCAATCACCTTTCTGGCGGCACAAATCGTCTGCATTATCTGCTCGTGGCGGGTGCGCAAAACGCCCGTCTATCAGATGTCTTCTTTCCGTATATCACCTGCGTTACACATCATTACCGCTACGTTAAGTATCGCCATTCTGGGCTGCATGATTGTGATGTTACTTCGCGATACCGACAGTAAAACACTCAGCGTTATGGGTGTCTGGCTGCTTCTGGGTATCACTCTGATCTTTGTCCGCCGTAAGAATGTGATCACCAACCGCGTATTAGCCAGTGAGGGCGCAAAATGAAAACATTGACTGAATCCTGGATTTCTCAACCGATTACACTTGGTATTCGCCCGGTTATCGACGGACGAAGAATGGGCGTGCGTGAATCACTGGAAGCGCAAACTATGGCGATGGCCGAATCTGCCGCTGAGCTTATCTCATCGTGTATCCGTCATCCCGATGGCTCATCGCTGCGCTGCGTGATTGCCGAGACTACGATTGCCGGGCGCGCAGAATCGGCGCGTTGCGACGCGCTGTTTCGTCGTGAAAATGTCGGTCTGACCCTCACCGTCACGCCTTGCTGGTGTTATGGCGACGAAACGATTGACAACGATCCGCTGCGGCCAAAAGCCATTTGGGGATTTAACGGCACTGAACGTCCGGGCGTGGTCTATCTGGCGGCGGCGCTGGCCGCGCATAATCAGCAGGGGTTACCTGCGTTCGGCATCTCCGGACGGGATGTACAGGATGCCGATGACACCCATATTCCTGCGGATGTAGAGGAAAAACTGCTGCGTTTCGTTCGGGCAGGGGTGGTCGTCGCCAGTCTGCGTGGCAAAAGTTATTTGTCAGTGGGCAGTGTCTCAATGGGGATCGCCGGATCGATTGTTGATCATCACTTTTTTGCTGAAACATTAGGCATGCAGGTGCAAAGCGTTGATATGACGGAACTTCGCCGCCGCATAGACTGCGGTATTTATGACGAAAAGGAACTGGCACTGGCGATAAGTTGGGCAGAGGCTGGGTTTGTGTACGGCGAAGAGGTTAATCCGCCAGAATTTCAGCGTTCTGACAGCGATAAACGGCGGATTTTGCAAGAGTCACTGACGATGGCGTTGTGCTTACGCGACATGATGCAGGGTAACCCGCAACTGGCGGTGCGCGGCTTTAATGAAGAGGCGACAGGCTATAACGCCATTGCCGGTGGGTTTCAGGGGCAAAGGCACTGGACCGATCATTATCCGAATGCAGATATCGCAGAAGCCTTGCTCAACAGCAGCTTCGACTGGAATGGCCCCCGTCAGCCGATATTGATGGCGACAGAAAACGATAGCCTGAATGCGGTCTCAATGTTGTTTGGTCACTACCTGACCGGCAAGGCGCAAATCTTTGCCGATATGCGAACCTGTTGGTCGCCGCAGGCCGTTTTTCGCGTGACGGGACATCAGCTGGCGGGCAGGGCAGCTCAGGGAATTATCCATCTGATCAACTCCGGTTCTGCCGCGCTTGATGGCAGCGGTGCACAGCGCGATGAGCAGGGGCTGCCGACCATTAAACCACACTGGCAAGTGACGCCTGAAGACGCACAACGTTGTCTGGCGCAAACCCTCTGGTGCCCGGCAGTGCATGAATATTTTCGCGGAGGCGGTTTCTCATCGAACTTTCTTACGCCTGGCGATATGCCTTTCACCCTCAGCCGGATCAATCTTATCAAGGGCATTGGCCCCGTATTGCAATTGGCAGAAGGCTGGAGTGTGGAATTGCCGGAGGATGTACATCAGCAGCTGGATCAGCGTACTAATTCCACCTGGCCCACAACGTGGTTTACGCCGAGACTGACCGGACATGAACCCTTTAACGATGCCAGTACGATGATGAATTGCTGGGGAGCCAATCATGGGGTGCTAACGCCGGGTCATGTAGGTGCGGATCTGATCACTCTGGCTGCCATGTTGCGTATTCCTGTCTGTCTGCACAATTTGCCGGATGTACAACTCTTCCGTCCTTCTGCGTGGTCAGCGTTTGGGATGGACAAAGCAGGCCAGGATTACCGCGCCTGTCAGCACTATGGCCCGTTATACAAATAAATGACGAACGCGGTGCTGACCGGGAATCAATGATGCACCGCGGTATTCATTGTCTAAACGCTTTACGCTGGCCTTCTTCTTTCAGGTTTATGGAACCGTTTATGAAGATAAAGCAGGCACGCCATCTCTGCATTCTTGAACTCCTGGCACAGCAGGATGCGCTCAGCGTGAGTCAGCTCGCCCGCAGTTTACACGTCAGTCATGAAACCATCCGCCGCGATCTCGGGCAGCTACAAATTCAGGGGGAGATAATTCGCCGGCATGGTTGTGCAAAAAGCATCAATCAGACCCAGGATGTGGGGATCACTTTCGCGCAGCGAGCGAAAAGTCATATTTCACCGAAGGATCAGTTGGCTCAGCAAGCGTTATCCTATATTGAAAACGATATGACGCTGGCTCTGGATGCCAGCTCCACCTGCTGGTATTTAGCCAGAAAACTGCCCAATATCCCTCTGACGGTCTACACCAACAGCGTGCGTATCATGGAGACGCTGGTGCGACGTGAGAATATCCGGGTGATTGCGACGGGCGGGGTGCTTTCCCGTAAATATCAGGCGTACCTCAGTGATATCCCGCATCTGTTGGCTTTACTGCGATCACTGGAGATTGATCTGTTTATTTTCTCCTGTGAGGGATTAGACGGCGAAGGCGTGCTTTGGGACAGTAATGACAAAAATGCCCGCTTTAAAGCGCTATTGATCAAATACGCCGCACAATCACTGTTACTGATGGACAAGAGTAAGATCCTGCGTAAAGCCGGTGCGCCGATTTGCAACATAGAAGAGGTGGACATACGGCTGTTTGAACGCCAAAATGCGGCCGGTTGACTATTCCCCTTTTCATCCTCCTGCGGAGTAACCCATGGATTACGATTTTTTGCGCGACATCACCGGTGAGGTCAAAGTGCGTTTTTCAATGGGCCACGAAGTGCTCGGTCACTGGCTGAATGAAGAAGTGAAGGGCGACCTGAGCGTGCTGGATACCGTTGAAGCCGCACTGGCTGAGCTGAAGGGCAGCGAGCGCCAGACGCAAATGGTCGGCCACGAATACACGCTGCTGTTAGCCGACGATGAAGTGATGATCCGCGCCAATCAGCTGGATTTCGACGGCGATGAGATTGAAGAAGGCATGAGTTATTACGACGAAGAGAGTCTGGCGTTTTGCGGCGTCGAGGACTTTTTGCAAGTCCTCGCCAAATACCGTTCTTTCGTGACGACTTATCGATAAGGTCACGACTTATCGCTAAACCTTACTTGCTCCGCGAGGCGGTCCAGCACAGCAGCGAACCGCCGACCACCATTAGCACGCCCGGCCAGAAACTGGCGCCCGGCAACGTGTGCAGCCACAACCCGGCAATCAGAATCGATGACAGCGGCGTGAAATACGACAGCGCAGCCACCAGTGTGGCATTGCCTTTTTTCATCGCAATATCCCAGCACTGATACGAAATGGCCGTCACTGCGCCCATCGCCAGCAGTTCGAGAATAGCCGGCAGCGTCAGGCTGATGCGGTTCGATGAATAGGTAAAATACAACACCCACAGCACGGCACCCGTCGCCAGCAGAAACAACGGCAGCACGCCTTTGCCTTTACATAACACACGAACCAGATTGGAATACAGCGCCCATGAAACGGCTGCGCCCAGCGCCAGACTGTAGGCCACCGGATTGCCACGCACATTATGCAGCAACTGATGGATATCCAGTCCGTGCCCGCCGCTGATTGCCCACAGCACACCGGCAAACGCCAGCACCACGCCCGGCCAGATCCACCAGCGTACGCGTAATTTCAGCAGCGGAACCGCAAAAATCAGCGTCAGGCTCGGCCACAAATAATTGATAAGTCCCAGTTCCAGCGTTTGCTGACGGGTATGCGCCAGACCAATCGCCAGCGAAAACGCCACCATATAAAAGATAAACAGCAGACCGCAGACGATCAGATAAGCGGGCGATTCCCCGCGCAGGGAAGGCTTTCCGCCGACCATCCAGACCATAATTCCACTGACTGTATAAATCGATGCGGCGGCGCCAAAAGGCCCCAGAGATTCAGATAAACTGCGGGTGAGCGCCACGCTCATGCTCCACAATAAAATGGCGAGAACGCCAGCCAGCGTTGCGAAACGATCCATATGAAAGGTAAGCCTCGGGAAAAGGAGGCTTTTAAGATAAGCGATTGTCCCGGTGATTTACACCGGAACAATCCGCTTGAGGGCGCTTATTCGCTGGCATCATCAGAAGTAGAAACCGACTTCTAATCCCAGCGTGGAGGTGGTGGTCGCGGGCTGATAATAGCCGACGGTGCGTCCGTTCAGGTCACCCTGTTTCTCGTCCGACTTGCCGTATTTCTGGTGCACATAGCTGGCTTTCACAAAGACATCTTTGTTGATATTCCAGGTCAGGCTGGTGAATGGCGAGAGCTTAGATTTCGGCTCCAGCCAGACTGAACCCTGATTGCTGTGCGTCCAGGTTTTAATCGGATACAGTGCACCGCCTTCCAGACTCAGACGTGAATCTGCGGTCATCTGCCAGTTCGCACCCAGGGATGCTTTGGCATAAGGCTGCAGCGTGACTTCCACCGCGTTGTAATTGCGGGTGGTATTTTCCGAGGCAATATACACATCGTCAGAGCGGATGTTTCGCAACCATGCCTGGCCGCCGAGTGCGCCTTTCATATCGAAAGACACACTGTCGGATGCCCGGTAACGGTAGCCGCGCGTCATGTCCGCACTGTAACCGGTGTAGTAGGTTTTGCCTTTCAGTGATCCGTTCGGCACATTGGCCTGATCGTCCAGCGTACTGCCTTTATACCGGACGATCCCGAACATCACGCTCATGTCCCAGGCTTTTAATAATCCGCCGGGGGCATCGAGGTAATTATTGGATCCGAAATTAACACGCAGGCGCGGGCCATGTTCAGCAACATATTTACCGTCCATATTATCGACGGATTCGTCCCACTTATAATATTCAGCACCGTAACTCACATAGTGCCGCATCCCTTCAGTATTGCTGCCTAACAAACTTTCCCCGGCCCGGGAAACCCCGGAAACCAATAAAGAACTCGTGACCAGCAGGCTGGATACGGTCTTTAATTTACTCATTGTCATTTTTTATTTCTGCTTGCAGGTGGATGGAGCTGGTTGCTTAGTAAGCAATAGGAGGATGCTAATGGTCGGAGGGGGAGATATAAAGGTATTTATCTCTTTTTAAGAAAAAAGCGATCTTTTGATCTGCCATAAGCTAAATTATTGGTTATTTGTGAATTTTATTTGATTTATAGCCTGTATGTTATTTCTGGAATTTGGCTTAATACTGAGATTGATTGTTCAATAATTTGAGTTAAATAAGGATTTAATGACTGATTTAACATTAATTTGTCTTAAGGAGTATAGCGGGTTTTCAGATATGCCAGGATATTTTACTTAAGTAATTCTTATTGAGTTTAGAACGGAGAGAATATTTATTATCAGAATTTGTCTATACAAAAAAAGGCCGGACATTTTACTCATGTCCGGCCTTTTCTTTATTCAGCCCTGATCAGACTGACGGCAGATTGCGACCGTAATAGATTTCCTGCATTTCTTTGTACAGCAAATCGGTGATTTCCTTACGCTCCTGCGCGCTCAGTTCATCCGGTTTGGCATTGAAAAGATAATGTTTGAGATCGAACTCTTTCAGCAACATCTTGGTGTGGAAGATATTTTCCTGATACACGTTGACGTCCATCATGTCGTACAGCGCTTTCATATCCTGCGACATGAAGTTCTGAATCGAGTTAATGGAATGGTCGATGTAGTGTTTCACGCCGTTCACGTCGCGGGTAAAACCACGAACGCGGTAATCGATGGTGACGATGTCGGATTCGAGCTGATGGATCAGATAGTTCAGCGCTTTCAGCGGTGAAATTACGCCACAGGTCGAGACTTCAATGTCAGCGCGGAAAGTACACAGCCCGCCTTCGGGATGGCTTTCCGGATAGGTATGCACGCAGATATGGCTTTTATCCAGGTGTGCGACCACGGAATTCGGCAACGGACCCGGATGTTCTGTGTTATCGACATCACGCGGATCCATCGGCTCTTCGCTCACTAAAATCGTGACGCTGGCGCCCTGTGGTTCGTAATCCTGTCGCGCCACGTTGAGGATATTGGCACCGATGATCGAGCAGGTTTCGGTGAGGATCTCCGTCAAACGGTTAGCGTTATATTCTTTGTCAATGTAGGCAATGTAGCCATCACGATCGTCTGCGGTTTTGGCGTAGCAGATATCGTAGATACAAAAACTCAGGCTTTTGGTCAGGTTGTTGAAGCCATGCAGTTTCAGCTTTTGCAATTTAGTTCACCCCCTTATGGATGCAGTATCAGCGCGCGGCTGACAGGGCATTCAGTAAATATTGTGGCAGGGCAAAGCTGCCGTGATGAATCGCCGGATTGTAATAACGACAGGTGATATCTGCGGCGTCAAAGCGTGCCTGCAAGGTTGCGCTGTCGATCTGGCGATATTCCGGGCTGTTGGTCGCCCAGGCAAAGGTCATGATGCCGCCATAATAGGTCGGGATCGCGGCCTGATAGAAACTGACGTCACTGAAATAGTGGCTCAGTTTGGTGTGGCTGTTGACCGCTTCATCCTGCTGGAGGAAGCACACGCCATTTTGTGCCACGAAAATGCCGCCCGGTTTGAGACAACGGGCACAGCCTTCGTAGAACGCCGACGTAAACAGACTTTCTCCGGGGCCGATCGGATCGGTGCAGTCGGAGATGATCACATCATAGGTTTCAGCGGTCTGATTGACGAAGTTCACACCGTCGTCGATCACCAGGTTGAAACGCGGATCGTCATAGGCACCGGCATTATGGTTGGGCAGATACTGGCGGCAAAACTCCACTACGCCGGCATCAATTTCCACCATCGTCACCGATTCCACGCCTTTGTGGCGGCACACTTCGCGCAGCATTGCGCCGTCGCCACCGCCAATGATTAGCACCTTTTTCGCGTTGCCGTGGGCGAACAACGGCACATGGGTCAGCATTTCGTGATAGATGAATTCATCACGCTCAGTGGTTTGCACCACGCCGTCGAGCGCCATCACGCGACCCAGCGCGGCATTCTCGAAAATCACCAGATCCTGATGCTCGGTTTTGTCTCGGTATAACTCTTTATCGACGCTGAAGTACTGGCCAAAATGGGCGTGCAGCGTCTCATACCATATTTCTTTGGATGACGAGCTCTGGGACATGTTGTTGTTTCTCCTGATCAATCGCAGCCATAAAAATGGGCGCACATGATAGCTAACTCTGCCGGTCCATGCACGGTTTCAGACCAACCCGTTTAGGTTAAGTGTAGCTGAGGCAGACGTGGTACGGGTAACAGAGGGAAGGGGAAGCGGCTCCGGCAACAAAATGACGGAGCGCAAAGCGCGTAAACAGGCTTAAAAATTAGTTGGTGTAGGCCAGCAGACTCAGGGAATCACGCGCCAGAGATTTGCATTTGGTCGGTTTAGGGACGGCAATCCCGCTCAGATCGCGGTAGCTGTCTTCGCCCATCGACTGCATATTAAAGCTGTTGTAATTGCTCAGATCCCAGCGGTTTTGCTGGGCGAAAAACACGATCGCCCGTTTGATTTGGGTATTCGGCAACTGTTCGTAACCGCAGTTGTTTTTCAGATAAACGAAAACGGCAGTCAGATCCGCCAGATCTTCCGCTTCTGATTCACTCAGCGCCTGACTGGCGGAGGAGAAGCCAAGCAGCGACAGTAATAGCAAACACAATGTTGTTTTTTTCATCGGCGTGTTCTTGTTCTTTTAGATAGAAAGTCAGAAAGACTTGGCTCACAAACAGTGAAAAGGACGTTACCATATTTGCACTGAGCGGCACCAAATTTCTTTTCCCGCTGCGCCGCTTGACCTTCCCCTTAGGGGAAGGGTTAGGCTGTCGTACTATTATGGCACGCTTACGCCATCCGTCTGGCAATTGCCCTCATAAGGACTGAAAAATGAACCGTCGTGATTTCGTAAAATGGACAACCCTGATGGGGGCCGCCAGTACGCTGCCCGGCTGGAGCCGCTTCGCGCTCGCCGCAGATCGCCCTGCATTACCCATTCCTGCGCTGCTGGAACCGGATATCCGTAACGCCATTATGCTGACGTTGCAGCGCGGTCAGAGCCAGTTTCTGCCGGGTGTAAACACCGAAACCTGGGGCGTTAACGGTAATCTTCTCGGCCCGGCGCTGCGTATCCGTCGCGGCAAACAGGTCGATGTCACCGTCAATAACCGTCTGGATGTTGCCAGCACCGTTCACTGGCACGGGCTGGAAATCCCCGGTGACGTCGATGGCGGTCCTCAGGCACTGATCGCTCCAGGTCAGAAAAGAAAAGTCAGTTTCACACTCGATCAGCCAGCGTCGACCTGCTGGTTCCATCCGCATCCGCATCAGACCAGCGGTTATCAGGTGGCGATGGGTCTGGCCGGTATGGTGCTGATTGAAGATGAAGCCAGCGACCTGTTGCAGATCCCTAAACGTTGGGGCGTGGATGATATTCCGGTCATTTTGCAGGATAAACGCCTGAACGACGCCGGACAGATTGATTATCAGATGGACGTGATGACCGCGGCTGTCGGCTGGTTCGGGCAACATATGCTGACCAACGGCGCGGTGTATCCGCAGCACGGTATTTCCCGCGGCTGGGTGCGTTTTCGTCTGCTCAATGGCTGTAATGCACGCTCGCTGCACATCGCCACCAGTGACCAGCGGCCGATGTACGTCATCGCCAGCGACGGCGGTTTCCTGCCTGAACCGGTGAAAGTCAGCGATTTATCCTTGCTGATGGGCGAGCGTTTTGAAGTGCTGATTGATTGCAGCGACGGCAAAGCCTTTGATCTGGTTACGCTGCCGGTGAAACAGATGGGCATGACGCTGGCACCTTTCGACAAACCGTTGCCGGTGCTGCGTATTCAGCCGACGCTGACGCAAAGCGGCAGTTCTCTGCCGGACACGCTGGTCCCGCTGCCGGCGCTGGTGTCCGTCGATAATCTGCCAACCCGCTGGCTGCAACTGATGATGGATCCGCAACTGGATCAGCAGGGCATGGCGGCGCTGATGAAACGCTATGGTCACAAGGCAATGGCCGGCATGAGCATGGATCATGGCGGCGGCGATATGGCGGCAATGCCGGGCATGTCGGGTTCAGAACATGAGGGTCACGGCAGCATGGCGGGTATGGATATGAGCAAATCGTCCGCCGGTTACGACTTCATGCAGGGCAACAAAATTAACGGCAAAGCCTATGACATGAATGTACCCGCTTTCGATGTGAAACAAGGCCAGTACGAAAAATGGACCATTTCCGGCGAAGGCGACATGATGCTGCATCCTTTCCATATCCACGGCACGCAGTTCCGTATTCTTTCTGAAAATGGTCAGCCTGTGCCGCCGCACCGGCAGGGCTGGAAAGATATCGTGCGCGTTGAGGGTGCCCGCAGTGAAGTTCTGGTGCGCTTCAACCATCTGGCCAATAAACAACATGCTTATATGGCGCACTGTCATCTGCTGGAACATGAAGATACCGGCATGATGCTTGGATTTACGGTGTCGGCGTAACGGGTTTTACTTTCTGTAGTTTCTTAAAAGTTTCTAAAAATAAGCTGGCCTGAGACGTTCCTCCGGTCAGTCTCACCCCTCTTTCTTCCTGCTCCCTTCTTCTTCCTGTAATGCCCCTTGATTATCAATCTTTCAAATTGAAAGGTTAAACTTTCAAAATGTGATCAATATATAATTAATATAAATTCATAATGATTATATTTTCAGCGTGGAGTAACAAAACATGAAAGCGTAAACCCACGATCCCCTACAGGAGAAGATGATGATTGATGTAATAACGCACGGTGCCGAGTGGTTTATCGGCCTGTTTCAAAAAGGCGGTGAGGTGTTTGTCGGGATGGTCACCGGCATCCTGCCTCTCTTAATCAGTTTGCTGGTAGTCATGAACGCGCTGATTGTTTTTGTCGGACAACGGCGAATCGAACGTCTGGCACAGCGCTGTGCTGGCAATCCGATTTCGCGCTACCTGCTGCTGCCGGTGATTGGCACCTTTGTTTTCTGCAACCCGATGACCCTCAGCCTCGGGCGCTTTATGCCCGAAATCTACAAACCCAGCTATTACGCCGCTGGCTCTTACAGCTGCCATTCCATGAACGGTCTCTTCCCGCACATCAACCCCGGCGAACTGTTTGTGTATCTCGGCGTTGCCAGCGGGCTGACCACGCTGGGACTGCCGCTCGGACCGCTGGCCGTCAGTTATTTCCTGGTCGGTATGGTGACCAATTTCTTCCGCGGCTGGATAACGGATCTCACCACTCGCATCTTCGAACGCAAGATGGGCATTCAGCTGGATCGTCAGGTGCAGCTGTAGGCAGGTTCCAGTCTATTCAAAATCCAATTCTAAAAACCGGAGCAGAAAATGAGCGTTACGATCCGTATTAACCGGGGTGAAGGTGGCTGGGGTGGTCCGCTGTTGATTGACGCGGTGCCCGGCAAAAAAGTGGTGTATATCACGGCGGGCACGCGCCCGGCGATTGTCGACAAGCTGGCGGAACTGACCGGCTGGGAAACGGTGGATGGTTTTAAAGAAGGCGAACCTCCGGCGGAAGAAATCGGTGTGGCGGTTATCGACTGCGGCGGCACGCTGCGCTGCGGCATTTATCCTAAACGGCGCATCCCGACCATAAACATCCATTCGACCGGCAAGTCCGGCCCGCTGGCGCAGTTTATTACCGAAGACATTTACGTTTCCGGTGTCCGCGAGAATGACATTGTTATTGAAAGCACAGACGCCGCGGAACCGGTAACGACGACGCCGAAACCGGCTGCGTCTGCGGCAGGGCGCGACTACGACACCACCAAAAAAATCACCGAACAGAGCGACGGCCTGCTGGCGAAAGTCGGTATGGGTATGGGCTCCGGCGTCGCCGTGTTGTTCCAGGCCGGACGCGACACCATCGATACCGTACTTAAAACCATCCTGCCATTTATGGCGTTCGTGGCGGCGCTGATCGGCATCATTATGGCCTCCGGGTTGGGGGATCTGGTGGCGCACGGGCTGACGCCGCTGGCGAAAAGCCCGGTCGGGCTGGTGATGCTGGCGCTGATCTGTTCCTTCCCGCTGCTATCTCCTTTCCTCGGCCCCGGCGCGGTCATTGCGCAGGTTATCGGTGTGCTGGTGGGTGTGCAGATCGGGCTGGGCAATATCCCGCCACATCTGGCGCTGCCTGCACTTTTCGCCATCAACGCTCAGGCGGCCTGCGATTTCATTCCCGTCGGATTGTCGCTGGCCGAAGCCAAACAGGACACCGTGCGCGTGGGCGTGCCCTCGGTGCTGGTCAGCCGTTTTCTGACCGGCGCACCGACGGTACTTATCGCCTGGGCCGCTTCCGCTTTCATCTATCAGTAAGGAGTCATCGTGCAAACCATTTATCAGACCACTATCACGCAAATCGGCGACTTCGCGCGTGAGGCGCTGACCGACCAGATGCTGATCACCTTCCGTGAAGGCGCACCGGCAGACATTCAGGATTATTGCTTCATTCATCAGCACGGGAAAACCGAAGGGGAATTGCACCGCGGCGCTTACATGGAACTTGCCGATGTGCGATATCCGGTGACCGCCGTGGGCGACGTGGCGATGCAAAACCTGCGCGAGCTGGGGCATATCACCCTGCGTTTTGACGGCAGTGCCGAGGCTGAATTCCCCGGCAGCGTCCATGTAAAAGGCACCACGCCCGACGATATTCCGCTGGGCAGCGTATTGAAATTTATCGATTAACTATCAGAATCAGGAGTCAGTTATGGAACAGGTTGCAGTCGTAATCGGCGGGGGACAGACGCTGGGCGCATTTCTCTGTCAGGGGCTGGCTGAATCCGGCTATCGCGTGGCGGTGGCGGATCTGAATGAGAAAAATGCCGCGTCGGTGGCAGAACAGATTAACCAGCAGTTTGGTGAGGATCGCGCATTCGGATTTACGGTCGATGCCACGAATGAGGCCAGCGTAGAGCAACTGGCGAAAGCGGTGGATCAGACGTTTGGCAGGGTCAGTTTGCTGGTGTACAGCGCGGGAATGGCGAAAGCATCGCCGATCACCGACTTCGCTCTCAACGACTTTGATCTCTCACTGCAGGTCAATCTGGTGGGGTATTTCCTCTGTGCCCGTGAGTTTTCCCGTCTGATGATCCGCGACCGTATTCCGGGACGGATTATCCAGATCAACTCTAAATCCGGCAAAGTGGGCAGCAAACATAATGCCGGTTACAGCGCGGCAAAATTCGGCGGCGTCGGGCTGACGCAGTCTCTGGCGCTGGATCTGGCGGAATATGGCATCACCGTGCATTCACTGATGCTGGGTAATTTGCTCAAATCGCCGATGTTCCAGTCATTATTGCCACAGTACGCCAAAAAGCTTGGCATTAAGGCCGATGAAGTCGAGCAATATTACATTGATAAAGTGCCGCTGAAACGCGGGTGCGACTATCAGGATGTGCTGGATATGCTGCTGTTTTACGCCAGCGATAAAGCTTCATATTGCACCGGTCAGTCGATCAATATCACCGGTGGTCAGGTGATGTTCTGATGCCATCCGCCCCTGTTTTGCAGGGGCGGATGACTATTTTAATGAGCAAATCATGTTACTCAGAAAGTCATGTTAAGGAGAAAAGATGACCCCGACTTCGGCATTAATCCTCTGTGCGGCACTGGCCTGGGTGGCGCAAATCGCGCTGGGCTGGTGGCAGTTGCAGCGCTTTAACCGGGCATTCGACAAGTTGTGTTTGCAGGGCAATGTGGGCGTCGGGCGTTCCGGCGGACGTTTCAAACCGAGAGTGGTGCTGGCGCTGGCTTTCGATCAACAGGAAAAAGTCTGTGACGGATTTTTACTGCGCGGCCTGACGATTTTTGCCAGCCCTCAGCCGGTTTCATCGCTTAATGGCATGAGCCGGGAACAATTGATGACAGGTGTGATCTTCCCGAAAGATCCGAATATTCAAACTGCACTATCATTAGCGATTGAACCGAAATCATGATATTTTCACTTTAAAAGCTATTATCTTTCAAAAAGAATGATAGCAGTGAATTTATCTTAAAATTTGAGCGAAAATCGTGATGAAACCTAAGCAACGGCAGGCGGCGATACTGGAGCACTTGCAGCAATTTGGAAAGACGGCGGTGGACGATCTCGCCGCGCATTTCGCCACAACCGGCACCACTATTCGTAAAGATCTCACCCTGCTGGAAGAAGAGGGCGCAGTGATCCGCACTTACGGCGGCGTGGTGCTGAGTCGCGAGGAAGGTGATCAGCCTATTGATCGTAAAACACACATCAATACCGGCAAAAAACTGCGCATCGCCCGCGCGGCCATTCAGGAAATTCAGGACGGCGACTCGCTGATTTTCGATGCGGGCAGTACCGTGATGCAGATGGTGCCTTTCCTGAGTCAGTTCAATAACATCACTGTCATGACCAACAGCCTGCATATCGTCAATGCGCTGGTGGAGCTGGATAACGACCAGACCATCCTGATGCCGGGCGGCACCTACCGCAAAAAATCTTCTTCCTTCCACGGCAGCCTTGCAGAAAGCGCCTTTGATAAATTCAACTTCGATAAACTGTTTATCGGCGCTGATGGCGTTGATCTCGACGGCGGTGTCACCACATTCAACGAAGTTCACGGCGTCAGTCAGGCGATGTGTAAAGCGGCTGAACGTCTTTTCCTGCTGGTGGATTCGTCAAAATTTGGCCGTAAAAGCCCGAATGTGGTGTGCCATCTAAGCAAGGTCGATACGCTGATCACGGACAGCGGGTTAAGCCAGCAATATCGTGATGCCATCGAAAAGTTGGGGATCCGCATTATTTTAGTCGGGGAAGACGATGAGTGACGCATTACTAAATTACGCACGTGAAACGCTGGAGATTGAAATAGAAGAAGCCCGCCGGTTACTGACGCGGCTGGATGATAATTTCCTCTGCGCCTGCCGCTTATTGCTGAACTGCACAGGTAAAGCCGTCATTTCCGGTATGGGAAAATCCGGTCATATCGGCAAGAAGATTGCGGCCTCACTGGCCAGCACCGGCACACCGGCGTTCTTTGTGCATCCCGCCGAAGCGCTGCACGGCGATCTGGGCATGATCGGCAGTGAAGACGTGATGATTTTTATTTCCTATTCCGGCCGGGCAAAAGAGCTGGATCTGATCCTGCCATTGTTAAAAGAAAACCAAACCCGTCTGATTGCCATCACCGGCGGCAAAGATTCGCCGCTGGCGCTGGCAGCCGATTGTGTGCTGGATATCAGCGTTGAGCGCGAAGCCTGCCCGATGGGACTGGCACCGACCTCGAGCGCGGTAAATACCTTAATGATGGGCGATGCGCTGGCGATGGCGCTGATGCGACACCGTGGTTTTGGCGCGGAAGACTTCGCCCGTTCACATCCCGGCGGCAGTCTGGGGGCGCGTTTGCTGAATCGCGTGCATCATCTGATGCGTTCCGGCGATCGTCTGCCGGTGGTCGACAGTCAGAAAAATGTCATGGACGCGATGCTGGAACTGAGCCGCACCGGCCTGGGTCTGATTGCGGTATGCGACGCCAGCCTGCATGTGGTTGGCGTGTTCACCGATGGCGATTTACGTCGCTGGCTGGTCAAAGGCCACAGCCTGCACGACCCGCTGGCCGATGCCATGAGTCGTCCCGGTTATCAGCTTCCGGCACAATGGCGGGCAGGCGAGGCACTCGAAGCCCTGCATCAGCAAAATATCAGCGCCGCGCCGGTGGTCGATAGCGAAGGCGTGCTGGTCGGTGCGATCAACCTGCATGACCTGCATCAGGCCGGTATTGGCTGACACCGGCGTTACTCCCCGGCGGGTTCTTTGATATAATCCTTTCCACTATATGGTCGCTGCTTTCCTAAAAAGCAGCGATAAATATTCTTAAATCAGGTGGTTAGTCTTTATATGAAACATCGCGTTGACGTCATGATTTCCGAACAGGAAGTCAAAACCCGAATTGCCGAGTTGGGCCGTGAAATCACCGAACACTACCGCGACAGCGGTAGCGAAATGGTGCTGGTTGGATTGCTGCGCGGTTCGTTCATGTTCATGGCTGACCTGTGTCGCGCCGTGGATGTACCGCACGAAGTGGACTTCATGACCGCCTCAAGCTACGGCAACGGCATGTCCACCACCCGCGACGTGAAGATCCTTAAAGATCTCGACGAAGACATTCGTGGTAAAGATGTGTTGATCGTCGAAGACATCATCGACTCCGGCAATACGCTGAGCAAAGTGCGTGAAATCCTGCAATTGCGCGGCCCGAAATCTCTGGCTATCTGCACACTGCTGGATAAACCGGAACGCCGCGAAGTTGACGTTAAAGTCGAATACGTCGGCTTCCCGATCCCCGACGAATTCGTTGTCGGTTACGGCATCGACTACGCCCAGCGTTATCGTCATCTGCCGTATGTTGGCAAGGTTGTGATGCTGGACGAGTAGCGATTCACAACGAGTATTTTTGCAACGGCTTCCTAATGGAAGCCGTTTTTGTATGTCATTATCGAATATATTTTTAATCAATGAACAGTGTGGTAAATAAATACTTAATTCAACTCATGAATAATTAACGAGTATCGTTTTTTCATGTGGTAATAGCTATTTTATAAGAGTATTTTTTTGAAGTGGCGGATGATTATTCAATGAGTAAGTGAGTTTTTTAAATGAATAGGTAATGCGTTCTTATTTTACAAGGATGAATATTATGACGTGGGAATATAACCAAAGCACGGGTGAATTGAAACATAACGGACAACTTTTCAGACAGGGTTATAGTGGGCACGGTGCCGGGATAAATAATCCAGCTATGGAGTCAGTGAATAGTCAGGGTCCGATCCCAAAAGGGTATTATCGTATAACGGGTGCGCATAACACCGTCACGCCAGTCACTATTATTCTGGAGCCTATTCTGGAGCCTATTCTGGGGACTAATACGTATGGGCGAGATCTATTCCGTATCCATGGCGGCTCAAGGAGTGGGGGGCGTACTGCATCGAATGGTTGCATTATCATCGATGGCGTAAGTAATCGCGAACAAATCATGAACAGTGGTGACACGATCTTGGTGGTCAAATGAAAATTGTATTCTCTCTTTTGCTTTTACTTTCTTTTTCAGCAGCCGCCACGACCCAAATAACATCCGTGGAGTTAACTCAGCAGATCAAAACTCAGGGCGCCAGAGCGGTTATCACCGATTTGTACAAAGATGGCGAATCCCAATGGCTGTATGTGCTGACTAAAATAGGCAGTGGTGAACAAAACTGGCTGGACGTGGCTGCATTATTAGCGCCCGGTAGTGATGCTGATTCAGCGGAGTCGCTTGCTACTGCCGCTGCCACGGCAATTCCACATAATCCCGCAGGTGTGCTCTCCCTTCTTAAAGGTGGGGCTTTACCCTTCAGTACCGATAATGTATGTGCTTTACCCTTTTATAGCATCAAAGAACCGGAATTTAACCAATATGTCGTTGATGCAATTCAGGCTCTTTATAAGGTTCCGAACAGCAAAGCGTGTATCGATACTATTGTGAATGCTATCGGGCAATCAAACGGATTTGCAGAGGACAATTAATATGGGCATTCCTGTTTATATGTTTTTGTATGATGATGGCGGCAATATTATTAAGGGTGGCGTTGACATTCGAGGCCGTGAATACAGTGTGGAAGTGTCAGGACTGCATCACAGTGTACATATACCAACCGATAAACATAACGGTAAATTCACCGGAACCTGCCAGCACCTGCCATTCCTGATAGAAAAAGAAATCGATTCATCTTCCCTCTATCTCTACAAAGCGCTTTCTACGGGGAAAACGCTGAAGCGTGTGGAACTGAAATATTATCGAATCAACGATGCAGGGCAAGAGGTGGTATATTTTACTATTCTGCTGGAAAACGTGAGAGTCGTTAACCTGATGCCCGTGATGTTTGATATCAAAGATCCTGCAAGAGAAAAATTTAATCATATGGAAATCGCAGAATTTCGTTATGAGAAGATTACCTGGCTCTACCTCGATGGAAACATTCAACACAGTGATGCCTGGAACGAAAGGGCGACGGCATAGCCAGCGCGCGGCCTATGATGTAAAAAACCTCACTGAAACGCATAATCTTTGTGCCTAAAATCGAATTTAATAATATGAATTAAATGTATTTTTTCATTTTAGTGTCCAGACACTAGTCACATTGACAAGTAAGCCCCGTTTATTCGGGGCTTTTGCTTTAGTGCATCTGGAAGGATTGCTGCTGATGTTTATCAGGATGCAACTGAACAGCGTGAGCCATTAGACGGTGGCTGCAACCTGTTCATTTACGCACCAAACGGTAAGCCGGACGGGATCAAGATTCTGCCGTTAAGTGAAGTCGCGACTAAAGACGATGTCTTTGACATCAGGAAAGCCAGCCAGAATGATCTGCTTCCCATTGATCAAGACACCGCAATATAAGTTATGCCATGAGAGATTCTACTTTCACACAAAGCTGCCTGTCATGCCTGCTCAAATAAACAGGCATAGTGATAGGGGGGCGGGCGGACCCCATAATAGCCCTCTGGAGTAAGGCAAGAAAAAAGCCACCTGCGGATGCGGATGGCTTAGGTGAGTCAGTGAATTCAGATTGTTATCAGAAAGCGTAACGCACCTTAACGGCAACGCTTTGGCTGAAGAAGCTGGAGCGTTGCTCTGAATCATACTGAACGGTGCCGTCCAGTTGGTCAGTGAACTTGGCGGTCACGCCTACACCCGCCATCCCAATCCACGGGCTCTGCTCCATGCTCTGGTAGGTGATCGGGGTATCAGGGCTGCCGGTAAATGCGATTCGGTTGGCGCTACGATCATTGATGGTGTCATACCCCACACCAGCCGTCGCATGAACGTTCACAATGTCAGACACCTGTAAACCCAGCTTGGCTTTGGTGGAAACAATCATCGCTTCAAGGGTCTGCCCATCCACATTCAGGCTCAGATCGCTGGCATTTTTCTCGGTGTAACCTTTGTCCTTGATACTGTAGTAGTCGCCACGCACTATCGGCGTCAGGGTCAAATTGTCAGTCAGATTGAAGATGCTCTGTAAACCGAGGCCCGCCTGCACGTTATGGCTGTCGTAGCTGGAACGCGCCACGCCGCCAAAAGCCAGGTCAGACGAAGACGGGTTAATGATGTTCAGGTAACGATTACCGTCAACGGTGTCGCGGCCGTAGCCCGCTTTCCAGGTCAGGGATGTGGCCGGGGTGAAGTCAAAGCTGCCATAAAGCAAAGTATTCCAGCTTTCAATCTGCGCATCATGGCGGAAATCGTCTGAAGTATCCTTCACATCGGTGCGGCTGGTGCCCACTGCCACGCCCACGCGAAGCTGTTCTAATACCGGCACATCGGCACCAATGGCGATACCGCGAGTATCAGATTTATAACCATCCAGACCACCACGTTGTTCCTGGTTATCCCAGCGACCTACCGGTCTGATCCATAAGTACTTCTCGGGATTAAACTCTTCGTATTGACCAAACTCACGCACGGAGTCCTGACGAGAGTCCACAATATCGCCAAAAGCACGCGCATTATTTAACTCGGCATAGGGCAGCATACCGTTCATCAACGGCCCTAACTGCACCACGTTACGGTAAACCTGTTGTGCATTGGATGAGGACGTGATGGCACAGACCGTCGCTCCTAACGCGCCAGAGCAATAGCTGGACTCGTTACCGTTGCCGCTGGTTTCCGGGGTTGTGCCGGGAATAGTACCCGAACCAGTGCCTTCGCCAGCGGAAGTCGTTTTGGCTATAATCTGGTCGATAGCGCCACCGATACGGGAAGCCGTCGGTGAGGCGGTTTGCGTGGTGACCGCTTCTTTTACGCTGGTAAGTCCCGTATCGACGATGCGTAATGAGTAACTCGTGGGCGTCAGCTCCTGCACAAACTGGAAGCGCAGAGAGTCATCAATCACCGATGTCGGTGTGCCCACAATACTCGGGGCGGTAACCACATCACTCAATACATCACCATTGCTAAAGTCCAGGCTACCATTGGTGACCACAATGGTATTACCCGCCAGCGATGCCGTTCCGCCAACCTGCAGTTGCCCATAATTAGTGGCATTCTCAGCCTGCAGAGCTAAGAAGGCATCTGAAGACTGGCTGTAGTTGGCGACTCGTGAAGGGGAATTATTATTGAGCAAATCAAACAGACCACTGTTGCTCATATTCGTTGTGGGAGCATCAACCCTGCCAATAATAATGCCTTCATTATTGATGCCGTTATTCACGGTGCTGGTTTCGCTGACACGGATCGCATCCCCTTCGATTGAACCAATAACGCCGCGGTTAAGCAGTAAATTGGTTCTGCTGGTATCGTCAAGGGTAATCCCTCCGCGCCCGGCAGCAATAATCCCATCGTTGATAATGTGTGAAACTTGCGCGTTATCTTGCAACGAAATGCCACTGTCTGCCGCTTCAATTATCCCGGCGTTATCAATGGTACCGGTTGAATCACGGCTAAAGTTAATACCATCGTCAGTCTCAGAGTAGATCACACCTGAGGAGCGGTTTACCACCGCGACGTCGTCAGCCGTAGTTGTGGCCGTATCAACGAAGATACCGGAACCGCTCGGGCCGTTTGCTGTGATGCTTCCGCTATTGTTAATTGTGATGTTCCGGCTCTCTCCTGTTACCCAGATACCATGGGATTGAGCACCGGTAGTGGTAATAACTCCATTGTTATTTAAGGTGCTATTGCCGATGTTTGCATCTAACAGGATCCCTGAACTGACGTTCCCCGTTGTACTTAACTGTCCATTATTGGTAATCGTGCTATCAAAAACACCAGACAGATGGACGGCGTTGGAATTGCTGCCCGAAGTGCCTACGAAGGCGTCGTTGATTAAAGTGAACCCACTGAGGGTTTCTAAAGCCACACCATCACTGGTGATAGCGTCAGTTGTAATATTGCCCTGGTTTTGAAGGCTGCTGGATGAGGTAGTGAAATAAAAAGCAGGCGTATCCTGTGCAGTAAGAGCAATTTGCGTACGAGGAATAATCGTCGCTGTGATACCACTTGCATCAGTAAAGGATTGCTGCGTATTTATTATTCCATCACAGATTATGCTTACGTCATTCCCCGCTGCGGGACTACAGGCTGCCAGAGCATTCACAGGGTTAAATAACCCATAGCTGCCAGCGATCCCACTAAAGAGAAATAACTTCATTTTTGTTTTCAAAAATATATCCTTCCCCAGAAAAATTAATCATTAAAAATAATGAGCAAAAAGGGTGCAGAACCGCCCCAGAAGTAATGCTCACAGATAATAGTAGGCGGGGAAACGATAATAGCCAGCCAAAAGGCTATTGATTATATTTCGGATGGGATAACGATATTCCAGGGAGGTAATCGTTGATTTTACCGACGCAGTCATTTACCCGCCCGGCTCAGGCCAGCATCGGCGTCAAATACACACCGCATATAACTCATTGATTTATAGTGATCGCGTTGTAAGTGCAGGAAAAATAAATGATAAAAAAGGCACATTTTTGTGCCTTTGAAAACGATGTTAACTATATGAATTAAATGGATTTATTCATTTCAGTGTCCACGCATTGACCACATCGACACAAGAAGCCCCGTTTATTCGGGGCTTTTTCTTTAGTGCATCTGTAGGGATTGTTGGCTATGTTTGTCCGGGTGAAGCAGCACGGCATGAACCGTACCTGGCTCGACGATGATGTCCGCAATCGACTCATGAGTTTTAAACGTACAACTGCAATTAATGTTCTGACACTGATGATAACGTTCTTTGGTGTTGGTGCTGAGGTAGCGACTTGAACGTACGTGGGCGGCGTGCTGGCATTTCGGGCAGTGCATCATAATAATCACCATGTAATCAAATTAAATCAATTTCAATCATTATATGCATTGTTAATTATCATACATCCAGTATTACAATGATTTACTTATGCCAGACTCAATCAAAACTGTTATCAGGAGTCCCCTGATGAAACACTATTTGCCAGCCGTAGCTTTCTGAGTAAACCCAGAATGATGAACGCAGTGCCCGACGACAGTCCTCTTTTCCCTTGGTACTATAAGTAAGAATTACATGGGTACTATCGATCTCAATAAGGGAATAATTAAAGCCAAGAATTTCAGGCGTATCAGTCTCTGTAAGTAGAGACTGAATGACTTTTGTGCGGTTAACCAGGTGCCCAGAATAAGTTATTTCCGTGAAATCAGAGTGTAAGACCCTGTCCAGCCACAATGGGTCATGCCTTCTCACTGTGTGTAAACTATCTTCAAGTATTTTAATTTTATCTAAAAGCATCACAATCTTCCTAATAACGGCGCTCATTACAATTGATGATAGTGATGTATTTTTAATTAATCCCCATCATTTTCAATCGCCTCATAACTCACATCTGACAGCAACACTTCTAGATTCAACGTCGTCACAAATCCACTGCTGCCCAGACTGTGCGTCACTTTGCTGATTATCCAGGGCTGCGCGTCGATCACGGATTTAAATCCGGACACCGCCACCGGCGTCTCAGGGAATAAATCAGCGCGTCCGCGAGCCAGGGAGATCGAGAACTCGGCGACACCGCGCTGGAGTTTGTCCCACTTCGCCTGAGCTGCCCGCATGGCGGCCTTTTGCGTAGCGTAAATGGTGGTAAGCGCAAACACGTTTTCATCACTGCCCGCCAGGTAATCCCCTTCCTTTGCCTCCGGCGTTTTCTGCACCTTTGCGCTGACCTTCTTCGCCTTCGGATGTTGCAGGGCGCGCAGGTACTGCACTTTCGGTTTGCGCTGTACCTTCACCTTTTTCGGCTTCGGGTCTTTGGTATGCAGCCAGCTTGCCGATACGCCGGTATAGGCTCCACGGTCAGCGATATTAAACGTGTGCCCGTCGCCGTCGCTGCGGATAATCGTCATCTGCGGGATGGGTTTCCCGCTGGCAGTCTTTGCCGCACCAGGCTTGATAAACAGCAGGCTGCCCGCCTTGATGGCGACAACCGCGCCGTTCAGCTCCGCCAGGCGCGTGATAAATTTCGCGTCCGTTTCCTGGGTCTGGTCGATGTGCGACACCGGCACGCCCCTGAAAGGTTCCGCAATCGCGGGCTTGAGGTTGTTGCGCGCCGCCACGGCGGACACCACCGCTTCCAGCGTCGTGTCGTGATAGGAGCTGTCGCGGCGGGAATTCAGGCTGCCGCGATAGTCCGCACTGCGGGCGCGGATGGTCAGCGTGTCCGGCGTGCCGCGATGCTCTACCTCATCCACGGTAAAGTCGCCTTTGTTCGTCAGTGCCTGACCTTTCCAGCCGAGCGCGATATTAATCACCGCGCCGCGTGGCGGCATGTCCAGCAGGCCGTCCGTGTCGCTCAGCTCAATGTCGAGCTGGTCAGCCTCAAAGCCACGATTATCGGTGAGCGTCAGCGAGATCAGCCGGTTGCTGACGTCCTGGGTGATGTCTTTGCCGCCGACGGTCACCGTGTAGTCCGGAGCAAACAGCGCACCGGCTCCGATGGTCATATTTGTAATCACAGCAGCCCCCCAAGCTGTCCGGTTAAACCACCTGCCTGATCCAGCAGCCCGTCGGCCTGGGCTTTCATATCGCCGAACATCGCCGCCAGTGATTCATCCACGCGGGTCAGCGTCAGCGTGAATTCAATCCGGCGGGCGGCACCGTTGGAAAAATGTTCCGTGTGGGTTTCGCTGACGCTGTTCACCACGAACATCCCGTAAATGGTGCCGCTGCCTTCCAGCAGAGGCCACGCCTTGCCCTCGTCAGCCATCAGGTTCAGAGCCATCAGGGAAAGCCGTCCGCCGGTGATTTCCGGCATCAGCACGCCGGACAGGGTAATTTTCTCCTCATTCACGCCGAGGAACTGCGGCAGCGGACGCAGGCCGACGCGGTTATTCGCAGGCCAGCGGTAATCGACGTCGCGCTGCAAACTTTGGTAAGGGACGGTCTGCAACTGAAACACAAACAGACCAAGCGTTAACATCATGCGGACATCTCCTTAATCATTATCCATGCGGGAACGTTGCTGTGCGGCGCGGGCGCGGTCACGGGCTTCCAGCTCAGCACGGATCTGGCGGCTGGTATCCTGGACGCCTAAACCGGCACCGGCGGCAATGGTGTAATGGTGCGTGCTGCGGTCGATATAGCTGCGCCCGCCGCCGACGGATACCGGCGTGTAACCGCCGCCCAGCAGGCCGCCCGACGGTGGGGCAATCAGGGCGGGATTATCCAGCGGGTGCACTTGCGGATCCCCGTCGCCGGATTGTTTCGAACGCCGGTCAGCTTTGTCCGCCGTTTTATCAATGTCTGCCGATTCATCCTTGATGATGCCGAGTTTCTCCAGCAGCCAGTCCACGCCCGAACGCAGTTTATTAAACGCCTGTAACGGCGCGGTCAGCGCGTTGGCGATGGCCTGCCCGAACATCACGCCGGTGTCCTTGCAGTTATTCAGCGTTTCCTGCGTGGATTTGACCGGTTCAATCAGGTCTTTGAACCACTGCCAGACCATTTTTAGTTTGTCGCCCAGCCAGTCAAACACCGGCTTTAGCGGCGCAAACAGTTCCTTCACCGGCGCGAACGCAATGCCCAGTCCTTCAATCACCCCCGCAAAGAAGGCGCTGATCGGTTCCCAGTATTTACGGATAAGCAGCGCACCGGCGACAATCGCCGCCGCAACGGCAAAGACAGGCCAGGTCAGTCCGCCAATCGCGGTGATAATGGCGCTGCCGACTGTGCCGAGGATTGTCCAGAGCATACTGGCGGCAGCAACGATCAGATTGATACCACCGATAACCGGACCCGCCACCAGGCCAAACACGCCGAGCGCGCCGATAATCAGCAGCGCACCGCCCGCAATTTTACCGAGCGTCGTCGCCAGGGCTTTATTGTTCACAATCCACTTATCGAGTTTCAGCACGTAGCCGGTGGCGGTCTGCACCAGTTTGCGCAGGGAGGAATCCTGCTGATCGAACAGGTCAGTGCCGACGGCCTCATAGGCTGACTGAAATTCCTTAAAGTCGCCGCTGAGGTTGTTCTGCATCACCTCCACCAGCGCCTTGGTTTTGCCGTCCGAGGTTTTGAATGCCTGGGTAAGCTTGTCGAGCTTGCCCGACGTTGCCCCATCCATCAGCACCATCGCCGACGAGCTGGCCTCTTCACCAAAGATGGCTTTCATGTACTGCGCACGCTGCGCATCGCCGAGCTTGTTTTTCGCAAAGCTCTTTTGCATTTCTTTCAGGATGACAAACAGCGGGCGCATGTTGCCTTTGCTGTCCGCCGTTTTCACCTTCAGCTCACCGAGCGCCGCCGCGGCGGTGCCCGTGGGTGCCTGTAAGCGGGTAATGACCGCACGGGCACCGGTGCCCGCCATCGAGCCGGTGATTTTGGCATCCGCCAGGGCGGCCGCCATCGCGGCGGTTTCTTCGACGCTGATACCGGCCTGTTTCGCCACCGGTGCGGCATAGGTCATGGTGTCTGACAGCCCCTCAAAGGTGGCGGCTGATTTATTCATGGCGGTAGAAAGCACGTCGCCGATGTGAGACACGGTGTCATTGGTCATGCCAAACGCGGATTTGACGCCCATCAGCAGGGTGGCGTTTTCCTCCATGGTGCGCTTGTTTGCCAGGGACAGATTCAGGATGGTCGGCGTCGCCGCCAGAATGCCGTCCTTGTCCGCGCCGGATTTCGCGACAATGATTTGCGCGGCGGCGGCATCATACGCAGAGGCGGCAGTGTTGTCGCCGAGCTGCCGCGCCTGGGTGCGCAGCGCGGTCATATCGGCAGAGTCTTTTTCTAATCCTAACGTTGCCTGTAACTCTGAGTTTTTCAGGGCAAAGTCATAGCCGGGCTTGAGCATCCCGGCACCGGCTACCGTGCCCGCCGTCGCAATGCCGACACCGGCGGCACCTGCACCTGTCACGCTACCGGCGAACTGTTTACCGGCCTGATAACGCCCTCTTACCGCGTTGAGTTTGGCCTGCTGCGCGCTGACGCGAGCCAGGGATTCACGCTGGCGGTTGAGCTGCGCCGTAGTTTCGCTGATGGAGGTTTTCAGGCGGCGTTCAGACTCGGACAGCGTGCGCGTGCTGATACCCGCCTGACTGAGTTCCGTGCGCTGACGCTGCACCGACTGCCGCAGCCCGTTGAATTGGGTCTGCAACTGGGCGGCGGTGCGTTTCGCGGACTCCATCGCCTGTGCCTGTGCGCGGGTCGGGTTAGCGGTGTTTTTGAACTGGATAGCCAGCGCCGCCGCTTCCGCTTTGGCGTCTTTGAGTTTCTGGCTGGTCACGCCCAGCTGCGCACTGGATTTCCTGAAACCGTCAATCTTTCCGGCCTGAGCGTTCAGGTCTTTGAGCGTGTTCTGTGAATTGCGAATATCTCCGGACAGCGCCTTACTGGCGTTCTGTACCGCTTTAAACGGGCGGGTCGCCTGGTCAACCGCCTTTAACAACACCTCTAACTTTACGTTACTCACTGTCGGTGGCTCCGCTGCGCTGCATGGCCTTATGACGCCACACCAGCAGCTCGGTCAGCGTCATCGGGTTCAGTTCTGACGGCGGCCAGTGAAAAATCACCGCCACGTCCGCCATCAGGTCATCAACGGTCAGTGCCGCCGGAAGTTTTACTGTTCCGATTTCGGCGATAAAAAACCAATCACCTTGCCCGCCATGGCAATCAGGTCGGGCAGATGCAGGCTTTTACAGTCCTGAGTGGTCAGGTTCGGGGCGGTAATGCGCGGCAGGATCACGGTCAGCGCGTCAACGTCGGCATTCGCCAGCGCCGCCAGGCCAATCCCGCGCAGGTGTCCCGCGTTCGGTTTGATGATTTCAATCTGAGCGATCAGGGTGTCGCCGCGTTTGATCGGTTCTTCCAGGATAACGATGTTTTCATTCTGTTCTGACATAGCGGTGTCTCTTATTCAAAGTTGAGGTTTTGCGCCGGAGTCCGGCGCCGGTTACGGATTACAGGCCGATGTTTTTGCGGTGCTCCGCCACGCGGTCAACGCCGCCGACGATTTCCACCATGTTCACGGTATCGACTTCAATCACGTCTTTGCCGTCAATCGTGAGTTTGAAATAGGTGCATTGCGTGGTGATTTTGGTTTCGGTGTCTTCGCCCTGTTTGTACTCGCCGAAATCCATTTCTTTATGCCGTCCGCGCAAGGTGACTTCCACGGCGGAGGTGTCGCCGGTGTCGTCACGCTGGAAGGAACCGGCAAAGCGCAGCGGCACGGCATCCACCGCGCCCCACTGTTTCAGCACCAGTTCATCCAGCCCGCCCACCGTCCACTCGAAGGTCAGCGCGTCGTCGTCCAGGCCAAAATCAATCGAGGCCGAACCGGTCATGCCGCCGCCGCGATAGTTCTCAAGCTTGCGGGTGAGTTTTGGCAGCGTCAGCGCGCTGACCATGCCGAGGTAGCTGTTCCCGTCGTTAAACAGGTTCAGGTATTTCAGTTTCTTAGGCAGTGCCATGTTTTAGCGCCTCTTAGCTGTTAACGGACGTGGCGAACGTCGCCAGGTACTGATCGGTGATGCGCTGACGCAGGGTTAAATCTTCCAGCGGCGGCACCGGCGTATAGTCGTAATCAATGAACAGCTTGCCCGCTTTCAGGGTTTCGACGGTGTTGGCTTCGGGGTCATACCAGCAGTTGCCATCAATGATCAGACCGGCGGTTTTCATTTCGCGCAGCTTGGCGTTAATGCCCGCAATCATGTCTTTGATAAGCGTCGGCGTTACAGGCTTGTCTGATGCCCACATATGCCCTTCGGCGATGGTGTCCGCCAGCACCTGCGCGGTGCGGGTATAGTTCTCAAACAGGAACAGCGGATCGTCAGAGCAGGTGCGCTGCCCCCAAAACTTGAAGCCGTCTTTGCGGATAAGCGTGGTCACGCACGCCTGATTCAGCAGGTCGGCATCGGTGCCGGTGGTCTGCAAATCCCAGTACACGCTGGCAGACAGGCCGGTGACGCCGTTGATACCGACGTTAGAAAGCGTTTTATGCCAGCCGGTTTCTGCGTCGATTTTGGCACGCAGGCCGAGCGCGTAAGCGGTGGCAGGCGCGATGTCGCTGGCGTTGGTAGTGGTGTTCCAGGACACGAAATCAGGCCAGATAACCATCAGTTCACGCTGGCTGAAATTGTCGCGGTACTTGATGGCATCGGACACGGTTTTACATCCCCAGGCGCTGACGTAGCCAAAGGCGCGCAGCTGCTGACAGACGGCGGCGAGCGCGGTAGCGACTTCCTGATTATCAAGCCCTGGCACGCCGAGAATGCGCGGCTTTACGCCGAGTTCCGTTTGCGCGGAAAGCAGGGCTTTCATGCCGGTATACATGCCGGTTTCGTCCGAACCGCCGATGATGTTTGAGGTGGTTTGCGCGTCGGTTTCGCCCTCTGCGACGCGAACAACGACGACAACCGGTTTAGCCTGGTTGGCGATTGCCATCAGGGAGGCGCGGAGCGTGCCGGTTTTACCGGCCTTGCCTGCGGCGGTCAGTACGTTGGTGATAAGCACCGGCGTATCGAGCGGGAACGCGTCGGCATCCGCATCTTCTGCGGTGCAGACCATCCCGATGATGGCGGTGGAAACGGTGGAAATAACGCGGGTGCCGTCATTGATTTCAACAACGCGCACACCGTGATGATAATCAGCCATGGTGTTTTTTCCTGTGATTGGGGTGAGGTCAATCATCGCGTGTTGGGGACAATCAGGCACGGCGGGCGGGATGTGTGGGGAATGGCACAACGTGGGGGAGACAGAGACAAAAAAGCCCCTTTCGGGGCAGTGTTCGTTCTGAGATGTGTATCAGTCAGGCGCTTTCCAGCCCCAATTTTTCAGCCAGCCGGTGAATCGCGCTGACTGTCATGACGTCCTCAGCCGCTTGTGAAAAGGCTGACCAGTTCGCCGTCAGAAAGCCCGCAATAATTTCCGCTTCCTCTTTGTTTAATTCCATTTCATCCTCCTGAATAGTCTGCGGTTATCGTTGGGCATTTGCGGACAGCTATCAAATAGTTACTACAGATCAATTATCCGTCATTGATCGTTTTCAGCGATCAATCCAATGCAGGGTATTAACTGGCAGGCTTAAACCGGCGTGCCAGGCCACGCGATATCAGGCACTGCCGAGGTATCCAGGCGGTTCAGCACAACGCGGTATTTTTTCCAGGCGAGGAGCTGCGTCTTTTCTTCTTCGGATGCCATGTCTAAATCAACCGCATCCTGCAAGGTGTCGATTTGCAAAACCGCCTGACTCATCAGTTCTTTTTTCTGTAACTCTGCGTCCTGGGTTTGTTGCAGCAACTCTGCCGCCTCATCTTTTACCCAGGCTTCACCGTCCCAGCGGTCAAAACGGCTGGCAGGTGCTAAACGGGTCGAATTGGCGGGCAGCGCGCCCAGCTCATTCACCACGACAGGCAGCCCGTTATCAGTGCTGTAAACAGTCTGCCCGCGAAAATCCTCCACAATCACCCAGGCATCATTTTTGAAAATGGCGACCGTTCCGCTTTGGGTCTTAGGCGGTTTGATGTCGGTGCAGCGGGCAGGCAGGCCGGTATTGGGCGCAATCATCGCATCACTCTGACCGATGTATTCACCGGTCAGGGCGGCAAAGTCATACACTTTCACGGTTTGAATTTTGTCTGAGTATTTGAACATTATGCGAGTCTCACTAAGTAGTTAAAGGCGGTGTTTTTCACCGTGTTTTCTGTGTTGCCGGTGGCATTCACGGTGATGGTGTGACCGTGCGCCCCAATCGCCACGGTGTGGTTATGTGGACCAATATCTAAGGTGTGATTATGTGCGCCGATATAGACAGTGTGCGCATGGTTGCCATCTGTGGTGGTCACGGCCTGAGCAGCCTGGTTACTCCCGCCTTTTGCCCAGGCAGCATTTCCTGCGGCAGCGTCACGCAGGCCATAGAGCACCGCGCCGTCCTGGTTTTGAGGAATTCGGATCCCGTCGCCGTGATTGTGGTTTCCCTGCCCGTCCGTGCCTTTGTTACCGTAATCAAAGGTTGATGTGGTTCGGGTACCATAATCGACGGTGCTGACCGTTTTCGTGCCCAGGTCGGTACTGGAGGCAGACGCCCCGTGCGTATGCGATTTGATGCCGTCCTGTTCCTGGGAAAGCACGGCGCGCCCGCTCGCCGGTTTGCCTTTGATGGTCTGCCCGCGCATATCAGGAATGACGCCGGACGGATACGCGATAGCCAGCGACGGATACGTTGTCTTGTTAAACGTCTGCCCGACCATCAGGGCAAAACCGGCGGGTACGGTGTCAGAAGGCCAGGGAACCGGCATTCCCACCAGCACGTCACCCACGGCTAACGCGCCAAGATTAGCCCGCGCCTCAGCGGCATTCTTTGCACCGGTGCCACCACTGGAAACAGGCAGCGCCGTGTTTAATGTCAGCCCACCCACCACCGTCATGGCACTGGCAAAAGTGGCATCTTTAACGACCTTCATGGTGTCATTGATGGTCAGTGGCGAATCAATGGAAACCGCCGACGTGAAGATGTTAGCAGTGTCCCTGTTATATCCCAGATACAACGTCCCGCCGGTGCCTGAACCTGCATCCTTCAGACTGGCTGACAAGGTGACATTGCCGTTGTTATGGTCGCGCAGAATGACGGCATCGTTACGCCCGCGGATCACTGAATTCGCGTTAGTAGAGGAAAGGGTAATACCTGATTCAGGCCGCAACACGCCGTTTGCGATTTGTACGCTGTCGGTCTGTCCGTCGCAGACGATGCGGGCTTTAATGGTGCCGTTTTCATCCCTGGCATCCATGCGCATCACGCCTTCGCCTGCCGGATAAATGGCAGCGGACAGGCCACCCAGCGCACGCCCAGCGTGCGGATCTGTATCGGTCAGCGTATTCGGCAAACGGAAATACATATTCCCCATTGAGGTCAGCGCAGAGGGAAGATTTGCGGCGGACACCTTGCCGACGCGGCTGGTGAAGGACATGTAAGCTTCATAGTCATTCGGTCTCATGATACCGACGCGATAATTAGCCTGGATCGAACTGGCGACCTCCAGGTTAGCAGCCATTTTAACGCTGGACGCAATGTCGGTAAGTTTGCTGAGGCCGGTAATATCCGCGTTCTCACCCGATCGGGCGACGCCCAGCCGCGTTAAATCCGTCAGCGTCATGCTGCCGCTGTCCAGAATCTTCCGCCAGCCGAACGGATAACCGCTGTCACTGAGGAACCATTTCCAGCCACCCGCCGCAGTGTATGAACCGATGCGCTCAAAAATCTGTCCGTCGTTATTAATCAGGCGCTGATAGGCCGCCGCACCCGCCGCCCAGTAGCGCCGCCAGTTGTGCAACTGACCGGCAACGACATAGGTCGCACCCAGAGGATGGTCTTCAAACGTGGCAGAAATACTGATGGGATTGGTGACGTCAATAATGGACGGGTCATCCAGACGCTTAACCTTCGTCGTGTCCGTTGCCAGCATCAGATTGCTCATTGCCCCCACGTCCGCCGCCGCCAAAGTGATATCAGCACTTAGCGCTTTGTTATTTACTTTGCGGGTGGAAGGGACGCGGGTGTTGGCATTGTCATTGGCGGTCTTTACCGCCTTTGGCGTCGCCGCCAGCGATTCGCTGGTACTGCTGACCGAGCTGTTAAGCTGGACAAAACCTTTTGCCGTCAGCGTGCCGTCGGGATGGTTACGGGATTTTTCATGCGCCGCCAGCAGGTCATTCACATACTGCTCAGTCGCCATAATCACCGAGTCGTCGATCAGCAGGCTGATAGCTTCGGTGTTACTGACGGCAATCACCATGCGTAAAGTTTGTGTGCGGCCTGAACCTTCCGCCAAAGTCGGCTTGTACGTGTCCGCCATGTTGCAGACGGCAATCAGCGCGCCGTCGTCAGCAAACAGCCCCATTTCACGCATCCAGAAACCGCCGACGCTGGCAGACAGCACCGCTTCGGCAATCACCCAGTTGCCATGAGTCGGATCCAGCTTTAAGGAATTGAGCGGCGTGCGGTACACCTCTTTAACCAGTTTGGTCTGCGTGGCGACGGGTGTGGTCGCCTTGCCGTTGCCGTCACCGACGGCAAGCTGCGTAATGTTGATGTCAGTCCCCGCTGCAATGGCTGCCGCAATGCGCGACTGCCCGAGCGTGGTGACAACGGATTTAAATGTGCTCATAACGTCCTCTTATGCAGGGTAAACGGTCAGCAGTTCGCCAAGGTATTGCGCCGCGCCAATGTAAACATCGCCTTTAATGTCCTGGGTGATGGTCAGGCCGATTAGATGGCGGCTGGCAGGCTTGGCGTCAGCAATCAGCCTTTCCATTTCTAAATACATTTCTTCGGTGATACCGGTTTCCAGCACGCCGATGTCCAGGCGAAACGTGCCTGGCTCGTCATCCGTTTCCCACCACTCTGTCACGTTAATCAGGTAGCCGAGCGGCTCCACTACGCGCCGGATGGCACCGATGGTTCCTTTGTGGCAGTGAATGAACCAGGCCGACTGAATGACGCGGCGCTTGGTGGCGACAGGCCAGTTTTCGTCCCAGCGGTCAACCGACAGCGCCCACGCAAGGTAAGGCAAAAACTTTGCCGGACAGGTCAGCGGATCCCAAAGCTGCCGCAGCGGCACCGGCACGTTTTCAAGCTCCGCGCAGGCATCGGCGGCGGCGACTTCCAGCGCGGAGGAACCGACGGGCAGCAGGCGATCACTCATCGTAACCGCCCACTTTCAGGGTGTACGCGGTGCAGAATGACGCCTGCGTTTTATCCAGCTCGATGTCAGCGGCGGGGCTTTTCAGCTCCACCCGTTGCACGCCTTCAACGTGCAGCGCGGCATAAATGGCGGACAGCCGGATGTCGCGGCCTAACCGGTGCTGCGCGGTGGTGTAGGCAATCAGTTTTGCTTCGGCGGCTTCGCGGATAGGTTCGGCTTCCGGACCTGGGAACAAATACAGCACGGCGTCAATGGTGTAACTGACCACGGTGGCAGACTGGACGGTCACGCGGTCAGCCACGGGGCGCACGTTTTCATCATTGAGCGCGGCCTGAACCACCGCCAGCAGGTCAGCCGGGGCGGTGCCGTTGCCGGTCTGTGCCAGCACGGAAATCGTCACGCAGGCAGGCGAGGGACTTACCACCGAAATATCCGCCACCCGCCCGTCAGCCGAGCGCCCGTGATACTCATAGGAACCGACCGGACCGGCTACGCTCAGCCCTTCAAACGCCTGCTGCGCACGGATACGCAAATCAGCATCGCTTTCCATGACTGCCGCCACGGCGGGCACGCTGACCGTATCCGCAGGCGTGATCGTCAGGCGTTCCACGCTGAACGTGGCGGCGATATTGTCCAGATCAGTGCCGGTGGCATAAGCCAGCATCACAGCCTGCGCCGCCTCGTTCACCCGCTGACGCAGGATCACTTCGCGGTAGGCGTTCTCCTCCAGCAGCTTCACAATGGGTTCAGACTCCAGGGTCAGCGTACGGGCGATGGCGACCTGCTGGCCTTCGGGGTACAGCGAGACCAGCGTGGTTTTGCGCTCCGCCAGGAGGGTTTCGTAATCCAGTACCTCCACCACGTCGGGGGCGGGTAACTGGCTCAGGTCGATAGTTGCCATAATTCAGCTCACTGGTAAGGTTAAGGAAATGGCGGCGGACGTGTCTTTGCGGATGCCAGTGATATCCACCACGCCTTTCCCGTCGAACGTCGTTTCAAAGGTGATGCCGGTCAGGCTGACGCGTGGCTCCCACTTGAGGATCGCGCTGTAACAGGCCGCCATGATTTGCAGGCGCAGCGCCGCATTCTGCGGGCGGTCAGTCAGCTCAGACAGCAATGAACCATAGTCACGGCGCATGACGCGGGAACCGACGGGCGTGCGCAGAATGTCGCTGACCGACTGCTGAATGTGTGCCAGGTCTTCGACGCTGCGCCCCGTATCGCGAGCCAGCCCGATGTATTTCGCGTTAGTCATGACGGCACCTGCGTTTGACCGCCGCCCGTCTGGACGCCGCCGTGTTTATGGGTATGAACAACGACGCCGTTTGACGTGATGCTGCCACCCGAGTGGGTGAGATTGCCGGTCATAGTGCCGCCCTTTTTAATCTCGATAGTGCCGGTGGTGAGCTTGTTGGTGCAGACCACCTCCGGCGTGTCGAGAGTGATGCGGGTTGTCGCCCTGCAGGTGATCAACGGAGCAGTAACCGCCACCTTATCGGCAGCGTTCACCGTGGCGGACTTGATGCCAGTTGCGAGCAGCGCGCCGGTCTTCGGCTCGTACTCGATCACTGCACCGTCAGGGAAAGTGACGTGCACGGCATCCGCCGAGGCAGACGGGGCGGGGAATTCATCAGAGAAAACGCCGGGCATCACAAAGGCAGTGTCCAGCTCGCCGCCCAGGCAGAACAGCAGAACTTGTTCACCGGCGGACGGTGCCCACCAGGAACGGGAGCGCCCTGCGCGGGAGGTCAGCCAGTGCAGCCAGTCGGTGACGTTGCCGCCGGTGTTCACGCGACAGGTGCCCGCAACTAAATCCACCTCGGCAACGGTGCCAATGCGGATCAGATTGCGAAGCAGGCGCGGAATGTCGTGTTTCGGAATGGATGTATTCATGGATAAAAGAATGCCGCCCTGTCAGGCGGCATACAATTTGAGGCGGGTTGATGGCTGGTGGCACAACGTGGAGAACACTGGCAGAGGAGTATTAGCTCAGATTTGATCTGACAGTCTGGTTTGAGCGAGAAGCGGAAGTCTCTGGTATGCTTAATAACAATTCTAACAGATATACTCGGATAACTTTTTTTGAAATTTACTTGTAAAGAATCATTAAATAATGCCGATAATGAAGATTAACCTATAAAAAAGGAATATGTAATTTATGCTAAGTTTAGAAGAAATGCGCAGAATGTTAAGAAAACAATGCGCTACATCAGCTGGCGAGGATGGTGAAAAATATGCCATTAAATGGCTGGAAAATTCAAATTGGAAATTTGAATGTGTTGATCAGGGAATAGGAACCTTATCTGAAAGTTTGAAAACTTATGGGGGGAAACGTCCCGACTTTATTGTTGAAGCTGATGATGCAACAGTCATCCTTTTAGATGCAAAGTATCATTCAACGGAAGATTGCACTTCATTTACACTTACCGACTGTGAAATAGGAAAGTATCGTGCGCTCGATAAATATTTAAAAGATCAGAATAGTGATCATACTTTCGAAGTGGTATTTATGGTGTTTCCAAAAGAAAAAGATGGTAGAAGTTTTACATTCGTGAGTCTGGATGAGTTCGATAAAGGAGAGTGTACAACTCTAGCATCAAAAGATGCAACAAAAGTAAGTCTTCTTAATCGAGATTACTTATGGTTTGATAATTAATTTAAAAATTGAAACGCGCTGTTTTTTAATTCCGGATTTTCACTATGCTTTAATATATCAACTGTTTGAATCTAACTATAATTAATCAATTTATGCAGGTTCTACCTTGCCTGAGTACTTATTGTTAGCAAGACTGCGGCTATGGATGTCCATTTTAGGTGAAGCGGAGTTGTGAAATTTTCAACATAATTATCGGGGAAATGAACTTCGTATAGAGTATGCTATTATGAATGAGTTATTATAGAGCGGATTGGTTTAGTAATGAAAAGGGGTTCTTACTGAAATGAAAATTAATAAACTTGGAGATAAAATGTTAAATCAGTACTTTTTAGATGAAAGTGGAAATACTGGGGACTTGGTTAAACTCCCACCAGATTTGAACTTTGCCAGCCAACCTTTTTTTGCATTATCTTGTGTTGGGGTAGTTGATTGCGATGATCTTGAAGAATATATTAAATCATTAAAAAACAAACATAAGATCCAAGGAGAAGAATTAAAGTCTAAGAATTTATATAAATCAAAACCAAAATTTATCTATGATTTATTTGATTACATTGCAATAAATAAACTACCTTTCTATGTTGAAGTTGTCGATAAAAAATATTGCATTGCTGTCTCAATTGTCAGTCATCAGGTCTGCCCTCCATATTTTCAACAATTTGATTCCGAAATTAATGCTCAGGGATTTCGTAACGAACTCACTGAATACTTGTCAGAAAATCTACCGCTAGATTGTTATAAATCTTTTTTTGAGGCATGCATATACAAATCCGAAGCCTCTTTACTAGCGTCAATGAAAAAGTTGAGAAACTATTTCAAAAGTAGAGAATTCACTTTTCAGTATAAAGCTGAAGCTATGCGTTGCTTGCAATCGACCATTCGATTTTATCACTCTAACAAGTCATCAGATCATGATTTGATAAAAAATCTTATTCCTATACCTGACATTAATAAAAAAGGTAATGAAATACACTTGCTGCCTCATGTACATTCGTGGTTCAACCTAATGGGAAAAGTAAACAGGCACCATGACGGTGACATATCAGATGTGACATTTTTTCATGATAAACAAGATCACTTTGATGATATTTTGATTTTTTGCTCTGAGCAATTAAAAAACTCAAGCGTAAAAAACCCATTCGATGTAACAACGGATTTTAATATAAAAACGAACTTAGATATAAAATTCCCCGACTCTAAGAAATCAGCAGGGATTCAGCTCGCAGATGTACTAGCAGGGTATATTTCACGTTATGTTATGGAGTATATTTACGATGAGTCATTGAAAGTTGATTTATATCATGATATTTTTTCTAAATTGATAGCTTGTTATGGTTCCGGTAATAACTTTGGGGTTAACTTTGTTCTGCCAATCAACAGGAGGAATAAAGTATTTAAAAAATTCGGTTTATAAATAGCTAGTGGGTAGTTGCATTATGAATTATTCTATACTTTTCATTTTGATAATTTACTACGCAAGTTGTTTTTCACGCTTTTAAATAATCATGTCCGCTACTGGCACAGAGCCGGCTGTCAAACCAGGTTTAGCTTTGTGCCTCCGTTATTTCAGATGAAGTCTGAGCTAATATGCACTAGCAATTCATCTTCCACAATCTTCATGTCTTCGGCGTCCATTCCCAAAAGCGGGCGCGCCGGATACCGCATTTCTTTCGCACGTACGGACGGACGATCCCGCAGCCCGTACTGATGCACTTTCGCCATGCGCTGCACCTGTCCGGTGAATTCCACCACGGCGTCATCAGCGGTGCCTTTGGCCTTCATGTATTTAGCCGTGCGCAATCGTACAAACATCTCCCGCTTAATACGGCCTTTCTTTGCCCGCAAAGGCTGCGGACGTCGCGGGGTGAACGGCTGCCCCTCCGGCGTGACCTGCTGTTTAATGCGCTGCTGCTGATGTTTGCGCAGACGCTTCGCAATGGTCGCCGCCATCGCCTTCCGGCTTTGCGGTGACAGCGCGGCAATCAATCCCGCCAGGCGGGTATCAAACGCTGACAGCTCACTCATTCCACTGACTCACTAACTCGCCGTGCAGATACAGTTCACGCGGCCTTTCTACCGGCTCCGGCAGCGGCGGTTCCGGAAAATGCTCCACATACAGACCGGCATCAATCTGTTTCACAATCACGCGCTCGGTGAGCTGCACATCAATAGCGATATCGTAGGCACCATCATCCAGCATATCGGCCTTGAATTTAAAGCCGGTCTGCTGCTTTTCCGGTGTCGCCATTATGTCCGGCTGGTTCTCACGCAGCCACGCCAGGATGGGCACAATAATCAGATCGCAGTCCTGGGCAAAGTTGGTGATCAGCAGTTCTGTCTGATACTGGTATTCAAACGACAGCGAACTGGCTAACGTGGAAACGATGCGGCCATTATCCACAAACATCCGCAGGGTGTCGGGGCTGGTTTGCAGCACCGGCACCGCGTCAGTTAAGGCTTTTCGCAGTTGGGCGGGTTTTAACACGGTGTTCCTCCTGGCATTGTTTGACCGCTTCCACCTGGAGGCCGCAGGCGGTCAGCGCGGCCTCCAGGTTTCTGACGTCACTGCTTAAATCGCCGTTAGTGGCCGGTGCGCTTGCCGGTATCGGGCAGCTCGTTACCGCCGGACAGCCAACGTAAATAATCTGCGGCGCTGGCAAAGGCGGGACGTTCGTGCATCCGGCTAATGCCGTCAGGCAGACGAGCGCCGTACCAGTCACGCATTTCCTGATTTTCATTGAGTAACCTTTGAATGTGGTATTCACGATCCCGCGCCAACTGACCCGCCTGTGAGAGTTGGGTGCGCAGGCTTTGTTCCTGGCGTTCCCGCGTCACGGCCTCATCGCTCAGGCGGTTAATGGCGTTGTCTCGGCTTTCAATACCGGCGGACAGCGTGCCGATAATGCGCTGTGCCTGGTCTGCTTCATCATGTAGGCCACCGATGCGCCAGGTTTGCAGCCCGGCCAGGGCAAGCGCCGCCAGCAGTAACAAAATTAAAATGCGCATCAGACACCCCGCAGGCAGTAGGCCAGCTCATTCGCGCGGCGGCGTTCCAGGCCGGTGACGCGCTCGCCGTTCACAAACACCCAGCGCGGCAACTGTTCGCAGGCTTTTCGCCATTCACCCTTGTTGATGAAAAATGCCAGCGTGGACTTGCAGGCCGCCGTCACGCCGACGTTAAAGGCAAACGACACCACGGCGTCATATACGGGCTGCGGCATGGTAACCGGCATACATCGGGCAATGCCTTTCTCCACCCGCATCACGTCTTCCACCAGGTTAACGGCGACCTGACGTTCGCTGATTTGCGTTTGCGGCTTCACGCCTGCGGTGTGCCCGATGCCGTTTGTCCAGACGCCCGCGCTGCATTGATAGGCGGACAGACGGCAGCCTTCAAAATCGGCAATCAGTGCCAGACCGGCGGCGGACGTTGTCAACGTTGGCGTTTGCGGCAGCAGCGCGGCAATCGCAAGTACAGCGGCGACGGCGCAGCGTCTAACGATTGATGGCTGCATTAATGTCCCCTCTGATGCCCATCTTTTTCAGCAGGCGGTAAGTTTTGCGCCGGTAGTACCAGTTCACCAGGAAGGTCGCGACGCCGACGGCGGCACCGACCAGAAAAGCGATATCCTGCGGTGACATCGCGCCTAGCCATGCAAGAAAGGCCGCGACGGAGTAACAGATAAACGAGGTGATGCGCTCCATGGTCATCAGTCCCAAAGTGAGACGGTTTCACTGACTGCGGGCAGGCTTATGTCCGGCAGTTCCACCGCGTAGCCATGGGGCAAGATTGCCCCCTCTGCGGCTAACCCAACGTTAGCCGCGTAAACCTGCTCCATCACCGACTCGGTGCGCCCGTAGTACCGCCAGCAAAGCGAATCTACGGTGTCGCCCTGTTCGGCAGTGACTTTCATCAGAGCAGCCCGATGATGCAGTGAGACACACCGGCGACGTCGCTGATCGCGTTGCGTCCGTCACGCCATAAATCATCCACCGTGCTTTCCACAATTTCGGCCTTTTGGCTGCCCCTATCGGTGGTGTCGTTATTCGGGTAACGCTCCGCCAGAAACGCGGCGGCAATAGACGCCACGGCGCGCTGATAGGCGCAGACCTTCACGCTTTCATCATCAATCTGATCGGCAGGGACATCAGCCAGGCATTTAAAGCCCTGGGCAATCTGCGCATCACGAAAGCTGAACAGCTCGGCATTCACTTCGGTCATGGCAAACTTTGCGGCGGTGCGCAGACGTTTCACCGTAACGGTGCCCTCCAGTCGCAGCGTGTCGCGCAGCTCAACCGGATCCACATCAGGCCAAAAGTGGGTATTTTTAATCGCGGGTTCCGTCGCGGCGTCCGGTTTCGGTGCAGGTACAACAAGGGACATAATGACCTCTGAATGGGGGGCGGTGGACGCCAGCGTTGAACGAGGTCAAAGACCCGTCGCGGCTGGCGTGCCGCCCTGCGCGGGGCGCATGCTTTTTAGCTGCCGGATGCCTTTTTAATGGCGGATTCCAGGCGTTCAATGTCTTTTTTTACGCCTGATTTGCCGTCGAGAATGAGGGCACTTTTCAGACGCTCCAGGGCTAACGTGTCCTTGCCGCCGTCGCGGTAGAGATAGCCGATAATTTTGTGCAACTGGGCACGGACTTTATCGGGCATATCCTCACCGTCAGTCAGTTCCAGCACTTCCAGCATCAGCTCAATGCTGACCGGTTCACCGGCGGTGCGGGCACGTACAGCCTGGTCGATCACTTCCTCAGTGAAGGCACAGCCCGCCGTGCGGGTGCCGAACGGCATCGCAAGCCTGTGTTTAAAGGCGTAACGGGCAATGTTCAGCGCACCGGCAATATCACCGGCGTCAATACGCCAGATCATGACGGTCATCAGGATGGCATCCTGTGCGCCGTTCCCTTCGGCGAGCACGCCCGACACCCACGGGCCGTATTCAGGGAGCAATTGACGTTTCAGTTCCGCTTTCGCCTGGAAGGACTGAAGTTTATGCAGCGCCTGCTTATCCGCATTCAGCTTTTGCATTTGCAGTTCGTAGCCGGTGGCATGAGTCAGCTGACCGGCGGCCTGCTGTGCGGCGATGATGGCTGACTGTCGCAACATGTGACGACGGCAAGGGCTAATCATGATGTCCCTCTTTATTCTGCTGATTCAGGTGCGGTGGTTTTGAAGGTGCCGAGCTGGATGTTTTCGACCAGGCAACCGCCGCGGTAATCTTCCACCACGAAATCCTCATTAATGGATTCGTAGTTTTCGATACGGTCACGCTTTGGCACTTCTTCAATGTGACGGCGATGCGTGCCGTCCTGCCAGTAGATGGACAAGTTATCCAGGCGGGTGATAAAGAACGCATTGGCAGGGAAGCCAGGCACGCGCACCGCCGGTAAGTTACCGATGCGCTTCTGGCTGATAATCATATCCGCCGCCAGGCTTTCGGTGTTCTCCTGCGCCTTGTTCACCAGCGGGAAATATTTGTCTGCCAGCAGCTGACGACCGCAGATCACCACCAGACCGGTGTCATCCTGATAAATCGGGTCAACCATGTTGTTGGTGGCATCCATCACCAGCGCGTCCAGGTTCTCAAAGTCACCCCCGGCACCGACGCGGACGGTCGCAGAAATCACGGAACCATCGTCACCCTGGATTTTGCTCATCACGCGCTCCGGCGCATTGTTGCGGTACTTTTGCAGCCAGCCCACGTTCACGTCCTGCAACAGCGGGTATTTAGCGCGGTCTGACGTTGCCGCACGCTCAACGCCGTTAAAGCCGATAGTGATGCGATCCAAAGCCTGGCGTTTCACGATGGCGTCACGTAAACGCGCCTGGAAATCCTGATAGCGCGCCCAGAGATCCAGCGTGGCGTAACGGAAATGGAAATCGTAGTTCGTCTGGCGGCACTCATAACCCTCAGCGGTCAGGGTATTAAAATCAGCCGTCTGGCGTTCACCGGTGCCGCTGGTATCTGCGGTGCTTGCAATCGAACCGGACACGCCGACGCCGACCTTTTCACCCTTCATTTCGTCCACCGGAATGATGTTAATCATCTGGAGGAAGGCGGAAGATTCCTGTACTCGGGTCATCAGTGTCTGCGTCACCGACGGCTCCACGCTGAATTTTTTATCCAGGTCGCCGGTGTCCACCGCGTTCAGTTCGGCAATACGGGACAGGTAGGCGTTAAATTGAAAACGGGTGGTTTGTTTCATGCGTTTTTTTCCAAAATGGTTAACGGGTTAATCGGTATTTTGTGCTTAGCAGTCGGTGATATCCGCCGCATTCCCTTTACCGCCGCCGCTGGAAACGGGGCGCTGCGTGTAGTTCTGCGGCGCGGATTTCTCCAGCTTGCCTTTCAGCGTGCTGAACTGTTCGCGGTCTCCTTTCACGGTTTGTTCCAGCGCGTTCAGGCGTTCCGTCACGGTGGTTTCCAGCGTGGACAGCTTTTCATCGCTGAGTTTCAGGCCGGTTTCGACGTGTTCCACCACCACTTCCACGGCGTCGTGGACGTCTTTGAAACGGGCATCATCCGAGGCGGACTTACTGGACAGCAGTTGCTTCACGCGGGAGAACAGCGACGGGGCAGCCGGTTTATCTTCTTCAAACTCGAACGCCGTTTCTTCGGCGACGGTGAACAGGTTTCCAGCATCCTGTTTGCGGCTCGCCAGCGGGTTCTGCTGCGCCTTTGCGCTGAATTGCAGGTACTCGGTGCCGAGGCTGGCGGGGCTGTCGGTCACGGCCAGGCCAATCAGATAGGCTTTGCCGGTGTCGGAAAAAGATGGGTTCACTTCGATGGAGGTGTAAACCTTCTGACGGGCTTTCACCAGCGACACTAAATCAGGCGTCGGATCGATGTCGGCATACAGTGCCAGCTTGCCTTTCAGCGCGCCGTCGGCAATTTCTTCGGCATAAACGCCGGTCACATCGCCGTACATGCGGAACGGGCTATCAGGGTAATAACCTTTGATGTGCTCCATGTTGATGCGCGCGCCGTAGACCTTCGGGTCATAGGTCGCGGCCATCTGTTCGATCCAGTCGCGGGTAATTTCGCGGCCGTCGGTGGTTGCCCCTTCGGTACAGATACGAAAGCGCTTTGTTGCTTTTGCCATTTGTCGGACTCCAGTCGGTGTGTACTTCTGAGAACCCCAAGTTTCCAGACACACGTCCGACACCGCCAGCCGAGGCGGGTTGATGCTTGATGGCACAACGTGGACAGCAGGAAAATCAGCAGGCTGCTCGTTAACGTGGCAGTCATGAAAATGACCAACTCAACTATCATCAGCGACCCACGGCGACAGGCGGCACTGCTTTACTGGCAGGGTTTTTCTGTCCGCCAGATTGCGGAGACGCTGACCCAAAAATTACCGACGGTGCAGAGCTGGAAGACCCGCGACGCCTGGGAGAACGTCGCGCCGATTTCCCGCGTGGAATCCAGCCTGGAAGCACGCCTGATCCAGCTCACGGCCAAAGACGTGAAAGGGAACGCGGATTACAAGGAAATGGAGGCGTTAGGCCGGTTGATGGAACGCCTGGCAAGGGTGAGCCGCTACGGTCAGAGCGGAAACGAGGTGGATTTAAATCCGAACGTTGCTAACCGGAACAAAGGGGAACGCAAGAAGCCGACCAGGAACTTTTTCAGCGACGAAGCGCTGGAAAAACTGGAAGGTATTTTCCTCGCCCAGTGCTTCCAGTATCAGCGCGTCTGGTACAACGCGGGGCTTAAACACCGCATCCGCGACATCCTGAAATCCCGCCAGATTGGCGCCACGTTCTTCTTTGCACGGGAGGCGTTATTGCGCGCCCTGGCAACCGGCCACAACCAGATTTTTCTCTCAGCCAGTAAAACCCAGGCTTACGTGTTCCGTGAGTACATCATTCAGTTTGCCCGCCAGGTCGATGTCGAGCTGACCGGCGACCCGATTGTGATCGGCAACAACGGCGCAAAGCTGATTTTCTTAGGCACCAACTCCAACACGGCACAAAGCCATAACGGCGACCTGTACGTGGACGAAATCTTTTGGATCCCCAACTTCCAAAAGCTGCGCAAGGTCGCCAGCGGCATGGCGTCGCAGGAACATCTGCGCACCACCTATTTCTCCACCCCGTCAGCGCTGACGCACGGGGCTTACCCATTCTGGTCAGGTGAACTGTTCAACAAGGGACGGGAAGATCGCAACGACAGGATTGAGCTGGATATCAGCCATCACGCCCTGGCGAAAGGCCAGCTTTGCGGAGACGGGCAGTGGCGGCAAATCGTCACCATTGAGGACGCGTTAGCCGGTGGCTGCAACCTGTTCAACATCGACACGCTGAAACAGGAGAACAGCAGCGAGGATTTCCGCAACCTGTTCATGTGTGAGTTTGTTGACGATCAGGCGTCCGTGTTCCCGTTTGCCGAGCTGCAACGCTGCATGGTGGAAAGCGCGGAGGAATGGCAGGATTTCAGCCCGTTCGCCGTGCGTCCGTTTGGCTATCGCGCCGTCTGGATTGGTTACGACCCGTCGCACACCGGCGACAGCGCGGGCTGCGCTGTCGTGGCTCCGCCGCTGGTGGACGGTGGCAAATTCCGCGTGTTGGAACGCCACCAGTGGAAAGGCATGGACTTTGCCGCCCAGGCGAAAAGCATTGAGGAACTCACAAAACGCTACTGCGTGGAATACATCGGCGTGGATGCCACCGGCATCGGCCAGGGCGTTTTCCAGCTTGTCCGGCAGTTCTTCCCCGCCGCGATGGAAATCCGCTACAGCCCCGAAACCAAAACGAAAATGGTTCTGAAAGCCAAAGACACCATCACGTCCGGGCGGCTGGAGTACGACACCAACCACAAAGACATCACGTCGTCATTCATGGCGATCCGCAAAACCATGACCGCCAGCGGCAGCCGTTCCACCTACGAGGCCAGCCGCAGCGAGGAAGCCAGCCACGCAGATGTCGCCTGGGCAATTATGCACGCCCTGCTTAACGAACCGCTGACCGCCGCGAACGGCGGCCAAAGCCCTAACATTCTGGAGTTTTATTAATTATGAGTAAGCGCAAATTCCGCAAGGCGGCACAGACAGCAGTCACAGCAACGGCGCAGCATTCCGGCGGCGCGGAGGCGTTCAGCTTTGGTGACCCGACGCCGGTTTTAGACCGCCGCGAAATTCTGGATTACATCGAATGCACGGGGAACGGTCAGTGGTATGAGCCGCCGGTCAGCTTTGACGGACTGGCTCGCACGCTGCGGGCAGCAGTGCATCACAGTTCGTCGCTGTACGTTAAGCGCAATATTCTGGCTTCCACGTTTGTCCCCCATGCGCTGCTATCACAGCAGGAGTTCAGCCGGTTCGCCCTGGATTACTTGGTATTCGGGAATGCGTTCTTAGAAGTGATCCGCAACCAGCTCGGCGACGCCGTGGTGATGAAAACGGTGCCTGCTAAATATGCGCGGCGCGGCGTGGAGCCAGATACCTACTGGTTTGTGCAGCAGTGGAAAGATGCCCATCAGTTCGAAACCGGCAGCGTTTTTCATCTGATTGAGCCGGATATTAATCAGGAGCTGTACGGCCTGCCGGAATATCTCAGCGCCCTGAATTCAGCCTGGCTGAATGAGGCCGCCACGCTGTTCCGCCGCAAGTATTATCAGAACGGCGCGCACGCCGGATATATCCTGTACATGACCGACGCGGCACAAAGCAGCTCGGACATCGATCAGATGCGTAAAGCGATGCGGGACACAAAAGGGCTGGGCAACTTCCGGAATCTTTTCATGTACGCACCCAACGGCAAGCCGGACGGGATTAAGATTCTGCCGCTGAGTGAAGTCGCGACGAAAGACGATTTCTTCAATATCAAGAAAGCCAGTCAGAACGATTTGCTGTGCGCGCACCGCGTTCCACCGCAGATGATGGGGATTATTCCGGAGAACAGTGGCGGGTTCGGCGATTCAGTCAAGGCGTCGCAAGTATTTGTCCGGAACGAACTGACGCCGTTGCAGGAGCGGTTCAAGGAGTTAAATGCGTGGTTTGGGGAGGAGGTCATCAGGTTTACTGCTTATGAGCTTACCCAGGAGTAAGACTGCAAAGTACCAGAATATGAGGTTTTAACTATTTGCCACGTCTAAGCTATTTTAACCCAAAAAAGAGATGAAGATATTGTACAACACAAAGCTAAGAGCGTTGTCGGGATTGAATGTCGACAACGCTCTTAGCTTTTGAGTTAAGAATGATAAGCATCGAATTAGCTGTTGATGTGATAGGTCTATTTAACCTTCATCAGCATTATTAATTGGCTCATCCTTTAAAAAGTCCTCTAATGTTACGGGTTTACTTTCATCCCTTTCCAAATATTCGTTGAATCTATCTTGAAAAAGTTCATCTCTATATCTCACTATGCCTGGGCCCATACGTCCTATATCAGTGATAGCCTCAAATATTACTTGCCTGACGTCAACAGTCAACGTTATAAAACTATTCCAATCGATATTAACACGATTTAAAAACTCTTGACCAAATCGCAATTCATAGAAGGTTCCGTCAGACTTCAGTAATGCAGATCTTCCAAAAGAATTTCTGGCATCAGGTATTTCTCTAACTGACACAATATCAGCTGAAGTGAGAAGTTCCTCAAATCCAATATTGCTTTCTGTTACAACACTAAAATTTGGAAATTTAATTCCCGAAAGAAAATCAGCGAGCCGTCTGTATTTAATCACACCACGTGCAACCTCTCTATTCTGAGCATTACCTATAGTTGAAATCATTGCTGTTTTCAGATCTTCAATTTGTTCAGTTATAGAGAATAATTTTCTGGTTTCAACCTGTTGTTCTCTCTGTTCTCTAAGAAGTCTCTGGAAGAGTGAGCCCCACTGTTTTTTAAGATGATTTTCAATATCTTCAATTTTACCGAATGGAATAATGCTATTTCCTTTATTTCTGTGCGAAAGGAAACTTATGAATTCGAAGATATATTTAGCCGTTTCTGGTTTATCAATAGAAGGGAATTTAATCTTATCAACTAAATCTTTATTTTTTAGATAAACATAATGATCGTGCATAACTTTTTCATCGACGAAGGCAAATACTGGTACAGCTGAGTCTATAGCTTTTAATACCTCTAATTGAGTTATGGAAAGTTTTTCTGGATCATTCAAAACTGTCACATCAAAACTTGAGTTGAGGAGGTTTTCTAAATCTACATTAGACAATGCTTCCGGTATTGCTCTCCCGCCAAAACGAGAGCCAATCAGAACTATTACGATATCAGTGTTTGGCACTTCTTGAATGCAGCTTGTATGAGTATGAGCCCTAGGATCATAAAGTATGTCAGAGTACTCACTTAAGATTGGGTCGTAGCCTATCCTCAAAAGAAATGAGCGAAGCTGCTCCCTCGCCATGCCTAGGTCGTAACAAGTTGAGGATACAAAAACTTTAGGACTTGGCACATTTTCTCCTTAGAAATTTAACCGTGACATAAGGTACCTCGCCGATAAGTTCGGCGCAGTTTCGCCTTTTCCCCAGATTTTACTCGTTTTAAATTAATGAATATTTACCTGATTTTCAATAAGTTTCATGTGAGATATCAATAAAACTTTGTCAATCCATATTGAAAATACGAAAACTTTTATTAGACCTATCGATTTACAACCACAAAATTTTAGATTGCTGATAGAGTCGCGCGTTGCTATAAAACTCTGCCCATAGCCATCACATACAGCTTCAGAATGTTCCCTCCCAGAATTCCAAATACAAACAGCACCGATCCATTTCTTCCTAATCTTTCAGCCGAAGCCAACTAAGTGCTTTCTGCTATATGCTGAGCCCCTTCATAGAAACGGCATCAAAACATTTCACGAAAGTTACATGTGTGGCGGCCAGACTGGACCTAGCCGCGCGCAATGTTACCCGCCTGCCCGCTTTTGACTTGGATCACTGTTTTTAATGCATGAATCAGGTCATCTGGAAGCCCTGCCATAGGGATGAATGGGTGTTTTTTACTTCTTTCGATAGCATGCAAAAAAATGCATGTGATATATGCAAGCCTTGCTAGGGGGAGGGTGGTAGAGAATTTTAGGTTCCTGTATATCTATACGCGACATAGGAGGGATGCAGTTGCCTGGGATGGGGGAGGGTGTAAACAGTAAAGGGGTGAAAGACAAACGTATGGCAAAAAATTAATCTGAGATTAGATAGTAAAGACTCCAATCTTTTGATAATACTACTGTTACGACGCAAAATAATGCTAATTTTTAGATTCAGTTTTTAAGGATTAATATGGAAATTATTGATGAAATTCTTGAAATAGCAAAAAAATTAGATCTTTCTTCAGCTAATGAAGCAGAGACTAGGCTGAAGGTAATAGACCGAGTGTTGTTCGAAGTGCTCAAATGGACGCATGAGGACATTTCGGTTGAACAACGAGTGAGTGAAGATGGTAAAACTACCTTTGCAGATTATAAAGTTAAAACTGCAAGTACAGCTTTTATAATTGAAGCCAAAAAAATAGGGGAATCATTTGAGACTCAACAATTTGATCGCAGATTAAAACTCAATAATAATCACTTGGTTGGTGCATTTGGTGATGCAATTATTCAGGCTCGTGATTATTGTAGAAAATTGAGTATTCAATTCGCTGTTGTGACGAATGGTAGTCAATGGGTTATATTCCCTGCTAATCGTACCGACCAAGTGGCATTCAATTCATCATATGCAATTGTATTTAATAGCCTTGAAAGCGCTTTGAAAACTGATTACACAGATTTCTATGATTTACTTTCCCGTAAGGCTGTAATCAATTCAAGCTTAGAAGTTGTTTTGTTAGGTAATAGAGATGACCAAATTGAGGAGAGAAGACTTAAAAATACTGTAAGAAAAACAATCTCCTATGATGTAAAAAACCCTATATATCCGTTAATAGAAGAAGCAATAATTACATCTTTCTCGGATACTATCACGGAGATGGATCCTTCTCTTTTTGCAAAATGTTATGTTAACTCACCAGATAGAATGAAGTTTGATCGTAGAATTAATATGCACATCTCTAAAAGTCAGCATCTTTTTAGTGCACAACCTGTAAGACCAATGCAAAAAAGGGATGCAAACGTATTCAAAAATTCATTAATAAATGCTAAGAGGAATGCAAAACCTTTGGCGATAATAATCCTTGGAACTGTTGGGGCAGGGAAAACAACTTTCTTACACTATACTCGTACTGTGAGCGCTGCGAGTTTTTTTGAGAAAAAGGAAAGACAGCCTTATCCTCATTGGATTAGAGTTGATTTTCTCAAATACACGGATGATGTAACGCCAGTTGATTTTTTATATAAAGAAATAAGATCTTATGTAGTTAATGATGATTTTTTTGGTGATTATGATCTCTGTATATCAAATGCTTATATGGATGAAATAAACTTTATAAAAAGAGGACCCGCCTTTTTAATATCTAAAGATACTGATAAAGTTAATGAATTGATTACAAATAAAATTACTAAAGATTTTGAAGAGGTGAAACCGTATGTTGATTGTCTTTTAGCATATGCATCTGCAAACACATCGGTATTTATAGTTGTAGATAACGTGGACCAATTGGGTGAAAGTATTCAGTCGCAGATATTTAGTAACTGTGTGGCTTTCTCACAGCGATTAAAATGTAATTTGGTCATTTCGTTGAGGAATTCGACATATGTTGAGCATAGAAATTCGGCAGCATTCAATGCTTATGATTTCGATCCAATTTTAATTGAACCACCAAAAGTTGAATCAGTTCTTTCAAAAAGATTCTTTTTAGCCAAAAATATTTTAGACGGAGAAAGCGGTTCTTTTGAGTCTGAAAATGGCATAAGATTTAGTGTGGATAATTTGGCTGATATGATTAGCCTTGTTCAAAGTTCAGTTCTTGGCACAGAAATTGGCAGTCTTCTAGAGGTTCTTGCGGCGGGCGATATCAGGAATGCTTTAAGAATGACTAGAGAGTTTATTGAGCATGGCTATACAAATCCTAGTAAAGCGATGCGGATTTATAAAGAGCATGGGGCATATGTGTTACCAAGGCATGAAGCGCTAAGAGCAATATTGTTAGGCAATCAGGCAATATATTCTGAAGCATATTCATTAGTTGGAAATCCCTTTGATGCACGTCAAGGTAAGACCAACTTCCAGTTATTAAGGCTATTTGTACTATCCGCCCTTGTACAATACAGTTCCGACCCTGCATTTCAATATGTTGATGGAATTGATATTAGAAAAAACTTACGTAAAATTGGAGTTGGAGATGAAGTTACGTTAAGCATTTTGAGAGATTTATGTAAGTTAAGATTTATAAATACCGCAGCACATGATTCTGCGGCATTTAAATCAAGTTATTTCCCTACAAGACTAGGTGGGTATATAACGAAAGATTTGATTGCAAACTTCATGTTTGTAGAATGTACGATGATGGATACATTTATTGCTAATGAAGATGTATGGGAAAAACTCAAAAGTTACGAGAGATTAATAAATAACTCTTCTCATGATGTTGTAAAAAGAATTGAGCACAGAATCGAGAGAGCTATTTGCTTTTACGATTACATGATTAGCTTATATTCTCCAATACTAGAAGAAGCTAGTCGGAGAACTTTATCTAAAGAATGGCGAACCAATCCTCTGACCGAGGCAAGAGCTGAATTGATGGAGAATCTTGAAAAAGCTAGGAATTCAGCGGTGCGTAACTACGGTAACTAAATGAAAAAGCCACGTTTTTCAACGTGGCTCCTCAAGGTTAGTAGAAGGTACTTCTCAAAGCTTGGACGTGCATTATAGCGATAAATCTAGCGGGTTAAAAGTGGTTATTATGATGTAAATACTGTTTAAATATACATTCATTGATGGCACAACAACTTCCTATTAAGACATAAGCATTAGTTATTGAAGATTTTTAATAAGGTAACCTTAACAATCAAAATTAGAGTGCAGCCACATTTATAGTTGCGTCTCAGCATAATTTTAATAATTTTCTATCACTGTGATTAATAACAACTTTCTTAGGCTGGACGGGGTGTATTGCAACATTACAGTCTTCAATCTTTTCAATATCACGTTGAAATTTATTAAGTTTTAGCTTGTACATGGGATTGTGGCGCAACTGCAACTGCAACTGCAACTGCAACTGCAACTGCAACCGCGCTCATGCTCATGACGGCAGTTTCTGTCCAGTCAATAACTCGTAGATTCTCAGAAGTAGACGCTGTAGCTGCGCTTTCAGACGGGCTTTCATACCTATTGGAAGCCTGTTTCTTTTCACCTAACCCACAGTTATTGACAGGACTCCGAGGCGCGCCGGAGGCGCTTTTTGCGGTCAAAACCTCAGAATCAACGGCAGAAGCAACGATGCGCCATTGAGTTGTACGTGTTTCATATACATGTGATTCGCCGAGATGGGGCGCGAAAATGCCCACAACCTTTTTCACTTCTTCATCGTATGCATTCAGCTCACTAGCAACGCGACGTGCTACGCGCACCGTCTGATCTTCACGAGGAACATTAGCGCCGCCCTGGGCAGTCATGTACGCCATAAAGTCACCGATATCAGCAGCAGCGCGAACGGCTTCTACTTCTTCGTCAAAAGTTTCAGTCAGACTGATGGAACGTATACGACGACACTCACGGTAGGAACCCATGGTTGGTAAGCCGATGGGATGAAACTGCGGTATACGCCATGTTGCAGCCCAAGCAGTAACAGCAGCAGCGGAGTCCGTCAGAAGCTCGCCAGTCTCGTGGTCGCGTTCGCCTTCCAGTGCATAACCATCGATGTTCTTCGCGATGTACTTAGCAATGTAGCCAGCGGCACCGCCGCGATTCAGGTGTTTACAGTCAAAGCGGTTTTTAGCTGCGCCGCGTTCGTCACCGTCTTCTTTCATGGCGTATTTACGCATGATATCTATTACCCGCTGACGCATAGCGGGCTTTGTGAATAACATCATGTGCCAGTGTGGGGTCGCGTCGTGGTGAGGCTCTACTACGCGCATCCCATAAACGGACAGGCCACTGTCTTTGAACGCGGTGCGCATTTTGCTCCAGATCCCGCAAAGATAACGCTGCGCATCTTTCGGCGTGTAGGCCTCTTTGTCCCAAGCATGATTTCGCTGAACGCGCTTGTTATCACCTTTACCCACCATGCGGGTCGGGTGAAATTTAGAAGGGGTGGTGATGGTCAGAAACATCCCGACGTCACCATTCGCGGCCGCATATTTTTCGGTGCCGGCGATAGTGCTCATCAGCTCCATGCGGCGGATTTCAGGGTTTGAAATACTCGCCATGACTTTATCGATCAAACTGATACGCTCGCCGGTTTCGACATTCTCCAGGTCGCGGCTTTTTAGATAGTCCAGATTCGACAGTCGGCGGGAACGAACTTCACGGATAGCCTGCTTACTGGCATAGGGAGACGCGTCACGGTTAACCTTGCCGATTGCGATCAGCAATGACTCACGCCAGCGGGTACGTTGGCCTTTCAACTGGCTTAACCACCAGTCAGGATTTACCAGCCGAGACATGCCCGCAATGGCAGACGTTGCATCAAGCTTGCCTTTAGTGAATTTTGTCCAATACAAAGGGCTAATGTTGAAGGCACGCGACATTCCTGCAATACCACGATACAGAGCGCACTGCGTATCAGACTGAAGAAGCACCGCGTAATCTCCATCATTTTCAGCCAATAGCTGATCGCAACGGTCTTCATAAATACTCTTCAACTGTCCGGCAATGCTCTGTGTGAAACGACGCAGTGGTTTGTCGCCCATGCCTGGTAACTGGTGATAAACATCGGCCTCGGAGATGAATTTCATGGAGGCATTGATATTCATTGCATGGGCTTTATTTACTGCATCGACACGCGGCAGGATGCTGCGCCCAAGGGTATAAACCAGATATTTATTGGCTGCATGAATGCCCTGGGTTTTGAGCAAGTACTTATGGCGGCCAGTGAAAATTTCTTGCAGGTCTTTAGAGAGGTTTTTTACTTTGATTAAAACCGCTTGCCCCTGATCGTATTCATCACGAGTAAGCGGTCTCGGCCTTTCTTGGGGGACGATTGGGGCTAGGGGTTTATTCCAGGGGAACGCCCAAACATCGGGCGTTTCAGTCTGAGAAGTAAAGCGATTGTTCTGCATTACAAACCGTCTTTGATATCAATGATCAGATAGCCAGCATTGATGCCAGCCAGAATGAGCAATGCCATCGAGAACAAAATCATTTACTCTCTCGGTAATGCTTAGCGTTTAGCTCACTGATTTCCTTGCAATAGACACACAGCTCAACGCCAGGCAGAGCTGCGCGGCGTTCTTCAGGAATAGGGCGGTCACAGTCGAGGCAATACATGGAGGAAGCGCCCGTAGTGCTTATGCGGGCAGCTTGAATTTGTGACTCTAAGATCAGGTCCGCTCGTTCTTGGGCAGCGTCAATAACATCAGCCATTAATGAAATTCTCCCGCTTCGTTTTGGATGCGGGTAGCCTCAATGCGTAAAGCTTCGGCAGCTTCAGTGCCGGTCATTGCCTGCTTGATGATGAAACATGCGATAGCCTCAAGACGTGCAGCGAATACGGCTGCACGATTTAAACGTTCATCAAAACGAGCTTCATTTATGATTTCTTCCATTATCCAATCCTGTTTTTGGGCAAAAGAATGCCCGGCGGGTTGAACGCCAATTAAATTTCAGATGTATTAATGTTCTATGTTGAGAACTGAGTCGGTTTCACTAATAAAGGCCGGAAGCGCGTTGCCAAACTCAATGAGTGAGTTAAGTGCTTCAATGACCTTTATTCTTTCACTGTGTGCCAATTCAAAGAAACGCATATTAATATGGCGACTCTTCAACCCAGCATGAAAGCAGATCAATTTGCGCATGGTTGGCGTACTTTCATCAAACGTTTCCTGCGCAATATTTTTCTGGCTGGTCAGCATTTTTCGGATCCCGATAATATGCTGAAAACAGGCCTCTCTTTTTTCCTTCGGGATACTTTCCGAATAGCTCAATGTTTGCGATTGCATAGACACCTCAACCAAAGGAGCGTTTGTAGAAGGGCTTCCGGCTTGAACCGGTTGAATACATTTGCGGTTTAGCTGGATTCCAGCGTTTGCCACCTGGTAGCTCAATCCAGCCATGTCCAAAACTGCGGGAAGGGCTTTGTCTTTTCAGCAGTGGTGCAATTGAAATAACCATTTTCCACTCCTTAACGTGGCTCACCCAAACCCAACCACATCAGCCAACCGTCGCGAATCTCTTTTGGACGCTTTTCAAATGCTAATTTCATGCCTGCATTCCATGCTGGAATGTAGATCCAATTCTCTGCTCGAGCCGTAGGATTTTCAGGGTTACGCATTTCGACTACTGGCAGTTTGCCAGCCTCAATCATTGCCTTAACGGCAGCGGGAGTTTTGCCAATTGATTTGGCAAATTCCGTATAAGGCAGGACATCCGACACACTTACGATTTGTTTGCTCATCTGCTAACCTTTCTCAGATCTCGACAACTGCTTAGAGTCGCTTAACGACACTTACAGATGTTTAGATAATGTTGAATTCAAATATCGTGTACATCTAATTATTAGAGGATCTTGAAAACATGTCAAGCTCGATAGCAGAGAAGATTGGACTCATCAGAGAATCCGAAAGGATTAACCGTAAGCAATTTGCGGAGTTAACAGGGGTTCCATACAGCTCTTTGACATACTACGAAAGCGGGAGATCTGTTCCCCCGACGGACGTCACTATGAAAATTTTGGCGCATCCAAAGTTCACAAAATACACAATGTGGTTCATGACTGATCAAATTTCCCCTGAAGCCGGACAGATCGCGCCGGTTCTCGCACACTTTGGGCAGGACGAAACAACGTCGTCCCACTCCGACAAAAAGACTGGTTAACGCTACATTTCGACTTTTTACGTTTTATAGAATCACAGAGTCTTTGCAGTACCCACGATTTCGGAGGGCTTCAATATGTCGATTAAGAAGCTCGATGATGGTCGTTATGAAGTGGACATCAGACCGCAGGGGCGCAACGGAAAGCGCTTCCGGCGTAGGTTCGACAAGAAACATGAAGCAGCCGCCTACGAAAAATATGTAGCGGTGAATTATCACGACAAAGAATGGCTATCTAAACCGGCAGACAAGCGACCGTTATCCGAGTTGATAGAATTGTGGTGGCTCTATCACGGGCAGAACGTGAAACACGGCAAGCTAGACAAAGCCAAACTGGAATTCATCTGCAACCTGATGGATGACCCGTGTTCTTTCCAAATTGATAGCCTGGCTATTACAAAATTTAAGTCTTTGAGATTGGCGAAGGGCGTTAAGGCAACGACGGTAAACCGCAATTTGATGTTGCTGAGTGGTCTGTTTACTTACCTGAACGAAGCAGGTTTATTCCACGCTGAAAATCCGTTGCATGGCGTAACGTTGCTAAAAGGGCAGCTATCATCCATGACTTTTATGTCTGCTGATGAAATTGAGAAGTTGCTGTCTGTTTTGGAAGGGGACAATAAGAGGATTGCGATCCTGAGCTTGAGTACAGGAGGCCGCTGGGGAGAAATAAGCAGTTTGAAGGTGGAGAATGTCATTAATAACCGAGTGACTTTTCTCAATACCAAAAACGGCAAACCCAGAACAGTCCCGATCTCAGACGAGGTATGTAAGGTAGTCAAAAATCTGAAGTCTGGATTACTTTTTCCTGATGCCGATTATTTGACCTTCCGGCTGCTATTGAAATCGGTGAAACCAGACTTACCGAAAGGGCAATCATTGCATGTGCTGCGACATACATTTGCGACACATTTTATGATGAACGGCGGGAACATAATCACCCTGCAAAGAATTCTCGGACACGCGAATATCAACCAGACAATGGTCTATGCTCACTTCGCTCCGGACTTCCTGCAGGACGCAATTTCCTTTAATCCATTGAGGGGGAAAGCGGGGCTGGAGTGTCCACATAGTGTCCACACCTAAGCATCTTTATAGGGCTTACAGCTGCTTAAAGTATTTGTAACTCATTGATTTATAGTGATCGCGTTGTAAGTGCAGGAAAAATAAATGGTAAAAAAGGCACATTTTTGTGCCTTTTGTTTTTTGAAATTCGGTAGAGTAGTGCGGCTTGTTATTGCGGGTCGCCGTTCAGCAAGGCGGAGACGCCCTGACGGTAGCGCTGTTCCAGCGTTTCGCGGCTGGTAGCGTCAACTTCCAGGTTGCGCAGTCGTCCGTCCAGAATGCCGTAAACCCAGCCGTGCAGTGTGACTTTCTGGCCGCGTTTCCAGGCCGATTGCATCACCGTGGAGTGACCGAGGTTGTAGACTTGCTCGACCACATTCAGTTCGCACAATTTATCGAGACGTTTTTCTGGCGACAGTTCGCCCAGCAGGGAACTGTGTTTGTACCAGATGTCCCGGATATGCAACAACCAGTTATTGATCAAACCCAGTTCAGGGTTTTCAACCGCCGCCTGCACACCGCCACAGCCGTAGTGACCGCAGATAATCACGTGTTCGACTTCCAGCACGTCGATAGCATATTGCACAACGGACAGGCAGTTAAGGTCGGTGTGGATGACCAGATTGGCGACGTTACGGTGAACGAAAAGTTCGCCCGGCTCCAGGCCAGTCAGTCGCTCGGCGGGGACACGGCTATCGGAACAGCCAATCCACAAGAAACGGGGTTTTTGAGACTGGGAAAGGCGTTCAAAGAAACCAGGATCTTCGTCAATCATGGTTTTAGACCAGGCTGCGTTGTTACTGATGAGTCTTTCTATGTCATTCATGGAGGTCAATAGCCTGTAACGAGCTCACTGCGATGGGGTAATATAGGGCAATGCCCCGACTTTTCAAACAGATTCGGCATCTCCACTTACTCATTCCTACAACAGGGTTTTCACAAGAAGGTACGCTCCCTTTATGAATTATGCATTGGAACTGGAAAAGTTAACCAAAACTTACGCCGGTGGTGTACAGGCTTTGCGTGGAATCGATCTGCGCGTCGAAGCTGGCGATTTTTATGCCCTGCTTGGGCCGAACGGTGCGGGTAAATCCACCACCATTGGTATCATCAGTTCACTGGTCAACAAAACTGCCGGCAAAGTGCAGGTGTTTGGCTATGACATTGATAAAGATATTGTGAATGCTAAACGCCAGTTAGGTCTGGTGCCGCAGGAATTCAACTTCAACCCGTTTGAAACCGTCATGCAAGTGGTGGTTAATCAGGCTGGTTATTACGGCGTGCCACGTCCGCTGGCACTGCAACGTGCGGAAAAATATCTGACGCAGCTGGATTTATGGGGCAAGCGCAACGAGCGTTCGCGCATGCTCTCCGGCGGGATGAAACGTCGTCTGATGATCGCCCGTGCGCTGATGCACGAGCCGAAACTGCTGATCCTTGATGAACCGACGGCGGGCGTGGATATCGAACTGCGCCGCTCCATGTGGGGCTTCCTGAAAGAGCTGAACGCGCAGGGCACCACTATCATTCTGACCACACACTATCTGGAAGAAGCGGAAATGCTGTGCCGTAATATCGGCATTATTCAGGGCGGCCAGCTGGTGGAAAACACCAGTATGAAAGAGCTGTTGTCGAAGCTGAAATCCGAAACGTTCATTCTGGATTTAGGCGCGAAAAGCCCGCTGCCGGTGCTCGAAGGCTACCGCAGTCAGCTGACGGACACGTCAACGCTGGAAGTGGAAGTCATGCGCGAGCAGGGACTGAATTCCCTGTTCAGCCAGCTGAGCAAGCAGGGTGTGCAGGTATTAAGTATGCGTAACAAGGCGAACCGTCTGGAAGAGCTGTTTGTCACGCTGGTGAACGGCAGTGAGGAAAAGAAATAATGTCGCAATTGTACTGGGTGGCACTCAAAAGTATCTGGATGAAAGAGATCAACCGTTTTGGCCGGATCTGGATCCAAACACTGGTTCCGCCGGTCATCACCATGACCTTGTATTTCATCATCTTTGGTAACCTGATCGGTTCACAGATCGGCAGCATGCACGGCTTCACCTATATGCAGTTTATCGTGCCGGGGCTGATCATGATGGCGGTGATCACTAACTCCTACGCCAACGTGGCGTCGTCGTTCTTCAGCGCTAAATTCCAGCGCAACATTGAAGAACTGCTGGTCGCGCCGGTGCCAACGCACGTGGTGATCGCCGGTTATGTCGGCGGCGGCGTGGCGCGTGGGATCTGCGTGGGGATCCTGGTCACGGCGATCTCGTTGTTCTTCGTCCCGCTGGTCATCCACTCCTGGTGGATCATCGCGCTGACCTTATTGCTGACTGCGATCCTGTTCTCGCTGGGCGGTTTACTGAACGCGGTGTTTGCGACAACGTTTGACGATATCAGTCTGATCCCGACGTTCGTGCTGACGCCGCTGACCTATCTTGGCGGCGTGTTCTACTCGCTGTCGTTGTTGCCGCCAATCTGGCAGGCGGTTTCCAAGCTGAACCCGATCGTCTACATGATCAGCGGTTTCCGCTACGGTTTCCTGGGGATTTCAGACGTGCCGCTGGTGTTTACCATGAGCGTGCTGGTGGCGTTTATTGCAGTGTTTTATTTGCTGGCGTGGTACTTGATCGAGCGCGGGCGTGGTCTTAGAAGTTAATCCCCTTCATCCTTCGAGTTGCCTCTGCGTTGGCTGCTTTCGTGAACCCCGGTCACATACTAATGTATGCTCCCGGGGATTCACTCAATTGCCGCCTTGATGCAACTCGAATGATTTTGGGGATTCAGATTTCTTATGACTCTTTATCAGTTACTCAGAGAATCAGGCCACCTGAACCGGCACGGCTTTGGCGGTGCGTTTCAGCTGGTTTTCACCCTCGAAATAGGCCACTTTCGGTTTGTGCTGGCGGGCCTGTTCATCTGACATCTGCACATAAGAACAGATGATCAGCAGGTCGCCGACGCAGGCACAACGGGCTGCCGCACCGTTCACCGAAATAATCCGCGAACCGCGTTCTGCCGCGATGGCGTAAGTCGAGAAACGCTGACCGTTAGCAACGTTATAAATATCAATTGCTTCGTATTCCAGAATGCCTGAGGCATCAAGAAAATCCTGATCGATGGCGCAGGAGCCTTCGTAATGCAAATCTGCCTGAGTGACGTGAACCCGGTGCAGTTTGCCTTGCAGCATTGTACGTACCATTGCTTGTGACCCTTCGTGCGTAAAAAGTCTGGGGATCCGCCGGGCGGACAGTCTAAAAGTCCGAAGTTTCCGGCGGCCAACATAGTTGTTCATTTGACCTGCGCTGTCTACTGCGTCAGATCAACTTCCTGATTATCAATCAGTCGCGCTTTACCCAGCCAGGCCGCCATCAGGATCACCGCAGAGGTGCTGTCGACGGATAATTCCTGTAAGGTTTTTGCATCACGGATAAACAGTTCATCCGGTGTGAAACCCGCTTCGCGAAGCTGTTGCGCGGTTTCCTGCAACATTTCGTCGGTATGACGTTCACCCTGGCTCAGACGTTGTGCCAGCGCGTTCATGATCTTGTTCAGCTGAGGCGCGATTTTACGTTCATCGGCAGTCAGATAACCGTTACGGGAACTGAGCGCCAGACCGTCTTTGGCACGCACAATCGGCACGCCGACAATCTCAATGTCGTATCCCATATCTTCCACCATCGTGCGCAGCAGTGCCAGTTGCTGGAAGTCCTTTTGCCCGAAACAGGCGACCTGTGGTTGCACCAGATTGAACAGTTTACTGACGATGGTTGAGACGCCACGAAAATGTCCCGGACGGCTCGCGCCTTCCAGAATGGTGGAAATCACCGGCACATCTACCTGAGTCTGGGTCGCCAGACCTTTCGGATACACTTCAGCAGGCGACGGGGCGAATACCAGATCCACGCCGCGCTTATTCAGCTTCTCGCAGTCTTCCTGCAAGGTACGCGGGTAACGTTCAAGATCATCCGCGCGCTCGAACTGCATCGGGTTGACGAAAATACTCACCACCACCACGTCGCCACGCGCTTTGGCTTCTTCCACCAGCGTCATGTGGCCTTCGTGCAGGTTGCCCATCGTCGGCACCAGTGCGATGCGTTTGTTATTCTTACGAAAATCACGGATTTCGCGACGCAGCAGCGCCACGCTGTCAATTATCAACACCAGCCTTCTCCCGCTTATTTAAAGGAATGTTCTTCGCCCGGATACACGCCTTGCGCGACCTGATCGACATACAAACGCACTGCGCCACGAATATCGCCCGCTTCGCTGAGGAAGTCTTTGGCGAATTTAGGCGTATGGCCGCCGGTGATGCCAAATGCGTCATGCATTACCAGAATCTGTCCATCAGTCACATTGCCCGCGCCAATGCCGATCACCGGAATGCTCAGTTCTTCGGTCACGCGGCGGGCCAGTTCGACCGGAACACATTCCAGCACCAGCAACTGCGCACCGGCTTCTTCGAGCATCATCGCATCTTTGATCAGCTGATTGGCGGCGACTTCATCGCGTCCCTGAACTTTGTAGCCACCGAAAATGTTCACCGACTGCGGCGTCAGCCCCAGATGGCCACACACTGGCACGGCGCGTTCGGTCAGCATTCTGACCGTATCACACAGCCAGCTGCCGCCTTCGAGTTTGACCATATTGCCGCCCGCGCGCATCAGCACGGCAGCGCTTTGAAACGCCTGTTCAGGCGTGGCGTAACTCATGAACGGCAGGTCAGCCAGCAATAACGCGTGAGGCGCGCCACGGCGCACGCAGCGGGTGTGGTAAGCAATCTCTTCGACCGTCACCGGCAGCGTGGAATCCTGCCCCTGAACGACCATGCCCAGCGAGTCGCCGATCAGCATCACAGAGATGCCTTGTTCAGCGAACAGTTGCGCGAAACTGGCGTCATACGCGGTAATGGTCGCAAATTTATGTTTTTCCTGCTTCCATTGGCGAAGCTGGCTCAGCGTTGTTGGTTTCATGAACACGTTCCTTTGAATAATTCATCGGATGAATATGATGCCGGTATTCTACTGTATGAGTGGAAAGTCAGACAGCACGATCACTCGCAGAGACGTTGATCCCGCTCTTAAGAAGTGATTAAGAAGCGTCAGCTATAATGGCAAAAACGGAGGGAACCATGCGAATTCTATTAGTTGAAGACGATAAGATGATCGGCGACGGTATCAAAGCCGGGCTGACAAAATTAGGTTTTACACTGGACTGGTTTACCGACGGCGTGACGGGCAAAGCCGCGCTCGACAGCGCGCCTTACGATGCGGTGATCCTCGATTTAAGCCTGCCGGGCATGGACGGAATGGATCTGTTGCGCGAATGGCGTAAGGCCGGACGCGATACGCCGGTGCTGATCCTTACCGCCCGTGATGCGCTTGAGCAGCGCGTCGGTGGCCTTCAGGCCGGTGCTGATGATTATCTGTGTAAGCCTTTTGCGCTGGTGGAAGTCGCCGCGCGCCTGCAGGCACTGATCCGCCGTCGTCACGGCGTAGTGACGCCAAAAGTCATTCATGGCGCGATAGAATTTGATCCCGCTGCCCGCAGCGTGATGCTTAACGGAGAAGCGGTGACACTGACTCCGCGTGAGGTCGCGGTACTGGAGCTGTTTCTCAACAACAAAGGCCGCGTGCTGGCGCGTACGCTCATCCAGGAAAAACTCTACAACTGGGACGATGAGGTCAGCAGCAACGCCGTGGAAGTGCATATTCACCATCTGCGCAGCAAACTCGGCAAAGGCTTTATCCGCACCGTGCATGGCGTGGGCTATACGCTGGGCGATGAGATTAAAGCGGATGATGGAGGGGAGGCGTGAAGCGGGTGAAGAAACTGAAAAACCTCAGTCTGCGCCTGCGTCTGATCCTGCTTTTCTCGATACTGGCGCTGCTGACCTGGATGATTGCCAGCGGCGTGGCGTGGCATCAGACCCGCAAACACATCAATGAAGTTTTCGATACCCAGCAAATGCTGTTCGCCAAACGTCTTGCCGCCACGGGACTGGGCGATCGCCTGAATCTCTCAAAAGATGCCGAACTGCCGGATACAAAAAAAATGGTGCGCAAAGGGTCACGCGGTCATACCGATGATGATGCGCTGACCTTTGCTATTTTTAACCTTCACGGGCAAATGCTGCTTAATGATGGCGAAAACGGCAAACGCATTCGCTTCGATGGTGATACGCAGGGCTTTGTCGATGCGGAACTGAGAGGGGACAGCGATACCTGGCGGATGGTCTGGCTGACGTCGCCGGACGGCCAGTATCGCGTGGCCGTCGGGCAGGAATATGATTATCGCAATGATATGGCCTGGAGTCTGGTCAGCGGACAACTGACGCCGTGGCTGGGCTCGCTGCCGGTACTGTTACTGGCGCTGATTGTGATGGTTACGCTGGAATTGCGTCCGCTGCGTCGCGTGGCGCAAGGATTACGTCAGCGTTCGCCGGAAGATTCCACGCCGATAGTCACGGACTCTCTGCCCGGAGAAGTGCTGCCGCTGGCGAATGCGCTGAATTCTCTGTTTGCCCGTACCGGTGAAATGTTGGTACGCGAACGCCGGTTCACTTCGGATGCCGCCCACGAGCTGCGCAGTCCGCTGGCGGCGTTACGGGTGCAAACGGAAGTGGTGCAGCTTTCCGGCGATGACGCCCAAATGCGTGAACATGCGCTGGAAAATCTGACCACCAGCATCGATCGCGCCACACGGCTGGTGGATCAGTTACTGACGCTCTCAAGGCTGGAAAGTTTCACCGCGCCTGAAGAGCTGGAACGTATCGACTGGCCTTCGCTGGTCGCCCAAAGTCTGGCGGAACAGGATTACCGCGCGCACGGCAAAGGTATCGAATTACGTTTTGAAGAGCAGGGCGTTCCGCCTGAAATGCGGGGCCAGTCGCTGCTGCTCTCGCTGATGGTGCGCAATCTGCTGGATAACGCCATCCGTTACTCGCCGCCCGGAACCTGCGTGACGGTGCGACTGAATACGAGGGGCATGACGGTTGAAGATCAGGGGCCGGGGATCAGCGATGAACATCTGGCAAGGCTCGGCGAGCGTTTTTACCGGCCACCGGGACAGGAACAAACCGGCAGCGGTCTGGGGATTTCGATCGTACAGAGGATCGCGCAGTTACATCAGCTGAAAGTTGTCTATGAGAACAAAGCAGAAGGGGGATTGATGGTACGGGTAAGCCGCTGAGCGACTTACCATGTAGTCAGGCCGTTGAGCGGAACGCGTGCGAGCAGGCTTTGCAGCGTTTCGCCATCCGGAAACACCAGATCCGGCGCCAGATCGGCCAGCGGATACAGCATAAACTCGCGGTTTTTCATATCGTAATGCGGCACTGTTAAACGCTCGGTATTGATCACCTGATCGCCATAGATCAGCATATCGAGATCTAACGTCCGCGGTCCCCAGCGTTCGGCTTTGCGAACGCGTCCCTGATTTTGCTCGATCCCTTGCGTGCAATCGAGCAACTCTTCCGGCGGCAGCAGCGTATCGAGCGCCACCACTGCATTCAGATAATCAGGTTGATCTTGTGGCCCCAGCGGTTTACTGCGGTAAAACGGCGATGCGGCCACAAAGCGGGTGCGCGGCAAATGTGCCAGCGCCTCCAGCGCACAATTTACCTGGTCAAGCGGACGGGCAAGATTACTGCCCAGAGCCAGGTAAACGCGGATCATTGACCGCCATCCTTACGCGGAGCCCGTTTACGCGGACGGCGCGGACGCGCACGGCGTGCCGGTGTCGCATCGTCACCGAGCGTACCCAGCATACTTTTTTGTGATGCCGGTGTGGCTTCCTGGAACTCGCCCCACCACTGCGCCAGACTTTGCAGTTCGCGGTGTTGTTCGACTTCAGCACGCAGCACCAGTAAATCATAAGCCGCGCGGAATTTAGGATGTTCCATCAGCTTGTGCGCGCGTTTACCCTGACGACGTGACAGGCGCAGTTGCAGCGCCCAGATGTCACGCACCAGCGTGGTAATACGTTTCGGAATCGCCAGCGTACGGCACTGCTCGTCGAGCACGTCGTTCATTGCCAGCGCGAAGGCATCGTAATATGTGAGACCGCCTTCCTGCGCCAGCTTCTGTGCATGCTCAATCACCGGATACCACAGCATTGCCGCAAACAGGAACGCCGGATTGACGCGCTGATCGTTATGCAGACGGTGGTCGGTATTTTTCAGCACCTGGATCAGAATGTGTTCCATCGGGCTGTCGCCTTGCTCAGTAAACTGGCGGGCAATCAGCGGGAACAAAGGCTGGAACAGCTGGTATTCACAAAGCTTTTTGTATGTCTCGTAGCCGTAACCGGCCTGCAAGAGCTTCAGGGATTCTTCGAACAGACGCGCTGGCGGAATTTCCTGCAACAGCGTAGCCAGACGCGGGATCGGCTCGGCGGTTTCCGGGCTGATCTTCATGTTCAGTTTGGCGGCGAAACGCACGGCGCGCAGCATACGGACCGGATCTTCGCGGTAACGGGTTTCCGGATCACCAATCAGACGAATGATGCCGTTTTCCAGGTCGCGCAGACCGCCGGTGTAATCGCGAACGGTAAAGTCAGCAACGCCGTAATACAAACTGTTGATGGTGAAGTCACGGCGCTGGGCGTCGTCTTCGATGGTGCCGAAAATGTTATCGCGCAGCAGCATGCCGTTGACCGCCTGCTGGGACACGTTTTTATCGTCGGTTTCTTCGTGCTGTTCGTGGTGACCACGGAAGGTGGCGACTTCGATGATTTCCGGGCCAAACATCACGTGAGCCAGACGGAAACGACGACCGACCAGACGGCAGTTGCGGAACAGTTTACGCACCTGATCCGGCGTGGCGTTGGTGGTGATATCGAAGTCTTTTGGTTTTTTATCCAGCAGCAAATCGCGCACGCCACCGCCGACCAGGAAGGCTTCAAAGCCAGACTTGTTCAGACGGTAAAGGACTTTCAGGGCATTTTCGCTGATATCACGACGAGAAATATTGTGCTCATCGCGGGGGATAATGGTCATCGCACGGGTTTCACCGGCGTAATCAAATGACGGACGCGGTTTCTGTACGTGTTCGACAGAAGGACGCGGAGCGCGAGGTTCGTTACGCGAGTCATTACGGTCAGTACGCTGATCGTGATGACGATCGCCACGGGAATCGCTGCGTTCGCCACGAGGCTGATAAGGGGAAGAAGAGCGGCGGTTGTTATTATTGCGGCGGTCGCCCCGGTTGGCGTTGTCATCCCGACGGCCGCGATTTTCACGGCGTTGTTCGTTGTCACGACGTTCAGGATTTGTTGCCTTCACATTGCCTTCGGCCACAGGAGACGGATCACGACGGGGATTTTCCTCGCGATTAGGTTCTCCATGAAGCGCGGCTTCGTCATGAACAGCCTTTTCTTCACGAACGACTTTATCTTCACGAACTAGCACCTTACGGCAAAAATTGGCTACTCGGGTAAAAATGGTACACCTCGATAGTGACTGAAAAAATTGGCGTGACGCAAAAACAGCGGCTAATCATAGCTCACAGTAGCCGCTTTGAGAATGCCGATGTCACATCTGCGCAGCATTAGCGCACCTGATGCGGGATATCAGCTGTCGTCCACTGTGCTGTCGCCCAGCGTAATAATAAAGGCAAAGTGTAATCCTGCCAGTTTTCCGGCAGCCTTTGGCCTAAAAATTTCAGTGCGTTAATGATAACCGGACGGGGATCGCCTTCCGGCAACGCGGGCGCGTGATTCTGCTTGGAAAGCTTATCGCCATTTTCATTGAGCGCCAGCGGTAAATGCAGATATCCGGGCTGCGGATAACCTAAATGCCGGTATAGGGAAATCTGGCGCACCGTCGGTTCAATCAGATCTGCGCCGCGCACGATGTGATTTACACCCTGAAAATGGTCATCTACTACCACCGCCAGATTATAGGCAAACAGCCCGTCGCGGCGGCGGATAATAAAGTCTTCTTCAGCGAGTTTCGCGCTGGCGTGCAAATGTCCCTGAAAATCATCATCAAAACCGTACACCGGCAGGGTCTGACGCAGGCGGATGGCGGCATTTTCTGCACCCAAATTTAAATCACGGCAATGGCCGTCGTAAGTTCCGCCGGTTTGCGAAATACGCTGGCGGGTACAGGTGCAGTAATAGCTTTTTTGCTGCTGGTACAGCCAGTCCAGCGCGGCACGATAGGCGTCATGACGTTTTGACTGCCAGACAACCTCGCCATCCCACTCCAGTCCGTAGCGTTCGAGCGTGGCTAAAATGCGGTCAGCGGAGCTCGGAATTTCACGCGGCGGGTCGATATCGTCGATGCGCACTAACCATTTGCCGTTTTGCGAACGGGCGTGCAAATAGCTGCCAAGCGCGGCAATCAGAGAACCGAAATGAAGGTCACCGGAAGGTGAGGGGGCGAAACGGCCAGTGTAGTGTTGTTCTTGCGGCATAAAAGTGGGGTACGGCGTTAAAAGGGAACGCGGTGCATGACGCACCGCGTGGGACCCGAAACTTAGCCAGCCATCTGCTTTTCGCGGATTTCTGCCAGAGTCTTACAGTCGATACACAAATCAGCGGTAGGACGGGCTTCAAGACGGCGGATGCCAATCTCAACGCCACAGGAATCACAATATCCGAAATCCTGGTCTTCCACTTTTTTCAGTGTTTTTTCAATCTTTTTAATCAGCTTACGTTCACGGTCACGGTTACGCAGTTCCAGGCTGAACTCTTCTTCCTGTGTCGCCCGGTCAGCCGGGTCAGGGAAGTTAGCTGCCTCTTCCTGCATGTGTGAAACGGTACGATCTACTTCATCCCTGAGCTGATTGCGCCATGCTTCAAGAATCTTTTTGAAGTGAGCCAGCTGAGCGTCGTTCATGTACTCTTCGCCCGGCTTCTCTTGATACGGCTGCACCCCAGCGATAGCGAGAATGCTCAAGGACGACGTCTTACGGGTTTGGCCTTCTTGCATGATGCTTCTCCTACATAACACGCACTATGTTCATCCGCTTTTTATGCCGCATATGACTGCAACATGCAGGCTTCGAACATTTCGATCCCCAACGGGGGAAAAAATCAGGCCGCTATAAATAACAGAAGGCAACGAGGTTGGCAATTATTCCTCGCAGGTGCTTGACAAGCCTGTGAGGAAAAGCGTATTCGCGACCTGTTTTTTATGCCGCCGACAGGTAATTACAGGGTTATCCGAACTCTTTTTATTGACTGACTGATGTCGTCACCAGCGGTAATCTCTCTGTGAGGCGGATACCCTCAGCAGAAAGTTCGGCACCGTAGCACATCACCTCAACACCCTTGTTTTGAACATACGTCAGTAATTCGGTATAACGCGGATCAATATGGTGTGCTGCGGACACGCTTTCAATGCCTGAATGTAAAACAGCGAAGAAAAGTACCGCCCGCTGCCCCTGTTCTGCCATCGACTGTAACTCGCGTAAATGCTTCTGACCGCGCAGTGTGACTGCATCGGGAAAGAATCCCCGTCCCTCTTGCAGCAACGTGACAGATTTCACTTCAATATAGCAGTCAGGTTGATTTTCTGCCTGTAACATCAAGTCTATACGGCTATTTTCGGTGCCGTATTTTACTTCTGATGTGAGTTTACTGTAACCGGATAATTCCGGTATGCGTTGCGCCATAATGGCTTCGCGTACCAGCTGATTGGCCCGCAGCGTATTGACGCAAATCCAGTGATTTTGCTGTGTTTCCGTCAGTTCCCAACTGTGCGGATATTTGCGTTTGAGATTGTCGGACGTGGAATACCAGACGGTGTCGCCGGGTGTCGCGCAACCGGTCATCGCGCCGGTATTAGCGCAGTGCAGGGTCAGTTCGGTGCCATCGGGCGTGATCACGTCGGCGAGAAACCGTTTGTAACGTTTAATGAGAGTGGCAGATTGAAGCGCAGGCTCGAAATGCATGAGGGTTTCCGTGTGAAATACTCTGGTCAAAGAGAATGCTAAAAGAGATCAGGTTTCCTGCATATCGCCCAGCGGCCAGGTTTGCAGGCAGTGGTAACGGGTGCGTCCCCGTTCAAACAGCGATTCGTATAAACTGAATTCGGTGGCATCCAGTTGCCAGCCAGGTGTGGCCGGAGGAATAGCGACCGGGCGCGTCGCATTGCGGTAAAGCGACACATGCGGGTGGAACGGCAGTGTACTCTGATGACACCCGTTGCGCGCTGCGTGGGATCGCAATACGGACGCCAGCTGCAACAATGCGTTGGGCGCGCGTCGGGTGCCAATCCATACCACGCCGGAACCCGGCCAGTGGCCGATATCATCCAGCATCAGGCTGAATGTTTGCCCCTGAATGCGCCCGGCGACGCGGGTCAGCGCGGCTTCCTTGAGAGCGCTGACTTCACCGAGAAATGCCAGCGTAATATGCAGGTTAGCGGCTGCGACGGGGCGGCCGGTTTCCGCCGGGAAATTATCCGCACGCCACTTAATCACCTGCTTTTGCATTTTTGCAGGCAGGGATAAGGCGAAGAACAGGCGGCGTTCGGCAGACATAGAAATTCCTGTGAAGACGAATCACGGCAACATGCCGGATGTGGGGCTAAATGCTACAATGCCCGCCGTTTAAAGTTAACTCTCATGGTGAATTCATTGCCTTCTTTGCCTGTCAGCGCCGTACTTGAACCGCTATTAGCCGCACTGCAACAGGCGCCGCAGGTGCTTTTGCTTGCCCCGACCGGTGCCGGTAAATCGACCTGGCTGCCGTTGCAGTTGCTCAAACAGGCTAATTTGCCGGGCAAAATTCTGCTGCTGGAACCTCGTCGTCTGGCAGCAAAAAACGTCGCCTTCCGTCTGGCGCAACAGCTGGGTGAAACGCCGGGGCAGACCGTGGGTTATCGTATGCGCGCTGAGAGCAAAACCAGTGCCGCAACGCGCCTTGAAGTGGTGACTGAAGGTATTCTGACCCGCATGGTGCAGGCGGATCCTGAATTGACCGACGTGTCGATGGTGATCCTCGATGAATTCCATGAGCGCAGTTTGCAAGCCGATCTGGCGCTGGCGTTATTACTCGATGTGCAGAATGCGCTGCGCGATGATTTAAAAATCCTGATTATGTCGGCGACGCTCGACAATCTGCGCCTGTCTTCTTTACTGCCGGATGCGCCGGTGATTGAATCCGCAGGCCGCAGTTTCCCGGTCGAGCGGCAGTATCTTTCCCTTGCCACGCACGAACGGCTGGACGAAGGCGTGGCGCGCGTGGTCAGCCGTCTGATGGGCGAAAATCACGGCTCGATGCTGCTGTTTTTACCGGGTGTTTCTGAAATTACCCGCGTGCAAAATCTGCTGAACGGCAGGCTGGCGGAGGATGTCGATCTCTGTCCGTTGTACGGCGCGTTGTCGCTGGAACAACAGCAGAAAGCCATTCAGCCTTCCTCCGCAGGACGCCGCAAAGTGGTGCTGGCGACCAATATTGCGGAAACCAGTCTGACCATCGAAGGTATCCGCCTGGTGGTGGACAGCGGTCTGGAGCGCAGCGCGCAATTTGACCCGCGCAGCGGCCTGACGCGGCTGGTAACGCAGCGCATCAGTCAGGCGTCGATGACTCAGCGCGCAGGGCGTGCCGGACGTCTCGAACCGGGATTGTGCTGGCATCTGTTCAGCAAAGAGCAGGCTGAACGCACCAGTGCGCAGGCCGAAGCGGAAATTCTGCAAAGCGATCTGAGCAGTTTCTGGCTGGAGTTGTTGCAGTGGGGCTGTCAGGATCCGGCGCAACTTCAGTGGCTGGATAAGCCGCCTGTCGCCGCATTATCTGCCGCCAAAAATCTGTTACAGCAGCTCGGTGCCACCGATGTGCAGGGAAAACTTACCGCCGCCGGACAACGTATGGCACAGCTTGGCTGTGAGCCACGGCTGGCGGCGATGCTGATTGCGGCTGCAACACAAAGTCCGGACGCACTGGCAACGGCAGCCTTACTGGCCGCGATCCTCGAAGAACCGCCACGCGGCGGATTACCGGATATCGATTACTGGTTCAGCCGCCCGCAGGGCAACTGGCAGCGGCGGGCGAAACAACTGGCGCAGCGCACCGGTGCGAAAAGCGGTGAGCCGGATGCTTCGCTCGCACCGTGGTTACTGGCCCGCGCTTTCAGTGACCGTATCGCACAACGCCGCGGCGAAGATGGCCGCTATCTGCTGGCGAACGGACTGGGTGCGTCTTTGCCGCAGGACGACGGGTTAACCCGCGCGCCGTGGCTGGTCGCGCCGCAGTTATTGCAGGGCAACAATAGCCCGGATGCCCGCATTCTGCTGGCTGTCTCGCTGGATATCACGCAACTTCCGTCGCGCCTGCCCGATGTCGTTAAAGAACAGACGGCGGTGGAATGGGATGAAGAAAAAGGCACCCTGCGCGCCTGGCGACGCTGGCAGATTGGCCGGCTGGTGCTGAAAGCGAATCCGCTGGCGAAGCCGGATGACGAAGAACTGCAACAGGCGTTGATCGACTGGATCCGCACACAGGGTTTGCAGGCGCTGAACTGGTCGGTGGCGGCAGAACAACTGCGGCTCCGGCTTCTGTGTGCCGCAAAATGGCTGCCGGAGGCCGACTGGCCGGCTGCCGACGACCAGGCTTTGCTCGACGGTCTGGAACGCTGGTTGCAGCCGTCTTTACAGGGCGTTCGCTCGTTAAAATCACTGCAACAGGTTGATTTGCATGATGCCTTATTAAGGTTGCTGGACTGGCAACAACGTCAGCGTCTTGACAGTGCATTACCGATACATTACACCGTGCCGACTGGCAGTCGTCTGCCAATCCGTTATCATGCAGACCAGCCACCGGCACTTTCGGTGCGGATGCAGGAAATGTTCGGCGAGCAGCGCAGCCCGCAACTGGCGGAAGGCCGCGTTACCGTGGTGCTTGAGTTATTGTCACCTGCACAGCGTCCGTTGCAGATAACAGCAGATCTGGCCGCTTTCTGGCAGGGATCGTATCGCGAAGTGCAAAAAGAAATGAAAGGGCGATATCCGAAACATCCGTGGCCGGACAATCCGGCGGAGGCGTTGCCTACGCGCCGGACGAAAAAACACGCGCCCTGATGTCTGTCTGAGCTTTTAAAAATTGTGCCGGGAAGGGGCGATTTTTCAGACATTTCCTGTGGGCGAAAACTTAAGCGGGGCACAGAGTAAGCGCCTTGCGGCCTGGGTTTCAGGCCATCAACAGTATCTTTTTGAAATACAGTGTTTTTTTGAAATCAAAAATGAAAATGACTCAGCTAAGCAGAATCATTATGACGAACACAGCAGCACGTTGGGAGATTGACTGATGTCTGGCGATGATCGCGAGCCGATTGGCCGTAAAGGTAAACCTGCCGGGCGGAAGCCTGCGCGGGCTCGTCCCGTCCGCCGTAGCCGCCGGGATGACGACTACGAAGAATACGAAGAAGAAATTGATGACGAGTATGAGGATGACGATGAGTACGAAGAAGAACAGGGATCTCGCATGAGCCGAAAAGCAGCGCCGCGTAAAGCCAAAAAAGGCGGAAAAAAGAGTGTGAAACGCCGTATTTTCTGGCTGTTAGTCAAACTGTTCATCGTTTTTCTTATTCTGCTCGGGATTTATGCGTTTTACCTCAACAAACAAATCCATGACCGCATTGATGGCGGTAAAGTCTGGCAGTTGCCTGCGGCGGTGTATGGTCGTCAGGTAAACCTTGAGCCGGACATGCAGATCAGCAAAGCTGAGATGGTCGGATTGCTGGAAGGTACGCAGTATCGCGAAGTGACGCGTATCACCCGTCCGGGCGAATTTACGGTGCATGCGAATTATATCGATTTGCTGCGTCGTCCGTTTGATTTCCCGGAAGGTAAAGAAGGGCAGGTGAACGCCCGCCTGATGTTTGATAGCAGCAGCCTTGCAGAAATTAAGAATCTGGATAATCAGCGTGATTTCGGGCTGTTCCGCCTCGACCCGCGTCTGATCACCATGTTGCAGGCGTCGAATGCTAACGGCGAACAGCGTCTGTTCGTACCGCGTTCCGGTTTCCCGGATTTGCTGGTCGATACCTTGCTGGCAACGGAAGACCGTCATTTCTATGAACACGACGGCATCAACTTCTATTCCATTGGCCGTGCGGTGCTGGCAAACCTGACCGCCGGTCATGCGGTGCAGGGCGGTTCTACGCTGACACAGCAGCTGGTGAAAAACCTGTTCCTGACCAATGAACGTTCACTGAGCCGTAAAGCGCGTGAAGCCATTATGGCGATCCTGCTGGACGCGGATTACAGCAAAGACCGCATTCTCGAGCTGTATCTGAATGAAGTGTATCTCGGCCAGAGCGGTTCCGATCAGATCCGCGGTTTCCCGCTGGCGAGCCTGTATTACTTTGGTCGTCCGGTGAATGAACTGAGTCTGGATCAGCAGGCATTGCTGGTCGGCATGGTGAAAGGTGCGTCGCTGTATAACCCGTGGCGTAACCCGCAAATGGCGTTGCAGCGTCGTAATCTGGTGCTGCGTTTACTGGTTGATCAGAAAGTTATCGATCAGGAACTGTATGACATGCTCAGCGCGCGTCCGCTCGGCGTGCAGCCGAAAGGCGGCGTGATTTCACCTCAGCCTGCGTTTATGCAGATGGTGCGTCAGGAGCTTCAGGCCAAACTGGGCGATAAAGTTCAGGACATGTCCGGGGTGAAAATCTTCACCACACTGGATCCTATTTCGCAGGATGCGGCGGAAAAAGCGGTCGAAGAAGGCATTCCGTTACTGCGTAAGAAAAGCGGCCTGAATGACATCGAAACCGCGATGGTGATTGTTGACCGTTACACCGGCGAAGTGCGGGCGATGGTCGGCGGCGCGGAAACGCAGTTCGCAGGCTTTAACCGTGCGATGCAGGCGCGTCGTCAGGTCGGTTCTCTGGCTAAACCGGCGACCTATCTGACCGCGCTTTCTCAGCCGGACAAATACCGTCTGAACACCATTCTGGCCGACCAGCCGCTGACGCTGAAACTGGCAAATGGCCAGACGTGGTCACCGAAAAACGATGACCATCAGTTCCGTGGTCAGGTTCTGCTGGTGGATGCGCTGGCGCGTTCCATGAACGTCCCGACGGTAAATCTGGGTATGGCGGTAGGGCTGGATAACATCACCCAAACGCTGATCAATCTGGGGATCCCGAAAGAATCCCTGAACCAGACGCCGTCGATGCTGCTTGGTGCGATTGCACTGACGCCGATGGAAGTCGCGCAGGAATACCAGACCATTGCCAGCGGCGGTAACAAAGCGCCACTGTCTGCGGTGCGCTCGGTGATTGCGGAAGACGGCACGGTACTTTATCAGAGCTTCCCGCAGGCGGTTCGCGTGATCCCATCGCAGGCGGCGTATCTGACGCTGTATGCGATGCAGCAGGTTGTGCAGGAAGGGACCTCGCGCGCGCTGGCGAACAAGTTCCCGAAACTGCATCTGGCAGCAAAAACGGGTACCTCCAACGAACTGCGTGACAGCTGGTTTGCGGGCATCGACGGCAATCAGGTGGCGATTACCTGGGTTGGCCGCGATAACAACGGCCCGTCTAAACTGTGGGGTTCAACCGGTGCGCTGGTGCTGTACGGACGTTATCTGGAGAACGGCACGCCGCAGCCTCTGGATCTGCAAATGCCGGAAGGCATCAGCACGATGAACATTGATAGCAGCGGTAACTTTGTCTGCGGCAACAACAGCGGCGGAATGCTGGGCGGCGGTGGCGCAACGCGTTCCATTCCGGTCTGGACGGATTCGCCGGACGCCATGTGCCAGGCTTCTGTGACCGCTGTTCAGCAACAGCAGCAGCAGCAACAACAGCAACAAATGCAGCAGCAACAACAACAGCAATCCGGGCAACAACAACAGCCACAATCTCAGGATGAGAAGAAAGACAGCAACGGCGTTGCGGGCTGGATCAAGGATATGTTTGGCTCAGGCAACTAAATATCCGTCTTCCTTCAGGCTGGCTCGGCGTTGGCTGCGTTAAATCAACTTGAATGATTTAGGATATTAAAAAAGGGTGCGATGAAAATCGTGCCCTTTTTATTTGTTATTCTTAACGCAAATTAACCCGCACGCTTTACATTTTTCGCAAACCCGTCACATTCATCCCCGTTTAATTTATAGGCATTTTTACCCATGTTTAACATGGGGATATTTTTTATTCATTCAGACGATCTATATGTGAATTAGTGTTGCAGGCGGGCAAGCATTGCGCATAATATGCGACGGTCATAATAATAATTATCGTTTACATTCCCATTTCCACTCCAGAGATTATGCAATGGCTTCTCAACGCTCGCTTTCAAATTCTGTCCCAAAAGGCGCATTTAAGCGTCGGACGTTAGCTTTAACCATTACCGCAGCACTGGGTACTGCCGCATTTTACGCCGGTGCCGCCACCACCGCGCCTGCGAAGGAAGATACCATTAATGTGACGGCTTCTTCTGCTCCCGAAGCGGCACAGGAATCTGCATGGGGCCCTGCGGCGACCATCGCAGCAAAACATAGCGCTACCGGTACAAAAACCGATACGCCACTGGTGAAGACACCACAATCTGTTTCCGTGGTGACTCGCGAAGAAATGGACATGAAGCAACCGGTGACGGTGAAAGAAGCCCTGGGTTATACGCCGGGTGTCTTTGCTAGCCGCGGCAGTTCTAACACCATCGACGCCATGGCAATCCGCGGCTTCACCTCTGTTAACACCAACCAGTATCTCGACGGCATCAAACTTCAGGGTGATAACTATTCTGAAGTATCGATGGATCCGTACATGCTTGAGCGTGTCGAAGTGCTTCGCGGGCCGTCTTCCGTTCTGTACGGTAAAAGCAATCCGGGCGGCGTTGTCAGTATGGTCAGCAAGCGCCCGACCACTGAACCGCTGAAAGAAGTGCAGTTCAAAATGGGTACAGATAACCTGTACCAGACCGGATTTGATTTCAGCGATGCCATTGATGATGCAGGCGTGTATTCCTACCGTCTGACCGGTGTGGCGCGCAGTCAGGATGCGCAACAGGAAATGGCGAAAGAGAAACGCTATTCCATTGCCCCGTCTTTCTCATGGCGTCCTGATGATAAAACTGACTTTACCTTCCTGAGCAATTTCCAGAACGATCCGGATGCGGGTTACTACGGCTGGTTGCCGCGTGAAGGTACCGTGGTGCCGTATTACGACGCCAACGGCAAAGCACATAAACTCCCGACAGATTTCAACGAAGGTGAAGCGGGTAACCGTATGTCCCGCAACCAGAAAATGGTCGGTTACAGCTTCGCGCATCAGTTTGATGATACCTGGACGGTTCGTCAGAACCTGCGCTACACCAAACTCGATACCGAATATAAATCCGTTTACGGCTTCGGTTACCTCGGTAACGGCAACATTACGCGCAGCTATGTTCAGTCCAAAGAGAAGCTGGCGAACTTTGATGTCGATACACAGGCACAGGCCAAATTCGGCACCGGCGATATCGATCATACCGTGCTGGCTGGTGTTGATTACATGCGTATGCGTAACGATATTGACGCAGACTACGGCAGTGCAAGTAACCTGAATCTGGCAAATCCGCAATATGGTAACGGCAACGTTTCCCTGTACTTCCCGTACGAAATCCTTAATCGTCAGGAACAAACCGGTCTGTATGTGCAGGATCAGGCGGAGTGGAACAAGTGGATCCTGACTGTTGGCGGTCGTTACGACTTCGCGAAAAGCTCAACCTTTACCCGCACGACCAACAGCGCGTCGCAGATCAACGATGAGCAGTTCACCTGGCGTGGCGGTCTGAACTACCTGTTCGACAACGGTATTTCTCCGTACTTCAGTTATAGCGAATCCTTTGAACCGACCGCAGGCGCGACCAAAGAAGGGAAGCCATTCGATCCTTCAATGGGCAAACAGTACGAAGCCGGGATCAAATATATCCCGAACGATCGTCCGATCAGCCTGACGGCAGCGGTATACCAGCTGACCAAAGACAAAAACCTGACGGCCAATCCTGCTGATGCTGCCTTTAGCGTTCAGTCTGGTGAAATACGTTCGCGTGGTGTGGAACTCGAAGCCAAAGCCGCGGTTAACGCCAACATCAACGTCACGGCGTCTTACACCTACACCGATGCAAAATACACGCATGACACCAATTTCGAAGGCAAGCGTCCTGTTGAGGTACCGGCGAATATGGCGTCTCTGTGGGCGGATTATACCTTCCACGAAACTGCGCTCAGCGGCCTGACAGTCGGTTCCGGTGTGCGTTATGTTGGTGCCAGCTCCAGCTTCTATACAGCGAACGGTGTGAATGCATCCAGAGAGAATGAAGCGTTCAACGTTTCGTCCTATACGCTGGTAGATGCCACAGTGAAATACGATCTGGGTCGCTTCGGCCTGCCTGGTTCTTCCGTGGGTCTGAACATCAACAACTTGCTGGATCGCGAATATGTCGCCAGCTGCTACCGCGATTACGCCTGTTACTGGGGTTCAGATCGTCAGGTGGTAGCTACCGCCACATTCCGCTTCTGATATCCGTCGTAATTCAGGCCGCAGATGCGTTGACGGCGTTCGTTCACCCCGGTCACTTAGCTGACTAAGCTCCCGGGGATTCGCGAACTTGTCGCCTTCCTGCAAGCCGAATTACTTAGGATATCGATAGCGTCATAAGCACTAAAATCCGGGCACGCTGGTCGTGCCCGTTTCCTGTTCTCAACCAGATGTCGACGTAGAAAATCTTATGCCTGATAACAACGTACATCCTTCTTCTCCGCTGCCAGACAGCGTCTTTCGCCTGCAGGATGTGAGTTTTTCCGTCCCGGGCCGCACGCTTCTTGCGCCACTGTCACTGACTTTCCCGAAAGGAAAAGTGTGCGGGCTGATTGGTCACAATGGCTCAGGGAAGTCGACGTTGTTAAAAATGCTGGGACGTCATCAGGCGGCGACATCCGGAACGATTTACCTCAATGAAACGCCGCTGGCGCAGTGGGACAGCAAAGCTTTTGCGCGGCAGGTCGCGTATTTACCGCAGCAACTTCCGGCGGCAGAAGGCATGACCGTGCAGGAGCTGGTGGCGATTGGCCGCTATCCGTGGCACGGCGCGCTCGGGCGTTTCAAACATCACGATAAAGAAAAAGTCGAAGAAGCGATTTCGCTGGTGGGGCTGAAACCCTTTGCACATCGTCTGGTCGACAGCCTCTCGGGCGGCGAACGTCAGCGTGCGTGGCTGGCGATGATGGTGGCGCAGGACAGCCGCTGCCTGCTGCTTGACGAACCGACTTCTGCGCTCGATATCGCCCATCAGAAAGACGTTCTGGCGTTGATCCAGCGTCTGAGCCGTGAAAAAGGCCTCACCGTGATTGCGGTGCTGCATGACCTGAATATGGCAGCCCGCTATTGTGACCAGCTGATGGCGCTGCGTGGCGGCGAGATGATCGCTCAGGGTGAACCTGAAGAAATGATGCGCGGTGACGTGCTCGAACAAATCTATGGCATTCCGATGGGTATTTTGCCGCATCCTGCGGGTGGCGCACCGGTGAGCTTCGTATACTGATATGTCTGATATTTCAAGCTTTTCCGGAATAACGCGCCGTCGTATTTTGCAGATGATGGCGCTTTCTCCGTTGCTGACATCTTTGCCCGCGCTTTCTGCGTCCCGCCCCGATCTCAGCCGCATTATTGCGCTCGAATGGCTTCCCGCTGAACTTCTGATTGCACTCGGCGTGATGCCGCTGGCGATTGCGGATATTCGCAATTACAACATCTGGGTAGCCGAACCGCCGCTGGCGCCGGGCGTGATTGACGTCGGTCAGCGCACCGAGCCGAATATGGAACTTATCCAGCAGCTGAAACCGTCACTGGTGCTGCTGACGCAGGGTTACGGCCCGGCGACCGCTCAGCTGGAAACCATCGCGCCGGTGCTGAGTGTCAAAGCCAATGACGGCTCTGCGAAGCCATTAGATCTGGCGATCCGTTCGCTGCACAAACTGGCGGATACGCTCGGTTTGCAAGATCGTGCAGAACAGCATTTGCAGCGGTATCAGGACACTTTAGCCAGAACCCGCGAACAGCTGAAGCCAGTAGCACAGCAGCCGTTGTTGCTGATCACGTTCATCGATCCGCGCCATGTTCTGGTCTTCGGACAAGGCAGTATGCTGCATGAAGTGATGAACGATGTCGGGCTCACCAACGCCTGGCAGGGTGAGGGCAGTTTCTGGGGCAGTGTTTCCGTCGGAGTGGAAAGGCTGGCGGCGATCAAAAATGCCCGCGTGTTGTGCTTCGATCACGACAGCGCTGACATCATGAAGGCCGTCGAAAAAACGCCGCTGTGGAAATCCATGCCGTTCGTTCGTGCGAACCAGTTCACCGTCATTCCTGCCGTCTGGTACTACGGCGCAACCTTCAGCGCGATGCATTTCTGCAATATTTTAACCAACACGCTGAGGAAACCGGTATGAACCGCCGTTCGCTCAGCGTTTCGCTGACTCTTCTGATTATTCTGGCACTGGCTGCGGGTGCGCTCAGTATTTACAACCTGCATCTGCAATTGCCTTACGCACAATGGCGCGGCGCACTGTGGCAGCCGGATATCGACAACGTGCAGCAGATGCTTTTCCATTACAGCTCACTGCCGCGCATCGCCGTGGCATTGCTCGCGGGAGCCGGGCTCGGGCTGGTCGGTTTACTGTTCCAGCAGGTGTTGCGTAATCCGCTGGCTGAACCTGCGACGCTGGGCGTTTCGGCGGGCGCGCAACTCGGCCTGACGGTTGCCACGTTGTGGGCGCTGCCGGGCGGAATGATCACCCAGCAGTTTGCTGCCATGATCGGCGCGGTGGTGATTGGTGCACTGGTGTTCGGTATCGCCTGGGGCAAACGCATGTCGCCGGTCACGTTAATCCTGGCGGGTCTGGTGCTCGGTTTGTATTGCGGTGCGGTCAACGGCCTGATCGGCATCTTCAATTATCAGAGCCTGCAAAGCCTGTACATGTGGAGCAGCGGTTCTCTGACGCAGCAGGACTGGGATGTCGCCAGTTTCCTGTTGCCGCGTGTGATTATTGTCTGGCTGCTGGCGTTTCTGTTGCAGCGTCCGATGACGCTGCTGGGACTGGACGACGGCGTGGCCAAAAACCTCGGTCTCGGGCTTTCTGCGGCACGCATGGCGGTGCTGACGCTGGCCATCCTGATGAGTGCGCAGCTGGTTAACGCGGTCGGCATCGTCGGTTTTATCGGCCTGTTCGCCCCGCTGCTGGCGAAAATGCTCGGAGCGCGGCGTTTGCCTTCACGTCTGATTATGGCGCCGCTGATTGGTGCGTTGCTGCTGTGGTTCACCGATCAGGTGATGCAGTACATCACCACGTTCTGGATGGAAATTCCGACCGGTGCCGCGACCGCGCTGGTCGGCGCGCCGTTGCTGCTGTGGCTGCTGCCTCGTCTTCGCAACAGCATGACGCCGCCGCCGATGGATCAGGGCGATAACGTGCCGGCTGAACGTCACCATCTGGTGCGCTGGGTCGCGCTGGCGCTGGCGGTGCTGTTCATCGGGCTGGTTATCGCGCTGATGGCCGGACGTAACGCGACAGGCTGGAACTGGTCAACAGGTGCGGATCTACAGGCGCTGCTGCCGTGGCGTTTACCACGCGTGATGGCGGCGCTGGCGGCGGGCATCATGCTGGCGTCTTCCGGCGTGCTGATTCAGAAACTCACCGGTAATGCGATGGCGAGCCCGGAAGTGCTGGGAATAAGCTCGGGTGCAGCGACCGGCGTGGTCGTGATGATGTTTATCGTGCCGGGTGATGCCTTTGCGTGGCTGTTACCGGCGGGGAGTCTCGGTGCGGCGCTGACGTTGCTGGTGATTATGATGGCATCGGGGCTGCGCAGTTTTTCCGCCGAACGTATGCTGCTGACCGGTATCGCGCTGAGTACCGCATTCACCACGCTGATGTCACTGCTGCTGGCGAGCGGTGATCCGCGTATGGGCGGTTTGCTGACCTGGCTTTCCGGTTCTACTTATTCTGTGTCCGCTGAAGCCGCATGGCGGACGCTCATTCTGGCTGCGGTGCTGATGGTGATTGTGCCGTTCTGTCGTCGCTGGATTAATATTTTGCCACTGGGCAGCGTGACGGCCAAATCAGTCGGCGTTGCACTGACGCCAACGCGTATGGCGATTTTATTGCTGGCGGCGGTGATGACGGCTGCCGCGACGCTGACCATCGGGCCGCTGAGCTTTGTCGGTCTGATGGCACCGCATATGGCGCGTATGATGGGCTTTCGTCGTGCGGTTCCGCAGTGGATGGTCGCCAGCATTCTCGGCGGTTTACTGATGGTATTTGCCGACTGGTGCGGCCGGATGATTATCTTCCCCAACCAGATCCCCGCAGGTTTGCTCGCGACATTTATCGGCGCGCCGTACTTCATCTATTTGCTGAGAAAACAGGCGAAATAGAAAGTTTCAGTGAACAAAAAAGAGAGATATTGAGAACGGATCTTTCTTTGGAAGTGGCTTTTGCTCCTCCCCTTCGCAGGGGAGGAGCCGACTTCACCAGATATTAAAGCTTAGCAAAACAGCGACGTGCGGCATCTATGGTGCGCTGGATGTCTTCCTGCGTGTGGGCAAGAGACATAAAGCCAGCCTCAAACGCGGAAGGCGCCAGATAAACGCCTTCTTCCAGCATCAGATGGAAAAACTTCTTAAAGCGCTCAACGTCGCACTTCATCACGTCCTGGTAGCAGGTCACGGTTTCTGCATCGGTGAAGAACAGGCCGAACATTCCGCCGACGTGGTTCACCACGAACGGGATATTTTCTTCCTGCGCCGCATCCAGCAAGCCTTCGGCCAGTTGTGTGGTGCGCTCGGTCAGGGTCTGATGCACGCCCGGTTGTGCGACTTGCGTCAGACAGGCGATACCCGCTGCCATGGCAATCGGGTTGCCGGAAAGCGTTCCTGCCTGATAGACAGGGCCGGTCGGTGCCAGCGCTTCCATCACGTCACGACGGCCACCAAATGCGCCCACCGGCATACCGCCGCCGATGATTTTGCCCAGACAGGTCAGGTCAGGCATCACATCGTAATACTCCTGAGCACCGCCCAGCGCGACGCGGAAACCGGTCATCACTTCGTCGATAATCAGCAGCGCGCCAAACTCGTCACAAATCTTGCGCAGGCCCGGCAGGAATTCCGGCAAAGGCGGCACACAGTTCATGTTGCCTGCGACCGGCTCAACGATGATACAGGCGATGTCGTCAGGGAATTGTTCGAACGCAGCACGCACTGAATCCAGATCGTTATAGGTACAGGTCAGGGTGTGTTTGGCGAAATCAGCCGGAACGCCCGGAGAGTTTGGCTGGCCGAGAGTCAGCGCGCCGGAGCCGGCTTTCACCAGCAGGCAGTCGGCATGGCCATGATAGCAGCCTTCGAATTTGACGATTTTATCGCGATGGGTGAAGCCGCGCGCCAGACGAATCGCGCTCATGGTGGCTTCGGTGCCGGAGTTGACCATGCGCACCATGTCCATGCTTGGCACCAGACTGGTGACCAGTTCGGCCATTTTGACTTCCATTTCGGTCGGCGCGCCAAAGCTCAGGCCACGTTCTGCGGCTTCAATCACCGCGCTGCGGATTTCGGCGTTGTTATGACCAAGCACCATCGGGCCCCACGAACCGACATAGTCGATATACGCTTTGCCATCGGCATCAAACAGGAAAGCACCGTCAGCGCGGGCGATGAATAATGGCACGCCGCCAACGCCGGAGAAGGCACGTACCGGCGAGTTAACGCCGCCCGGGATTAGCGCTTGCGCCTGCGTGAACAGACTGTCTGACTTACTCATTATTCAACTCCTGAAATTGCTGGGTTCTGGGTAAAGAAATTTTGTTGCGCCCATTCTAGTGAACTGAGCGGCGTTATAAAACCGTAAACCGTGCTGCATTTTGTTGCTGATCCTGTCAGGGAGCCAATTTGTATGATTAAATTCATTCATCTTCCATAACCATTTCTGTATTTTCCTTTCCGTGATGAATGAATCTGAAACTGAGAATGTAGCGGGCGCGCAGGTCCGCGGCCCCCGTAAACGCAGCGAAGCGCTGCGCCTTTTACTTCGCCGTGACAAAACACCGGTCACGATTTTGATCATGGCCGCACTGGTGGGCACGGTTGCCGGTCTGCTGGGCGTTGCTTTTGAAAAAACCGTGAATCTGGTGATGGCGTTGCGTCTTTCGAGCGTTGGGATGTTCAGTGATTACTGGATCCTGCTGTGGCCGCTGACCTTTGTTATCTCGGCGATCATGGCGATGTTTGGATATTATCTGGTGCGCAAATACGCGCCGGAAGCGGGCGGTTCGGGGATCCCGGAAATCGAAGGGGCGCTGGAAGAGTTGCGTCCTGTTCGCTGGTGGCGGGTGATCCCGGTGAAATTTTTTGGCGGTCTGGGTACGCTCGGCGCGGGAATGGTGCTGGGCAGGGAAGGGCCGACCGTGCAGATGGGTGCCAATGTCGGGAAAATGATGTTCGATATTTTCCGTCTGCGCAGTGCGGAAGCGCGCCACTCACTGCTGGCGACCGGTGCGGCGGCCGGGCTTTCTGCGGCCTTTAACGCACCGCTGGCAGGTATTTTGTTCATCCTCGAAGAGATGCGCCTGCAATTTCGTTACAGCCTGATATCGATAAAAGCAGTGTTTATCGGTGTAATCATGTCGAGCATCGTTTTCCGGATTTTCAACGGCGACGGCGCAGTGATCGAAGTGGGCAGGCTGGCCAACGCACCGCTGAATACGCTGTGGTTGTATCTGGTATTGGGGATGGTTTTTGGCGTGGTCGGGGTGGCGTTCAACGCCCTGATTTTCCGCACGCAGGATATGTTTGCCCGTGTTCATGGCGGTAATCTGCGAAATATCCTGGTGATTGGCGGGATGCTGGGTGGATTTTGTGGCCTGCTCGGGCTGGTTCATCAGGAAGTCACCGGCGGCGGTTTTGCGCTGATCCCGCTGGCAGCGGCAGGAAAATACAGCCTGATGATGCTGCTGGTGATCTTTCTTGTTCGCGTGGTGACAACGCTTTTGTGCTTTGCTTCCGGCGCACCGGGCGGGATTTTCGCCCCGATGCTGGCGCTTGGCACGCTGCTGGGCACGGCATTTGGTACCGCCGCGCTAGCGTGGTTCCCGCAGTACGGTATCCAGCCCGCGACGTTTGCGATAGCCGGGATGGGGGCGCTGTTTGCCGCCAGTGTCCGCGCCCCGCTCACCGGTATTGTGCTGGTTCTCGAAATGACCGATAACTATCAGCTTATTTTACCGATGATCATTACCTGCCTTGGCGCGACCCTGCTGGCACAGTTTTTAGGCGGTAAACCCTTGTATTCCGCGATCCTGACCCGCACCTTGCAGAGGCAGGAACGTGAAAATGCAGAGAAAGCGCAGGCAGAACCCGACGCCGAAGGCACCAATAAGCAGGACAGCGCAGCAAAAAATGCCCATACTTGAACCATACTTTCAGGTATTAGATAATGAGTACATTATTCAGACAGTCAATCCGGCGGCCTGAACAAATGCGGATTGGGAGTGAGAGATTATGAGCGAAGCATTGATGAATGACACAGCCGCGTTGCCGTTACAGTTTACTGAGGCCGCGGCACGTAAGGTACAGCACCTTATTTCGGATGAAGAAAATCCAAACCTGAAGCTGCGTGTTTATATCACCGGCGGCGGTTGCAGTGGTTTTCAGTACGGCTTTACCTTCGACGATAAAATTAACGACGGCGACATGACCATCGAGAAAGCCGGTGTGGCGCTGGTGGTTGACCCGATGAGCCTGCAATATCTGGTCGGCGGTTCAGTGGATTACACAGAAGGTCTGGAAGGTTCACGTTTCGTTGTGACCAACCCGAATGCTAAGACGACCTGTGGGTGCGGCTCTTCCTTTAGCATCTAATTACCCTTCAAGCTCGAATGACTTAGGGTAAGAATCGTATAAATTAAAAGCCCGTTTGCTGATGCAGACGGGCTTTTTTAATGGTCAGACGCGGGTGTTCAGGTAAGTAAGCATTCACCAAGCGGTTACCATTCAACGGTCACCAGCTTTGAATCCATGCTGATCCCCGGAACGGCGGTGAGCATCATTTCGCTGATATGCGGTTGCATCATTGTCCGGCTGGCGCAGGTGACGGACGTGCCGCTGTGCGCAGCATCAATTTTACAGCTGGGTAAAATGGTCAGGCTGATATGAATCTCGCCACTTGTCATGCCAGCGACAGCAACCAGCGGGCTCAAGGCGAGCAACGCACTGAGTAATAAAGCTTTCATTAAATTTCTTTCCTGCTGGTGTAATAAAAATTCAGCCCAGGCTGAAAAAGTTATCGGTAAATTTTTCGAAGCCTTTAATCCGGATTTCTTATGTTCCGGATGGAAATCACGCTTTTCTCTGACGTTTCTTTTTTACGCACACATCAGACTTTTTATATTTCGTCGTATAACAACGTTGTATAACAAAGAGATAATAACAAAGCGGGGAACGGCATTGCAGCGAAGATTTTACGCCGGACATGTTACCAGATGACAGCACTGAATTATTGATTTTGGTTAATAAAGGAACAATTCAGAAAAGTGCGACAGAGAGGGAAGAGAACCCGTGGCACTTTTTGTTAGTAAGCATTTACCTTTCAGGCAGAGCTGCCAGCTGGGGACACAGCTGTTGTGCTGCCAGCAAAATCCGCGGTCCCGCACGGCTGAACCAGTCCGCATCCAGCGCAATGACCTGCGCTTTAAGCAGCGAATGCCAGTAATCCTCAATAACCTGTTTTTGCGATTTTCCGCCAGAAATAACAATAACCTGTGGCCGATGGGTTAAAACCTGCTCCCGGCTGACCTGCGGCCAGGGAACACGGCTGTCGGCAAAAATGTTTTTTGCTCCGCAGACATCCAGCACTTCGCTTTGCATCGTGGCGGCAGAAGCCGTAAACAGGGGCTGCGTGCCGAACTGGATGAACGCCGGAACCGGTGTTTGCCGGTGATACTTCTGCTTAAGTGCCAGCCATTGCTGGCGAAATGTTTTTGCGGCGTTTTGCGCGGTGGCAGGAGAAGGGCTGTAGGAGGCGAGTTGTTCCAGCGCCTGCGCCACCTGATCCGCATTCTGCGGGTCAAGATAAAGCACTTTGATGCCAAGAGACGTCAGCTGATCCAGCGGACGCTGAGGATTTCCGCCGCGCCAGGCGAGCACCAGATCGGGTTTCAGCGTCAGAATGCGTTCGACGTTGATCCCCTGCCAGTTCGCCACCTGTTCCAGCTTGCTGGCCTGCGGCGGATAATCGGAGTAAGCACTAACTCCGACTAACTGACCACCGAGACCCGCCGCGTACGCCAGTTCTGTCAGATTGGGCGCCAGACTGACCACCCGTTGCGCCGGTGCTGCTGTGGCCATCAGAGGCAGCCACAGGCAGCACAGTGCCAGACAAAACCCGCGAACAATCACTCTTCTGACGCTGCCAGCGCTTTCAGCATCGCATCAACCATCAGGGTAGATTGCTGTGCTGCAACGACCAGGAACTCTTCAAAGCTCAGGTGCGATTCACCGTCTGCCACGTCAGAAATGGCGCGAACGACCACGAACGGCGTTTCAAACAGATGGCACACGTGACCGATAGCCGCCGCTTCCATTTCCACTGCCGCTACCTGCGGGAAGGTGGCGCGGATACGGGCCAGAGGCGCAGCACCATTAATGAATGCGTCACCGCTGCACACCAGACCGCGGACGGCGTTTAAATTCAGTTCACGGATGCAGTTTTCAGCCAGCGTAATCAGTTCCGGATCCGCAGTGAATGCCGCAGGGCAACCGGCCATCTGGCCTGGTTCATAACCAAACGCGGTGACGTCAGCATCGTGATAACGCACTTCATCAGATACCACGATATCGCCCACTTTCAGCGTTTTTGCCAGACCACCCGCGGAACCGGTGTTAATCACCACATCAGGACGGCAATGTTCCAGCAACAGCGTGGTGCCCATCGCCGCAGACACTTTACCGATGCCAGATTTCAGCAGCGCCACGTCTACGCCGTGCAGCTGACCGGTGTAGATTTCGCAGCCCGCGCGTTCGATAGTCTGACGATTGATGATTTTGTCGCGCAGCAGGGTGACTTCCTGCTCCATTGCACCGATGATGCCTACTTTCATATAAATACTCGCAGATGTGGTTGGAATAAGCCGCAGCTTGTGCGGAATTGACGGTTTAATCACGAAAACAATGGCCGATAGTCTATCATGGCTAATGACAAGAGATAATGCGTTTGGGATGCTGTCCTGGTGTCGGTTTGACGCGCGAGTGGCTGAAAAGGTGGGAAATCATGTCCGGGATCGATTTTAAAGCGAAATTCAATTTTCAGCGTCCTTTCAGCGCCCCGATTGAGGCGCGTGATGCGTACGACGTGGTTCGCCAGTTTGAAAGTGATCGCGGGCGTATTATCAACTCCGCCGCCATCCGCCGTTTGCAGCAAAAAACGCAGGTTTTTCCGCTGGAGAAAAACGCCGCCGTCCGCAGTCGTCTGACCCATTCTCTTGAAGTTCAGCAGGTTGGCCGTCATATCGCCAAAGAAGTGCTGCACCGTCTGCGGCGTCAGGGAAAGCTCGAGGCATATGGCCTTGACGATGTCACCGATCCTTTCGAAAGCGTGGTCGAAATGGCCTGCCTGATGCACGATATTGGCAATCCCCCGTTCGGACATTTTGGTGAGTCGGCGATTAATAACTGGTTTGCCAAAAGGATGGATACCGGCAGTTGTGGCGAAACGCCGCAGGAAACGGATTCCTGTCTGGTGGCCTGTTTACGCCTGACGTCCGGGGACGTTGAACTCAATCAGTTGCGCAGCAAAATCCGCTACGATCTGTCTAATTTTGAAGGCAACGCGCAGGCCATCCGGCTGGTATTTACCCTGCTCAAACTCAATCTGACTTACAGCCAGACCGCCTGCATTTTGAAATATACCCGTCCGGCGTATTCAATGACAAAACTGCCTTCGCATGATTACCTGATGAAAAAACCGGGTTTTTATCTGGCAGAAGAGCCTTTCATTAAAGAGTTGCGCAGTGAACTGAGTCTGGGGGAGTTCAATCGTTTTCCGCTCACCTACATTATGGAAGCGGCGGATGATATTTCTTACTGTATTGCGGATCTCGAAGATGCGGTCGAAAAAAACATTTTTAGCGTCGATCAGCTCTATCATTATCTGTGTCGCGAATGGGGCGAGATTGAGAAAAATGACTTCTTCGATAAAGTGGTTCGCACCGCTTACGAGAAAATGGATAAAGCCAAAACGTTCCGTAATCCGGTCGATTACTTCTTTATGGAATTGCGTGTTCAGACTGTTAAACAACTTGTCCCGCACGCTGCACGCCGCTTCATTGATAATATAGAAGATATTTACCAGGGCACGTTTAATCATGCCCTGCTCGAAGATGACAGTCAGGCTAATCGTTTGTTAGAGATTTATAAAAGCGTGGCTTTCAAACAGGTTTTCAATCATCACGAAGTTGAAGAGCTGGAATTGCAGGGCTATCGGGTGATCAGCGGACTACTGGATATTTACAGCCCGCTGCTGGACATGCCGCTTTCGGATTTTTCGCAGCTGGTTCAGGAAGATACACACAGGAAATATCCTATAGAAACCCGTCTGCTGCATAAGATCTCTGCCAAGCATCGTCTGGCTTACAACAATGCCGTGACGGCGCTGGAAGGATTACCGGTCGCAAACCATGCGGCGCAGGAGTTTTATTACCGGGCGAGAATGATTCAGGATTATATCAGCGGAATGACTGACCTTTATGCGTATGATGAATACAGAAGACTCATGGCGGCTGAGTAATTTGTTTTTAAAAAGACAAGTTGAATTCTCTTTAATTTTCTTTACGGAACTGTCTGAAAAAACGCCATTTGTAAATACTGACAATAATTTTTTACCATTGTCAGATCGACCCTGATGAACTTCACGCTATTAATACCATCTCAGTATCACGACTACCAAGCAAAGCGACTATTTTGGTTGCCACAATAATTTTAAGAGATCCTGAAAAATGAAAAAATCGAGTTTATTCCTCAGCGCATTAGCGTTAAGTATCGGTATGGCAATGGCCCCGGTTTCTTCTGCACTGGCTGCTGAAACAGCGTCTTCGTCCGCCAGCTCTACACAGCTGCCAAGCCTGGCGCCGATGCTTGAGAAAGTGATGCCATCCGTGGTGAGTGTTAACGTGGAAGGCAGTGCGCCGGTAAAAACACCGCGCATGGGCCAGCAGTTCCAGCAGTTCTTTGGTCAGAACTCGCCGCTGTGCCAGGACGGTTCTCCGTTCCAGGGCTCACCGGTTTGTCAGGGCGGCGGCCAGGGACCGGATGGTCAGCCAGCACCTGAGCAGAAAGAAGATTTCCGCGCGCTGGGTTCCGGCGTCATCATTGATGCCGATAAAGGTTATGTGGTTACCAACAATCATGTAGTTGATAATGCGACAAAAATCAGCGTTCAGCTGAACGATGGCCGTAAATTCGACGCGAAAGTGATCGGTAAAGATCCGCGTTCAGACATCGCGGTTATCCAGCTGCAAAACGCGAAAAACCTGACAGCCATTAAAATGGCCGATTCCGAGCAACTGCGCGTCGGTGATTACACCGTGGCTATCGGTAACCCGTATGGTCTGGGCGAAACCGTGACTTCCGGTATCGTTTCTGCACTGGGACGTTCCGGCCTGAATATCGAAAACTACGAAAACTTCATCCAGACGGATGCGGCGATCAACCGCGGTAACTCCGGCGGTGCGCTGGTGAACCTGAACGGTGAGCTGATCGGTTTGAATACCGCGATCCTGGCTCCGGACGGCGGCAACATCGGTATCGGTTTTGCGATCCCAAGTAACATGGTGAAAAACCTGTCCAAACAGATGATTGAGTTCGGTCAGGTGAAACGTGGCGAACTGGGCATCATGGGTACCGAGCTAAACTCTGAACTGGCGAAAGCCATGAAAGTCGACGCACAGCGCGGCGCATTCATCAGCCAGGTCATGCCGAAATCTGCGGCAGAGAAAGCGGGCATCAAAGCCGGTGACGTGATCCTGAGCATGAATGGCAAGCCAATCAGCAGCTTCGCTTCGTTCCGTGCTGATATCGGCACCATGCCAATTGGTACAAAAGTCACGCTGGGTCTGCTGCGCGAAGGCAAACCGATGAATGTGGATGTCACCATTGAACAAAGCACGCAGACGCCTAAAGTCGAATCCGGCAACATTTACACCGGCATCGAAGGTGCTGAACTCAGCAACGGTTCAGCAGGTGATCAGAAAGGCGTGAAAGTCGATGAAGTGAAAGCCGGTTCTACCGCAGCACGCATCGGCCTGAAAAAAGGCGACGTGATCCTGGGTGTGAACCAGCAGAAAGTCACCAATCTGGGGGAACTGCGTAAAATTCTCGACACCAAACCAAATGTTCTGGCGCTGGACATTCAGCGTGGTGACACCTCGATTTACCTGCTGGCACAGTAATTCGTCAGCACGGCTCTTGTGTAAGGCACGCTCCGGCGTGCCTTTTTTATGCCCGTATTTTATGCCAATGCTTTGTGTCAGTTGGGCATTTGCTTAAAAATGTGACTTTCGCCGCAACTTCAACAGGTGCTTCTGCTCTTTGGGCATTTGCATAATGTATGGCAGCAACGCGCTGGGTATGCTCTCTGAACAAAAAACAATAAGCCAAGGCAGGGGATCCATGTCGGCGTATCATCTCGATGCAAAGCTGGCGCAACAGATTGTTGCCCGCACCATGCAAATTATTGATAGTAATGTGAATGTCATGGATGGCCGCGGAAGAATAATCGGCAGTGGCGACGATCAGCGTCTTGGTGAATTGCACGAAGGCGCATTGCTGGCAATTTCACAGGAACGTATTGTCGATATTGATGAAGGCGTCGCCAGGCATTTGCACGGTGTGCGTCCGGGGATCAACCTGCCGTTGCGTATTGACGGGCAGATCGTCGGCGTGATCGGCCTGACCGGTAATCCTTCCCAGCTACGGCAATATGGCGAACTGGTGTGTATGACCGCCGAAATGATGCTCGAGCAGGCGCGTTTACTGCACATGCTGGCGCAGGACAGCCGTCTGCGTGAAGAACTGGTGCTCAATCTTATCCGCGTGGACGAGCTGTCTCCGGCGCTGATGGAATGGGCGCAGCGTCTGGGCATTGACCTGAACCGTCCGCGCGTGGCGGCCGTGGTTGAAGTTGACAGCGGACAGCTCGGCGTCGATTCCGCCATGGCTGAGCTGCAACAGCTGCAAACATTGCTCACCACGCCGGAGCGCGACAACCTGATCGCCATTGTTTCCCTCACCGAAATGGTGGTGCTGAAACCGGCTCTGAACAGCTACGATCGCTGGGATGCGGACGGACACCGCCAGCGTATCGATCACCTGCTTTCCCGCATGACGGAAACTGGCCGCCTGCGTGTACGCATATCGCTGGGCAACTTTTTCACCGGTCCCGGCAGCATTGCCCGTTCCTACCGGACCGCGCGCACCACCATGACTGTCGGCAAGCAGAGGATGCCCGAACAGCGCTGTTACTTCTATCAGGATTTGATCCTGCCCGTACTGCTCGACAGTTTGCGCGGTGGCTGGCAGGCCGACGAGCTGGTTCGTCCGCTGGCACGGCTGAAAGCAACGGACGGCAACGGATTACTGCGCCGCACGCTGACATCCTGGTTCCATAATAATGTGCAGCCGACTGCCACCTCCAAAGCGTTATATATCCATCGCAATACGCTGGAATATCGGCTTAACCGTATCTCGGAATTAACCGGTCTGGATCTGGGTAATTTCGACGATCGTTTATTGCTGTATGTCGCGCTGCAATTAGATAACGATCAGTTGTGACAGCCATCACAGCTGTTTCATTTTTTGTGAAACAACTCGCACCGCGCTGGGCATTTGCCTCAGGATAAATGCAAAGCGCGATTCAAGCCTGTTGTATTGCCCAATGAGTAAAAGGAATGTTGTTCATATACTGGCTGCGTTCCTTCCTCTCTGAACCCTACAGTTCTGTGACTGGAATGACTTTTATCTCTGTTTAGAGGCGTTGTCATTAATTCCGGAGAACACCATGGAAACTACCGTTTCAGCAGCCAGTGCCGTCAAAAAAAGAACTAACGCGCGCTACTGGATAGTGGTGATGTTATTTATTGTCACCTCATTTAATTATGGCGACCGTGCCACGTTATCCATTGCCGGTTCGGCGATGGCCAAAGATATCGGGCTGGATTCTGTCGGGATGGGCTATATTTTCTCGGCATTTTCATGGGCCTATGTTATCGGACAAATACCCGGCGGCTGGTTGCTGGATAAATTCGGCTCCAAAAAAGTTTATTTCTACAGTATTTTTATCTGGTCTCTGTTTACCCTGCTGCAGGGCTTCGTCGATATATTCAGCGGCTTTGGCATTGTGGTTTCTCTCTTCGCATTACGCTTCCTGGTCGGGCTGGCAGAAGCACCTTCTTTCCCCGGCAACAGCCGGATCGTCGCCGCCTGGTTCCCGGCTCAGGAACGCGGGACCGCCGTCTCCATTTTTAACTCTGCGCAGTATTTTGCGACCGTGATTTTCGCCCCGATCATGGGCTGGCTGACCCACGAAGTGGGCTGGTCACACGTCTTCTTCTTCATGGGCGGACTCGGGATCATCCTGAGTTTCATCTGGCTGAAAGTGATCCACGATCCGAAAGATCATCCGGGTGTGAATCAGGCGGAACTTGATTACATGGAAGCCGGTGGCGCGCTGATCAATATGGATCAGAAGACCACCAGGAAAGCGGCTGTTAAAGGTGAAAAAGCCTTCCAGCTTAAGCAATTACTGAAATCCCGCATGATGATTGGCATCTACATCGGCCAGTACTGCATCAATGCGCTGACCTACTTCTTCATCACCTGGTTCCCGGTGTATCTGGTACAGGCGCGCGGCATGTCGATCCTCAAAGCGGGCATGGTGGCCTCGGTGCCTGCGATTTGCGGATTCCTCGGCGGCGTACTGGGCGGGATCATTTCTGACTGGCTGATGCGCAGAACCAACAACCTTACGCTGTCCCGCAAAGCGCCGATCGTGGTCGGCATGCTGCTGTCGATGTCGATGATTTTCTGCAACTACGTCGATACCGAATGGATGGTAGTCGGCATTATGGCCTTCGCCTTCTTCGGCAAAGGGCTGGGCGCATTGGGCTGGGCTGTGATGGCCGACACCGCACCGAAAGAGATCAGCGGGCTGAGCGGGGGCTTGTTCAACATGTTCGGTAACGTCTCCGGCATCATCACCCCGATTGCCATCGGCTACATTATTGGCAGCACAGGGTCATTCAACGGTGCGCTGATTTATGTCGGGATCCACGCGTTGCTGGCGGTTGTCAGCTATGTGTTTATCGTCGGAAAAATCGAACGTATTCAGTTACGTGCCTTCTGAGTCAAAGGAAACCATGATGAATACACAATCCTCACCGGTTATCACTGACATGCAGGTTATTCCGGTGGCAGGCCACGACAGTATGCTGATGAATATTGGCGGCGCGCACGGCGCTTACTTCACCCGCAATATCGTGATCCTCAAAGACAGCGCCGGGAATACCGGCGTGGGTGAAGCGCCGGGCGGAGAAGTCATTTACAACACGCTGGTGGAAGCCATTCCTCAGGTGAAAGGCCAGGAAGTGGCGCGCATGAACCGGCTTGTGCATCAGATCCATGTCGGCAATCAGTCGTCGGATTTTGATTCCTTTGGCAAAGGCGCATGGACCTTTGAACTGCGGGTTAACGCGGTCGCCGCGCTGGAAGCCGCGTTGCTGGATCTGATGGGTAAATTCCTCGGCGTGCCGGTGTGTGAACTGCTCGGGCCGGGCAAACAGCGTGATGAAGTGACGGTGCTCGGTTACCTGTTCTACATCGGTGACCGGAACAAAACCGATCTGGCGTATCAGGAAGGCGCGCGAGGCGTTCACGACTGGTATCACCTGCGCCATCAGGAAGCGATGAACAGCGAGGCCGTGGTACGACTGGCGGAAGCCGCGCAGGACCGCTACGGTTTTAAAGATTTCAAACTCAAAGGTGGCGTGCTGCCGGGGGAGCAGGAGATCGACGTGGTGAAAGCGCTGGCAAAACGTTTCCCGGATGCACGAATTACCGTCGACCCGAACGGGGCGTGGCTGCTGGATGAGGCGATCGATCTGTGCAAAGACCTGCACGGGATCCTCAGTTATGCCGAAGATCCGTGCGGCGCAGAGCAGGGTTTTTCAGGCCGTGAAGTGATGGCTGAATTCCGCCGTGCGACAGGCCTGCCCGTTGCGACCAACATGATCGCCACCAACTGGCGCGAGATGCAGCACGCGGTGATGTTGCAGTCGGTGGATATTCCGCTGGCGGATCCGCATTTCTGGACTATGCACGGCGCGGTGCGCGTGGCGCAGCTTTGTGACGAATGGGGCCTGACGTGGGGCTGCCATTCGAATAATCATTTCGATATTTCGCTGGCGATGTTTACCCATGTTGGCGCGGCCGTACCGGGCAAACCGACGGCCATTGATACGCACTGGATCTGGCAGGAAGGCAATCAGCGCCTGACCAAAGAGCCGCTGCAAATTGTGAACGGAAAAATCAAAGTACCTGAAAAGCCGGGACTGGGTGTGGAGATCGACATGGATCAGATCCGTCGCGCGCATGAACTGTATAAAAAACTGCCGTTCGGGGCGCGCAATGATGCCATTGCGATGCAGTACCTGATCCCCGGCTGGACATTCGATCGTAAGCGCCCGGCAATGGGCCGCTGATTACGGAATCTGAATCAATAAGGAGTGAGTATGAGTGCTTCATCTACACCAAAAATTGTTTCCATGCAGGTGATCCCGGTTGCCGGACACGACAGCATGTTGCTCAATCTCAGCGGTGCGCACGCGCCATTTTTCACCCGTAATATTCTGATCCTCAAAGACAGCAGCGGCAATACCGGCGTCGGCGAAGTACCGGGTGGCGAGAAGATCCGCCAGACGCTGGATGATTCCTCACTGCTGGTGATCGGCAAAACGCTGGGCGAATACAAGAACGTGATGACCGCTGTGCGGGAGAAATTCGCCGATCGCGATGCGTCAGGTCGCGGATTACAGACGTTTGATTTGCGTACTACTATCCACGTAGTGACGGCTATTGAAGCCGCTATGCTGGACTTGCTCGGCAAGCACCTTGGCGTGACCGTCGCATCCTTGCTGGGCGACGGACAGCAGCGCGATGAAGTCGAAATGCTCGGTTATCTGTTCTACGTTGGCGACCGCAATAAGACGTCGCTGGGCTACCAGAGCCAGCAGGGTGACAGTTGCGACTGGTACCGTTTGCGCCACGAAGAAGCGCTGACACCGGCGGCGGTGGTACGTCTGGCCGAAGCCGCGTATGAGAAATACGGCTTTAATGATTTCAAACTCAAAGGCGGTGTGCTGGCGGGCAGCGAAGAAGCTGAAGCCGTGACGGCGCTGGCGCAGCGATTCCCGCAGGCGCGCATTACGCTTGATCCCAACGGGGCCTGGTCGCTGAATGAAGCCATTGCGCTGGGTAAACAACTGCGCGGCGTGCTGGCCTATGCGGAAGATCCGTGCGGGGCAGAGCAGGGGTTCTCCGGGCGTGAAGTGATGGCGGAGTTCCGTCAGGCGACCGGTTTGCCGACAGCCACCAATATGATCGCCACGGACTGGCGTCAGATGGGACATACCATTCAGCTGAAATCGGTGGATATTCCGCTGGCGGATCCGCATTTCTGGACCATGCAGGGTTCCGTGCGTGTGGCGCAGATGTGCCACGAATGGGGCCTGACCTGGGGCTCGCACTCCAATAACCACTTTGATATCTCGCTGGCAATGTTCACGCAGGTTGCGGCTGCGGCGCCGGGTAAAATCACGGCTATCGACACGCACTGGATCTGGCAGGAAGGCAATCAGCGCCTGACCAAAGAACCGTTGCAGATCAAAGGCGGTAAAGTACGCGTGCCGGAACAGCCGGGGCTGGGCGTTGAGCTGGATATGGATCAGGTGATGAAAGCGCACGAGCTTTACAAAGGTATGGGTCTCGGCGCGCGCGACGATGCGCAGGGCATGCAGTTCCTGGTGCCTGACTGGAAGTTTGATCCAAAAAGGCCGTGTCTGGTGCGTTAAACTTTATGCACCTGTAAAAAAGCCTCTCATATGAGAGGCTTTTCACGTTCTGACGGGAAATCAGCCCCGTGCGTGCGCCGCTGCCTTTTCAATCAGCTCATCAGACGGGCGTTTGCCGGTGTACAGCACAAACTGCTCGACGGCTTGTAATGCGGCGACTTCCTCACCGGTAATGATTTTTTTACCCTGTTCGCGACCATAGCGGATGAGCGGTGTTCCACCCGGCGCGACGACCACGTCGAAAACGGTGCTGGCGCGGTCGATGACCTGCTTTTCAAACGCCAGAGAATCTGCTTCTGCGGCGCCGGGCATACCGATTGGCGTGACGTTCACCACCATATCCACCGGTAAATCATCCACTTCGGCTTTCCATTCATAGCCATATTCTTCTGCCAGCGCACGACCATTGGCTTCGTTGCGGGCAATGATATAGCCCTTTTTGAATCCGGCATCACGGATGGCCGCGACCACCGCTTTGCCCATACCGCCGCTGCCGCGCAGGGCAAAAACGGCATCGCGTGGTACCTGATAGCTGTCGAGCAATTTGGCGACCGCAATATAGTCGGTGTTGTACGCGCGCAGGAAGCCGTCGTCATTGACGATGGTATTCACGGACTGAATGGCGGTGGCGGAAGGATCCAGTTCATCGAGGAAAGGGATGCAGGCTTCCTTGAACGGCATCGACACGGCACAGCCACGAATGCCCAGTGCGCGGACGCCTTTCACCGCGGCTTCGATATCTTTGGTAGAGAAAGCTTTGTAGACAAAATTCAGGTCTAACGCCTGATAGAGGTAATTATGAAAACGCGTGCCGAAATTTCCCGGACGACCGGAAAGGGACATACACAACTGCGTGTCTTTATTGATTTCCCGACTCATTTCGTTCTCCTTTCAGATATTCTTTATGACCTTGCGGCCTGTCAGAGCACCTTAGCTGAAACGATACGCCCCGACAATAATCCTGTTCCGGGACGGTCAGAGGTGGAAGCTTAATCGTGTGTGATCACGTGAAAACCTTCTTCCGGTTCCGGTGCGACAAAGTGACGGGATATCAGCTCAAACTGCTCATCGGTGACGCTAAACTGATGTGTTCCGGCCTGGTTCCGCGCCCGCAGCCGGGCTTTACACACTTCTTCCGGTACGTTCAGATAATGCAGCTGATGGTCTGCGCCCGATCCCGTGATAAGACTCATCATCCACTGACGGTTCGACACCGTATTAGCCGGAAAATCCAGCACGACCGAGACACCGGCCCTGAGCAGTGAAATCACATGCGGGGCAATGGCTTGTCTGAGTCTGGCCGAGCAGCGGACATAATCCGCCACAGAGTGCATCTCATCCTGATAAAGATGAGCAAGCCACTGGTCTTCATTAAGCACGACGGTGCAAGGCGCGCTGGCCAGATGTTGGGACAGGGTGGATTTTCCCGAGGCTATTTTCCCGCATAGAATATGCAGAACTGCCGGGCGCGGTTGCGTGACATTGCCGGGGCTGGTTGTGGAATTCATTTATATCTCTCCGGTTCAGGCGGTATCTGAGTCATTAAAACATCGCATTAATTTCTGAATATGGCGCGGCATTTTCCAGCATAGGCGTCATTTCGTCGTGTTGCAGGAACCCGCTGACTAACTGCGCGTTGTGCGCCCATAACGTTTGCGGCAACCAGGAACCGGCGCTCAGGCGGCGTACGCCAATGCCTGCAAGCTCGCTGACCGGCGGCAGTCCCGGCCAGACCGCCACATTGAGCAGCAGATCCGTGCTGTCAGCAATGGCGCGTATTTCTTCTGCCTCCGCCAGCCCGATGACAAAAATGCCGTCGGCTCCGGCGTCGCGGTAAGCCTGAGCCCGCGTGATGACCTCCGCTGCTTTTTCGCCAGCAGGCACCAAATTGCGTGCGTAAACGTCGGTGCGCACGTTGATATAAAGATCTACACCGCAGCGGGCGCTGGCGGTTCTGATGGCTTCAATTTTCCGGCACAACACATGCGGATCGCCTGCGCCGTCCTCAATATTGATACCCACCACGCCCGTATCCATAAATCGTGAGACGGTTAGCGCCACCGTCGCCGGAATATCGCTGTAACCGCCTTCGATATCCGCAGACAACGGCACTGAAATCACCCGAGAAATCGATGCCGCGCGTGCGACATATTCCTCAACGGGCAACAAGTTGCCATCTCGATAGCCCAGTGACCAGGCGACGCCCGCGCTGGTGGTGGCAATGGCTGTCGCCCCCAGACTTTCAATCAGGCGCGCGCTGCCTGCGTCCCAGGCATTGGGTAATTTCAGCGGAGTTTGTTGCAGATGCAGTTCACGAAATAAGGTGGCAGATGGCGTTTTCATGGAAGGGTTCCTCAAAAAAGAATCATTCTAATCATGCTTAATTTTCCTGATAATAGCCGGAAATAACATTCATTCATTCGCTGAGAGCAATAATGAACGCGCCGTCCCTGCATCTGGTACAAACCTTTGTCGCGGTGGTTGAACATCATAGTTTTGTCCGTGCCGCCAGCGCGCTGGGCATTACTCCTTCTTCTGTCAGTCGTTTTATTAAAATGCTGGAACAGGAACTGAGCACCACGCTGCTGAACCGCACCACGCGGGCGATGTCGCTGACGGAAACCGGCAAACGCTATTACGCCGAATGCCATCAGGCGCTGTTGCAGCTCAATAATGCTGCCGGAATGGTGCGTGATGAACAGACGCTGCCTTATGGCGTGCTGGTCGTGAGCGCGCCGGTGGCGTTCGGTCATACCCATATCGTGCCTTATCTGAGCGAGTTTCTGGCGACCTGTCCACAGGTGCAGCTGGATCTGCGTCTGACCGATGACTACGTTGATCTGGTGTCAGAAGGCATCATGCTGGCGTTCCGGATTGGTCGCCTGAAGGATTCTTCTCTGATTGCACACAAGATGCTGGATAACCGGCGGATCCTGGTGGCGGCTCCGGCTTATCTGGAAAAACGCGGCACGCCGTTGAGCGCGGAAGATCTCCACGAGCATGAGTGTATTGTCTCTTCCGCCAGTCAGGATGGTGTGCTCTGGCGGCTATTTTTGAATGCTGAAGGATCGAATGCCAGAGAGTCGAATGGAGAAGAGCGAATACTGGCGCCAAAAGGATCGGTCAAAGTGGATAACGCCGATGCCGCGCGTCGGCTGTGTATTGATGGTCAAGGTATCGCGTTTCATTCCGCGGTCACCATGGCGGCGGCGATTGCCGCAGGGGATTTAGTGCAGGTATTGCCACAATGGACAGGGCGGGAAACCGGTGTTTATTGTGTGCGACCCAACCGGCGTACCGGTCCGGCGGCGAAGGCGCTGCTCGACTTTTTGGCCGCGCGCTGGCAGCGTCCATGACTGTCTGGCCACATCCGTTATACTTAACCGATACGCATGAACGGAGGCGGTTATGAATTTGGATCTTTTCGATCACCCGGATTTTCACCCGAACTGGCGTGAAGACTTGTGTCCCGGCGCGGTAGTTTTACGCGGTGCTGCGCTGGAAGACGATGTGGCGTTGCTGGCGGAAATCGATCGTATTGCCGGACTGGTACCTTTTCAGTATCGCGCGACGCCCGGCGGTTATGCGATGTCGGTGGCGATGACCAACTGCGGGGATGTCGGCTGGGTGACAGATAAAGCCGGATACCGTTATCAGGCGACGTCGCCGGAAAGCCATCAGCAATGGCCGCCGATGCCGGAACTGTTTCGCGCTATGGCGGTGAAAGCGGCAGAACAGGCGGGATTCCCGGGATTTGAGCCGGACGCCTGCCTCATCAACCGTTATCAGCCGGGTGCCAAAATGAGCCTGCATCAGGACAAAGACGAGCACGATTTCGGCCAGCCGATTGTTTCTGTCTCGCTGGGTTTACCGGCTGTTTTTCAGTTTGGCGGCATGGAGCGCAGCGATAAAACACAGCGCGTGCAGTTAACGCATGGCGATATTGTGGTGTGGGGCGGCCCGTCGCGGCTGCGTTATCATGGCGTGTTGCCGCTGAAAGCGGGCGAGCATCCGCTGACCGGATCCTACCGATTTAATCTGACGTTCCGAAAAGCGATATAAAGTGAGGGCATCGGGCAGTAAAGCACAGGACTTTATCCTCATTCTGCTTTACACTGCCGCCCTGCAAAAACTGACATGTTGAATAGATAATTACTTAGGCGGTAAGCGATGAACGGCGTAATCACAACCTGGTTTGAAGATAAAGGTTTCGGTTTTATCAAAGATGAAAACGGCGATAACCGTTATTTCCACGTGATTAAAGTTGCAAACCCTGAGCTGATTAAAAAAGATGCTGTAGTCACTTTCGAGCCGACCACCAATAACAAAGGCCTTTCCGCCTTTGCGGTGAAAGTCGAGCCGGAGAGCAAATACATCTTTATTGCCGGTGAGCGCATCAAAATCACCAGCATCAAGTCCTTCCTGGCGTTTAACGAAGAAGTACCGGCAGAGTCGAAGATCGACAAAGAAAACGCCGTGCTGTCCGTGGGCCTGCTGATGAACCGCATCCGCCCGCAGGAAGAAGAGAAGAAAGCAGAAACGCGCACCATGAAAAAGCTGCTGATCACCACCTTCCAGAACAGCACTTATGTGTTTACGGAAGATGAAATTGATGTGGATGCCACCGTCAAAACGCTGAAAGCACTTTAAGATTTTCTGTTCCAAAACCGGTGCGCATTCGCTGCACCGGTTCTGTTTACTCCCTCGTTAATACGTCACGGTTACTGTCACCGTATCGCTGTAGTTTCCGGCGGGCTGATTACTTTGCGACAAATTCACGGACGCCGTATACGGAAACGATTGTGATGTGCCGGTACCGGTCGCGCTGCTGTTAGTTGCCGCCGTCCACACCGTGCTGTCGCCTTTAAATATCTGATATTGCAGATAACTGGTGGTGCCGCCGACGGTGGAGGCCATCTGCCGGTACGGGCCGGATGCCGCTACGCTGCTGGTGAGATTAACGGAATAACTGGCGTTCAGCGTACAACGCACGCTGATGGTATTGGCAACCACCGTAGTCAGGCCGGAAGGCAGGGCAGCGCTGCCAAAACCTACGTTCGGCGCGCTGTCGATGTAGCAAAAATTGGTGACGTTAAGCGTCAGGTTGACGGAACCGCTGACATTGCCGGTATCGGCGATACACAACAACGTGCCAACGGCCACCGAGCAGATGTTCCACGTCCAGGCGATGGGGATGGTATCGGTGTAGGTACCCGCCGCCAGATTGGACAAGGTTTTGGGCATCACATACAGCGGTAACGTGCCATTCGGCCCGGAGAACAATCCCAGTAATCCCAGTGCGGTCGTGCTGCTCCAGCTGATCACATCGCCCTGGTTATAGACCGTGCCGCAGCTGCTGTCCTTACACAGGTTGTAAGGCAGATACTGGCCGGTTGCCGCGCTGTAAAGGCGGGGCTGCGTGCCGCTGGGATGAAGTGTGGCGCCAATGGTCGCGGTTATCGTGTTGGTGCCGCCGATACTCAGTAAGGGGCCTGTGCAGCTTAAGCCGCTGCTGCCAGAAGTCACCAGCGGTGAAGTGCTGACCGCAAACGAGTTTTGGGTACCGAGCGTGATGGTGGTGGCCGCCGTGGTACAGCCGGCAAAAGCCTGCGATGACAAGCCCGCCAACAGCATCAGCAGCAATCCCTGACGTATCCACTGCCTGAACATTCTCATGATTTATCTCCTGCTGATGCGCCTGTTTTGCCACTCGGACATGACAGCGGCCCCACCTGCTCTATGCTGTGGCGATCAGGATCCAGCGTGAAGCTGACCCGACAGACTGAATGATCTTCCTGCTGGATAGTCAGCACGTTGTTTTCCTTCAGATGCGAGAAGTACACCAGCCCGTCGTAACCGGTGATGGTGGTTTGCTGCGTATTTTGCTCTGTAACCAGTGTGCCCAGCTTGAGCGGTTGTCCGGCAGCGTCGTGCAGGGTGATATTGGCCGACAGAACTTTCTCCACGCTGAATTTCACCACCACGCCGCTGCCTTGTTTCACCGCGATGCGGTCATTGACGTTATTCGCAACCACGTCGGCGGGCAGCGGCAGGGTATCGATTTCCACTTTGGCCGGGTAATACGAGCTGACGGTCGGGATCAGCAGATGGCCTTTCTTGTCGGTTTTGCCCATTTTCTGATTCTCGAAAAGTACCGGAACGTCGGCGTAATGGTCGGTATCGACCACGATAAAGGCGTCATTAATCTTGTCAGAAAGGAACCAGTCATTGGCCATAAACACGATTGAACCGCTTAAGTCAGCCCAGTTGGTGTAATCGCCCTGATTGCCGTAGAAGCCGCCCTGAATCGTGGCGAAGCGTGATTTCCAGGTGGCATCAGCCTGCTGATACGGATTGTTGCCGCCGCTGTAGGCCAGATTCCAGCCGAGTCCGCCGTCGGTTGGCGTGGCTTTGCTGGCGCCGATTTGCTCCTGATAATTGCCTGCGTTGTCACGCTGCACACCGGCATTCATGTTGATATTGGTGCCAATCGGAATGATAAATTGCAGCTGCGCGCTATAGCCGCTGTCGCCCAGCGTTTTGTTGAGAGATAAAAACATGCTGCTTTGTCCCCACAGCGAGCGGCTGTAGGAGAAATTCACCAGGCGCGTATGGGAATTGTCATAGGCTTCGACGTCGTAATAGCCGATGCCCATCGTGCCGTTCGACGGCCCGAACGGCGAGGTACTGAACGTCACCTGATCCGCCTGACGACTTAATCGCGTGTCGCTGGTGTAAGACGTCAGATCCTGATAACCCACCGTGCGTTTTGAACGCAGCGCCGAGAGGCTGAACACCGTCGAATAGTAGGAATAACCCAGCGTGTACTGGCTGCCATCCTTTTTGTCAGTGATATTCTCACCGAGCGGATTGTCGATTTCGCCGCTGGAATTCGGGATGCCCGGCCTCTGCCCGTTGTTGTCATTATCCTGCGTAACTGTCTGATTATCACTGCTGACCGGCGGATGGTCGGCTTTACTCTGGCTGCCGGAAACGCTCAGCGTTCCCCAGGTTCCCACTGCCACATCTGCCCCTAATCCTCCCAGCGCCAGACCTTGTACGATTTCGGTATGACCGGACAGCGTCAGATAATCGCTCAGCCCGTAACGATAAATACCGCTAAATGCGGCATCCGAATAATCGCCGTTAGTGACGCCATAATTATTGCGCACCGCCCCGAGCGAGAAATCGAAATCACTGAGGTTTTTACGCAGCAGGGTGTTAGAAACGTAGAACGGCACGCTGGTGGAAACCTGACGTCCGACCGCATCGGTGGTGACAATCGTCGCTTCACCGGCACCGTTGATATACGGCACGTTGGTCAGCGTAAACGGCCCGGAATTCAGGTTATTACTGCTGGCCTTGTAGCCATTGAGGAACAAGTCAACGGTGCTCGGTACCGCTGCCGTGCCGCTGTACTGCAACAGCGGATAAGTCACCAGATCCGGGCGAACGGCAAAGTTGCGGCTGATACGCAAACCGCCCATGCGCGCCGAGTTACTCCAGGTCAGGGAGTCACTGACGAAATCCCCGACCTGATAGCTGATCAGGTTCTTCTCGTCGGTAAAGCGCCAGAAAGTGTCGTAACGCAGATAGCCGTCCTGCGCGGTGCTGCCGCCATTTTCGTTATTGCCCGAACCGTCGATGTTATAGCGGTAAGTGCCGGTATTAGTGAGCAACCCGAGGCTGCTGAATAACCGTTGCTCCATCCAGGTGGCGATAGATTTAGAACCGCCGGGCGGGTCGGTGTAATACGAGTCATAGTTAAACAGCAGGCCGGTGCTGCTTTGCGACGGCGTGTAATTCATCAGCGGATCACCACTGACCTTCTGGTTCGGCAGCCAGGCGTCCGGCACGGTTAACACCAGTTGCTGGGTGGCCGAATCGTATTTTGCTTTGACGTCCGGCAATTCGCCGACATTGATCAGCCCCTGCTGACCGTTAATGTGGATGTGATTTTTTGCCAGTACACCGGCTTCCACGAAATAGGCATTATTGCGATACGTCACCGGCACCACCTGATTATCTGTCTGGCCGTTGACCACAATCGACAGATAAAACATGGCGTCGGTCACCACCGGTGCCGCTCGCGGGGCATCGGGCAGTGAAGAATATTCCTGTGCCTGCACGCCGAAGGCGCTCAGATACAACAGGCACAGGCTTCCCCGGAAAATCAGCACACGCTGACAACCTGCACCGGGAAGCGGTCTTTTTGGCATCCGTGGCGGCTCCTGCTGTTATTCGCCGCGTGGAATGACAATCGGTTTGGTGTTATCGGCAATTTGCGCATTGAGCTGTGCGCCCGGCGTGACGCCCGCTGGCACCGGCCAGCGCATCTGCTGCCCCGGCAATACATACCCCATAAAACCGCCGACCATGGTTTTGACGCCTTGCTTCTGATTGCCTGTGGATGACCAGAACACGTTGCTCAGACGCGCATGGACAATGCCGGTATTGCGCACCTGCAAATAGGTTTTGCCGCCTTCGGATACCGAACGCCAGGTGAGGATCGGGCGGGTCGCCGTTGACTCATCGCGTTTCATATCAGGGCGATCGTTGGTCCATAAACTGCCGCCATCCATAAACAGCGGCAGAAGATAACGCATCTGCAATTGCAGCCCGACCACCGCCTTGTCTTTACCTTCACCGGCACTGTTCAGCGGAGACGGAATTTCATCGATGATAATGCGGTACGCCTGTTCGGTATTCGCGGGCACCGGCGTGTTGCGGATCAAACGGATCAGCTGGCGCTGGCCCGGCGGCACGGTGGCGAACGGCGGACTGGCGACCACGTTGGTTTGATCGGCGTATTTCTCGTTAAAATTTTCCTGCTTCCAGGCCAGCACGCGTACCTGTAAAGACACCGGCTCTGCGCCACGGTTTTCCAGCCACAGGGCCGATCCGTTCTGATCGGATTCGATAATCTGATAGACCGGCCACACCAGCACCGAACTGGCGGCCTGAACCGCCGTACCGGAAAACAAAGCCATAGCCAGAGTGGTGGCAGCCATCATGCGTGAGAACATCGTCGTCATAGCTCATATCCTGATGATTCAATAAGTGAGAGTCACGGTTACCGTGTCGGTGTAAGTGCCCGCAGTGGGTGACGTCGTGAAAGAAAACAACCGGCCATAAACCGGGTAAGTTTGTGTTGTTGAGGGAAAGCTGCTGATGGTCATCGCCTGCGCGCCGGTTCCCCAAACCACGGTGCGTGCGGCGTTCTGATAAAGCTGATAGCCAAGCGTCGCGGTGGCACCGCTGTTGGCCATGTAACGTTGTGCGGCGGAGCCGCCGTGAATGCCGTAATCCATACCAATCGCCACCGTGGTGCCCGGCGTGCAGGTGACCACCACCGAGCCTGCACCTGAGGTGCTGACCACATCGACATTGGTGGGAACGGAAGGAAATGAGCCGAAATTGAGGGTGCCGAGATTGGTGGTCGGGCTGGAAAGTGAGCTGCCGAAAACGCAGCCATTGGTGAGCGTGGCCGTGACGGTAAATGTGGCGGTGGCTGTCGCGGCGCGCGCTGAACTGCACATTATCAGCGGCATCAGCGGCAACGACATCAGCGGCAGTAATATGAGCAGCACCTGTGGCACCAGCAAACGGCCAGGCATAAAAACCTCTACCAGGATACGGTGACATTCACCGTATCCTGATAAACACCGGCAGCAGGCGTGGTCTGAGCAGGAACGCGGCCATAGACCGTGCTCCACTGATCCGCGCCATTACCGGTTCCGCTCACACCGGTCACGTTATCCCAGACGGTGGTACGCGCCGCCGTGGTGTAAAGGTTGTACTGCAAGGTCAGTGCGCTGTTGGTGGTATTGACCATCCTGCGGGCGGTAACAACGCCACTGCTGCCGCCATCCATGACGATTTTATACGTCAGCCCGTTCACGCAATTCACGCGAATCGACCCCGCCAGTTGCGCGCTGGTGGCGTTAATTGCGCTGGTGAGCGACGCATAATTGCCAAAATTCAGCGTACCGAAACTGGTGCTGCCGGACGTCGTGGTTCCCGCATTGCAGGCGGGCAGCAACATGGCGCTGATGCCTATCGTTGCCGCCTGGCTGAATGGAATGCGCAACTGCATTGACACCAGCAGGGCAGCCGGCAATAGCAGCAGTACCTTGATGTCCATGATCTTTCCTTCCTTGAAACAAAAGCCAGTCAGAGCCGAAACCGGCTCTGATGGAAAACAGCCTTACCAGGAAAGAGTGGCAACAACGGTATCGTTATACGTCCCCGCAGCCGGTGTGGTGCTGGTCTGGTCAGCAGGCAGCACACGACCATAAATCGGGATATTTTGCGCAGTGGTGCCCGTCGTCAGAGTAATCGGCGTATTGATGGCGATTTCTGTGGTACGTGCAGTGTCAGAATAGAGGCGGTAAGGAATGCTGTTGCCGCTGGATGTCATGGTCCGCAGCCCGCCGGTTGCCGCCAGTCCGCCGTTCAGTGACAGCGTCGGTGTCAGTCCGGTGCTACAGGTGATGGTGACGGCACCGGTGCCATTGGCACCAAATACTGTCCCGTTGATCACGCTGGTCAGATCCGCGTAGTTACCAAAGTTCAGGGTGCCCCACTGGTTGGTCCCTCCCGTTGATGTGCCGTTACCGACAGTACAACCGGTGCTGATGGTCAGCTGAACGCCTACCTGCCCTGTTAAGGTACCGGCTGCCTGAACACCTGCCGCTAAGATCAGCGTTGCAGCAGCAAGACCTGCCAGTAATAATGATTTTTTTTCGCCCATGATGACTCCCAATAACCGCTTACACAGTTGTGTATTCATGCAACGGCGTTGCATGTGGAAATCCTCTGGTGGTCAATAATTAACGCTAAAAAACTGCAAAAAAAGCCGGTAATTAACAGCGTTCAGGCCGGGTGTTATGTTTTCCCTTCACAATGGAACGGAGCCCTGACTTTATGCGCATGATGAAAAACGCCGTTATGGTTAAATATAAGTTAATAAATTTACCTTAAGGGGATCTTTTCAGCATTCTGGTTAATAAGGATAAAAATTCTATAAATTCAAAATTATCCATTTTTAATCCTGTTTATTTATTTTTTGTGTTGTTAATGATTGCGTTAAGACCACTAAACGATGAGGTTTTTTAACCATTGATTTTGTGATGTTATCAATGTGCTTCTCGTGATAGTTCAACGGAGCTACTGATGTTTTCAGATGATGTGATTCAAGACATGAACCGGCTGGCGCATTTTCTGGCCTTTGATCAGACGTCAGGAAAGGGACCGGAAGGTGAACCGTCTCTGATGATCCTGCTGGGCAACGCGATTTTGCCGACTGCCGAAGCGGCGTTTCAGGCGCTGGCGCAGGGGCGGATTTCCCGTTTGCTGATTGCCGGAGGCATCGGGCATTCCACAGACTTGCTGTATCAGGCGGTGCAGACGCATGTGCGCTACCGGCACATCCATACATCAGGTCGCAGTGAGGCCGAAGTGCTGAACGATATCGGCGTTCAGTGCTGCGCCGCGCCGCAAAAGCAGATTTTGCTGGAAACCGCCTCAACCAACTGTGGCGACAATGCCTTACAGGCCCGACGGGTGCTGGATCTGGCCGGTGATCGCTCCACACACATCACTCTGGTGCAGGATCCGCTGATGCAGCTGCGCACCGATGCCAGTTTCCGCCACGTCTGGCGCGATCGCCCTGAAGTGACATTTGTTAACTGGCCGGTGCTGGTGCCTCAGCTGGAACGTGATGGCAGCGGACTGCGTTTTGCCGGAGAAGGGCATCACAGCCTGTGGTCCTTGCCACGGTTTGTGTCGCTGCTGCTCGGTGAAATCCCGCGCCTGCGTAACGCCCCTGGCGGTTATGGCCCGCGCGGGGCGGGCTTTATCGCAGAAGTGGATATTCCGGCAGAGATTGAGGAAATTTATGCCCGGCTGAAACCGGTGCTGGAAGCGGATTACGGCGACAGATCCTTCTGACATCCGGCAGGTACAGGATCGGATCCATCCTGATGATTCCCGCGCAGCGCCAGCAGCACCACCAGCGCAGAGAACAGCGTAATCGCCATCAGACATAACAGTAACGGATGCAGTGAAGCGGCATAAATCTGCTGAAGCTGCGCCGTGCTGGCCTGTGGAATAAGCTGTTGCGCCACGGCGAGATTACCGGTCGCCAGCCGCTGCGCCGCCTGACTGATTGCCGGGGAACTCACCGCCTGAACACTGATCGCGCTGCCTGCAAAATTTGCCGTCAGCGCGGTTTGCGTTAATGCCGAAAGAATGGCACCAACGATCGCCAGTGAGACGCCTTCGCCGGCCACCCGCGTGGTGCTGAAAATCCCGGTCGCCATGCCCGCCCGTTCTTTGGGAACGACGCTTACAGACAATCCATCCATCAGTCCCCACGGCAGACCGGTGCCGATGCCGATAACCACCATCGGCGCGATCATCGCGGTCATATCCTGCGCCAGAACCGCCTGACTTAACCAGCCTAATCCGGCGGCGGCAATCACCAAACCCGAGGTGCATAACACGCCTGCGGACACCCGGCGTGTAAGCCATGCCGCCAGCAGCGGAACCACCAGCATCGGCACCGAAAGCGCCATCATCATGAGTCCGGCCCGTTCTTCGCTAAGATTTTCTACGCCGATAAACAGCATTGGCAAAATCACCAGCAGCACCACAAAACAGAAACCGGTCGCCAGCGGCAGCGCCTGCACACCGATAAAACGGATATAGCGGAACAGCGATAAGTCGAGCATCGGGTTGTTTACGCGACGCTCCACCATGACAAAAACGGCCAGTAACAGCGCCGCACCCGCCAGCAGCGAAAGTACCCGGACGCTTTGCAGACCGGATTGCGGGATTTCCATCAGCGCCCAGGTCAGCAATGCCAGCATGGCGGTGAAGGAGACGGTACCCGGCCAGTCGATACCCGTCGCCTGAGGATTACGGGTTTCGCGCATTTTACTGGCACCGCTCACCAGCGCCAGAGCTGCAATCACCGTCGCGGAGAAAAACACCGCACGCCAGCCGAAGTGGGCGATGAGCACGCCCGCGAGGAACGGACCGAAGGCCAGCCCGATGCCAAAACTGCTGCCCATCAGGCTGAAAGCCCGGGTACGCGCTGCGCCGTCGAATTCCTGTGCCAGAGCCGCCGCGCCGCCCGCCAGTGCGCCCGCCGCCGCGATGCCTTGTGCGGCGCGCAGCAGATCAATCCACAGCAAATTGCTGCTGAAAGCCTGCAATAACGACAGCAACGCAAACAGCGAGACACCGCTGATGAACACTTTTTTACGCCCCAGTTCATCGGCCAGCGCACCGGCGGCCATCAGAAAGCAGCCGAAAGTGAGCATAAATGAATTGGTTATCCAGCTCAGCGCCTGCGCACTGCCGCCGAGTTCGCGGGCAATAGCGGGCGTTGCCACTGCGCCGCTGACAAAATTAAGCGGCAAAATCACTGCCGCCAGACATACGGTAAACAAAACGCGCAGGCTGCCCGTTGAGAGGGCTGTTAATGAGTTCATGGCTGCTTCCGACAATTGAGAATAAAGATGATGATAAAATGTCTGCAATCTTGCGGAAACAGGCCATAAGTCCGATGATTAAGGACTAAAACGCTCTAATAATCGGGAAGGGAAAATGGAGAACCTCAACGGCCTGCTGGCCTTCGTCCGCGCGGCGCAAAGTCAGAGTTTTGCGGCGGCGGCGGAGCGCATGGGGATTTCAGCCTCGGCGGTTGGCAAAAGTGTGGCGCGGCTGGAGGAAAAACTCAGCGTGCGGCTATTCAACCGTAGCACGCGGCGCATCAGCCTGACCGATGAAGGCCAGCTATTTTTCGAACGCTGCCAGCAAATCGTTTCGCAACTGGAAGAGGCGGAGCAGGAACTGGTGCGAATTTCTGCTGTGCCACGCGGAAAATTACGCATTACCGCGCCCGCTATTGGATACCGCATGTTGTTGCCGCATCTGCCGGAATTTCGTCAGCGTTATCCCGACGTCGAACTGGATCTGGATTTCAGCGACCGGATGGCAGATGTCATCGACGAAGGCTTTGATATCGCCATCCGCAGCGGCGAACTGAACAGTTCACAAATGATGTCACGCCGCCTCGGGCCGTTCCGGTTTGCCATTGTAGGAAGTCCGGCGTATTTCGCCAGCCATCCGGCGCCGCTAAGACCTGACGATCTTTATCAGCACGCCTGTCTGCGCTACCGGTTTCCGGGCAACGGACAGTGGCAGGAATGGGAGATGACCGGCGTGACGCCACCTGAACTGCCGCTGGCGCTGAGCAGCAATAATCTGGAATCGATTTTGCAGGCCACCTTGCAGGGACTGGGGCTGGCCTATGTGCCGGAATTTATCGTACGGCCTTATCTTGAATCCGGTGAACTGGTGGCGGTGCTGCAAGATTATCTGAAAGAGGGTGGGAAGTTTTCCGTGGTGTGGCCAAGCAGCCGTCATATGCTGCCGAAAGTGCGGGTGTTTATAGATTTTCTTACTGAAAAGCAGGTGCTTGGTGAACACACTCCTGAGTAAAAAAAACGGGGCACAAGGCCCCGCGGTACTTTTTATAAAGGTCAAAAGAGGTTTATTACAGGTCAAAAGAGGTTTATTACAGGTCAGAAGAGATTTATCTCAAGTCTGACGAGATTTATCTCAGGTCTGACGAGGTTCAGATTTGCTTCCACTGTGACCATTCGCCGGTAAATTCGGCTTTGCCCGGCTGGTCGCCCTGCGTCCAGTAGTTGGCCTGATAATCTTTACCGTTCAGGCTGACTTTATCACCCGTGTTGTACACCTTGCTGGATTCCCAGGTGGCATATTTGCCGGCCGGAGATGGGGTTGGTGTCGGCTCTGGTGTTGGTTCAGGAGTCGGTTCCGGCGTTGGCTCTGGTGTCGGTTCCGGCGTCGGTTCAGGGGTTGGTTCTGGTTCAACAGCTGCATTGCCCAGAACGGTCACGGTGATAGATTTGGACGATGATTTCTCACCATGCTCATCAGTCACGACCAGACTGAAGCTGAAGTCAGCTTTACTGACCAGCTCAGGCGCGGTGAAGTCTGCGGACACAGCACTATAAGAAGACAGCGCAATGGCAGCTGGCGCGGTCCATTTATACGTCAGCTTGTCGTTGTCGCGGTCGGCAGAACCCGCTGCACTCAGACGCACTTTCGCGCCGCTGAACACCTGCAGGGCAATATCACCGGTTGGTGCCACATTACTTTCTGCTGGGACTTCATCATCCGGTACCTGACCACTGATGTTAACCCCTTCAAAATACAGCGGCGCCATGTCGATAACCTGATTTTGAATAGTGCAACCAAGGCCTTCACGTGCGGCATTCACCAGCAGGCCGTTGTCCTGATCGATAGTCCAGGTAAACAGCGCACCCAGGCCTTTTTCAACCACATAACGACCTTTTTCCCGCACGGTACGCGGGGTATCAATCGACATAAACAGGCCGGAATTTTTGTTGTAAAGGTAATCGGCATCCGCTACCTGGTCGGTGTACACATCAAAACCGTTGCGGCCTGACTGATTTTCCAGATCCAGATAGTTATTCACCAGGTCGTACCATTCGGTGGTGCCGCTTTCGAATGTTCCGACAGTGGTTTTGCCTGCATCAGGGGTATAAGTCCCTTCTAACGGAGAATAGCTTTCCAGTACCGCATTCTGCGCATTGCGGGAATAAGCCGCATAGCCAACGTTCATGCGATCAGCCGGGAAGCCTTTTGCCAGCAGGTAATCAATGATGGTGTCGATGCCCCAGCCGCCTTCAACCAGTGCATGCAGATTGGTGTGGTGCGTCAGTTTTTCCGCCCACGGCGTGCCGAAGAAGTCATACGTCATCAGGTTGACGCCATGCAGACCGGCGGCCAGCAGGGCAGGAACATTGGATTTTTCCAGAATGGCCACGACAGCGGAGCTGGCGATGCTGATTTTCACATCAGAGCGCTTGATAGCCGCCATTTCTTTGGTGATTTCAGCAATCAGCAATGCGTAGTTCGCGCCATCATTATCATCATACGGGTTGTTATTCCCGGTATTCCCCGGATATTCCCAGTCGATATCCACTTCGCTGAACATTGGGAAACGGGTAAACAGATTTGCGACGCTTTTGGCAAAAATTTGACGCCCTTCTGCTGTTTTGGCCATGTTGTGGAAGCCGTTACTTAACGTCCAGCCACCAATACTCATGGAAAGCACCAGATCATGACCGACCGCTTTTGCGCGTTTTTGCAGGTCGCGTAAGCCGCCAACCAAACCTTTCACATTGGCTTGCGTCGCGCTAGCCGGAGAAAGTTCAACCCAGCCCGGATTATCCAGATTGTTGTTAGTCGAAGACGCAAAATCGCCCCACGGATCCAGGAACGTCGCCTGGTGGGTGGTTTTGCCCAGTTGCTGTGCGGCATTGGCGACAGTAATCGCTTTCTCACCCTGGTCGCCGACAATGCCGACGAAACCAAAAATGATTTTGTCGTAAGCGGTTGGTGGAATGTTTGCCAGATCAAAACCACGCCCCCTTTTATCTGCTTCTATTTCAGGGTTTTGTAAACGACCATCATATTGTGACCAGTCGGTATAATAGCCAAATACTTTAGGCTTATTCGCTGTATTGTATTTGTTATAAACCGGTTTAGTCACACGTGCAGAGGTATAGCTGTATTTCTCTGTTTCTGTGGCCGGTTCAAAACCGTCTTTAGTATAAGAGGCTTTGGTCAATTCATCGGTCTGAATAATTCTGCTGGTAGGCATAATAGTTTCCTAAAGTTTAATTGAATACATCAACAGCCGTTTGCTGCTGGTGGATATAATCGTTGCGGAATTAAAAACCAGCAAATCACATTGAGATATAAATAAAAGTGACTAATATAAAAAATGTGATTACTTTTTAAATGGTGTGTGTTGGTTTATTTTGCTGTCGTCATTAATCGCACTGATGGCAAAATTACATATCACAAATTGGCAAATAAAAACATTGCTATTCAGTTGCTTGAGTGGTGTGTTGTAGTTGAGTGAGAATTAAGTTGTTTTTGAGTTTTACTTAATGCCCCCCGTTTTTTTCTCTATGAGTCACATCTTAACTAAAATACTTAATATTAATCCTATTGCCTGTGGAGAAATTAATAAAAGTAGATACGCTTAATCATCGGCAAAGATTACGTGGGGGTTTTCAGATGGCTGTAATAATGGAGGGGAGAGGATGATGGCTGTTTACCTGATAAATAGTGAATATGTGTTTAATGAAAAAACAAAGGAATTTAAAAAACTCCACAGTGATGTAAATATTAAACTGACGTCAATGAGAGCTCGCTGTCTGAGTTATATAATTGAACATGCCCAGGATGAAGTCATCGAAAAAGAGGCAATCTCACAAGCATTGTGGGGGAGTCGCAGTAAATTCACCAGCGATGCCAGCCTCACTCAGACTCTTTATTTAATTCGTCGTGATCTTAAATTTGCCGGGCTGGATGAATTTTTTATTACCGTGCCGAAATCAGGCATCCGTGTCAGTACCTCAGCCACCGTCGAAATCATGGAAGATAAGGTCCCACCCGTCAAAAAAGTCAGACCTTGGCTGCTGGCGTTTGGTTTTATCGTCTCAGTTTTATTGCTCGGTACCGCGTTGTTCCTGACGCTTCAACTTTAATCGTTGTCGGAGGAATACCTTATGTTTACCAATCCAGTGATCAATTCTGTACTAAAAAACGAAGGCGGGTATGTTGACCACCCGAATGATACCGGCGGCCCGACCCACTGGGGTATTACCGAAAAGACCGCCCGCAGTTATGGCTACACCGGGAAAATGGTCGATTTCACGAAAGAAGATGCCTATCTGATCCTGGAGAAAAATTACTGGTATCAGCCGGGTTTTGACAAAGTCTATGCCATCGCACCCGTGCTGGCGCTGGAACTGTGCGATACCGGGACTAATATGGGGCCGGTGGTCGGCATCAAATGGTTGCAACGCTGGCTGAATGTGTTTAATCAGGAGGAAGCCCATTATGCCGATATCACCGTTGACGGCAAAATTGGCCCCGGCACCTTAAAGGCGTTATCGCATTTCATCGAGAAACGCGGTACGGAAGGCGCCGGGGTACTTGTCACCTCCCTCAATTGCAGTCAGGGGCAACGTTACCTGGAACTGGCTGAAGGACGAACTGCCAACGAATCATTCGTTTATGGCTGGATGAAGGGGCGGATAAATCTCTAATTTTGTCGGAATCTTCGGTGAATGCGTATGCAAATCATAATGCTTATCAATATTAAAGGTGGATTTTTCTGACAGTTAAATGCATAAAGAGTTGTATTATTTATTTTGCAGAAAACTATCCCATTATCTGGAGAGTCAATAATGAATGAGCCAAGTGCGATTAATTTCGATTACAACCTAATTAAGATAATGAACGAAGTCATTGTTTCAGGGAATATCTCAAAAGCGGCAGAAAATCTGAGCCTTACACCCTCAGCAATAAGTTTGTCGATAAACAAACTCAGGCGGCATCTTGGGGAGGATTTGTTCTACCGTACGGCTACTGGTCTGAAACCCACCGCCACCGCGCTGGATATTCATGATTCCTTTGTTAATGCGATTACAATTATTGAAGATGTCCTCCAGTCGACAAAAACGGAGGGGCCATCCTGTCCAATATTGCGCGTGATGTGTCCTGATGTACTTGAGGATTATTATTTTAACAGGATGTATAAGAACGACTCCGGCAAAGCAGTGAAAGTTGAGTTTTCCAGTACGAATAATATTAAGAGTGATGAAATGGTAAAGAGTTTGTTGCATGCCAATATTGATGTGGTGATTTCGCATCATGTCCTGCAACATGAAAAAATCACGTCGGTAAAGATGGATGCCATGGATAACTTCGTTATCTTGTGCGGTGCCAACAGTTTATTATCCAATCAAAAAGAACTGGCGTTGTTGCACTACTATGCATTACCTCACGCCGTCTATAATGACGGTGTTTATACTGATTTCACCAACCTTCTTGGCACCTCTCTGACCATTGATGCGCCTTATGCGGGTCTGGTCAAGGTCATTTACCGCTCTTCTTCTATCAACGGTATCATCAGCGCACTGGAACGCAGTGATATGCTGACGGTCCTGCCTCGTATGCTGGCAGACTATTTTATCAGGGAGCGAAACTGTAAGCTAAAGTACTTTGATTTACCGAAAGAAATTTCTATCAAACAGTCGCCTGTTTACATGCATTACTTGTCCAACAGCAGCAAAAGACGTTATGTACATATGGTACTTTCTCAGTTGAAAGCCGTTGAGCCTGTTTGAAAGATGTGGCAATAAATGCGGTTAAAGAGTTTTACGATGAGATATTTTTATTTTTTAATGAGTGCTTTTTAATAAATATACTGCACAAGATGATTAAAATTAATTATTGACGTTAAGTGATTATTGCCTTGATGCGAACCGGATTATGATTGTCGCAGTTATCTAATTGTACTTAATTAATCTATGAGGTTTTCATCATGATCAGTTTTCATGCTAAAGAAGTAGTATTTATCGAATTTGAATTATTAGTGTCCATATTAGTGATGTCGTCATGGGGTGGGTTGGTGCGTTTTATTATGTGCTGCAAAACTAAACCTACTGTTGAGGATATTTATAAGTGCTTTGCGCAAATTGTCGTGTCGTGTTTCACCGGTTTTCTGTTAAGCATTGTTTTTATTGAAAGGGATATGGGTTTTAATATGATTTTGCTGACCTCCGGGATGGGAGGCGTGCTCGGTGGACCGTTATTAATGATAGCGGGTGACCGGGTGAAGAGGTTGGCGGAAAAATTTACGTTTGCTCAGCGGTAAACGAAGGGAATCAATGAAATTTCACATTGAGTGACAAATATGCGGATCGATTCCAGTGAGTCGGTCCGCGTTTTTATTTTTGACGTAAGTTTGTAAGCCGTAATTTAATAAATATCATCCTGTTTTTATGATGTTTATGACTTTGTTTTTATTAGCAGGAATGTGATTGGGAGAATAACCTTTTGAGTAACAGGGCAGGGAGGTATTACAGAGACTCTGGCCAGTTAATATCATGCGGAAATTATTTTTCAGCATTTAACTTCGACTCAATATATAAGGTTATCCTTATGCGCAGAACCAAAGATAAAGCCCTTTTACAGCTTTTAACCCTTTCCTGTCTGATGTCCGGCATGGCACCGGCGCTGGCAGCCGATACGTCAGAGCCCTATGTCATCAAAGAAAGTGACCTGATCAAAAAAGAGAACAGCCTGACTCAAAATCCGCTGATGCAGGAAGTGAAAGCGTCGATCCGTACGCTGGACAACGATTCTGTTGATAAAATCGCCCCAGGCCGCAGCGATAACCCGGCTAACGTCAAGCGGGTGGAAAGCATTCTGGGCAGCGATAAGTGGGACTATATCTTCCCGCTGCGTGACCCGAGCTATACCTACACCAAATTCCTGCAAGCCATCGGTAAGTTCCCGGCGGTGTGCGGTACGTATACCGATGGTCGTGATTCTGATGCCATTTGCCGCAAAGGTCTTGCCACCATGTTTGCACACTTTGCACAGGAAACGGGCGGGCACGAAAACTGGCGTCCGGAAGCCGAGTGGCGTCAGGGGTTGGTTTATCTGCGTGAAATGGGCTGGAAAGAAGGGCAAAAAGGCGGCTATAACGGCGAATGTAATCCAAACGTCTGGCAGGGACAAACCTGGCCTTGCGGTAAAGATGCCGATGGCGATTTTGTCAGTTACTTCGGTCGCGGGGCCAAACAGCTTTCTTACAACTACAACTACGGGCCGTTCTCTGATGCGATGTTCGGCACGGTCAGAACCCTGCTCGATAAACCGGAGCTGGTGGCTGATACCTGGCTGAACCTTGCCAGTGCGGTGTTCTTCTACGTCACGCCGCAGGCACCGAAGCCGAGCATGTTGCACGTGATAGACGGTACCTGGCAGCCAAACGATCGTGATAAAGCCAACGGTCTGGTGCCGGGATTCGGCGTAACTATTCAGATCATCAACGGCGGTGTTGAGTGCGGTGGCGCACAGGAAATCGCCCAGGGTCTGAACCGTATTTCATATTACAAAAGCGAAGCGGAATACCTGAAAGTCCCGGTTCCGGCAAACGAAGTGCTGGGCTGTAAAAACATGAAACAGTTCGATGAAGGTGGCGCAGGCGCATTGCCGCAATACTGGGAACAAGACTGGGGATGGTCAGCAGAAACGCCAACCGGTCTGACGTATTCCTGCCAGCTGGTCGGTTATCAGACACCGTTCTCCGCGTTTAAAGAGGGTGATTACAAACGCTGCGTGCAACACTACTTTAACGTGAAAGTGGTAGATGATGCCGGTAAAGAGGAAGCGGTGACGCCTGCTCCTGAACCGACGCCTGCACCAACACCTGAACCGACGCCAGCCCCGGCTGACGGCAATTCAGCGCCTGTGGCAAAACTCTCCGGCCCGATTGGTGATGTGGAAAGCCAGGCGAATGTAACGCTTAATGCGGCTGAATCCACCGATACTGACGGCGATAAACTGACTTACAGCTGGCTGCTGCCGAACGGCACTACGCTTGCCGGTAACGATCGTAAGTCGCTGAGTTTTGTTGCACCGGTGGTGACCAGCAAACAAAGCTTCAACTTCACCCTGACCGTCTCCGACAGTAAGAAAAGCAGTGTGGCGACGTATGTTCTGACAGTCACACCGAAAGTATTGCCGCTCCCTGATGCAGGCACCAGCACCGGCTGCGCTGATAACTGGGATGCCGGTAAAGTGTATAACGGCGGAGAAAGTGTTAACTGGAAAGGTAAGGAGTATCTCGCGAATTACTGGACTCAGGACAATGAGCCAGGTAACCCGTCATTCACCGGCGAATGGTCACAGTGGAAAGAGATCAAAGCCTGTAAGTAACGTGTAATTCATTGGCAAATCTACAGTAAGTCCGGTTTCCGTTCACCGGGGAAAACTAAAATGGGTGCGATTTCCGCGCCCATTTTTTTCATCCCTTCACCGGCCGCTTTTGTCCAGCCATCTGCCCATTTCGGCCAGCGCTTCATCAAGATTTTCTCGACCAAAACCGATACGCAGGAAATCTTCCGGCACGGTATTCAGTTCTGACGCGTAGGCGACAGAAGGGATCACCATTACACCGGCTTCTTCAACCAGCTGCGTGGCGAAAGCTTCTGCGCCCTCTGCACCGGTATAACGTGGAAACGCCAGCACACCGGCCTTCGGCACGCTGAGCCGGAACAGATGCGGGTATTTCGCCAGAAATGCAGTAAGCGACGCGAGCTGACGGCGCGAGCGCTCCATCACCCGTTCGAGTATGGGCGCACGGGCATTGAGTGCCACGGTAGTGAGAAACTCTCCGGGCATTGAGTTGCAGATAGACAGGTACTGTTTCATGCGCTCCAGTTCCAGCATCCACGATTTATCCTGACACGCCACCCAGCCGATGCGCAGGCCCGGCAATCCGTAAGCCTTTGACGTTACATTCAGGGAGATCCCGCGCTCGTAGACATCGGCCAGTTGCGGCAGACGATCGGCCGGATCGAACTCGGTCAGCCGGTACACTTCGTCTGAGAAGATCCAGATCCCGCGCTCACGGCACAGGTCGATCAGCTCATTAAGTTGCTGACGGCTGATAAGCGCACCGGTCGGATTATGCGGGAAGTTAATCACCAGCACTTTGGTATTGGGGCGCAGTGCGTCGCGGACTTTACCGGTATCCAGCGCCCAGTTGTTATCCGCATCGAGCGCCACGCCGGTGACGTCGCACAGCGATAACGGCACGCTTTCCAGCGACTGATAATTCGGGGTGATCACTACCGCGTGATCGCCGGACTTGAGCAGCATCTGAAAGCTGGCATAAATCGCTTCGTCGGCACCGGCAAAACTGATGACGTCCTGCGCGGTGACATTTTTATAGGTCGAGGCGATGGCGTCGAGCAGTTCGGGTGTTCCGCGCAGTGGCGGGTAATCCAGCACGGTTTGCATGAACGGCGCGCGATATTGTTTTCCGGCCAGTTCAAATAACGTATCGATGCTCATCGATTCCGGATAAGACGATGACAGCGGAAAACGCACGGCGTGTTCGAGACGCGAGAGATAGCTGATTAAACGAAAATCTTCAGGAAAAGACATAGCGTATCCGTTGATAAGAATTTAAAACATCAGCGACGCTGACCTTGTGCAAAACGGCGTTCAAGGCGGCTTTGCAGCAGTTCCAGCACAATCGACATAATCCAGTATATCGCCGCCGCCGTCGCCAGCATTTCCATATAACGGTACGTGCTGCGCCCGTAGGATTGTGCCAGAAAGTTCAGTTCCCACAGTCCCATCAGCGAGACTAATGAGGAATCTTTCAGCATCGAAATAAACATCGAACCGGCGGGCGGAATAATAATGCGCAGCGCCTGCGGTGCCGTCACATGAACCGCCACCGTCCAGCGCGACACGCCGAGCGCCAGCGCGGCTTCCTGCTGGCCGCGTGGTACCGAGAGCACGCCGCTGCGGATAGTTTCCGCCAGATACGCGCCGTAGTTCATCGACAACGCAATAATGCCGGAACTGAGCGCGCCGAGCACAATCCCGACCTGCGGCAATGCCATATAGATAATCAGTACCTGCACCAGCAGCGGCGTACCGCGAAACAACGAGGCATAAAACGTCGCACAACCAAAGGCCAGCGCATTGTCCGACATCCGCCCGAGCGCGGTGATAAGTCCTATCAGCAGACAGAAAAACATCGAACAGGCGGTGATCATAATGGTCAGCGCCGCGCCCTGAATAAAGCCGTCCGGCGAAAGACGCAGACCCAGCAGGAAGGGCAGTTTCTGGCCGATCAGGCTCCAGTCGAGCCCCATTTTGCTGAACGCGCCGAGCAGCAGGCTGAGCAAAATCAGCCAGGTCAGCCCGGTTTTAAAAGTAAACGCGTGTGCATGGTGCCAGCGCTCCGGCGTTTCCACCTTTGGCTGGCTGTCCGGGATTTGCGGCATCACGGTACCTCGTGTGTAATATCTTCACCCAGCCAGTGCTGAGAGATTTTCGCCAGCGTGCCGTCATCACGCAGCGATTTAATGGTGTCCGCCACTTTCTTATCCCACTCTGCGTCGCCTTTATCGGTCGCGACCCAGTTAGGTTCTGCGTACAGTTCGGTGACAATTTTAAACACCGGCGCACGCTTGATGCGGGCGCTAGCGGTGGCCAGATCTGAAACCACGCCGTCGAGGCGAACGCCCGGCCCGAGTGCCAGGTTCTGGAACGCCACTTCTTCATCGCTTGGAATGACCTGGACGTTATCGAACGGGAAAGCGATCGGCTTGCTGCCCGGGATCACCAGGGTTTTTTGCAGGTAAGTTTCGTAGGAAGAACCGATGCCGACGCCAATCTTTTTATTGCTCAGATCGGCGGCTGATTTAAAGCGGTCATCTTTCTTATTCACCACCAGAACTGCTGGCGAATTGTAGTACGGCGTCGGGAAATCCAGCACTTTGGCGCGCTCAGTGTTTGGCGTCATCGAGCAGATACAGGTATCCCAGCGCCCCTGCCATTTACCGCCGACAATGGTTTCCCAGCCCGGCGCGATGATTTCAAGTTTTACGCCCATGCGCTGCGCCACGGCTTTCGCCACATCCACGTCAAAACCGGCCAGCTGATTATTGTCATCAATAAAACCGAAAGGCGGATAGTCGTTGACGATGGCATTGCGCAGTACGCCCGTTTTCGTCACGCGATCAAGCGTTGCACCGGCAAACGAGGCAGCAGAAAACAGTGTGGCAGCAAGGAGTGTCACAGCAACAAACGAAGTGCGCATAAATGGAGTTTCCTTAAACGTAACCAGATTGGGAAAATATTGTAAAAACCTACACTAAGTTTTAGACGTATAGAAGTCTAAATTCAGCGTTTTTTCACTTATTCTCCACTTATAGTCAACTCTGCGGAAAATCCTATGAATAGCAGCGCATTACTTCACTCTCTAGCTCAGCAAGCCCGCCCCGACGTTAATTGAAAAACCTAAAATCGCCAGATTAAAGACAAAGGAAATGACCGACTGCAGCAGGGCAATCTGGCGCATGTCGGTGGTGCCGGTGGCAACGTCAGCGGTTTGTGAGGCGACGGCGATGGTGAAAGAGAAATAGAGGAAATCCCAGTAACCGGGTTCGGCAGGTTTTTCCGGGAAAATCATCGGCGTCACGTCTTTTGTCCGTCGCAGATAATGGTGATGAGCGTAATGCATGGCGAACGACGTCGGCAGAAGGGCCCACGAGGCAATCAGCGTGGTCGCGGTCAGCAGAATATGCAGCGTTTTTGCGGTTCCCGTAAGCTCTTTGAGCGAACCGAGCTCCATCAGGATCGCCAGAATACTGACAAGACAGGTCAGCGTGACCAGCGTCAGCACCAGCGTCGCGCTTTCATCCTGGGTTTTGGCGATATGCGGAATATCTTTTGCTTCGGTGCGCAACATACGAAACCACAGGAAAAACAGGTACAGCCACGCCAGCAAGTTCCAGCCGGTCATCAGCCGCTGTAAAATCCCCAGATGCGACGGAAGCGAAAAAAAGCACACCACACCGGCAATTATCGAGATCAGTAAACGGCCACGCACGCGCAGATAATGGCGCAAAGATAAACTCATGATGTCAGGCACCTGGCAAAAAACACGGATACCTTAACTGTAGTCGCCGGGGGCAAACTCACACGTTCTGACTTATGCGCAATTTCTTCCAATACCCGATTACAGCGGAATGATGTAGTAGGTTTACTCTATTGCGCTCAAGGGTCTGAAACTATGTTTACTACGTCATTTTGGCCAGCTGCTGCGGCATATCAGGTTTCAATGATGGATCTGGATGCTCCGGAAAATTTACATCCCAAAGCTCTGCAAACTATTCACTATTGCCTGCGCCTGACGGAAGCCATTAATCAGCTGGAAGCAGCCTGTGAAAGCCGTTTGCTGGACGCGCTGCGGGAAGAGATGTCGATTCAGTGTTTCCGTCTGGCACCGATGTTTGACGATCCTGATACCCGGCGTGGACTGTTTTTACGGGCGGAAATTCTGGCGGATGACAGTTGCGGAAAAACAGTTTTGCCGCAAATTGCCGGTCTGAATGAACAGCAACTGGTACTGGGCATTGGCAACACCTCGACGTGGGTCGGTAAATCCAGACAAAGTTTTTATTCCTCATGGTTTGGCGAGCCCGCGCCGGTTTTACAGGAAATTTCCGACGTGATGGACAACCTGTTCCCGGAAAGCCTGCTGTATCTGCAAAAGGAAATCGCCGCGGATTTACTCGCGATGCCGGGCTGTGCCTACAAAATTATCAATCTGTTTGGCATCGCGGGTGAGGCCAACACGTATCCGAAACACTTTGCGTATTTCTTCCCGGAGGACGAAGGGCTGAAGTATTCGCCGGTGAAGCGCACGGTGGTCTTTGCCAATACCTACCTGCAACTGTTCGAACTGTTTTCGCGGACCGAAGCGGTGAAAATGGGCTGGGCGGAAGACGCCTTGCCGGAAAGCCATGTGTGCCAGCGCTATCTGATTGCCTGGTTCCGCGGGCATGACCTGGGGCATTCGCTGGTGCGTAATGAAAACGTCTTCCCGAAACTCAGCAAAATTGATCGCTGGGGATCAATGATGGTGCAGGAAGCGCTGGCGGATCAGTTCGGTCTGCTGATGTGTCTGACGCCGCAGGTCACTGAAGGGTTGCAGCTCGACCGCACGGTGCTGGCGCGCATTTATTTCCTCGAAATGCTGCGCTATCTGCGCCGCGGCCCCTCAAGTTATCCCGATGCCGGTGCAGCGTGGATCCAGTTCAATTATCTGCGTGAGCACGGTTGTGTTGAGCTGAAAGCCGACTCGATTGATTTCCATCCGGAGCTGTTCTTTACCCAGATGGCAAATCTCACCCGTCTGATGAGCGAAGAACTGCTGGGTGGCGATACAGAGCGCGCGCAGGCTTTCATGCTGCAACATTGTCCGCATACCAACCCTGAAGATGTTGAGATCCTGATGGCGCGGCTGGGCACGACCAATGACATGATCGAATACAACCAGTTAATCAAGAGAGTCCCGTTATGATGCCGTTTTCAAATGGATTTTTGCTCAGCCTGTCGCTGTGTCTGGACATCGGGATTGCCAATATCGCCATGATGACGCTGGCGATGCAACGCGGCTATTTTCACGGCTTCTGGCTGGGTATCGGCACCTGTATCGGTGATTTGATTTACGCTGTGCTGGCGCTGGCAGGTATGACGATTTTGCTGCAATACCAGAGCGTGCGCTGGGTATTGTGGGTCGGCGGCTCGCTGATGCTGATGTGGTTTACCTACAAAATGATCCGCGCCGCACTGGCTCCCGCGGAAAATCTGAATGCCGGGGATAACGTTCCGCAGCGATCGGTATTGCGAAATTTCGGACGCGGCATTGTTCTGGCGATGTCCTCACCGACGGCAATTTTGTGGTTTGCCGCCGTCGGCGGGGCGCTGATTTCGCGGATGGGACAAGGCGGGACGGCAGATGCTTCATGGTTTCTGAGTGGCTTTTTCATTGCCGGCGTATTCTGGACGGTCGTGATTTGCTCGGTCGGCAGTCTGGGCGGGAAAATGCTCGGCACCAAAATGCTGCGTTATTCTTATATGGCCTCTGCGGTGATTTTCTCGTACTTCGCGCTGTATGTAGTGATCACCGGCTATCGCGAATTTATCGTGTAAGCGATGGATTCATCTGCTGCGAAGCGTTGAGGGACAGCGAATAAAGATGGGGAGTGATCCCCATCATTTTACGAAAAGTATTAATGAAATGGCTTTGATCGTAAAAGCCCAGGCGGATCGCCACATCCAGCGCATTGTCGTTTTTACGCAACTGATTGCGGGCTTCCAGTAAACGTAACTGCATATGGTATTGCAGCGGCGGCATGCCGATGTGCTGGCGGAACAGCCGCACAAAATGGAACTTACTCAGCCCGCTGACCTGAGCCAGCGTATCAAGATGAATTTTTCGCGTCAGATGGTCGCGCATAAAATCCAGAGCGAGCTGGACAGGGCGCAGGGATTGTTCCTGTTCTCTGGCTGGTTCTTCCAGCAACGCGCCGAGCAACCACAGTAAATTTTGTTCCTGATCGTCATCATTGAGTGTGCGTTTGTAATGGCACAGCGCGGAAAACAGCTCTGGATTATTCAGTACGCCTTCTTTGAGCACCGGCGCGCAGTGGTCGGAACGCAGATTCTGATCAACCGAAACCTGACGCAGTAATGACTGTGGAATATGCACGCTGAGGAATTCGACTTTGTCATCGCCAAACCGGGAAGACTGAATGGTAGCCGGATTATAAATCGTGATGTCGCCGCCGCGCACCAGCCCGGTTTTGCCGTGCAGCCAGATTTCTTCCGTGCCGGTCAGATTGGCACTGATGACGTATTCATCGTGAGTATGACGCGGAAATGAGGAATTACTCGCGGTCAGATGCGAGCACTCAATGTCGTTAGCCATCGTCCATTCAGAAATAGAAAGAGACACATTCCACCCCGTAGATCATTGCTGTGCGAAAAATTGACACGTTTTGTTTTTCTTATGCAGAATTTATAGCACAAACTGTTAACAACAAAAGTGAATGACTTTCATCACGGCACCGCTCCCTGTATGCCATGCCAGCGGACCTCACGACCGGCTGCCTGCGAAGCACTACCCCTCCGGTGTTTACAAACAGTCTGATCTAAAAAGGCTTCCGTGGACGAATTTTTCAGATTTTGCCCATAAGTACGAGTTGTCCTGTACAGATGCAGACACGGGGATCGGACGGTAACCGTCTGAATGTTAAATAACAGGCCTGAAGGTTATATTTAAGCGCCAGAATTCGATTATTAATAACCGCATTTTATCTTTGTTTCACATGATGAGAACAATTTCTAAAACTCGCTGAAACCCGCTTTGACAATACGTGCCAGTTTTTACTGCTTATTTTATTTAATGCCTGTCTTTATTCCTCCCCGCCTTGTCATTTCATTACGTAATAGGGCAAAATATGCGCCCCGCAAATCGGGGATTAACCGTTATTTCTTCATTGGCGAAGGACTCTTCGCACAAGAAAACTTTCAAAACAGAGGCCGGGCTTAGTACCGGATAGATATTTACTTTCAGATACCGACAGTCATGTCGCAAGGAAACATTAATGGTGCAGCACTCTCACTATGCCGCGTTTTCCATCATGGGAATTACACATCATGTCGGATAACGTCGTTACGGGTACCGCCTCCCGCGTGGAATTGCGTAAAAGTCTTACGCTGATTCCGGTTGTCATGATAGGCCTGGCCTATATGCAACCCATGACACTGTTCGATACGTTCGGTATTGTCTCCGGCCTGACTGACGGCCATGTGCCAACGGCGTATGCGTTTGCGCTGATCGCCGTCCTGTTTACCGCGCTTAGCTACGGCAAGCTGGTGCGCCGCTATCCTTCTGCGGGCTCGGCGTATACTTACGCGCAAAAAGCGATTCATCCGGTGGTCGGCTTTATGGTCGGATGGTCGTCGCTGCTCGATTACTTATTCGCGCCAATGATTAATATCCTGCTGGCCAAAATCTATTTTGAAGCGCTGGTGCCTTCGGTGCCGTCGTGGATATTTGTGGTGGTGCTGGTCGGATTTATGACGCTGTCGAATTTGCGCAGTATTAAAACCGTCGCCAACATTAATACGCTGGTAGTGGTCTTGCAGATTGTGCTGATTACGGTGATCACCGGTATGGTGATTTATGGCGTTGATCACGGCACCGGCTACGGCACGCTCGCCAGCACTAAGCCTTTCTGGGGTGAAAACGCGCATACCGTGCCGATGATTACCGGCGCGACCATTCTGTGTTTCTCCTTTACCGGCTTTGACGGCATCAGTAATTTGTCGGAAGAAACCAAAGACGCAGAACGGGTGATCCCACGGGCAATATTCCTGACGGCATTGATCGGCGGCGTGATCTTTATTGCGGCGACGTATTTCCTGCAGCTCTATTTCCCGGACATCTCCAGCTTTAAAGACCCGGACGCGTCACAACCTGAAATTATGTTGCAGGTGGCGGGCAGGGCGTTCCAGTTTGGCGCACTGATTTTCTCCAGTATCACCGTGCTGGCTTCCGGTATGGCGGCGCACGCGGGCGTTTCCCGTCTGATGTATGTGATGGGGCGCGACGGCGTGTTCCCGAAACGTTTCTTCGGTTATATCCATCCGAAATGGCGCACGCCGTCTTTTAACGTGCTGCTGGTGGGCGCAATTGCCCTGATGGCGATTAACTTTGACCTGGTGACGGCAACCGCGCTGATTAACTTCGGTGCGCTGGTGGCGTTTACCTTCGTGAACCTGTCGGTGATTTCGCAATTCTGGATCCGTGAGAAGCGCAATAAAACCGTGATGGATCACATCCAGTATCTGCTCTTGCCATTGTGCGGTGCGCTGACGGTGGGCGCGTTGTGGGTGAATCTGGAAGAAGGGTCGATGGTGCTGGGGCTGATCTGGGGCGCAATCGGCTTCATTTATCTGGCCTGCATGACCAAAAGTTTCCGCAATCCGGTACCGCAATACGAAGACGTGGCGTAACGCCTGACTGATATGAAAATGGCTCCTTCGCAGGAGCCATTTTTGTTTCTGCTAGTGAATCCCCAGCCAGCGCATCAGCGCCGTAACGGCGGCCGCCGCGATAATAATCACAATCAGCGGCGCTTTTCGCCACGCTAAAAACAGCGCAACGCCGACGCCAATAATCCGTGCGTATCCGGCAAAATGCTGGCCTTCAAACAGCGCCGATGTCGCCGCAACGGCGAGCAATAAGGTGGTCGCAGAATCGGAAAGCATCGTCTGCGTCGCCGGTGAGAAATTAAGGCGCGAACCGAGACGGTAACCGGCCACACGCACCAGGAACGTTCCGGCGGCCAGCACCGCAATACCGGCAATCATCAGGCTGTGAGAGATCATTTCCGGTTCCTCCACGTCAGTAATCCGAGCAGGGAAAACAGCACCGGCATACCGGCAGGCACAAACGGCACGGCGGCGACGGAAATCAGCGCACCACAGGAAGCGGGAATGCGCGTCCGGCGGCTGCGCAATGCCGGGAAAATCAGTGCCAGCAAAATGGCCGGGAATACTGCGTCGAGGCCAATGGCTTTGATATCGGGAATGAACTGGCCGATGTACGCACCGGCAATCACGCTGACCGGCCAGAACAGCGCAATACCCGCACCGCATAACCAGTAGGCTTTTTTGCGTTTTTCATGAGTAGGCTGGGAGATGCCAAACACCACGCTTTCATCATTCATGATGTGGCAACCGAGCCAGCTCATGCCCTTGCTGCCGACCAGATCCTTTACCGCAATCCCGAACGGTAAATGGCGCGCATTGACCAGTAATCCGGCTGCGGCCGCGGCGAACGGACTGCCCCCGCCGCCGACGATGGCGATAAATAAAAACTCAGACGCACCGGCCAGTACCAGCAGTGAGAGCATCAGCGGCACCCACAGCGGAAAGCCGCCCGCGACGGCCAGCGAACCATACGAAATCCCCACCAGACCATCGGCCAGGCAGACCAGGAAGATGGCTTTCACCACATCACTTCCCAGCGGTGAAAAGAAACGCGCAGACATAATTCAATCCCATAACGAACGATTTCCCATTATAATGAACGCATCTGAATCGTTCTTCAAGTCGAACGATCGTTCGTTATATAAAACAGGCAGGATCATGTCGCAACCTATCAGCGTTATCTCTAAAGGTCTGGTTCGTGAACGTCAGCGGGCGGGTATATCACTGGCAGAAGTCGCGCGTCGTGCTGGCATCGCCAAATCAACGCTGTCGCAGCTGGAAGCGGGCAACGGTAATCCGAGTCTGGAAACCCTGTGGGCGCTGTGCGTGGCCCTCAATATTCCTTTCGCGCGCCTGATGGAACCGGAAGTCAACAAGATGCAGGTGATCCGCCGTGGCGAAGGCCCGACAGTGGTTGCTGAACTGGCGGATTATAAAGCCGTTTTGCTGGCGACGTGTCCGCCGGGTTCGCGCCGGGATATTTATCTGCTGACCACCCAGCCGGGCGCGGATCGCGTTTCCAGCCCGCATCCGCAGGGATCGGTCGAACACATCATTATCACGCAAGGGCGTGCCCTCGTCGGGCTGGTGGATTCGCCGGTGGAGCTGAATGCCGGTGATTACATTTCCTATCCTGCCGACGTGGAACACATCTTCCGCGCACTGGAACCAGACACCATGGCGGTGCTGGTGTCGGAGCAGAGTTGAGGTTTTGTGTTAATGATCAATCTGTGATCCCGGAGGTACTGCGCGGCAGGTATATACAATAAAGAGTCTGGCTGCTGAGTTATTAATGACCTACAATTTGCGCGGGAATTATTAATAGCTAAGGGATGACATGGCTGACATTGAAGATATCGCCACGCGGATTGCCGGGATTATTCTGTCCCCTGATTCTGTATATGGCCTTATAAACGGTGAGTTCATATTCATAAAAATTATGGGTCAGGCGGGGGAAAAACGTAATGCTGCATAATAATTTTTTTATAGGCTATATCCGCTCCTTACTCCGTATTTTCTCTAAAATCTTTACCTTCACTATTCATCATGCTTTTGAAGGGCTTGTTGGCCCGCTGATCGTTATTGGCCCGCTAATTTGCATTATAATTGTCGAAACCTGGCTGATGAAATATTTCAGCATCGGAGTGTGGCTCGTATTACTATACTTTCTGTATAAGGTGACTGATAAAATCACTGGCAGATAAAAACGGGATAATTAATTTCCTTAATAAGGTTCCCCCCATTTGCAGGGATCATATTTGATCCCTGCCTCAGACCGCCCTCTTAAAACGTAATCAGTTTCTTCGTCACACTGTTCTTTAGCAGCAACATTGAAGACAGCACTGAAAGCAGGAACGTCAGCAGGATGACGAACAGTTTTGCGGTCAGGGAATTGATCGGGATCCACTGGATTAATAAATTGAAAAAGGTGTAGTGGAGAATATAAACGCCGGTCATGGTTTTCCCCAGCGAACTGACCATTTGACTGACCGGCAACCGCGTGGCGTCCTGTTTGACGCCATTGGCCGCGATAATAATCAATACCACCAGAATATAGACCTGCGATCCGGTCAGAATAAAGCTGTTGCGCTCCATGTTGAAGAGTGAAAAGAAGAAATGCTTTTCATAAAACCAGGTGAAAATATACACAAACGGAATGGCGATGGCAGCAATTTTTGCCACCCGCGGGCGGCCATACATGGCGGAAATCACCGGATCATACAACAACTGCCCGGTCAGATAATAAAGCACCCAGGTCCAGATGCGGAACTGTGCGGGCGTCGAAAAGGCTTTGTGTTCAGTGTAATAGATGGCCAGCAGATCATACGCAAACGAAAAAATCAGCAGACCGGCAATCAGCGAGGCGAGAATGACGCGTCTTTTAGCCAGCCATTCCACCAGCGGGTGGAAGGTGTAAATAATGACCAGCGAAAAGATGAACCACGGCTGGATAAGATAACCTTTCTGGTAAGGCCCCCATAAATAATAAATCGAAAACCAGAAGATGAAGAGGGTTAATATGCTGCGAATTTTCTTCATCTGCCATTCTGTTGTGTGCTGCGAACCGGCATCCATATAACCGGTAACCACAAAAAACAGCGGCGTGGCGATGGTCGAAATAAAGGTCAGAAAAGCCAGAATGCTGTCGTAGTTATAATTGTAATTGTCGTAAGTGTTATAAACGGTAAAAAAAGTCACGGCGGTCAGGCAGCCGAGCGTTTTAATAATATTCAGTCCCGTGGTGTTCATTGTGTACGTCGTTGTCCTTCACGATGGAAACAGTTGTAAATCACCGGCAGCGCGAGCAGCGTCAACACGGTGGCGAATCCCAGCCCGAACATGATAACAACCGCCATGCTCTGGAAAAAGACATCAAGCAATAACGGCGCGAGGCCGAGCACCGTGGTGAAAGCGGTCAGCAGGATAGGGCGCAGACGCGACGTGGCGGCGTAGATAATCGCTTCGGTCTGACTCTTCTCTTTTTTCTGCTGGCCGATTTCCTCGACCAAAACGATGCCGTTGCGGATCAGCATGCCGCTCAGGCTGAGCAGGCCGATCAGCGCCATAAATCCAAACGGAATGCCGGTCAGCAGGAAGCCAAATGTCACGCCGATCAGCGCCAGTGGCACGGTCAGCCAGATGGCGATGGCGTTTTTCACCGAACTGAACATCAGTACGGTGATGATAAACATCATCAGGAAACCAATCGGCAGCGTGGTGAATAATCCCTGCTGCGCTTCAGCGGAGTTTTCCGCGTCGCCGCCCCATTCTATGCTGTAGCCGTGCGGCAAGGTCAGCGCCTCAACCTGCGGCCGGATACGCGCCAGCATATCGCCGGAAGTCTCGCCACTGGCCGGATCCGGATCGGTCAGCACGGTCAGCACCCGAGAGCGGTCGCGCCGCATGAGCAGCGGGTCTTCCCATTCGACCCTGAAATCACTGACCACGTTACTTAGCGGAATAAACTGCTGGCGCGTCTGGCTCCAGACCATGATATTGGCCATGTGATCGACATCCAGCCGTTCCGCTGACGGGGGACGCAATACAACCGGCATCAACGTCGAACCGTCACGGAATATGCCGACGGTGCTGCCGCTGAAATTCATCTGTAATGCGCTGTCGACGTCACCCCGGTCAACGCCCAGTTCGCGTCCAAGATAAGGCGAGAACACCGGGCGCACCATTTTGCTGCGATCCTGCCAGTCGTTGCGCACGCCGTCGGCTGCGCCGTCCTCGAGAATAATTTTATCGACCTGACTGGCGATCTGGCGAAGCGTATCGGGATCGGATCCTTTGATGCGCACTTCAATCGCGCTGCCGCCGGACGGGCCAAACATGATGCGTTTCAGGCTGGCATTGACCTCGGGATAATGGTCACGAATGTTCTGTTCGGTGCGGCGGGTCAGTGCGGCGATTTTCCGCTGATCGTCCATACGCACCATAATCTGCGCATAGTTGGAATACTGGCGTTCGCCGTTGTAGGTGAGAATAAAGCGCATCCCGCCCTGACCGACGGTGGTCACGGTGTTTTCCACGCCTTCCTGATGATTGATCTCTTTTTCGATTTCTCCCGCAATACGCGCGGTGTGGTTGATATCGGTGCCATAAGGCATCCACAAATCGACGAAGAAAATTGGCGTATTAGACGACGGGAAAAAGTTCTGGCGCACAAAGCCGAATCCCCAGACTGATGCCGCCAGCAGCGCGGCGAGAACAACCAGCGTGAGAGTCTGGCGTACCAGCAGCGCCGACAGCACGCGCCGGTAAACGCGAAATATCCAGCCGCCGTAGGGATCATCGGCCTGCTCATCCGTTTTTTTCTCTGCCACTTTCATGTTGGCGAATGCCCATTTCACCAGCACCGGCGTCAGTGTCAGCGCGGTCACCCAACTGAGCATCAGCGATATCAGTAACACCTGGAACAGCGATTTACAGTATTCCCCGGTCGAATCCTGCGAGAGGCCGATGGGTGCAAACGCCAGAATGGCAATCACGGTGGCGCCCAGTAAAGGCAGGGCAGAACGTTTAATGATGTGCGAAATGGCATTCATCAGCGGATTACCCTGCTGACGGGCAATCAGCACGCCTTCCACCACCACAATCGCATTATCCACCAGCATACTGAGCGCGATAATCAGCGCACCGAGCGAAATACGCTGCAGCTCGATGCCGAACAAATACATGATAAGCAGCGTACCGAGCACGTTCAGCGCCAGCGACACGGCAATGATGATCCCGCTGCGCAGCCCCATAAAAATCAGCAGTACGCCGACCACAATCGCCAGCGCCATCAGGAAGTTAATGATGAATCCGTCGACGGATTTCTTCACTTCAGAGGCCTGATCATAAAATACTTTCAGCTGGATCCCGGCCGGTTTATCGGCGGACAACTGCTGCATGCGGGCTTCAATCGCATGGCCGATATTCATGACATTCACGCCGGGAATATACGAGACACCGATGGTCAGCGCATCACGGCCATTGGCGTGGTAAATATTGCCCGGATGATCGCTTACGCCCTGCGACACCGTGGCGATATCACGCAGGTAAATGCTGTGCGTGGTTCCGGCGGGGCTGATCAGCACATTATTCAGTTCATCAATATTCTGAAAACCACCGGTCGGATGCAGTCGGATCGACTCGCTGCCGACGGTCATGCTGCCCGCGTCGGATACCAGATTCTGCCGGTTCAGCACATCGGCCAGACGCGGCAAGGTCACGCCGTATGCTGCCATTTTGGCGCGGGAAATCTCGATATAAACCTGTTCAGGCAGGACACCGCCGATGGCGACCTTACCGACGCCGGGCACCAGCACCAGTTCCCTGCGCAATTGTTCTGCATATTTACGCAGTTCGGGATTGGTAAAGTTGTCGCCATAAATCGAGAAAAAATAGCCGTACACATCGCCGAAATCATCGTTCACGAACGGCGGGCTGACACCAGGCGGAAATTGCAGCGTGGCGTCATTGACGCGTCGGCGCAGTTCATCCCAGATTTGCGGCAGTTCGGAGGAGTGATAGCGGGAATCGATATTGACGGTGATTTGCGATAAGCCGACGGCGGAAATCGAGGAAATGTTATCGACATAAGGCAGGCGTTGCAGGGCATTTTCCAGCGGCAGCGTGACTTCTTCCTCAACCTGCTGGGAAGAGGCGCCGGGATACTGTACGGACACCACGGCAGTTTTGATGGTGAACGCCGGATCTTCCAGCCGCCCGATATTGAACAACGCAATCAGTCCGCCCACGCCGAGCAGCAGGATCACCAGCCAGACGCGCGTGGGATTATTAATAAAGCTGTCGTTAATGCTCATCACAGACCCCGTTCCCTGACCCAGATGCGAACCGGTTGCTGGGCGTGTAATTCGCTCACGCCCGCCGCGACCACTCTGTCTCCTTTTTGCAGGCCGGATTTAATTTCGATGCCCTGAGAGGTCAGTTCGCCGACGGTCACTTTGCGGTCTTCGACATGTAATGTGTCGCCTTCACCGGCAATGACCCAGACGTGTGCCTCATTGCGCTGGCTGCTGTCCGGGTTAAATACCGCTTCGACCGGCACCACCAGCGTATCCACGGGGGTTGCCGTCGCGAGATTGGCCGGATTGATGGTCACCGTGCCGCTTAAACCGGCGACGGCCGGGAAGTTTTCCGGGCGTGGCATGATCAGCGTCACCTGCCAGGTGAGCGAATTGGCTTCGCTGCTGGCGGTGTGTTCTTTATAAGTGGCGGTGAATTCGCGGTCAGGAAGGTTGTTAATGCGTACCCGTGGCTGGTAACTGGCATTACGCATATCGAGGCTGGTAAACAGGTTTTCCGGTACGCTGAAAATCACATCTAACAGATCGGAGCGGCTGATCGTCGCGACCGGCTGACCGGCGGCGACGACCTGATGATTGCGTACAGAAAGCCGGGCGATCACCCCGCTGAACGGTGCGGTCAGGTTCAAATCATTCAGTTCTTCCTGTGCGATTTTCAGCGCAGCTCTGGCCGAATCCCGGCTGGCTTTATGCACTTCGAGTTCCGCCTGCGACACCACGTTGCGCCGTGCCAGCGTCTGATAACGTTCGAACTGACGCTGTGCCAGCGTGGCGGCGCTCTGGCGATCGTTGAGACGCTGACGGGCATCGTTGTTAGTCAGCCGGGCGAGGATTTGCCCCTGTTTCACTGCTTCGCCTTCCCGCACTTCCAGCGTCTGCAACTGGCCTGCGCGCTTAAATGCGATATCAGTATTATCGCCAGCCAGAATGCGTGCCGGAAAAACGCGGGTACTTAGCGGACTGGCCGCTTCAGCGGTAGCGATTTTAACCTGACGTGGCGGAACGGGGGCGTCTGCGGTTTTCTGATCGCAGGCGCTTAAAAGTAAAAGGAGGATCAGAGCGGGAGAAAAGCGGATATTCAAAATACTTCCCCTCATGCAAACCACATGCGAAAAATTTATTCCCGGCAGAATAGTGCAGGCCTTTAATACACAAGCTCCGCTATTTTCTGCTATGACGTATTTTTAGTAAGACTATTAAGCTACTTATTGTTTTTGTTTATTTAATTGTTTTTTTAAAGCAAGGAATTAACACTATTTAAGTCGGTATATTATAGTTTATACAGCTTTACGCATCTTGCCAGAAAACATCACGACAATTCATTCATTACCCGCTTCATTCATGAACCATTTCAGGGGTCAAGGAGTCAGGCATTATGAATAATCCAGCGCCACTTGCTGTGAATAAAACGACCACAGAAAAACTGTGGTATCAGCAAACTGTAGAAGAAAGTCTGGCGGGGTTGCAGTCAGGGCCAGCCGGGCTTTCCCCCGAAGACGCACAAAATAAACTAAAACATTACGGACCGAATGTTCTTCCGCAGAAAGAAGGTAAGTCTTTATTTATTAAGTTTATCTCTCACTTTAAAGACATCCTGATTTATATTTTACTCGCTGCTGCCGTTGTCACCGCAATAATGGGACATTGGGTCGACACACTGGTGATATTAGGCGTGGCGGTGATCAACGCCTTAATTGGTTTTATTCAGGAAAATAATGCCGAGAAATCATTGAAAAGTATTCAGAATATGCTTTCCAGTGAGGCGCTGGTATTACGCGGCGGACAGCAGGTCACCGTAGCAACCGATGAAATTGTGCCGGGCGACATTGTACTGCTGCGTCCCGGTGACAAAATTCCTGCCGATTTACGTCTGATAGATGTGCATAACCTGCGGGTTGAGGAAGCCATTCTGACCGGCGAATCCACGGTGGTATCGAAAAAAACCGATTCGCTGGAAGGTGAGAAGTCGATTGGCGACCGCAAAAACCTTGCATTTTCAGGCACTACGGTCAGTTCCGGTACCGCCAGCGGCGTGGTATTTGCCACCGGCGGCCAGACCGAGCTTGGCCATATCAATGAAATGTTGTCCTCCATTGAAGACAATAAAACGCCGCTGCTGGTGCAGATAGACAAACTGGGTAAATCCATTTTCGTCATCATTGTGTTCATGATGGTGGCGCTGCTGATTTTCGGTTATCTGCTGCGCGATATCCCGTTCGGTGAACTGCTGCTGTCGGTGATAAGCCTGGCAGTCGCGGCGGTACCTGAAGGCTTACCGGCGATCATCTCGATCATTCTTTCGCTCGGCGTGCAGGCGATGGCGCGCTCCAAAGCCATTATCCGCAAGCTACCCACCGTGGAAACGCTGGGCGCGATGTCGGTGATTTGTTCGGATAAAACCGGCACGCTGACCATGAACGAAATGACCGTCAAAGCCGTGATCCTGGCGGATAACATCTGGACGGTGGAAGGCAACAGTTACGAACCTATGGGCAGCTTCACGATTGCCGGTTCGGCGTCGCCGCTGCCTGCGGATTCTTCGCCTTTGCTGACTCAGTTCCTGCGTACCGTCGATATCTGTAACGACAGTACGCTCAAACAGGATGCTCAGGGTCACTGGGGGATTACCGGTGGCCCGACCGAAGGGGCACTGAAAGTGCTGGCGGCCAAAGCGCATTTGCCGGAGCTGGCGTTTAATCTCAGCAGTAAAATTCCGTTTGATTCGCTCTACAAATATATGGCGGTGGCGGGCGAGAAAAACGGTGAGTCGCAGATCATGCTGACCGGTGCGCCGGATGTGTTGCTCAAACTCTGTCAGTTTCAGCAGACGCCGCAAGGTGCGGTGCCGCTGGATCATGCGTACTGGGAGTCGGCGATCACGCAATATGCCAGCGAAGGGCTGCGCATGGTGGCCGCGGCCTGGAAGCCTGTCGATCAGCCGGTAGCAGCACTCGATCATCCTGAACTCAGTCACGGCATGGTGCTGATCGGCATTGCGGGCATGATGGATCCGCCGCGTCCGGAGGCGATTGTGGCGATTGGCGAATGTCAGCAGGCGGGGATCCGCGTCAAGATGATCACCGGTGACCATCAGGAAACGGCGATGGCGATCGGTAAAATGCTCGGGATCGGTAACAGCGAGAATTCCATCACCGGTTATGAGCTGGAACATATGGATGACGCTCAGCTGAGAACGGCGGCCGTTCAGTTCGACATTTTTGCCCGTACCAGCCCGGAGCATAAACTGCGTCTGGTAAAAGCGTTGCAGGAGACCGGTGAAATTGTCGGGATGACCGGCGACGGCGTGAACGACGCGCCTGCGCTGAAACAGGCCAACGTCGGGATTGCCATGGGCATTAAAGGCACCGAGGTGACCAAAGAATCCGCTGATATGATCCTGGTGGATGACAACTTTGCCACTATCGCCAACGCGGTCAGGGAAGGGCGGCGCGTTTACGATAACCTGAAGAAAACCATCCTCTTTATTATGCCGACCAACCTGGCGCAGGGGTTGCTGATTATCATCGCCATTCTGATGGGGAATCTGCTGCCGTTAACACCGGTGCAAATTTTGTGGATGAACATGGCAACGTCCGCCACGCTCTCCTTCGGCCTGGCATTCGAGAAGGCTGAAAGCCGTGTGATGCGCCGTCCGCCGCGTAATGTCAGCGCACACGTCATGGATAAATACGCCATCTGGCGTGTGGCCTTTGTCGGGCTGCTGATTTCAATCAGTGCCTTCATGCTGGAAGCCTGGTTGCAACCGCGCGGTTATGAACCTGAATTCATCCGTACGGTGCTGTTGCAGACGCTGGTGACCGCGCAGTGGGTGTACATGATTAACTGCCGCGATTCGGATAACTTCTCACTCAACCGCGGTTTGCTGCAAAACAAAGGGATCTGGATTGTCACCGTGGTGCTGTTCGCGCTGCAGGCGATCATTATCTACGTTCCGCTGATGAACACGCTGTTCGGCACGCGACCGCTGCCGTTCTTCTACTGGATCATTGGTCTGCTGATCGGTATCGCGCTCTTCGTGATTGTCGAGATAGAAAAAGTACTGACCCGCAGCTGGCGGAAAGCGAGTTAACAAACCGCATGGTCATCAGATATCCGCTGCTAAACCTGAAACCAGCCGAAAGGCTGGTTTTTTTTGCCCGGATTAAGGCATTTATTTTCCCAATGGATATCCTTTTGGAAAAAAAATTTTACATATTCCTGCACCCTGTCTGGCAGATGAATAGCGTAAAGGGAAATCTCTCTCTTTTGATACGTAAATGTTACGAAAAGCGGGAGTTAAAATAAGAATACTCTTGGTCACATTATTGGATAAAAAACAAATCAGGGGTGATGATTGTTTCAAATTAAAGCAATAAGACTATTTGCACATCGTGTAAGAATACTCTGAGGTATGGCCTGATGAATTACAAATGTTAATTTACAAGCATAAATGTATATAAAAAACCAATAGATCAGTTCCACATAATAAGTTTTTCAGAAAATCACTCAATTCTTATGTTTTCATGTTTATTATCGGTAAATAAATGAAACTTAAATCACCTTTAAAAAAGAGAAATATTCTGTTTTAACGTAAACTTTTAGGTGAATTATTCTGCGGATGAAACACATTCTATGGGGTGGATTGTTAATGAGACTATTCTTAGTTTCTTGTTGAAATATATCAAAAATCGTCGTGTTCCTCACATTTTAAAGGTGTTTTTCGGAATTTATTAGGAATCTGCCTAGTAAAAATTGATGGATTTAACGATAAGAATGTGTAAATCGATCGGTTAAACCTATTGTTGATTGCAATTATGAGCGAGAAAAACGATTTGAAGAGTTTCCGCTGCGTATTACTCTACATACGGCTACTGAAAAGATTTAAATAGGATATAGAAAGAATTTTAATATTCGTTTTCCGTATATCTCTCTGAGAGTGCTTTATTCTTTCCCGGTTTTACGGGGCAGAATTTAAGCGTTTTTAAAACCTCACAATTAGGCGGTTCAATGCCTCGGGTAATAATTTGGAGTGAGTGCCAGTATACAAAATTGGCGTTGAAAGAAATAATCTCCAGGAAGTTACCTTACGTTAATGAAGTCATTTCTTATGACCACGGCGATGAGGTGAACTTGTATGCAAAAGATTATCTGATCATTGATCCATCAGGCGGCGGGTTCCACAGATGTTATGAGTTTTTGCGAGAAAATCTGAGCGTATTGGACCCGGAAAGGATCCTTATAATGTCCTCTGCGGTCGATATGTTGATGCTTGAACTTTTGCTTAAGAAAGAATTTAAGTTTCTTAAGAAAAAAAACGAATTGCCTGTCGTCGTGGCTTCAGTAGAACAGTTTATCCAGCTTCAGGGCACGACGCTTAACAAAGAGGCTTTTAATTACAATATTACCAGGATGGAAGAGAAGGTTTTAGTGATGATGATGTCTGGTCTGTCGGTGACAAGCATATCAAATATTCTCAAACTCAGTGTCAAGACGGTAAGTGTACATAAGTGCAATTCCTTAAGAAAAATAGGCGTTGACGCCAACAGCAGTTCAGCATTGTTTTTTTTGCATAAACACGCAGTGGGAAACAGAATTGGCAGTTAAATTGGCAACATCAGGGAACCCTTTCACTCAGAAAACGACCGAACCCCTCGGACCAGAAAGATTTGTTCAGTCTTTTTGGTTTAATAAAGAGAATATTAAGTAATGTATTGGTGAACAGGACGTTATTCACCAGTTGCAAATTTAATATAGATCCACCCGCGTTAATCACCCTTAGTATGTCGGTGAGGATTAACTGCGTTAAATATTAGCTTGGTGATGTTTTGGCAAATTGGTGGCCGTAAACCAGGGGCGGTAGCATAGCCAAAAAACAGTGAGTTATGTTTGTATTAAAAATGTATGAAATTTACTCTTCGGATTATTCCATAGAAATTAACAGCATCAGTGCTTGACTCTGCGTCAGAAAATGTCATGTATTTTATTAATCACTAAAACATTCTATGCCTGACTCATGCAGCTAACGCATTATTATTCATCAACATAAAATTCCTTCAGGCAATTGCGTGAGGGAAGATTATTATCGTTAATTGTTGTGAGGTGCATATGACATTTCTCACCAGGAACCTTTGGTCAAATTTATTACTCGCTTTATCAGATTTTCTTAGCTTCACCCTTTCTCTGTATTTGGCTAAAGGGATACTGAGTCAGGTCATGACGAATTTTGAGCAACGGATCCCCGCTGCACAGACTTCCGGCTGGATTGTGCTGCACAGCTTATTAGCCATTTGCTGTGTGGCGTGGTTTCACCTGCGACTAAGACATTATTACTATCGCAAAACATTCTGGTTTGAACTGAAAGAAATCCTGCGCACTCTGCTTATTTTTGCACTTATCGAAATCGCAGTGATCGCCTTCGCTAAATGGTATTTCTCTCGTTATCTCTGGGTACTGACCTGGACTCTTGTACTTATTCTGGTGCCATTTGCACGAATGATGACCAAGCGTGTGCTGGATTCTCTCGGGCTTTGGGAACGTGATGCAATCATTATTGGCAGCGGCAATAATGCGCGTGAAGGGTATAACGCCATTAAAAGTGACAGAAACCTCGGGCTGCGGGTTCTCAAATTTATTTCCAGTGAACACGGTGACCAGCCCGGAGATACGATAGAAGGCGTGCCGGTTATGCCTTCGGACGAAAACTGGGTACGCACTAATGTCGATAAAAAGACGCAGTTTATCGTGGCCGTAGAGTCGCATCAGAGCAACATCCGAAATGCATGGTTGCGGGTATTTATGATTAATGGTTACCGGTCCGTTTCTGTCATCCCCACGCTTCGCGGTATGCCGCTGGATAACACCGATATGTCATTTATATTCAGCCAGGAAGTGATGATTTTCCGCGTGCATCAGAACCTGGCTAAGTGCTCCTCGCGGTTGGCGAAACGCTTATTTGATATCGTCGGTTCGCTGGCGATCATCATGCTGCTGTCGCCGCTGCTGCTCTTCATCAGCCGTAAAGTGAGAAAAGATGGCGGGCCCGCAATTTATGGTCATGAGCGTATTGGTCAAAATGGTAAACCCTTTAAATGTCTGAAATTCCGCTCGATGATAATTAACTCGAAGGATGTGCTGGAAGAGTTGCTGGAAAATAATGCAGAAGCGCGACATGAATGGGACCTGACGTTCAAGCTGAAATATGACCCGCGCATAACGGCTATCGGCCATTTTCTGCGCCGGACCAGTCTTGATGAGTTGCCGCAGCTCTTTAACGTTTTAAAGGGTGAAATGAGTCTGGTAGGACCGCGTCCTGTTGTTAGTGCGGAACTGGAGCGTTATTGCGATGAAGTTGAATATTACCTGCTCAGTAAACCGGGAATGACCGGGCTTTGGCAGGTGAGCGGACGCAGTGAAGTCGATTACTCAACCCGTGTTTATCTTGATGCCTGGTATGTCAAAAACTGGTCAATGTGGAATGACATCGCCATTTTATTTAAAACCGTGAGTGTTGTGCTCCGAAGGGAGGGGGCTTATTAGACTGATAACTACAATCTCGTGATGATTTTTTAATAAATTACTCTGCACCAGAAGTCTTTATAAGACATAAGTTCGTCAACTAAATACATGTGAAAAATAATTTTTAATACTTTCCTGACCTCAGTTATTCATACCGTATAAAACGGATTGAAGCGGTCCGGCATGAAAGTGTTTTGATGCTTTTGTTAATATCTACACACAGGAATGAGAAACTGCGACTGCCAGATTGGGAATAGGGATTCTCTCTGATAGGCAGATATTAAACCTGAAATACAGATGATGTGAAATAATGAAAAATAGATTTTTGAATATTTCTCTGATGATAACCGTGTTGGGGTTATTAAGTGGATGCACCCTTGTCCCCGGACAGAGTTTAAAAACAGCAGGGAAAGAAGTCGTTGAACAACCCGATAATCATTATGATATCGATAAGCTGGTTAATATTTATCCCCTGACACCAGCACTCATTGATAATTTACGACCGCAATCAGTGATAGCCCGCCCTAATCCGCAGTTAGATCAGCAACTTAAAGATTATGAATATCATATCGGTATCGGCGACGTACTGATGGTGACCGTCTGGGACCATCCTGAACTGACGACACCGGCAGGTCAGTACCGAAGTGCCAGTGATACCGGTAACTGGGTTAATTCAGACGGTACGATTTTCTATCCCTATATTGGTAAATTAAAAGTCACCGGTAAAACGGTCACCCAGGTTCGTCAGGAAATCAGTACCCGTCTGGCCGCTTATATTGAAAGCCCGCAAGTTGACGTCAGTATTGCCGCGTTCCGTTCGCAAAAAATTTATACCACCGGGGAAGTTATAAAATCCGGTCAGCAACCCGTCACTAATATTCCTCTTACTGTCATTGACGCCATCAATGCGGCAGGTGGATTAGCGCCGGATGCGGACTGGCGAAACGTTGTGCTGAACCATAAAGGTCAGAACACGCAGATTTCCCTGCATGCTCTGATGCAGAAAGGCGATCTGACACAGAACCGCTTGCTGTATCCCGGTGACATTCTGTTCGTACCGCGTAACGACGATCTTAAAGTGTTTGTGATGGGAGAAGTCACTAAACAAAGCACATTGAAAATGGATCGCAGCGGAATGACGCTGGCTGAAGCGCTGGGTAACTCAGACGGTATCTCACAAAGTATGTCAGATGCCTCCGGGATATTTGTCATTCGTCCGCTTAAAGGCAGCAATAAAAGCAAAATCGCCGACATCTATCAGTTAAATGCGAAAGATGCCTCAGCGATGGTGATGAGCACTGAATTTCAGCTGCAACCTTACGATATCGTTTATGTCACAACGGCGCCGCTGGTTCGCTGGAATCGTGTGATATCTCAGATAGTCCCGACCATTGCGGGTGTGCATGACATGATTGAAGGCACACGTTACATCAACCAGTGGAACTAACCATGTTCTCTTCAGTGCTTGTAGTGTGCACCGGCAATATATGCCGCTCGCCAATGGCCGAACGGATCATGAAGCAATATCTTCCTGAAAAAATGATCCGTTCCGCTGGACTGATGGCCATGGTCAATCACCCGGCTGATGATAATGCTGTGATTATTTCCGGGCGCCACGGAGTGTCGTTAGAAGGGCATAAAGGCACGCAGTTTCGGTCTTCGATGGCCGGCGAGTTCGACCTTATTTTGGTGATGGAAAATAGCCACCTGGAACACATCAGCAAAATGGCTCCTCAGGCCAGAGGCAAAATCATGCTACTGGGACACTGGTCAGAACATCGGGAAATTCCGGATCCCTACCGCAAAAGCCAGGAAGCCTTCGAATCCGTTTATCAGCTTATTGATCAGGCCTGTCAACGCTGGGCACAGAAGCTCACCGCCTAATCTCTCAGGAAATCATCGCATGTCATCAGCTATTTCTAAAAAAACCGCAACACCAGACTCTGACGAAATCGATTTGGGACGCCTTTATGGGGAAATTCTCGATCACCGTAAACTGATTATTATTCTGACCATTGTCATCACCCTGTTGGCTGTTACTTATGCCTTATTCGCCACACCTGTTTACCAGGCAACAGCGATGATACAGATTGAACAAAAAAAGGGTAACGCTATCCTTGATAGCATTAGCCAGATGTTACCGGATTCTCAGCCTGTTTCAGAACCTGAGATTGCACTGTTGCAATCCAGAATGATCTTAGGCAAAACCGTTGATGATCTTAATTTACAGGCTGTGATTACTCAGAATTACTTTCCGATATTTGGGCGAGGCTGGGCAAGGATGACCGGCGAGATCCCGGGAAAACTGAGCATCAGTCGTCTGTATATCCCTAAAACCAGTAATGATGTACCGAACATTACGCTGACAGTTATTGATAAACACCGTTTCCAGATCGAAGGTGATGATTTCAAACTGGATGGAGAAGTGGGGACCTTAATTACACAACATGGTATTGCCCTGAACGTCCGGAGTATGGATGCTGATCCCGGAACACAATTCACGGTCAACTATATAACGCGATTAGAGGCTATCAACGGTTTAAACAATGCGCTTACTGTCGACGAACAAGGTAAAGATACGGGGATCCTTAATCTGTCATTCAATAGTGATGACAGGGCGCTGGCAACGTCAGTCCTTAATGATATTAGCCAAAACTATCTGAACCAGAATATTGCCCGTCAGGCTGCTCAAGATGCGAAAAGCCTGGAGTTTTTGAATCAGCAGTTACCGCTTGTACGTAGCGAACTGAACGATGCTGAGGATAAACTTAATGTGTACCGCCGCCAGAAAGATTCGGTTGATCTATCACTTGAAGCGAAATCAGTACTTGAGCAAATCGTTAATGTAGACAGCCAGCTGAATGAACTGACGTTTCGCGAGGCCGAGATTTCGCAGCTTTATACTAAAAGCCACCCGACGTATAAGGCCCTGATGGAAAAACGTCAGACCTTGGTGCATGAGCGAGATAGCCTAAATAAACGTGTGACGGCAATGCCGGCAACTCAACAAGAAGTAGAGCGTTTGAGTCGGGATGTGGACTCTGGACGGGCTATTTATATGCAGTTGCTCAATCGTCAGCAAGAACTCAGTATCGCCAAATCAAGTGCAATCGGTAATGTTCGTATTATCGACAACGCAATAACACAACCTAAACCGGTGAAACCAAGAAAAACCCTGGTGGTTTTGATCGGTATTGTTGCGGGTCTATTTGTTTCTTTTTCACTCGTTTTACTGAAAGTTTTTGTGCGTCGCGGAATTGAATCTCCGGAGCAGCTGGAAGAAGTTGGCGTCAGCGTTTATGCCAGTGTCCCGCTTTCCGAGTGGTTAAATAAGAAAAATAAACCAGAGAGAACAAATAGAAGTGGGGGGAGAAAAAGGCAGTCTGAAATCAAATTCCTGGCAGTAGAAAACCCAGCAGACTTAGCCATTGAAGCCATCCGTAGTCTGCGAACGAGCTTGCATTTTGCCATGATGGAAGCAAGAAATAATATTTTGATGATCTCCGGTTCAACCCAAAACGCGGGTAAAACATTTATTGCCAGTAACCTGGCAGCGGTCATTGCGCAGTCAGGAAAAAAAGTCCTGTTTATTGATGCAGACATGCGAAAAGGGTATTCACATAAACTTTTCAGATTTACAGGAGAACAGGGGTTATCGGATATTCTTTCCGGAAAAATAAATATTAACGAGATAGAGAAACATGTACCGGAGATCGGCATTGATTTCATCCCAAGAGGAAAGTTACCGCCTAACCCTTCAGAATTACTGATGCATAAACGCTTAAGTTCAATGCTTGATTGGGCTTCAGATAACTATGATTTGGTTATTATCGATACACCGCCTGTTTTAGCCGTAACAGATGCAGCCATTATTGGTCGTTGCGCCGGCACATCATTGCTGGTTGCTCGTTATGGGACAAACACGGTTAAAGAAGTAGAGGTCAGTATCAGGCGTTTTGAGCAAGTGGGTGTGCAAATAAAAGGTTGTATTCTCAATGGCGTGCTTAAAAAGGCGAGTAGCTATTATGGTTACGGTTATAGCCAATATGATTACTCTTACGCCGATAACAAAGAAAAATAGATTTTAGATCCCCGTCTGGGAGACAAGTTTCTCAGACGGAATACTCATCATTAAATAAATGACCCTGTTAATAAATATGCAGCACCTTCAAAGAAATGGGAAATAAAATGAAAATTATGATATTCAACACATTGTATTTCCCCTACAGAATTGGTGGCGCCGAAGTTTCCGTTCAACTCCTTGCCGAAGAACTCGTGCTGCAAGGACATATAGTGAGAGTGGTGAGTCTTACGGAAGGGAATGAAAGGGAAGTGACTATGCTTAATGGAGTTGAGATCATTAAGTTACCGTTATCCAATGTCTATTGGCCATTTTCCAAAGAAAATAAAAGCTTTTTAAAGAAGGCAATCTGGCATCTGTTTGATTATTTAAATGTGAAAATGTATTTTAAGGTTTTAAAAGAAATAAAAGCATTTGCCCCTGACATTGTTCATACAAATAATATATCAGGATTTTCAGTGCTTTTGTGGAAGGCTGTAAAAAAATGCAAGGTCAGGCTCATACATACCTCAAGAGACTATTATCTTTTTCATCCTAATAGCACAATGTTTAGTCATGGTAAGACGATGAATATAAAAGATAAAAGTATTATATTTTGGTCTGCAATAAAGAAAATATATGGCCGAAATGTTGATGAGTATGTCGGCATTAGTCAATTTATCCAAAAGCAACATCATGATAACGCCTTTTTCAAAAAAGCGGGTCATCATGTTATTTACAATGCTGTCTCAAAAATAGAGTCAGATAAAGTTATAGATATTAGAAGGATAGGGTTTATTGGCAGGCTATCAACAGAAAAAGGGTTTGATATCTTCTGTAATGTAGCGGGTCAGTATAAAAGAAAATATTCATTCATTGCTGCCGGTAACTTCGTCAATAATGAAGATCAGAAATCATTAATTGAGTTGGCAAATAAATCTGATGTGACCCTGAAAGGTTTTATGAAACTGGCCGATTTTCTGAATCAGGTTGATGCTGTCGTTCTTCCTGTCAGGTGGAATGAACCCTTTGGGCGTACTGTGGTTGAATGCGTACTGGCTGATAAATTGGTTCTCACTAACCCGGTTGGGGCAATGACAGAGTTATCCATGCTCCTGCCTAACATCATTATTACCGATAATATTGAACGTGACTTCGACGATAAAATAGCAACCGCTGAGATAAAAGCCATCGATTCTTCACTTATTGAGCGGTTTAAACCCAGGGAAATAGCTGACCAATATCTTCGTGTATATAACGGCAAATCGGGTGCATAAAATGACAATGAAGGGGGTAGAGAAAAATCTCATTGGACTAACTTTATTACTTTTTATCGTTTTTGAGTGCTTTGCAGGGCCACTTCGGATGGTTTTTCATATGGCTGGTGCGGAGTTTTTATTTTCCATACCGAAGCTCTTTATTTTACTGACCCAGGCCTGCGCGATAATATTGGTTTTGTATCATAGAAAAGTAACTGTAAATGGTATGATTGCTTCAGTAACTATATTCTATTTGATTTTTGTAAGCATGATTTCATCTCTGCCGGCAGCAATATTTGTCGGTATTTGGGCTGTTCTTCCTCTGTTTCTGGGGTATCACGGGGCAAGAATAATCATGTCAAATATTAAAGAGAAAAAAACAAACCGTATAATAGTATTTATCTTTCTATTGTCATGCTTAGGTGTTATTTGTAACGTGTTTTTCAACTACCCCTGGTATAATGTGTCATATGAAATTGCCGGGATGGACGTGTCTTCATCTCAGATAGGCAGCAGCGGTGGTTATACACGATACGCAGGTTTTTTTAAGAGTTCTTTACAGGCATCCGCCAACGTATTAATTCTTCTTCTATATATTGTCTCAACCAGCAAAAGTAAAACCTTAATTATTATTTCGTTTGTTTTTAGTGCGCTAGTGGCTTTGTTAACCATATCCAAAACAATTTTTTTACTCCATATTATTCTTCTTCTCTACATTTTGGTGAAAGTTATCCCTGTCAAAGTTATATGGCGAATTACATTAACCTGTGCATTTATGTTTGCAGTATTTACGATAGGAAGCACTAACTATCATTTTAATGTAAGCAAGGATCCGATGCAGGTTATGCTATTAGCATCGTTGAATGATCGACTGACTAATACCTGGCCAGAAGGTGTCAAGACTATCATCAATAATGGAAACCTTTTCTTTGGTGGTGGAGTGGGAACGATTGGAGTGGGTTCAAAATTAGGTACAGGTGCCTATAATCCGGGTGATAGTATGTATCTTTATCTTATTGGTTCTGGTGGTTATCTGTTGGGATTCATTTTATTATTTTGGGCTTTTTATCAATCTACAGTATTTAATAATGGGAATGCTTGCAGGTATTTATCATTGTTGCTGATAGTTTTATGTTTATTTGGATTATCAATGACGGCTCCGGAGTATCCATTTATGGCACTTTCCATGGGTTTTTTGATCAATTCAAGAGTCTATAAAGCATGTTAGAAATGCTGATTGAAATGAATGGGGATAAGAATGGCAAGAATAATTTTTGACGCACGCTGGATTGGTGAGCATGGGATCGGACGATTCGCAAATGAAGTATCGGCACGCAATAAGGGATTTCTAAAAATAAAAAATGGTTTGAAACCAACAAGTCCTTTTGATGTTTTTTTTATCACTTTATATTTGGCATTCAAACGTGGGGTATACTTTTCACCGGGATATAACTGTCCGTTATTATTTTTAAACAGAAGTGTCATTACTATTCACGACTTGAATCATATAGATATTGAACACAATAGTAGTTTTCTTAAGAAAATATATTATGAGTTTGTGATGAAAAGAGCTTGTAAGAAATCGCTTAAAGTTCTGACAGTGTCGGATTTTTCAAAAAGAAGAATTTGTGAATGGGCAGGAATAAGTAGTTCCAGGGTTCTGGTGGTTGGGAATGGTGTGTCGGAGGAGTTTTTAAATACAGAGAGTAGGGTAACTAACTCTGAAGGTGAATACATTTTAGTTGTCAGTAACAGAAAGAAACATAAAAATGAATCGAGAATATTATCAGCTTTTCACATGGCTAACATTCCCTCTTCAGTAAAATTAGTTTTCACAGGGGATCCGGATGAAAACCTTGAGAATGAAATCAAACGTAAAAACTTGCAGGATAGAGTTATTTTTAAAGGGCGCGTAGGGAACAGCGAACTGGCATCATTATACACAGAATCACTTTTTTTATTATTTCCATCACTTTACGAAGGATTTGGTCTTCCTGTCATTGAAGCAATGTCCAGTGGTACCGCGGTGATAACGTCCACGACGACCTCTTTACCAGAAGTCGCAGGTGATGCAGCAATCCTTGTGGATCCTGAAAACACTGAGGAGATTGCGCTGGCAATAGGCAACCTTTATTACAATCCAGATTTGAAAAAGGAACTAATAGAAAAAGGTTTCCTTCAGGCAAAAAAATTTACCTGGGAAAAAACGGCTGGTCTGATAACGAATTGTTTGAATAACTTAAAAAAGTAAACTGCACCTCATAGGCTATTTTAGTAAGGTAGATAATGAACAGGATAATGATTTATATAAAAATCTGTTGTGTGTTTATATTCATTCACTCGTCATACGGAATGTGTACAATTATCGGAGCAGGAACGCACTTTCAAGGTTATCGTGGTGAAAGTAGTATCTATTTAGAAAAAATCAAAGATATGGGATTTACATCATTTCGTGAGGACTATTCCTGGTCAAACGTTGAAAGAACTAAAGGCATTTTTTCAGTAAGTGATAATATAAAAAAAACTGACGCTGCATTTTTAAATGCCCAGAGTAACGGTCTCAGTCCTATCTTGATCCTTGATTATGGAAATAAATTGTATAACAACGGTGATTATCCACGAAATCAGGAGTCGATTGATGATTTCGTTAGATATGCAAGTTGGGTTGCGTCAAGATTTAAGGGAAAAGTTAAATATTACGAAATCTGGAATGAATGGACTATTGGTACTGGAATGACCCGTTATCGTGACAATATACCTTCTGCTGAGGTCTATTTTAATCTCGTTAAGGCAACAAGCAAGGCAATAAAAAGTATCGATCCGAATGCAATAATCTTAGCTGGCGGATTCAACCCCCTGGAACAAAGAGCCAAATATCTGAATATTACGGATGTAGTTTGGTTTGAGCAGTTACTAAAATTGGGGATTCTGGATTATGCCGATGGGATTTCAATCCACACTTATTCGTATCTGAATGGTCGCCGGGACTTAAGAACGACGAAAGGTAATTTAGATTTTGTTGATGAGTTTTACGCTGATAGCCAAAAAATAGCAGGGAAGGATTTTCCCGTATACATTACTGAAATTGGGGTGACAAATTATACCGGACCTGGGGGGATGAGCCAGCAAGAATCGGCCGATTATATAAAAAATTATATTGAGGATGCAAAGTCTCGTTCATACATAAAAGGTGTCTGGATTTATGACCTCATTGATGATGGCAAAGACAAGAGCAAGAGGGATTACAATTTTGGCCTCCTGAACAATGATCTCTCGCCTAAGCTAGTCGCTCCTGTCATTTCTGAGTTACTTAATAAAGATAATCACAAATGATGGTGAAGTTTATAACGTATTATTAATCAGTATTTATGTTGTTAATTAACGGGAGTGAAGAGGTTATATGAGGATTTTGTTTTTTGTATATAAATTTCCTGTGCTTTCTGAGACGTTTATCCTCAACCAAATAGCGTATTTCATTAACAAGGGTTGCGACGTAAGCATCGTTTCCGTTTTTCCCGGTGAGCTGGATGCTGAACACCATGTTATCAAAAAATTTAATTTGATAAATAAAACGCGATATTTACTTGAACGAGAACCAAAAGGTAAGATCTCCAGGGTTTTAGCGCGGCTTAAAGGACTGCTCCCTTGTGTTCTTTCCTCTTGTGCTATTAAGAGTATGAATGTCTCTAAATATGGGTATTATGCCAAAACCTTAATACTTCCGCTTATATTATCAAAAAACAAACCTCCCTTAGAGGCTGATATTATTGTCTCTCACTTTGGTACCACCGCGGTATTGGCAAATCAACTGAGGAAGCTTGGTTTTCTTAAAGGTAAATTAGCTGCAGTGTTTCATGGTAATGACATTTCACAAACGCGTACTCTTGATGTTTTTAAGGATGATTATAAAAATCTTTTTGATAATGCAGAATTCATCCTGCCAGTAAGTCAGTTATGGGCTAATAAAATTAAAGCCGTTTCAGGACATGAAGACAATATTCATGTTGTCAGGATGGGCATCAGTATTGATAAGTTCTCGTTTCTACCCCGACCCGTTTTGGGTAATCCCGTTCGTTTACTCTCTATCGCAAGGCTTACAGAAAAAAAAGGAATATCAGTTGCCATCACTGCATGTTCTATTTTGAATGAAAGAAATATTCACTTTCGCTACACCATTATCGGTGATGGTCCGTTACGCACTGAGCTTGAGTTACAGGTTTCTGAACTTGAATTGAACGATCAGGTGTTCTTCTCAGGCGCGCAGACGCAGGAAACTGTTACTGACTGCTTAAATACGTCGGACATTTTTTTATTACCCTCAGTGACAGCGGCGGATGGCGATATGGAAGGAATACCGGTGGCATTGATGGAGGCCATGGCTATGGGTATTCCGGTCATTTCAACTTTTCACAGCGGGATCCCTGAATTGATAGAAAATGGAATATCTGGATTTCTGGTCAAAGAACATGATGCCGAAGGTATTGCAAACATCGTCGAAGACATTATAAAAGACCCCAGTGTTTTAACTGATATTTGTCAGAATGCAACATTGAAAATTGACAATGAATATGATCAGGATAAGTCATATTCAAGAATGTTTTCTATTCTATCGAATCAGCCATTAAATATTAACCGGTGATAAATTGAAAATTTACTATTATAAATCCGCGCATGGGAATTTTGGGGACGACCTTAACGCATGGATCTGGGATGCATTGCTTCCTGGCTTTTTTGATGATAACGAAAATGTCAGGGTATCAGGGATTGGCACCATTATTACTTCTGCCATGCCTCCGGCTAAAAAATGGATAGTCTTCTCGAGTGGTGTCGGTTATGGCTATCCGCCAGTCAACTTTGGCGACAGCTCTTGGGAAACACTCTGCGTTCGGGGTCCGCTCAGTGCTGAGATTTTAGGATTGCCGAAAGACAAATTTATTACTGATGGCGCTGCCCTTTTAAACACGCTCGCAGAGTTTACACCACTCTCAGATGCTGAACGCAAAGGGGTAATTTTTGTTCCTCATCATCACGCGCTTGTCACAGGGCAATGGGAAAAGGTGTGCCAGCAGGCTGGGATTGAGTTCGTGAATCCTCAATCGGATGCAAAGACGGTTATCCAAAAAATCAGACATGCAAAACTGGTGCTGGCGGATGCTATGCATGCGGCCATTATTGCTGACGCTCTGCGCGTACCCTGGGTTCCCTTAATTACTTCCTCGCAGATCAATACATTCAAATGGTTGGACTGGACTCAGACAATAAATACTCCTTACCGGCCAATGGTTCTGGGAAGCAGTTCCCTGCGTGAATATTTACGCGATAAATCTCTGTGTACTTATGGAGAAAAGTATTTCTTACCTGATTCAGATGTAGAGTTCGCTGTTAAATATTTCAGAAAACAGCGAGAGTTAAAGAACAAAAAGTGGTGGGAGAAGTATCAGCAGTTAACTCAGTTAGCGTTGCATCGAATTCCAAACAAAGCTATCAGGACAGTTGAAGAGCGTTTTAATCTGAATTTGAATAACAGATTTATTGATCAGGCATCCAGCATGCTTCTTCATGCGAAGTCCAGACCGGGCTTTCTAAGCGAAGATATTAAATTTACCAATAATGTAGAGCGCTTATTAAACGGTATCGACAGGCTTTCAAAATGCAAATGAATTTCTAAGGACGTTAAATTGAACGCTCAAGCGAGAAACCAGAAGCCGAGTATAATTTCTGGCGCTATCTGGTCTGTTCTGGATAATACCGTCTCACAAATGATAACGTTTATCATATTCATAATATTAGCGAAGTTGCTGACACCCAGTATATACGGCATGCTCAGTGTATCTTTGCTTGTTACGCAGTTTTTTCGCAATGTTATATTCGATAGTATTGCGACATCGATCGTGAGAATGAAATCACCGACCCCTGTCGATTATAATTCTGCGTTTTTTTTGTGTTTCTCTTTATCTGTACCCGCATTCTTGATTGTTTTCTTATTCGCCCCGGTTATTGAGGCGTACATGAAAGTACCGGAGCTGGCCAATGTCATCCGGGGAACAGGCATTATTATTGTCGTCAGCGGATTGAGCCGGACACACGAAGCCTGGTTAACGCATAATATGATGTTCCGCCCTTTAGCGATAAGGTCAATCTGCTCTATCTCTATCGGGGGTGCTGTCGGGGTGGTGCTTGCCTGTAAAGGTTATGCTGTTACGAGTCTGGTGGTTCAGCAAGTTGTCACTTCACTGATTTCTCTGGTCGTGCTGTGGGTGACGACGCCCTGGAAGCCAAAAATGAAAATTTCAAAGGATTCCATTCGCGAGTCTGTAGGGTTTTCTAAGCATGTGGCTCTGAGCAATATTACTAACTTCGCCAATCAAAATAGTGATGTTTTCTTTATTACCTACTTTCTTGGAACAGCGGGTGCCGGTGTTTATTCGGCGGGTAAACGCATCGTAAACACCCTGAACACCGTTCTCTCATCCGCACTAATGCGGGTTTCATTACCCGCGTTTACCAGATATAAAAATGATTTGAATGAATTTGGTAAAAAGTATCTGCAAGCTACCTATTTTACGGTTCTGGTAACAGCGCCTGCTTTTGTTGGTCTTAGTGCATTATCCCATGATATTACTTTTCTGCTACTGGGACAGAAATGGATGCCATCTGTCCCCATAATGCAAATTGTCAGTGCTGTAGGTTTTGTTACATCGATTGGATATTACAATCATTCCGTCATGTTTGCCCGTGATAAACCCGAATGGCAAGCCAGATTAACACTGCTTTATGCAATAAGTAATGTGTTGGCATTCTATATTTTTGTTCGATATGGTTTGATTGCCACTGCACTGGTATTTTCAATCCGTACAATACTTCTTTATCCTGTTTCTGCATGGTGTGCATTAACACTTTTGAATTTAACATTCAGACAATACATAAGAGAGATTATTGTTCCCATTATATGCGCCGGGGGAATGTGTATGATTCTGATTGGTATGCAGGAGTTTACATTATTAAATGAATCCTGGGCTGGAATAGCAGTGAAAATTTCCGTTGGTGCGATATCCTATTTTATTCTTATTTTTACTATCACTTCTAAGAGTAGAAAAGCAATGATACTTTCACTGGCGGGAAAGATATTTGAGAGGGGCTAGATGATTTTATGGAAACTCAATCAGCATTAGTTAGCATACTTATTCCTCTTTTCAACTCTGAAAGGTATATCAGGAAGGCCCTGGAGTCTGTGGCCTCTCAAACCTATTCTAATATAGAAGTGGTTATTGTCGATGATTTTTCAAACGATTTTTCAGTGGCAATTGTTGAGAGTTTTTTTATTGAGCACGCTCATATTCGCCATAGCATATCTCATAATGTTAAAAATGAAGGAGTTTCTTTCACAAGGAATAAGTTAGTAGAGCATGCAAAGGGGGATTTCATTTGTTTTTTAGATTCTGATGACTACTTTGAGCATGATGCAATAAGTTATTTAATGGACATTGTAGTAAGTAATAATACGGATATAGGTCAGTGCTTATACTACTCTGAAACACCTGAGGGTGTCCAAAGCGGTACCGTAAATCAATTTACTCCCAATAAAATTCTGAAGGGAAAAGATGCTGTTTTTTCTATGCTGGAAAACGAAATAACAGGTTTCCTTTGGCATAAAATATTCAAACGGGATCTTTTCCGGAATGTTCATTTTGACACTACGTTACCCGTTTTTGAAGACTATCTTGTCATTATGACGATGTTTCTCGATGGTGCTGACATCTCATTTGGCAGTGAACCCAAGTATCATTATGTACAGCATGTTTCCTCATTGACAAAAAAATCCTACCGAAAAGCACTAGACAGACTGCAATACCTGGAAATGACAAAGTCACTGGTAAAACCTTTAATTTTATCAGAATCAGACAAACTGAGTATAATAAAGCATGAGTATATTGTGGCTTTGATGGTTTTTATTAATGCAATTAAATTTGGTGCTCCTGTAAATGAAGTTACAGAAATACAAAAACGCATCAATGTTTCATGTTTATTCAGGTTGAAATCTCAGCTTAATTATAAAAAATTTTACTCAATACTCATGATTAGAATTTCTCCGGCATTGCTCTATTTTGCCCTTAAAACGGTTTTTAAAATTAAAGCATAAATAATTCGGAATTTGTCCGTACTCATTCTGAATGATAATTCAGTTATTACACTGTGCACTGAATTGTTTTTTTTAATGATTGAATCTTATCTCACTTTTTTCCTGAGACGAATATTATGATCCTTCCAGTAATCATGGCTGGCGGTACCGGTAGCCGTTTGTGGCCGATGTCTCGTGAGCTTTATCCAAAACAATTTCTTCGTCTTCATGGCGATAATTCAATGTTGCAGGAAACCGTCAGCCGTTTAAAAGGGCTGGATGTTTCTGTGCCACTGGTTATTTGTAATGAAGAGCATCGTTTTCTCGTTGCCGAACAACTGCGGCAAATAAATCAGCTCAAAGATAATATTATCCTCGAGCCTGTCGGGCGCAATACGGCGCCTGCGATTACGCTGGCTGCGCTCAGTGCTATCGACAACGGTGTAGACCCGCTTTTGCTGGTGCTGGCTGCCGACCATGTTATCGAGTCTCCTGTGGCCTTTCACCAGGCCGTACAGAGTGCTATTCCGTTCGCGGAACAGGGGAAGCTGGTGACCTTCGGTATCGTGCCGACTGGTCCGGAAACCGGATACGGATATATACAACGGGGGATGGAATTAAGCACCGTTACCGATCCTGTTTTTCGGGTGCAGCGTTTTGTCGAGAAGCCGGATCTTGCTACCGCGATGCAATATCTGGAAAGCGGTGAGTATTACTGGAACAGCGGTATGTTTTTGTTCCGTGCGAAGCGTTTTCTGCAAGAGATGACGAAATTCAGGCCGGACATTGTTGATGCCTGTCTTAAAGCGATTGAAACCTCACAGGCCGATGAGCAGCAAGATTTTATTCGTGTTGATAAAGAATCATTTATTTCATGTCCCGATGAGTCTGTTGATTATGCGGTGATGGAAAAAACCACTGATGCGATTGTCGTTCCGTTAGATGCGGGCTGGAATGATGTGGGTTCCTGGTCGGCTCTTTGGGAAGTGAATAATAAAAGCATCGAGGGTAATGCCCTCAGTGGCGATGTATTTACTCATAATGTGACGAATTGTTATATCAATACTGACGAGAAATTGGTGGCCGCTATTGGTGTAGACAATCTGGTGATAGTTAATACTAAAGATGCCGTTTTAGTGATTGATAAAAACCAGGTGCAGGACGTTAAAAAAGTCGTTGAATATCTAAAAAGTCAGAAACGTCGGGAATATCGCGTACATCGCGAATCTTATCGTCCATGGGGTCGGAACGATAATATTGTGACGGCGCCCCGCTATCATGTGAATCGAATAACGGTAAAACCAGGCGGACAGTTTTCATTACAAATGCACCATCACCGGGCTGAACACTGGGTCATTCTTTCGGGTACAGCCAGAGTTATTCTTGAGGATAAAGATTATCTGCTGACTGAAAATGAATCCACATTTATACCCATTGGTGCTCATCACAGATTAGAGAATCCCGGAAAAATACCTCTTGAACTTCTGGAAATACAATCAGGCTCATATCTGGAAGATGACGATATTATTCGTATAAAAGATCACTATGGTCGCTGTTAATTTTGGGGTGAAATATGTCAGATACATTATCTTGCTTTAAAGCGTACGATATTCGCGGTGAATTAGGTGTTGAATTAAACGAAGATATTGCTTATCGCATAGGACGAGCTTACGGCGAATATTTAAAACCGAAGAAAATGGTATTAGGCGGTGATGTTCGTTTAACCAGTGAAGCTTTAAAACTTGCTCTGGCGAAGGGTTTACAGGATGCGGGTAGTGATGTTGTTGATATTGGCGTGACCGGCACGGAAGAAATCTATTTTGCGACTTCTTATCTCAGCCTTGATGGTGGTATTGAAGTCACCGCCAGCCATAATCCAATGAATTATAATGGTATGAAACTGGTTCGTGAGAACTCCCGTCCAATCAGTGGTGACACTGGTTTACGCGAGATTCAGGCACTGGTCGAAGCTAATAATTTCGCACCAGCAGAAAAAGCTATACGTGGCACTTATGAAAAAGCCTCTGTGCTGGAAGCGTATGTTGATAAGTTGCTCAGCTATGTCAATTTAGAGAATTTCTCGCGTCCGTTAAAACTGGTATTTAACTCCGGTAATGGTGCTGCCGGTCACGTTGTGGATGCTATCGAGCAGCGTTTTATTGCCGCCGGAGCACGGGTAGAATTTATCAAAATTCACCACGAGGCCGACGGCACATTCCCTAACGGTATCCCTAACCCGTTATTGCCTGAGTGCCGCCAGGACACTACCGATGCCATCATTAAACACCAGGCAGATATGGGGATCGCGTTTGATGGTGATTTTGACCGGTGTTTTCTGTTTGATGATGCCGGTAATTTCATCGAAGGGTATTACATAGTGGGTCTGCTGGCCGACGCGTTCCTCGAGAAATATCCCAGCTCGCGTATCATTCATGACCCGCGTCTGAGCTGGAATACCATTGATATTGTCACCGGTGCGGGCGGAGTGCCTGTGATGTCTAAAACCGGTCATGCTTTTATTAAAGAGCGTATGCGTCAGGAAGATGCGGTCTATGGCGGCGAGATGAGCGCCCATCATTACTTCCGCGATTTCTATTATTGTGACAGTGGCATGATCCCGTGGTTGCTGGTCGCTGAATTACTGCATGTGAAAGGTAAGTCCCTGAGGCAACTGATTAATGACCGGATCACCGCTTACCCTGCTTCAGGTGAAATAAACAGTTACCTGCAACAGCCGAAAGAGTCTATTGCCCGTGTATTAGCGATGTATGAAGGAGAGGCGGTGAACATCGACCATACGGACGGAATAAGTCTGGAGTTTGATGAATGGCGTTTCAATCTCCGCAGTTCTAATACTGAACCGGTTGTCAGATTGAATGTGGAATCCCGTGCTGATACAAAATTAATGCAGGAACAAACCAGGAAAATCCTTTCCATTCTTCGTAGCATGTAATTATTGAAAATATCTTATTTAAGTGAGTGGTAATAACTCGCTATGGGTTTATTTTTCCCATTTTAATTTTATAAGGTTTAGATTATGTCACATAATGTGAGTGTGGGGATTGTTGCTGACTGGCTGGTGACATTTGCCGGGTCCGAAAAAGTCATTGCGGAATTTATTAAATTATACCCGGACGCTGATATCTATTCTGTTGTTGATTTTCTTTCTGATGAATCCCGCAAAAAATTCTACGGTAAAGAAGCGACGACGTCTTTTATTCAGCGCTTACCTTTTGCTAAAAAGAAATATCAGCAGTATCTGCCTTTAATGCCGCTGGCTATCGAACAACTTGATGTGACCGGACATGACATAGTGCTTTCCAGCAGTCATGCGGTCGCCAAGGGCGTGCTGACCGGTCCTGACCAGTTGCACATCAGCTATGTGCATTCTCCGATCCGCTATGCCTGGGATTTTCAGCACCAGTATCTGCGTGAGGCAGGGCTGAATAAGGGGCTGAAAGGCAATCTTGCCCGCTGGTTCCTGCATAAAATCAGGATGTGGGATTACCGGACGGCTAATGGGGTGGATCATTTTATTGCCAATTCTCAGTTTATTGCCCGCCGGATTAAGAAAGTCTATGGCCGCGACGCGGATGTTATTTATCCACCTGTCGATGTAGAGCGTTTTACGTTGCAGGAGAACAAAGAGGATTTCTATTTTACCGCTTCGCGCATGGTGCCCTATAAACGTATCGATCTGATTGTGGAAGCATTCAGTCAGATGCCGGATAAGAAGCTGGTGGTGATCGGTGACGGCTCTGAAATGGGCAAAATTAAGGCCAAAGCGGGCAGTAACATTGAAATACTGGGCTATCAGCCTGACGATGTGATGCAAGACTATATGCGACGCGCAAAGGCTTTTGTTTTCGCTGCGGAAGAAGATTTTGGGATCACGCCTGTCGAAGCGCAGGCCAGCGGAACGCCGGTTATTGCCTTTGGCAAAGGCGGCGTTCTGGAGACCATCAGACCTTACGGTGAAAAGCATGCAACAGGGGTCTTTTTCGCAGAACAAACTGCGGCGTCTCTGATAAAGGCCGTGCATCACTTCGATACCATTAAGGACTCAGTACTTCCTCTGGACTGTCGTGAAAATGCATTAAAGTTTTCCGGGGAAAGATTTCATAATGAACTGGACGAATATATCAAAACAAAATGGCATGATTTTAATGAACGTAAACGCATCGTTTATTAGCACTCTCAATACTGAATCTGCCATTGATGGTTTGCATACAAATCATCCTCACTTGCGTATTCATCATAAAAAGCAGTGTCAGCGGCTGAAATTGTACGGATAACGCCCGTCGCTGTTTTTGAATCACTACGAAAAAGCCGGAGAATGCGCTGACATTCTCCGGCTTTTTTTGCTTTCTAACCGGGCTTGAAGTTTCAGTAGCACAGAAAGCAAAAAACCAGCCGTTAGGCTGGTTTCTTTAAATAGGGTGCCCGGACTCGGACTAAC
>NZ_JBOCUM010000018.1:0-135027 GCF_050606005.1 Rahnella sp. PAMC25617
TGACATTACTGTCAATAAATAATTTGCCACCGAAGTGGCTGATATCGTCTTGTGAGTGCCCACACAGATTGTCTGATAAATTGTTAAAGAGCGTACGTTGCGAGACTTAACTCAGCAACGTGGGAGGCAGATAATACTCTTTCTCCCTGAAGAGTCAACCATTTTCTTTTACAAGATGCGGTGTTTTCACCGGGTTGATTCTTCCTGACTGGGCGACTTGGTTCTCGTTAGAGGAGTCGTTGTTCCCGGTCAGTGGAGGCGCATTATAGGGAGTTCTCAGAAGGCCGCAACCCCTAATTTCAAAAAACTTTCTGAATGCTTTCTTTTTGGTCTATACGTCTATAAAGCCCGCATTAATGCGATTTTTTATACGATATCTGCCCAAAATCTTCAGCGAATTTAGCCACCTGCTGCCAGTCGGTGTATTCCACTTCTTTTCGCGTATCGGTTTCGCCACCTGTCATACGCATAATAAGTTGGATCATTACCTTATCGAACCAGCGATATCGTGGATAACGAAGAGCTCCGGCGAATACTGCGCATATTGCAGGTTTCCACGGCGTGGCCAGCAGGAACTTACGCACATACGCATTAGTTTGTGGAGTCCGTTTCTCAGCTTTACGCGCCGTCAGATTCACACCGAAAAATGCCGAAGGCATCTGGTTCAGCGTCTGCGCGTGTTTCTCAACGAATTTATCCAGCACCGGATTGAAATGACCATAACGTATAGAAGCACCGATCATCACCTGGTCATAGTTTTTCAAATCGACGTGTTCGGCATGAACGAGATCGATGACATCGCAGCTGCACTTCTCTTTCAGCTCACTTGCTATATAAGAAGCAATCGCGTGTGTCTGTCCGTCACGGCTGGAATAGAGTATTAACGCTTTCATTCTTGTTTCCCTTTCTTAAAACTCATTCGCGCCAGAACGTCGGCGTGAACAGTACTAATAATGTGAAGACTTCGAGACGACCAAACAACATGGTGACGATAAGGATCCATTTCGCCACTGAATTCATCGATGCAAAGTTATCGGCCACAACGCCTAATCCCGGCCCCAGGTTATTCAGCGTAGCCGTGACCGCAGCAAAAGCAGAGAAGTTATCTACGCCGGTCGCCACAATCGCCAGCATGCTGATAATGAAAACCAGCGCGTAAGCGGAAAAGAATCCCCAGACCGCTTCGATGATACGTTCCGGCAGTGCGCGATTACCGAGTTTGATGGTGTAAACCGCGTTCGGGTGAACCAGTCTTTTCAGCTCGCGTGAACCCTGTAAATAAAGCAGCAGGATGCGGATCACTTTCAGGCCACCGCCGGTGGAACCCGCACAGCCGCCGATAAACGCAGAGCACAATAATAAAAGAGGCAGGAACAGCGGCCATTTAGAAATACTGTCGGTGGTATATCCCGCCGTAGTGGCCATTGAGACTACCTGGAAGAATGCCTGATTGAGCGTTTCCAGCGGCGAACCGTAGGTATTATGGATCCACAGAATCACCGTGCAGATGACGACCAGCGTGAACTGCACGCCGATAAACATGCGAAATTCTGGATCGCGCCAGTACACCTTGAGGTTGCGCCCGCTTAGCACCGCGAAGTGCAGGCCGTAGTTACAACCGGAAATCAACAGGAATACCGCCACAATGCTGTTAATAGTGCCGCTATGGAAATAACCGATGCTGGCGTCGTGCGTCGAGAAACCGCCAATCGCAATCGTCGAGAAACTGTGCCCAATAGCATCAAAGACCGACATCCCCGCGCCCCATAAAGACAAAGCACAGGCAATCGTCAGCAGAACATAGATAAGCCACAGCGTTTTAGCCGTCTCAGCAATACGCGGGCGCATCTTGTTATCTTTCAGCGGCCCCGGCATTTCGGCGCGATACAACTGCATCCCCCCGACGCCCAGTATCGGCAGAATTGCCACCGCGAGCACAATGATCCCCATCCCGCCAAACCATTGCAGCATCTGCCGGTAGAAGAGAATCGCTTTCGGCAGGGAATCCAGCCCGACGAGCGTGGTCGCGCCCGTGGTTGTCAGACCGGAGAAGGATTCGAAGAACGCATCGGTCAGGGAAAGATTCGGCCGCTCGGAGAACAGGAACGGCAATGCCCCGACGCTGCCCAGCACCGTCCAGAACAGCACCACGATCAGGAAACCTTCGCGCGGCTTGAGCTCACTCTTTTGTTTCCGGTTGGGAAGCCAGAGGAATAGCCCAATTGCCAGGGCGACAAAGAATGTCTGACTGAATGCACGCCCCGCACCATCACGGTAAATTAAAGCGACCAGTCCGGGAATAATCATCGTTCCCGAGAAAAGGATGACAAGCACCCCCACGATGCGTGTTATGGCACGAAAATGCATGCTGGTGCGTTCCTCAGCGAATTAACCAAATAAAATTTAAGAAACCGGACGCAGGATAAGCGTGCCACGGCTGATATCGAATAAGTGACTGACGGTTGCCGGCGCATCCGCGGCGGGTAGCGCCAGAACGAGATCTACCGCAGCGCCAAACTCACTGCGTAAAATATGTCCACCGACTTGCGAAAGCAGGGTTTCCACCAGCTGTAACTGGCTGTAATCACACTGCACCGCGAACTCCGCCAGTGGCACTTTTTGCTGCACGACAAGTTGCTTTAATGCCTGCTGAACACCGCCGCCATAGGCTTTCACCAGACCGCCGGTTCCCAGCATAATGCCGCCGTAATAACGTACGACGACGGCAGTAATTTCTCCAACCCCGCTTCCCATCAGCTGACTGAGGATCGGTTTACCTGCTGTGCCCGCAGGTTCCCCGTCATCAGAAAATCCCAGTTGCTGAGAATCATCAGGCGCACCCGCCACAAACGCCCAGCAGTGATGACGCGCTGCCGGGTGCTGGTTTCTGATCTCCTGAATAAAAGCTTTTGCCGCTTCAACTCCCTCAGTTCTCGCCAGCAGGGTGATGAAACGGCTCTTCTTTATTTCTTCGCTGAAAATGACAGGTTCAGCGGGGACGGAATAAGGCTGCATCAGGCCAGCTTCAGATCACGTGTCATGTTCTCGATACGATTATCGTGGATGACAATGTTGTCTTCGATACGGATGCCGCCATAAGGCTTCAGCGCGTCGATACGATCCCAGGCAAAGTGCTTGCTGAACTGCCCTTCCCGCCACGGTAACAGCAACGAATCAATGAAATACAAACCTGGCTCAATAGTCAGCACCATTCCCGGCTCAAGGACACGGGTACAACGCAGATACGGATATTGCGAAGGCGCCGCCAGATGCGTACCGGTGTCGTCCTGCATGAAACCGGCCACATCGTGTACCTGTAATCCCAGCGGATGTCCCAGACCATGCGGCAGGAAAGGCCCGGTCAGGTTCTGTTCCACCATAGCGTCTTCACTGATATCGACCACCAGCTTGTGCGCTTTCAATAATTTGGCGATGCGGTGATGCATCTGAACATGATAGTCGGTATAGCGCACACCGGCCTTTATCGTATCGATCAGCGCCAGTTCTTCGGTGTTCAGATCTTTGATCAGCGCAGCGAAATCACTGTCCGGTTTTGCGGCATAGGTCCGCGTAAGGTCAGCGGCATAACCGTTATATTCCGCGCCCGCATCCAGCAGGAAACTGCGCATTTCGGCAGGAGGCTGGTTATCGAGCGTGGTGTAATGCAGCACGGAAGCGTGTTCATTGAGCGCGACGATGTTGCTGTAAGGCACATCGGTATCACGGTGACCGGTCGCAGTCAGATACGCCAGGTTAATATCGAACTCGCTCATGCCAGAAAGGAACGCTTCTTTCGCCGCACGATGGCCGCTCACCGCCACTTTCTGCGCTTCACGCATACAGGCCAGCTCGTAATCTGTTTTGTAGGCGCGATGATAATGCAGGTAATCCAGCACCGCTTTCGGGTTCACGTTAGCAGCAGGGATACCCATGCTGATCGCGCGATCCTGACTGTAACCGATATAACCGACGCGCTTGAGATCAACCGGCAACTGGCCTTTGATGTCATCGGCATTGGCCAGCGGCGTCAGGGAGATTTCTTTGGTCCAGAAGGACTCCGGCAGCGGTTCGTGGCTGTGCCAGTAGTCCACCGGCGAATAGAACCACAGCTTCGGCGCATTCACGCCATCCACCCATAACCAGCAATTAGGCACCTGCGTGACCGGCACCCAGGCTTTGAACTGCGGGTTTACTTTGAACGGATAACTATGATCATCAAGGAAGGTCGTCAGCAATTCACCAGAGTGAATCAGTAACGCATCAAGCTGAGAACGTTGCAGAATTTCACGGGCACGCGTCTGCAGCGTGGCGATATGTTCTTTATAAAGCGTAGTAAGCGATTCCATCCAACTGTCCTTTTTTCACCTGAAAGACGATGCAGCATCTTACCACAGCCTCACCGTGACCATAGTCCCGGAAGGTTTGTGATCTTGCCTGCAAATAAAACACATCTCATTTGCAAATTATTAACATAAAAACCACACTCCAAAGCATCTGGTCATACCAGATCATCCCAGATGATTCAGGAGAGACACATGCTCTACCAAGGCGAAACATTACACCTGCACTGGCTCGACGGCGGTATCGCGGAGCTGGTGTTTGATGCTCCAGGCTCGGTTAATAAGCTCGACACCCAAACTGTCGCCAGCCTGGGCGAAGCCATTGCGATACTTGAAAAACAGTCTGACCTGAAAGGTTTGCTGCTCAGTTCAGCCAAACCGGCGTTTATCGTCGGCGCGGATATCACTGAATTCCTGTCTTTATTTAACGCGCCAGCGGAAAAACTGCACGAGTGGCTGGATTTCGCCAACAGCATTTTTAACCGGCTGGAAGACCTGCCGGTGCCCACGCTTTGCGCCATCAGTGGTTATGCGCTGGGTGGCGGTTGCGAATGCGTGCTGGCGACGGATTTTCGTATCAGCACCGCCGATGCGCGTATCGGTCTGCCGGAAACCAGCTTAGGCATCATGCCGGGCTTTGGTGGCTCCGTGCGTTTGCCACGCCTGATTGGTACTGACAGTGCGCTGGAAATTATCGCCGCCGGTAAAAACATCAGCGGGAAAGAGGCTCTCAAAGTCGGGCTGGTTGATGCCGTGGTTGAAGCGGATAAACTGCGCGACGCCGGTATCACCATGCTGAAAAATGCCATCGACGGCAAACTGGAATGGCACAGCCGCCGCGACCCGAAACGTCTGCCACTGAAACTCAGCCAGATTGAAGCGACGATGAGTTTCAGCGTGGCCAAAAGTATGGTCATGCAAACTGCCGGCAAACATTATCCGGCACCGATGACCGCAGTAAAAACGATTGAAGCCGCTGCCCGTCTGGGTCGCGACGAAGCTTTGCAGCTGGAAACCGCCAGTTTTGTGCCGCTTGCACAATCGAAAGAAGCGCGCGCACTGGTCAGCATTTTCCTTAACGATCAGTTCGTGAAAGGCAAAGCTAAAAAACTGGCGCAGGACAGCGAAAAACCGAAGCAGGCTGCGGTTTTGGGCGCAGGCATTATGGGCGGCGGGATCGCTTATCAGTCCGCGCTGAAAGGCGTACCGGTAGTGATGAAAGACATCAGCGACCAGTCCCTGACGCTCGGCATGAACGAAGCGGCCAAATTGCTGAACAAGCAGCTTGAGCGCGGCAAACTCGACGGTCTGAAAATGGCCAAAGTACTGTCGACCATTCATCCGACGCTGGATTACAGCGGCATCGAACGTGCTTCCGTCGTCGTTGAAGCCGTAGTAGAAAATCCAAAAGTCAAAGCCGCAGTCCTGGCGGAAGCGGAATCCTTGCTCAACGCCGATACTATTCTGGCCTCGAATACCTCAACCATTCCTATCGATCAGCTGGCTTCTTCGCTGAAACGTCCGGAAAACTTCTGCGGTATGCACTTCTTCAACCCGGTTCACCGTATGCCTCTGGTTGAAATCGTGCGTGGCGAGAAAACCTCAGACAAAACCATTTCGCGTATCGTTTCTTACGCACTGGCGATGGGCAAAACGCCGATCGTGGTGAACGACTGCCCGGGCTTCTTTGTTAACCGCGTGCTGTTCCCGTATTTCTCCGGCTTCAGTTTGCTGCTGCGAGATGGCGCTGATTTCCGCCAGATCGACAAAGTAATGGAAAAACAGTTCGGCTGGCCAATGGGTCCGGCCTATCTGCTGGACGTGGTCGGCATTGACACCGCTCACCACGCGCAGGCCGTCATGGCCGCTGGCTTCCCGCAACGCATGGCCCGCAATTATCGCGATGCTGTGGATGTCCTGTTCGACAACCGGCGCTTCGGTCAGAAAAACCAGCTCGGCTTCTACCGCTACAGCGAAGACAGCAAAGGCAAACCGCGCAAGGAAGTCGATGAACAGGCGATCAGCCTGCTGGCCGATAACCTGAAACCGGCTCACGCTGACTTCTCACCGCAGGACATCATCGCCCGCATGATGATCCCGATGATTAACGAAGTGGTGCGTTGCTTTGAAGAAGGGATTATTGCCAGCCCTGCTGAAGCCGATATGGCGCTGGTGTACGGCATCGGATTCCCTCCTTTCCACGGCGGGCCGTTCCGTTATCTTGATACCCTCGGCACCGCCGAATATCTGAAAATGACCGAACAGTACGCACATCTGGGGCCGATGTATCAGGCACCGGCAGGGTTACGCGCCAAAGCGCAAACCAATGAAAGTTACTATCCGGTTGCCGCTCCGCTGGAAAATCTCAGCACCGGCAATCAGGCATAAGGACCGAAATCATGGAAAACGTAGTCATTGTTGATGCAGTCCGTACGCCGATGGGTCGTTCGAAAGGCGGCGCATTCCGCCATGTCAGGGCTGAAGATCTCTCCGCACATCTGATGCGCGCCGTGCTGGCCCGCAACCCGGCGCTGAACGCCAAAGATATTGATGATATTTACTGGGGCTGCGTCCAGCAGACGCTGGAACAAGGCTTCAATATTGCCCGTAACGCATCGCTGCTGGCGGAAATTCCGCACAGCGTGCCGGCGACTACGGTTAACCGCCTGTGCGGATCGTCCATGCAGGCTCTGCACGACGCGGCCCGCGCCATTATGGTCGGCGATGCACAAGTCAGCCTGATTGGCGGTGTGGAACATATGGGCCATGTGCCGATGAATCACGGCGTCGATTTTCATCCTGGCCTGAGCAAAACTGTCGCCAAAGCGGCGGGGATGATGGGACTGACCGCAGAAATGCTGGCGAAAATGCACCAGATCAGCCGTGAAATGCAGGATGAATTTGCCGCACGCTCCCATCAGCGCGCGCATGCCGCCACGGTTGCCGGGCATTTTGCCAATGAAATTGTCCCGACCGAAGGCCATAACGCCGAAGGTGTGCTGACCCGTTATGATTTCGACGAAGTGATCCGCCCGGAAACGACGGTCGCCACACTGGCGGCACTGCGTCCGGCGTTCGATCCGGTGAATGGCACCGTCACGGCGGGCACGTCTTCTGCCCTGTCCGACGGTGCGTCAGCGATGCTGCTGATGAGCGAATCCCATGCCAAATCTTTAGGTCTGACAGCCCGCGCCCGCATCCGTGCGATGGCGGTGGTCGGCTGCGATCCGTCGATTATGGGCTACGGTCCGGTACCGGCAACGCGTCTGGCATTGAAACGCGCCGGACTGAGCGTGCAGGACATCGGCCTGTTCGAGCTGAACGAAGCTTTTGCAGCACAAGCCTTACCGTGCGTGAAAGATTTGGGACTGCTGGAAACCATGGAAGATCGCGTCAACCTGAACGGTGGCGCCATTGCGCTCGGTCATCCGCTGGGTTGTTCCGGTTCACGCATTTCCACCACGCTGCTGAACCTGATGGAGCGCCGTGACGTACAGTTTGGCGTGGCGACCATGTGCATCGGTTTAGGTCAGGGTATCGCGACCGTTTTCGAACGCGTCTGATTTTCCCTTTCTGCAAAAACGAAAAAGCGGGCATTCGGCCCGCTTTCATCAATGTGTCTTATCCGTTTTAGTTGCCGTTTTCCCGCCTGTCAGGGGCGGGCTTTTTCATCTTTCTCTCCCATCCATAAATACAAATCAGATGAAAGAGAAGGCATCCCCAAACAGACGATCTTCCTGCGCACCGCGTTCCGCGACAAAACGCTCACGGGCGATTTTAGCCATCTCAAAACGACCGGCGATATAAATATCGTGCTCAGACAGCGAAGAGAAATCCTGTAAAACCGCGCTCAGCACCGTACCGCTTCTGCCCTGCCAGCCCTCTTCCGGCTGTTCAACTACCGGGATCACTCTCAGGTTCGGATGATTAATGCTCATCGCTTCCAGCTCACCAAGATCGTACAGATGCTTCAGTTCACGCCCGCCCCAGTAGATAGAGATATCGCGGTGCGGTTGCTGCTCAAGTGCGGTGATAAGAATCGAACGGACGTAGGAGAAGCCGGTGCCACCGGCAATCAGCACCAGAGGACGCTCGCCGTCTTCACGCAGCCAGGCATCGCCGTGCGGAATATCGACGGTGATCGCCTGCTCTTTCAGAATGCGATCCATAACCGCCATCGCGTACAGATTCAGTTCCGACGCGCCAATGTGCAGCTCAATCACATTGTGTTGCGCAGGCGTGGAGGCCAGTGAGAACGGGCGCTTATCGCGCTCATCCATTACCACCATCAGATACTGACCCGCGCGGAACGAGAAAGGCGCTTCCGGAACCAGGCGGACGCGATACACCGTATCCGTTATCGCCTCAACCGAGGTCACTTTACAGCTCAATGTTGTCATGCGTTCCCTCTGTGGGTCATCAAAGCAAAGCGTAGGACAAAGATTCGATTATTTTTTCGCATCGTCTTTATCATTAAGAATAGCGAGTTCATCCCAAATAGCGTCGATACGCGCGGTGACTTCCGGATCTTTCACAATCGGACGTCCCCACTCACGCTGCGTTTCACCCGGCCATTTGTTGGTCGCATCCATCCCCATTTTTGAGCCAAGCCCCGAAACCGGGGAGGCAAAATCGAGATAATCAATCGGCGTGTTTTCTACCAGAACCGTATCCCGTGCAGGATCCATACGGGTAGTAATCGCCCAAATCACGTCGTTCCAGTCGCGGGCATTCACATCGTCGTCACACACAATCACGAACTTGGTGTACATGAACTGACGCAGGAATGACCAGACGCCCATCATCACGCGTTTCGCATGACCGGCGTATTGCTTCTTCATGGTAACGACAGCCAGACGGTAGGAGCAACCCTCAGGCGGCAGATAGAAGTCCACAATTTCCGGAAACTGCTTTTTCAGGATTGGCACAAACACTTCATTCAGCGCCACACCCAGAACCGCAGGTTCATCCGGCGGACGGCCGGTGTAGGTCGAATGATAGATAGCGTCTTTCCGCTGCGTCATGTGCGTAATGGTGAATACCGGGAAACTGTCTACTTCATTATAGTAGCCGGTATGATCACCATAAGGGCCTTCCGGAGCCATTTCGCCCGGCTCAATGTACCCTTCCAGCACAATCTCAGCGCTGGCCGGCACTTCCAGATCGTTAGAAATACACTTCACGACTTCGGTTTTATTGCCGCGCAACAAACCCGCGAAGGCATATTCAGACAGCGTATCGGGAACCGGTGTCACGGCACCAAGAATCGTTGCCGGATCGGCACCCAGCGCCACCGAAACAGGAAAACGCTGCCCCGGATTTTGCTGACACCATTCCTGGAAATCCAGCGCGCCGCCGCGATGGGATAACCAGCGCATAATCACTTTATTTTTGCCCAGCACCTGCTGGCGGTAAATGCCCAGATTCTGGCGAGGTTTATTCGGACCGCGGGTGACAGTCAGACCCCAGGTGATCAGCGGTGCGGCGTCTTCCGGCCAGCACTGCATCACAGGGATCTTAGTGATATCAACGGCATCGCCTTCCCAAATCTGTTCCTGACAAGGTGCAGAATGCAGCACTTTGGTCGGCATATTCAGCACTTGTTTAAACTTCGGCGCTTTGTCGAATAAATCACGAAAACCGCGCGGCGGCTCAGGTTCTTTCAGAAACGCCAGCAATTCACCGACTTCACGCAACGCACTGACATCTTCTTTACCCATGCCCATCGCCACACGCTGCGGTGTACCGAATAAATTGCACAGGACCGGCATGTCATAGCCTTTTGGATTTTCGAACAACAGAGCCGGGCCGCCGGCACGCAAGGTGCGATCGGCAATCTCGGTCATTTCCAGATAAGGATCGACAGACTGGCTAATGCGTTTCAGCTGGCCTCTCTTTTCGAGTAACGAGAGGAAGTCACGTAAATCACGGTATTTCATGCTAATTCTGAGTCGCCGGGTTGAAGGAGGGCATTATAGAGCCTCTCCGGGGTTGTTGCTGCTTTTTTGTTATCAGCAGGTTTCTTTTTAGTAAGACTCTTACCCTAAGTAAACGCCAATAACGAAAAAGCAGTATAACCGTCAGTCCCGATATTTCTGGTCTGACGGTGCGGATTAGATCTGTGCAAAAATTACTGGCAGTTAAAAGGTACCAGAGGTTGAATCGCCTGAGTATCCTGATATTCCTGCGTTTCCTGCCCGTGACGGAACACTTTGAAACCCTGCTCTTTGGCACTGAAGTAACTCAGATCGTTACCGGACACCTGCAACAGGCTGCCTTCACGCAACGCAATCACCGATTCAGACGGATTAACCGCACAGAACTCGGCGATACGCTCATCACGCGTTTCACCCATGTGACCACTCAGATGCGCATCAATATAATGCGGATTGATTTGCACCGGGAACAGGTTCAGCGCAGGCAGAACGACTGTATTGCGCACCGGCATATCATTGGTGGTACGAATACTTGGCGTCGCAACATTACAACCCGCACTCCAGCCGACATACGGCACATTGCGCTCACGCACCGCGCGCTGAATTGGCACGATCAGGCTGTTTTCATGCAGCATCTGATTGAGCATCCAGGTATTCCCGCCGCTGATCAGAATACACTCTGCGCTGGCAATCGCCTCAGCCGGGCTTGCTGCGTGATGAATACTGCTAACCTGAATACCCAGCGCATCTGAAAGTTCTTTCGCGCGCGCATCATAATCACTGCGGATCAGAGCGTAAGGGATCAGGACGGCAGAAGTAATTTTGCGGGCCTGCAACATCGCCTGGATGCGCGCTTTCGCATAGCCCAGTAACTCTGATTCGCCTGAAAGCTTACCGTTACTCAGTAAGAACAACTCCATGAGACTTCTCCTGATAAAATAAGACTAATAGAGGGGATAAGAAGGTGCATTTCTTCGATAATAAAAGATAACGGGTCGACAATCAGCAAACGTCTGCAAAGACTTGCACTGTCTGTATCTCGTGAGCGGCTTTTGGTATGCTGCCCCGCTCGACGCTTTAATGTGGGAACCTATGGAATCCTGGTATTTACTCTATTGCAAACGTGGTCAGCTTCTGCGCGCCAAGGAACATCTTGAACGCCAGCAGGTAAACTGTCTGACACCAATGATCACACTGGAAAAGCTGGTGCGTGGACGCCGTACGGCGGTCAGCGAGCCCCTGTTTCCAAATTACATGTTCATTGAGTTTGACCCTGAGCGGATCCATACCACGACGATCAACGCAACGCGTGGCGTCAGTCATTTCATCCGCTTTGGCGCAAAGCTGGCAACTGTCCAGCCGGACGTGATCAAACAACTGATGGAGCCGCCGACGATTGAAGTTCGCGATCCTGATACACCGTATGAAGGCGATCCGGTTGTCATCACTGACGGTATTTTCGCCGGAATCGAAGCCATTTATACCGAGCCGGATGGCGAGGCCCGTTCGCTGCTGATGCTCAACCTGATCAATCAGCCGGTTCGCCAGAGCATTGAAAATACCCACTTCCAGAAACTCTGACCGGTATTTTCGACACATCAGAACTCAAAAGGCACCTTCAGCGGTGCCTTTTTCATGGATTCAGCGACGCTCCGGTAACGCAAACAGCTTACGCGCATTGGCATCGGTGATATCCGCCAGCCATTGCGGGTCTTCACCCCGCCACAGTGCCACCTGATTCACGATATGCGGCAGGAAAGCCGGTTCGTTGCGACGGTTCTTTGGTTTGTTCTCCATATCCCGCGGCAGTAAATACGGCGCATCGGTTTCCAGCATCAGCCTTTCAGCAGGGATCAGCGGCAGCATTTCACGCAGCTCCAGTCCGCGACGCTCGTCGCACACCCACCCGGTAATTCCAATCGACAGACCAAGGGACAAATACAGCTCAAGCTCCTGGCGGGTGCCGGTAAAACAATGCACAACGCCACCCGGCAAATCTGCCAGCCAGGGTTTCAGCAATGCGGCAAAACGCTCACCGGCGTCGCGACAATGCAAAAACACCGGCAACTGTAACTCTTTCGCCAGTGCCAGTTGCGCCGTAAAAGCCGCTTCCTGAAGGTCAGCTGGCGAAAAGTTGCGATTGAAATCCAGCCCGCATTCACCGATGGCGACGACGTTGGGCAATTCAGCCAGCTGACGAATGTTTGCAGCAACCTGCTCGTTCCAGTCGCTGGCCTGATGCGGATGCACGCCTGCGGTTGACCAGCAAAAGTCCGGATGCTCTGCCGCCATCTTCTGCGCTTCGATACTTTCCTGCGCAGAGGTACCGGTGATCAACATGCCACTCAGCCCGGCGGTCCGGGCTCTTTCCACCACCTGCGGCCGGTCTTTGTCAAACTGGCTGCTGGTGAGGTTTATACCGATTTCAAACATGGGAAGTCCTGAAACAGAAACCGCCCAACAGGGCGGTTTTTTAGAGCAGAATAAGGATTATGCAGGCTGATCCGGATCGGTATCAGACTCTGTATCGACATCAGACCGGCGGCGTGCTCCGACGTAGAAACGGGCAAAGAACACCCCGATTTCAAACAACAGATACATCGGAATTGCCAGCAGCGTTTGCGAGAACACATCCGGCGGAGTTAACAACATGCCGACCACAAATGCCCCAACCAGGACATACGGACGTTTCTTTTTCAGGTCTTCCGGCGTGGTCACGCCACTCCAGCAGAGCAGCACAATCGCGATAGGCACTTCGAAAGACACGCCAAAGGCCATAAACAACGCCATCACGAAATCGAGATAGTTGTTAATGTCGGTAGCAATCTGTACGCCAACCGGCGCGGTTTTCGCAAAGAAAGCAAACGCCAGCGGGAACACCACGAAATACGCAAATGCCACGCCGAGATAGAATAACGCTGAGCTTGAGAACAGCAGCGGCATCATCAGACGTCGTTCATGTTTGTAAAGCGCCGGCGCCACAAACGCCCAGACCTGATACAAAATGAACGGTGCGGATAAGAACACCGACACGATCATCGTCAGTTTAATTGGCGTAAAGAACGGTGATGCGACGTCGGTCGCAATCATGCTCGCGCCCATCGGCATCTGCTTAATCAGCGGTGAGGCCACCAGCTGATAGATGTCATTCGCAAAATAAACCAGCGCTAAAAACACCACCAGAATGCAGATAATGGCATTCAGCAGGCGCTTGCGCAGTTCAATCAGATGACTGATCAGTGGTTGAGTATCTTCAACTGCCATGTTTAACGGTCACCTGTCGTTTGAGTTGATGAAGCCGGTTTGACGGGTGCGGCAGTTTCAGCAACAGGGGCTTCATCCACAGCAGCTTTCGTCAACGGTGCAACCTCAACAGAAGTGTCAGGCACCGGTTCCGTTGGTGTCATCAATGGCTGAGCAGCATGAGCGGATTTATTCGATGCGAGTGCAGCATCAACAGCGCTTTGCGGCGCACCTGCCGGGGCAGAAACCACTTTGTCTGCCGCTGCCGGTGAAACACCCGCGTCATGATGCGCTTCCGCTTCATCCAGAACCGGATTATGAATGGTATTGCCATCAGCTTTAGCTTCTTCCACCGCCTTCTCCGCAGGGTTAAGCCCTGAATTGATAGACTTTTTCATGGATTCTGCCGCTTCTTTCAATTCGTCCATAGACGCTTTGATTTCAGGCGTTAAATTCTTCAGACCGGACTCTTCCGCTTTCTTCAGGCTATCCTGCAGCTCCTGAAGTTTCAGCTCCTGCGATAATTCGCTTTGAACTGAAGCGGCCATTGCACGAAGCGTACGGATCCAGCCTGCTACTGTTCTCACTGCTACAGGTAAACGCTCCGGCCCGAGAACAACCAGGCCAATCACCAATACCAGCAGCAGTTCACTAAATCCAATATCGAACACGGCTTATACCTGCTCTTTGTTTTGGCTCTTGGTGTCTTCTGCTTTCGCTTCCGGCTTGATCTCAACAGACTTTGCCGCGAAATCAGCATCAGTTGGAGAAATGTCAGCGTCTTTGGTTTTTGGCTGAGTGTCGTCATCGCTCATGGCCTTTTTGAAGCCTTTGATGGACGCGCCCAGATCAGAACCCAGACCACGCAGTTTCTTCGTACCGAACAGCAGTACCACAAGAACAACGAGAATCAGGATTTTTGTAATACTAATACCACCCATTTTTTTCACCTCAATAGGAAGGAACGACATTCATTGCCGTTCGCAAACGGCATTCAATTTAAAACAATATGATTAGCTGGCGCGCTTCCATCCGATCAACCAGGAAACAGCACCGGCAGCCATCAGGCAGGCTGGATAAATCTTCACGTCGCCCAACAGCAAAAGGGTTCCGCTTAACAACAGCGTCGCACCTATTCCCAGAAGATAACGAGACTGACCCTGACGGGAACTCTGGTTATGGATCTGCGAGGAAAGCTTCTCAATGTTGTATTGCAACAGCTTGTGCTGATGCAGACTCTGATACACCAAATCCGGCAACTCAGGCATTTTCTCGAGCCAGAACGGCGCACGCTCTTTCAGTGCGCGGATCATCGCCGGTAAACCGACCTGATCGCGTACCCAGCTTTCGAGGAACGGCTTTGCCGTGGTCCACAAATCCAGCTGAGGATAAAGCTGACGCCCGAGGCCTTCGACATACAACAGTGTTTTTTGCAGCAACACCAGCTGAGGCTGGACTTCCATATTAAAGCGCCGCGCCGTGTTAAACAGGTTTAACAATACGTTGCCAAAGGAAATCTCTGCCAGTGGTTTCTCAAAAATCGGTTCGCAGACCGTACGGATAGCAAATTCGAATTCTTCAACGTTGGTATCGCGGGGAACCCAGCCGGAATCGACATGCAACTCAGCCACTTTGCGATAATCGCGGTTAAAGAACGCGATGAAGTTCTCCGCCAGATAGCGCTTGTCTTCCTTATTGAGCGAACCCACTATGCCGCAATCGATCCCTATGTAGCAAGGGTCTTCCGGCGTTTCGTAGCTGACGAAAATATTGCCCGGATGCATATCGGCATGGAAGAAACTGTCGCGGAAAACCTGTGTGAAGAACACCTGCACACCACGTTCTGCCAGCAATTTCATATTGGTGCCCTGTTTTTTCAGTGCCTCAATATCAGAAACCGGAATGCCGTAAATGCGCTCCATCACCATCAGTCGTTCGCTGCAGTAGTCCGGATACACTTCCGGCACATACAGCATCGGACTACCTTCAAAGTTACGACGAAGCTGGATCGCATTTGCTGCTTCACGTAACAGATTCAGTTCATCGAGCAAGGTTTTCTCATACTCGCGCACCACTTCACGCGGGCGCAAACGGCGACCATCAGGCAGCAGAATCGGCAGCCAGCTTGCAAGACGAGACATCAGACGGATATCCGCCACAATGGTCGGCAAAATATCCGGGCGGATCACCTTGAGTACGACCGGCTTGCCGTTTTCCTTGAGGATTGCCGTATGAACCTGTGCAATCGAGGCAGAAGCCAGCGGAGTCTGATCGAACTCATCAAACCAGGTTTCCAGCGGACCACCAAGTGCAGCATCGATTTGCTGACGCGCTTTTGCGCCATCAAACGGCGGTACATGGTCCTGCAGCAGAGCGAGTTGATCGGCAATATGTGGAGGGAAAAGATCGCGGCGCGTGGACATCATCTGACCAAACTTGATCCATACCGGCCCAAGTTGTTCCAGCGCCAGACGCATGCGCTCGCCCAACGGCTTATCTTTGTGACGATGAGGTAACCAGAAAAAAAGATAACGGCCCATTCGCAGCGGCAGCGTTAAGCGGATTTTAGGGATCAGTTCGTCAAGGCCGTAGATAAGAAACATGCGGATAATCAGGTATAAACGTCGCATTTCCCTAGGCGTCACGGTTTGCCCTCCAGTTTTTCGATACGTTTATCCAGCGCATCAAGTTCACGCTTCGTTGCAGTGACTTCATCGCTAAACCAGACGACTTCCAGCGGGCCGGGTGCCATTTTCCACTCCTCGGTCAGCGTCTGCGCCACATAACTTTGCTGATGTTTCAGGCCTTTTTGCAGAAAATTAAAGCCGCCCTGAACCGCCTGACTTAACCCCTGTGCGGCGATATCACCGATATAGGGCGCCAGAAATTCTGCGGGCTCAAATTCCGCCATATCCAGCAACGCAGAGAACTGCTGAACCACGGAAATATCCCCGTCGACTACCAGTTCGCCACTGCGCATCATCGGTGACAGTTGCTGGCGATCCCGTAATTTGCGCAGAGATGAAATCCGGGAAGTGACGGTGCAATCGGCCGCACCGTCCCATTGTCCGAGGACATCGATTTTTTGCTCGCTGAAAACAAAGGTCAGCGGTGAGCTCAGTTCCTGCAACTCAACACGTAAAACTTTACCTGCCAGACGCGTGCGCGCCGCCTTCATGCTGCGATCTTTGAAAAGCAGAAAATTGAGCGGCGTCTCGATAGCGGCAGTCAGCAACGGCGTTAACAACATCGGCATACTCATATCAGAATTTAAAACCCCGATGCAGTGCGACAATGCCACCCGTCAGATTGTGATACGTCACATTTTCAAAACCAGCATCGCCCATCATGCCCTTCAGGGTTTCCTGATCAGGGTGCATACGGATAGATTCGGCCAGGTAGCGGTAGCTCTCAGCATCCTGCGCAACCAGCTCGCCAATGCGCGGCAGAATGTGGAAGGAATAGGTATCGTAGGCTTTGCTCAAAGGCTTGAGGACAGGTTTGGAGAATTCCAGTACCAGTAAACGGCCGCCCGGCTTAAGCACGCGGAACATTGAACGCAGCGCTTTTTCTTTTTCGGTTACGTTACGCAGACCGAAGGAAATCGTGATGCAGTCAAAATAATTATCAGGGAAAGGCAGGGCTTCGGCGTTCGCCTGTACGTAGCTGACGTTACCGACAATGCCGAGATTGCGCAGCTTTTCGCGGCCCATTTTCAGCATGGAGTCGTTGATATCGGCCAGCACAACTTCGCCTTTCTCACCCACCAGACGGGAGAATTTAGCGGTCAGGTCACCCGTACCACCAGCCAGATCCAGTACACGATGTCCCTGACGGACACCGCTGCAATCAATCGTGAAGCGCTTCCAGATACGATGAATACCGAAAGACATCAGGTCATTCATCAAATCATATTTTGCCGCAACGGAATGGAAGACTTCTGCCACCATTTCCTGTTTTTCATCTTTGGCTACTGTACGAAAACCAAAATGAGTGGTTTCCTGCGTCTGCTTTTCCATTTTATATGCCTGCTTTTTCAGTCGAACTCTTGGGGAGAAGTGTATCAGAACCCATAGGAAAGCCCCATCACCGATGGTGATTCAACATATTGCAATAATTCACACGTTGAATCTGAAATGCCGTGCTGGCCATTCCGGCAAGCGCGGCCTATTGATGCAGGTTTAGCTCGCGCGGGTTCAGTGTCTGTTCTTCTTCCGCATCAGAGGTATCTGGAAGAGATGCGGTATCTTCAGGTTCATTTTCCGCTTTAGCCCTCTCAGCCAGAGAAGGACTGATTGGCCGTTTAACTTCAACACCCAGAGCGCGGAAACTCTCAACCTGTCCGATAAGATTACCACGGCCTTGCGTGAGTTTATTCATCGCGGCGCGATAACTTCCCTGCGCTTTGTCGAGGCTCTGCCCCATCGACTCCATGTCATCTACAAACAGCCGCAGTTTGTCGTAAAGACGCGCAGCGCGATCGGCGATACGTTTGGCGTTCTGGCTCTGGTGTTCATAGCGCCACAGATTACTGATCGTGCGTAACGCCACCAGCAGAGTCGTCGGGCTGACAAGCATAATATTGTGACGGAGCGCTTCGCTGATCAATTCGGGCTCCCGGTCGATAGCCAGCAGGAAAGCAGGTTCAACAGGGATAAACATCAGCACATAATCGAGGCTGCGCAGGCCTGGAAGTTGCTGATAATCTTTGCGTCCGAGCAGGCGGATGTGCCCGCGTACTGAGGCAATGTGTTCATTGAGCGCGATTTCGCGCTCAGCGTCGTCTTCACTGTTGAAATAACGCTCGTAAGCGACCAGCGTCATTTTGGCGTCAATCACCACGTCTTTGTTTTGCGGTAACCGCACCACCACGTCAGGCTGCATGCGGCTGTTGCTGTCGACCTGCACGCTAACCTGCGTCTGATATTCATAGCCTTCACGTAATCCGGAAGCCTCAAGCACGCGGCTGAGCACCACTTCGCCCCAGTTGCCCTGCGTTTTGTTGTCACCTTTCAGTGCTTTGGTCAGGTTGACGGCTTCACGTGCCATCTCGACATTCAGCTGTTGCAGATTGCGGATTTCGTGGGCCAGCGTATGCCGTTCACGGGCTTCCTGTCCGAAGCTGTCCTGCACCTGACGGCGGAAACCGTCGAGTTGCTCGCGCAACGGCAGCAGTAATTTGTCGAGGCTTTGCTTATTCTGTTCGTCGGCGCGACGGCCATTTTGTTCGAAAATCCGGTTCGCCAGATTCTCAAACTGACTGCTGAGACGCTGTTCGCTGTTGATCAGCAGACGTTGCTTCTCCTCAGCCGCCATGCGGGTTTCATCCAGACGGGTGGAAACCTCACGCAACTCTGCCTCCTGCGCACTGTTAATTTCCCGCTGTGCGCGCAGTTCCTGATTCAGCTGTTCACACTCGTTTTGCCAGTGCGCCAGCAGTTGCAGCTTTTCCTGACTGGCGGCCTGCAGGCTGTGCAATTTTCTCAACTCAAGTTCAGCTTCACGCAGTTGCTGCTGGCCCGATAGCCGCTCACTTTTGTGCGTATCATTTTCCGCTTTAACCTGCTCCAGTGATTGTTCCAGCAAACGGCGCTGCGTTTCGTACTCCGTTTGCTGTTGCTGTTGCCGCAAACTGGCGACGAGCCACCCCACCAGTAAGCCAATTAACGCCGCCGCCAGGGCAGTCAGAATGCTGATATCCACGCGATTTCCCTCTTGAAGTCTCTTGCGGCCAAGGTAATGTCAGGCTGTATGGATGTCCAGTCTATTTTCTGTTGCATTGAGCCTTTGCGAGACGTTTTCCAAAAGGGAATTTCTCTGTACTTGCCCCCTTGCGGCGGTCAGCCATAGGGAGCAGGATTCAAAACCAGCGGCTCAGCCACTGAATGCCAAAAGCGCCAGGCGCCAGAATGCCGAAAGCCCAGATAAGCGCCGACGTCACATTGGCAATCTGGAAATATTTTTGCGGCATACCGCAAATCCCCGCGACCAGCGGCACAACAGCACGCAGCGGGCCAAAGAAGCGGCCGATAAACGCGCCCGGCATGCCCCACTTGTCAAAGAAAGCATGACCGCGCACCAGCATTTGCGGATGACGGGAGAAAGGCCAGAAGTTGCCCACTCTGTCCTGAAAATGGTTGCCGACCCAATAGGAAAGCCAGTCGCCAAAGAAAGCACCCGCAGCGGCGGCGGCCCAGATGGGCCAGAAAGGAATACCGGTTTCACCAATCAGCGCGCCCAATCCCAGCAGGATAAAGGTTGCAGGAAGGAGCAGTGACAAAAAGGCCAGAGACTCACCAAAAGCCAGAAAGAAGACGATGGGCGCAGCCCACACCTGATGTGCGCGGATAAAGGTGGTGGTGTAATCGAGAAGGTCATGAACAGTCAAAAATGCAGTTCCTTTTTATCAGAGATACGGAGCGGGAATTGATCAATTATTCCAGACGCATTACTAACATGACCTTAACAGATCTGCTTAACAGGGCAAAAAAATGGGCCGCCAGAGGCAGCCCATCACTATGATGTAGTGTCTTTATAATCCGATCCTTTCCCTAAATCATTCGAGTTGCAGGAAGGATGACGGGAAATCAGATTAGTCGGCGAGCCGCTTCTACAACAATCTTCACCGCATGGCTTTCGGTCTTCTTCATGGTTTCCGCATCAGGGATTTCCTGCTGCGTACGGTTCACGATAACACCGGCAACCATACCGGCGCGCAGGCCCTGGCTGGCGCACATGGTCAGCAAGGTGGCGGACTCCATTTCATAGTTCATGACGCCCATTTCCTGCCACTCTTTCATCGATTCTTTGAAGCGACGGACAACGCGGCCGGAGAAGGTGTCATAACGTTCCTGACCCGGATAGAAGGTGTCAGAAGACGCGGTCACGCCAATGTGCGTGGCAGCGCCTGCGGATTCTGCCGCAGCAACCAGCGCGGTGGTACAGGCAAAATCGGCGACCGCAGGGAATTCCATTGGGGCGAAATGCAGGCTTGCGCCATCAAGGCGAACGGCGGCGGTAGTCACCAGAACGTCACCCACATTGATGTGTGGCTGGATAGCGCCGGTGGTGCCGACACGCAGGAAGGTACGGATCCCCAGTTGCGCCAGTTCTTCAACCGCGATGGAAGTCGAAGGACCACCAATACCGGTTGAACAAACAATCACAGATTTGCCATCAAGCTCAGCGCGCCATGAGGTAAATTCGCGGTGGGAAGCCAGACGAACCGGGTTCTCCATCAGTTTGGCAATTTTTTCCACGCGCTCAGGGTCGCCGGGAACAATCGCCAGCGTCGCGCCGTTTAAATCTTTTTTGGCCAGGCCAAGATGGAAAACTTCAGGCTGAGACATAACAAACTCCTCTGTGTGTAAGGTCATAAATTGGCAGGAGGAACACCCGGCAACTGTACTGAACATTGTGACGTTATTTCGTGACGGTCGTCACTATGATGTAACAACAGGAATTACGCATACATTTAATTTGTGATGATGGTCACAAATTAATGGGCGATTGACGCGATTTTAAACAGCCTGCCTCCGCTACCGGAGACAGGCTATTTTCAGTTATGACAAATCAGGCAGGAACCGCATCTGCCGCTGCACTACGCGACCAGATACGGTGTTTCAGCATTTCTTTCAGGAACGTTTTCAGCAATGCGCCTTCGGCTTTTTCACCTTCGACAACGCCCTCTTCCGGCACATCATCCTTCAGCCCCAGCAGCGATTTAAAGCGACGCGCATCACCACTTAAACCGATGACTTTCAGATGCTTATAAGCTTCGAGCAGGTAATGACGGGAATCGCCGTTCATCAGCAGTGCATCGATATGCCCGTGCGGAACAATCACTGCATCGACGGTAATGGAAGGCGACCCGGCAAATGTGGCATCCACCGGTAATGTCGAACCATCATCGGCGGTGACAGTCCCTAAATGACTCGCCAGTAATTTAGGATGCACACCCGCAGCCTGAAGCGCCTGCAAGGTTTCCAGTACATCGGCCGCATTCACGCCTTCACCGAGCAGAATTGCCACCTGACGCCCTTTAATCGTGCCTTTGCCGCTGGCATACAAACTCAGGGTCGGATCACTTTTCAGGCCATTCACAGGCTTCGGCGCTTTTATCTTCAGGGTGTCAGCGGAAAGCGTAATACCCAGATTTTTAGCCACTTTCTGCGCCAGCGTCTGGTCAACATGCGCCAGTAAATCCACCACACGCTCGCGGATATACGGCCGCGCCACCTTCGACAATTCAAACGAGAAGGCCCCGACAATATGATCCTGCTCCGCTGTTGTCTGGCTCAGCCAGAACAAACGCGGGTGGGAATAATACTCAGCAAATGACGGACTGCGCTGACGGATTTTTTCCGCATCTATCCGCTCCGGATAGCTTTCAAAACCGCCGCCGGACGCTGCCGGAGGTGTTTCCCTCGGCCAGTTATTGTTGATGGAGTTCGGCTCATAATTCGCCGGATTGGTATCGATATCCTGCCGGTGCATGCCGTCACGCTGGAAGTTATGGTACGGACAGGTCGGGCGGTTAATCGGAATTTCATGGAAATTCGGTCCGCCAAGACGACTGATCTGCGTATCGGTATAGGAGAACAGACGCCCCTGCAACAGCGGATCATTGGTGAAATCGATGCCCGGCACTACGTGTCCCGGATGGAATGCGACCTGTTCGGTTTCCGCGAAGTAATTATCGGGGTTACGGTCAAGCACCATCTTGCCGATGAGTTCTACCGGCACCAGTTTTTCAGGGATCAGCTTGGTCGGATCCAGCAGATCGAAATCAAATTTGAATTCGTCTTCTTCAGGGATCAGCTGAACGCCCAGTTCATATTCAGGATAATCACCGGCTTCGATGGCTTCCCACAAATCACGGCGGTGGAAATCCGCATCTTTCCCGGCCAGTTTTTGCGCCTCATCCCACAACAAAGAGGCCTTTCCGGCCAGCGGCTTCCAGTGGAAACGCACAAAAGTAGCTTTCCCTTCGGCATTCACGAAACGGAATGTATGGATGCCAAAACCTTCCATCGTGCGGTAACTGCGAGGAATGCCACGGTCAGACATCGCCCAGAAAACGTTATGCAGTGTTTCAGGTTGCAGGGACACGTAATCCCAGAAGGAATCGTGCGCGCTGGCGCCCTGCGGGATTTCATTATGCGGTTCTGGTTTTACCGCATGGACAAAATCAGGGAATTTATGGGCATCCTGAATAAAGAATACCGGCGTATTGTTGCCGACCAGGTCGTAAATGCCTTCATCGGTATAAAACTTTGTCGCCCAGCCACGGATGTCGCGAACAGAATCCGCCGAGCCTCGCGAGCCCTGAACGGTAGAGAACCGCACAAACACCGGCGTTTTCTTTGCCGGATCAGAGAGAAAATGGGCTTTCGTGACATCTTTCATGCTGCGGTATGGCTGGAAATAGCCGTGCGCCGCCGCACCGCGCGCATGAACAATACGTTCAGGAATGCGCTCGTGGTCAAAATGGGTAATTTTCTCGCGGAGGATAAAATCTTCCAGCAACGTCGGCCCGCGGTTGCCGGCTTTCAGCGAGTTCTGATCATCAGAGATTTTGGTGCCCTGATTGGTGGTCAGCGGCTGCTTTTCGCCGTTTTTACGATGGCGTTCTAATGCGTCCAGCTTGGCATTGGTATTTTTCGGACTTTTGGCACTGCCGGAAGCGGTCGGCTCTTTCCCCGGCGGTGTCGGCTGGGGTGAAGGCTGATAAGTACGATCGGCGGGTGCCAGGTCGCCCAGGCCAGGTTGAGAGGACTCGATGCCCGTGGCGGGGGCGCGGCTTACCGGTTTTGGCTCACTTTTCTTGGTCACTTTAGACGGTGATTTTGACATTGAACATAGCTCCTAAGACTAAGGTTTCGGGCGTTCGGTGTGCGTTCTGTAAATCTTCCATGATGACTTTCCTGATTAACTTTTAACTATAGAACATCTCTTGCGCCTTGCTGTTCATGCTTTACGGCTATAGTTTTAATCCAAAGCCACAGATTTTCGTATGGACACTTGCCTGGAGACCCCCGATGAAAAAAGAAGAATTGCTTACCCTGAAACAGGCTCCGACCAGCTTTGCTCCTGCCGTCACTCCCGTCGCCAGTACCACCATCCACACCGATACCGACGGACTGCACGCAGGCCAGACCACGATCCCTTCGCAGGGCGAAGACATGCCTGCCTATCTTGCCCGTCCGGAACAGTTCACCGGAAAATTGCCGATCATTCTGGTGGTGCAGGAAATTTTTGGCGTACACGAACACATTCAGGATGTCTGCCGCCGTCTGGCGAAACAGGGCTATATGGCCATCGCGCCTGAGCTGTATTTCCGTCAGGGCGACCCGCGTGATTACACCGAAATCAGCGAGCTTTTCGCCAAACTGGTCAGCAAAGTGCCGGATCAGCAGGTGCTTTCTGATCTCGACCACACCGCACACTGGGCCGCGCAACATGGCGGGGATATTTCCAAATTAGGCATCACCGGTTTCTGCTGGGGCGGACGCATCACCTGGCTGTATGCGGCGCACAATCCGCAGCTGAAAGCGGGCGTGGCGTGGTACGGCAAACTGGTGGGTGATAAAACGCTGACCAGCCCGTCACAGCCGGTCGATCGCGCCGCCGCGCTGGATGCGCCTGTTCTGGGTTTATACGGCGCAGAAGATTCCAGCATTCCTCTGGATACGATTGAAACCATGCGTCAGGCCATCCGCGCAGCCAATGCCACGGCAGAAATCGTGGTCTATCCGGAAGCCGGTCATGCGTTTAACGCTGATTACCGCCCGAGCTACCACGCGGAAGCCGCCGCTGATGGCTGGCAGCGTATGCTGGATTTCTTCGCCCAGTACGGTGTGAAGTAAAAGTACGGTATTGAGCAAATAAAAAAGCCCGGCAGATTTTCCTGTCGGGCTTTTTATTAGCATTCAGTCAGTTACAGCGACAATCTGTTTACAACGACAATCTATTTACAACGACAATCGCCCAAACGCGCCCTGCCAGTCCTGTTCGAAATTATCGACCGCTTTTCTGAAACAGCGCGTTACGCCTGCGGAGGCTGACCGTTAGAGGCAGAAAGTCCGCCATCAACCGGCAGATTTACACCCGTCACGAAGCGCGCATCATCACTGGCGAGAAACGCAATCACATCAGCAATTTCTTCCGGCTCTGCGCCACGCCCCAGCGGGATTCGTTCGGCAAATTTTGCCAGTAACGGCTGGTTATCTTTAATGCCAGCCGCCATATCCGTGAAGGTCAGCGACGGACAAACAGCATTGACGCGCACGCCGTCTTTACCGTGATCCATAGCAATCGAACGGGTGAAGTTGGTCACACCACCTTTCGCGGCATTATAGAAGCTCATGCCCCAGTCACCGCCGATGCCGGACACCGAGGAAATATTCACGATATTGCCTTTGCTTTTAATCAGCGCGGGCATAAAGAAACGCGTGCAATAGAAAACGCCGCTAAGATCGATACCCATGATTTCCTGCCAGTCATCGAGGCTGGCTTCTGTCACTTTGCCCTGCACCACAACGCCTGCGCCATTTACCAGCACATCGACCCGGCCGAATTTATCCTCAATCACTTCTGCCATACGCTCCACATCCTGTGCGGATGAAACATCCGCCAGATGAATGTAATACTGCGTACTGCTCAACGTTTTAGCGACTTTCTCCAGCTTTTCCTTCGTCCGGCCGACAAGTACCACAATCGCCCCTTCTGAAGAAAAACGCCGTGCCGATGCGGCCCCCATGCCGGAACCTGCGCCAGTCACTACCACGACTTTGTCTGTAAACCGGTTCATATTTTCTCCCTGTCTGATGGGTAAAAAGAAAGTAAATCCTGATTTAAGCCTAGCGGAGAACCGCGCCGTGTGGGGAAACAGCCTGAAACCCAGCGCCGTAATCGCGCTACAGCCGCCGTATGACGCGGGCTGAAAAAGACGTAACAAAGTGCAAATGGGAGCAATAAAAAGGGGGCACCGGAGTGCCCCAAATGTTTCAGCAACAACACAACGATTCTTTATTTCAGGCTTTCTCAGCACGCAGGCGCCTGGCGGCTTTCACCATGTTTTCCAGCGATTCGCGGGTTTCCGGCCAGCCACGGGTTTTCAGGCCGCAATCCGGGTTGACCCACAGACGTTCTGCCGGAATGCGATCCGCGGCTTTACGCAGCAAATCTTCAATCCATTCGACGCTTGGCACGTTAGGTGAGTGAATGTCGTAGACGCCCGGCCCGATCTCATTCGGATATTCGAAGTCCTTGAATGACTCCAGCAGGTCCATATCAGAGCGCGAGGTTTCAATGGTGATCACGTCAGCATCCAGCGCGGCGATGGAATCCATGATGTCGTTGAATTCGCAGTAACACATGTGGGTATGGATCTGCGTGTCATCGCGGGCAATCGCGGCATTGAGTTTGAACGCATCCACTGCCCAGCGCAGGTACGCATTCCATTCAGACTGACGCAATGGCAGACCTTCGCGCAGTGCCGGTTCGTCAATCTGGATGATACCGATACCGGCTTTTTCCAGATCCTCCACTTCGTCACGCAGCGCCAGCGCGATTTGTTTGGCGATGGTTTCGCGGCTGACATCTTCACGCGGGAAGGACCAGCACAGGATCGTAAGCGGGCCGGTCAGCATGCCTTTCACCGGTTTTTCGGTCAGAGACTGCGCGTACTTCGCCCACTCAACGGTAATTGCTTGCGGACGGCTGACGTCGCCGATAATGACCGGAGGTTTTACGCAACGTGAACCGTAGCTTTGTACCCAGCCGTTTTGCGTGAACACAAAACCGTCCAGATGCTCGCCAAAGTATTCAACCATGTCGTTACGTTCAGCTTCGCCGTGAACCAGCACGTCGATACCCAGACGTTCCTGCTCTTTAATGGCTTGCTTAATATGTTCGCTGATCCCGGTGCGGTATTTAGTGTTGTCCAGACGACCTTGTTTGAAGTCCAGACGCAGGCCACGGATCTCCGTGGTTTGCGGGAATGAACCGATGGTCGTCGTCGGCCAGGCTGGCAGATTGAAACGGGCGCGCTGTGCTTTGGCGCGTTCGGTATAAACATGCGCACGCTCGATATCTGCGCCGGTGATTGCCGCCACACGTTTACCGACGGCTGCGTTATTTACACGGGCAGATTCGCGACGGGCACGGATTGGCGCGCTGTATTCCGCCAGTTTTTGCTGCGCTTCAGCGGTCGGATTGTTCAGTGCAGAGGTCAGCAATGCCAGCTCGGCGCATTTTTGCAGCGCAAAGGCGAACCAGCTTTTCACTTCTTCATCCAGACGGCTTTCAACGCTTAGGTCGATCGGGCTGTGCAGCAGCGAACATGAGCTGCCGATCCAGACATTTCGGCCCGCCACCAGCGGTTTCAGACGCCCGAACCAGGTGCTCAGATCCGCACGCCAGACGTTACGGCCATTGATCACACCCAGAGAAATCAGCCAGTTTTCTGGCAGCTGACTGATGACGGTTTGCAGGTCATCACGACCGGCGACGGCGTCAATGTGCAGCCCCTGAACCGGTAACTGGCGGATAGTGTCGAGGTTGTGCCCGACGCTGTCGAAATAAGTGGTCAGCAGCAATTTAGTTTTGCTCTGTTCCAGCGCGGTATAAGCCGGTTTATACGCATCCAGCCATTCCTGCGGCAATTCCAGCACCAGAGCCGGTTCGTCAATCTGCACCCATTCGATATCGCGTTTTGCCAGTTCGGCCAGAACTTGCTGATAAACAGGCAGAATATCGTTGAGCAGGGAAAGACGGTCAAACTGTTCGCCCTTCACTTTGCCGAGCCAAAGATAGGTCAGCGGCCCCAGCAGAACAGGTTTCACTTTGTGACCGAGCGCCAGCGCTTCGTCCACTTCTTCGAGCAGTTGTGTCCAGGTCAGTTTGAATTTCTGCCCTTTCACAAACTCCGGCACCATGTAGTGATAGTTGGTGTTAAACCACTTTGTCATTTCTGCCGCAGCAGCCGGTTTACCGGTCGGTGCACGGCCACGGCCAAGACGGAATAAGGTATCGAGATCAACAGAGCCATCGGCATTCTGATGACGGGCCGGTACGTTGCCCAGCAACAGGCTGGTGGTCAGTACGTGATCGTACCAGGCGAAATCGCCCACCGGCACCAAATCCACGCCTGCTTCAGCTTGTTGCTTCCAGTGACGGGCGCGAAGTTCACGTCCGGTTGCCAGCAGTTCTTCCTGAGTGGAATTGCCTGCCCAGTAGCTTTCTTGTGCTTTTTTAAGTTCACGACGCAGACCAACGCGTGGAAAACCCAGAGTGTGATTCAGTATCGTCATCTTTTTAATTCCTGTTTAGCCATCCAGATGTTTACACATCCATAATCCGCAGGTAGTGTATATTCCACAAGCGCAAATTATTCATGACACAGTGAAGGACTCTCATGATCGAACTGAAACACCTGCGAACGTTGCAAGCACTGCGCAACACCGGGTCACTGGCCGCAGCCGCCTCGCAGCTTCATCAGACCCAATCGGCTCTGTCGCACCAGTTCAGTGACCTGGAGCAACGCCTGGGTTTCAGGTTGTTCGTGCGAAAAAGTCAGCCTTTACGTTTCACGCCGCAGGGCGAAATCATGCTGAATCTGGCAGAACAGGTGCTGCCGCAAATCCAGCAGGCATTGCAGGCCTGTAATGAACCGCACCAGACTTCACTGCGTATTGCGATTGAATGTCACAGTTGTATTCAGTGGCTGACGCCCGCGCTGGATAACTTCCACCAGAACTGGCCGCAGGTGTTGATGGATTTCAAATCCGGGGTGACGTTCGACCCGCAGCCCGCGCTGCAACAGGGCGAGCTGGATATCGTATTAACCTCCGACATTCTGCCGCGCAGCGGTCTGCATTATTCCCCGATGTTTGATTTTGAAGTGCGTCTGGTGCTGGCACCGGATCACCCGCTGGCAGCTAAAACGGTGATCACGCCGGAAGATCTCAGCACGGAAACGTTGATGATTTATCCGGTACAACGTCAGCGTCTGGATATCTGGCGGCATTTCCTGCAACCGGCAGGCGTCAGCCCGGCACTGAAAAGTGTCGATAACACGTTGTTGTTGATTCAGATGGTGTCGGCGAGAATGGGGATTGCGGCGTTACCGCACTGGGTGGTGGAGAGTTTTGAGCGCCAGGGTCTGGTGGTGACCAAAACCCTGGGCGATGGCTTATGGAGCCGCCTGTACGCCGCCGTACGTGACGGCGAACAGCGTCAGCCGGTAACCGAAGCCTTTATTCGTTCGGCGCGGCAGCACGCGTGCGATCATCTGCCGTTTGTTCGCGACGCGGCACGACCCAATGCCGGTGCACCCACAGTGAGGACATAATCACTGCGGCACCGACGATAAAGCTCGGCCAGTGCGGCTGCTGTTGCCAGATTGCCAGGTTAACCAGCAGCCCGGCCGGGACGTGAAAGTTGTTCATAATCCCCAGCGTTCCCGCATCAACCTGCGTCGCCCCATAGTTCCACATGAAATATCCCAGCCCGGAAGCGCCAATCCCCAGCCACACCAGAATGCCCCATTGCAGATTCGTGGTGGGCAGTTTTTGCGGATTACCCCACAGGAACCACGCCACCACCGCACAGAGCAGCGCCCCCAGATAGAACCAGGAAAACGCCGTATGCTGCGGCATCGGACGGGTTTCCATCAGGCGTTTATACCCCACCTGCCCGATGGCAAAACAGATATTCGCCGCCTGCACCAGCAACAGGCCGATGATGAAATGCTCGCTGATGTGGTCGTAACGAATAATCGCCGCCCCCGCCACCGCCAGCAGTGCGCTCAGCGCATAACCGATGCGGATTTTGCGGCCACTGATCAGGTCATAAATCAGCGTAACGTACAGCGGCGTCATCACCGTAAACAGCAGGAATTCCGGCACCGACAGGTACAGATACGCCTCAAAACTGATGAGATACATGATCCCTAGCTGCATCGCACCCACGGCCATATACAGCAAAATGGTGGTGAGCTGATGGCCTTTCCAGCGCAGGAATGGCAGGAAAACCAGCGCCGCCAGCCCTAAACGGACTAACACGGAGAATACGCTGTCGACCTGTCCGGCCAGATAGACGCCGATCAGGCTGAAGGAAAAGGCCCACAAAATGGTGGTGATAATGAGTAAAGGCACGGCAGTTGAGCCCTAAAATGTTAAAGATAGATAATTGTAACGGAATGAAGGAAACCGCGAAGTGCGAAGGTGGTTTACATCTGTTCAATTATAGAGCAAACGAGAGCAGTGCCACGCTTTGAGGGAAACGTGCGCTCAAAGGACACGTTCACGGCTGCGATGGCATACACTTAATGTATGACTGGAAACGGAGGATGAACTGATGAAATGTTTATATGGAATGCTCGCCGCGCTGCCGTTGCTGTTTGCCGTTCAGACCGCCAGTGCAGTCGAAAAAGTGCCGAACCCGAACGATCCGCTGCTGAACAATCCTTCGCAACAGCGGATGCAGCAGCAACAGCAGAACAACCAGCAGATGCAGAAACGTCAGCAGGAACAGGATATGCGTAACAGTCAGCAACAGCAGCAACTGAAGCTGAAATCACAGATTCAGAGCAATCAGCAACGATTGCAGATCCAGCAAAATAACCAGACGCTGGGTCAGAAATTGAATCAGACGCCTTAGTTAATCTTTCAGGCGCGGTGGTCACTGCGCCTGATCTGTGCTTTTAGCACCACGTTCTAGGTAAAATCCGGCCCAATCACATCAATCTTATCGGTACAAATACAGTCCACGCCCCAGCCCAGTAATTCGCGGGCGCGCGCCGGATTATTCACCGTATACACCAGAATATGCAGTCCGGCGTCTTTGATGGCTTTAACGCGTTCTTCATTGAGCAATTTATGGTTGAGATGCAGAGAAACGCATTCCAGTTCGTCAGTCAGCGCTTTCCAGTTCTCGTGCCATTCGTCGATCAGCAAGCCGCGTGGCAATTCGGGGGCGGCTTTTTTAGCGGCAACCAGCGCGTCGAATTCGAACGAGGAAAGCAGCGGTGCAACAGGCTGATCTTTCCACAGCTCACGGGCGGCCAGCGCCACGTCAGTACCGGTTTTCTCGTTCAGACCGGTGGTCGGTTTGATCTCAATATTCACCATCATATGATGACGCGCACAGCGTTCAGCAACCTGCGCCAGCAGCGGCAGTTTTTCGCCTTTAAATGCGGCGCTGTACCAGTTACCGGCATCGAGCTGTTCGAGTTTGTCCCACGGCAGTTCACCCGCCACGCCCCAGCCGTTACTGGTGCGGTTCAGGGTATCGTCGTGCAACAGGAAGATTTCCCCGCCTTGCGCCAGTTTGGCGTCAAATTCGATCATGGTATGACCGTATTTTGCGCCCATATCGATGGCGGCCAGCGTGTTTTCCGGAGCCAGCGCGCCGCCGCCACGGTGCGCCACAATGCGAGGATAAGGCCAGGCTTTCATGTTTATTCCATCCGTAATCCGCTGTGAGTATCGAAAAAGTGTAACGCTTTCGCCGGGAAAACCAAGCGCAACAGCGAGCCGGCTGTCGGGAACACTTCATGGGATAAACGCACCACGACGCCGCTGCCCGCCAGTTTGCCGTGCGCCAGATTATCCGCGCCCAGCAGTTCCAGCGTATTCAGCACCATCGGAATACCGTTTTGGGTGTCATCGGTCAGATGAATATGTTCAGGGCGAATACCGATCGTCAGCTCACGACCGCCCCACTCAGGGCGCGGAACCGGCATCGGCAACTCAAATCCGCCTTCCATCACCAGCGACGTACCGTCAGAGGTCAGCTGGCCGGGCAACAAATTCATGGCCGGAGATCCGATAAAGCTGGCGACAAACAGGCTGGCCGGACGGCGGTAAACTTCCGAAGGCGTACCGATCTGCTCGGCGATACCTTTGTTCATCACGATCACGCGTTCGGCCAGTGTCATGGCTTCCACCTGATCGTGCGTCACGTACAAACTGGTGGTGCGCAGACGGCGATGCAATTGTTGCAGTTCGAGGCGCATCTGCACGCGCAGTTTGGCGTCGAGGTTGGAAAGCGGTTCGTCGAACAGGAACACCGCCGGTTCGCGCACAATAGCGCGCCCCATCGCCACACGCTGACGCTGACCGCCGGAAAGCTCACGCGGTTTGCGTTTAAGCAGCGGGCCGAGTTCCAGAATACGCGCCGCCTCTTCAACGCGGTCATTGATCTGCGCTTTGCCAAAACCGCGGATTTTCAGGCCATAGGCCATGTTGTCGTACACGCTCATGTGCGGATACAGCGCGTAGTTCTGGAACACCATCGCGATGCCGCGATCTTTCGGTTCCAGCTCGGTGACACGCTGGTCGTTGATGTAGATATCGCCGGACGTGGTGCGCTCAAGCCCGGCCACCATACGCAGCAGGGTCGATTTTCCGCAGCCGGAAGGCCCGACCATCACGATAAATTCGCCGTCGGCGACGTCCAGATCGATACTTTGAATGATCTGGTTTTTGCCGTCGTAGGACTTGGTCACTGCCTGTAATTTCAAATTTGCCATTTCAGTTACTTCTCACTGTCTACCAGACCGCGCACAAACCAGCGCTGCATCAGGAGCACCACCGCCAGCGGTGGTAATAAGGTCAGGATCATGGCCGCCATCACCTGATTCCATTGCGTCGAGCCATCGCCGGAGGAAATCATGCTTTTAATCCCCGCCACCGCCGTCCCCATCGAGGCATCGCTGGTGATCAGAATCGGCCACAAATATTGGTTCCAGCCATAAATAAAGGTGATGACGAACAGCGCCGCGAGATTGGTTTTCGACAGCGGCAACACGATGTCCCAGAAGAAGCGCATCGCGCCCGCGCCATCGATACGCGCGGCTTCCAGCAGCTCATCCGGCAACGTCATAAAGAACTGGCGGAACAGGAAGGTCGCGGTCGCCGAGGCCATCAGCGGCAACGTCAGGCCGGTGTAGCTGTCGAGCATATGCAGATTGGCGATCACCTGTACGGTTGGGAAAATACGCACTTCCACCGGCAGCATCAGCGTCATAAAAATCAGCCAGAAGAACAGGTTACGCAGCGGAAAACGGAAATAGACAATCGCGTAAGCCGAGAGCATCGACACCGAAATCTTACCGACGGTGATCACCATCGCCATGATGAAGCTGTTGATCAGCAAACGACCAAACGCCGGGCTGTTGTTGCCTGCGCCCTGCGTCCAGATGGTGCTGATGTTTTCCCATAAATGGGTGCCCGGGATCAGCGTCATCGGCACATCAAAAATCTGTTTGTTATCCAGCGACGCCGCCACAAACGCGACATACAGCGGGAATAAAATCACCAGCACGCCGAGCAGCAGCATGATGTGGCTGAAAATATCCAGCCCTCTGCGGTTCTCAATCATTGGTAACGCACCTTACGCTCGACAAAGCGGAACTGAATGAACGTCAGGCCGCAAACCAGCATCATCAGAATGACGGACTGCGCGGCGGAGCTGGACAGGTCCAGACCGGAGAAACCTTCGCGATACACTTTATAAATCAGCGTCGTCGTCGCCTGCACCGGGCCGCCCGCTGTCGCGGCATCGATCACCGGGAAAGTATCAAAGAAGGCGTAAACCAGATTGACCACCAGCAGGAAGAAGCTCACCGGAGAAATCAGCGGCAGCACCAGATTGAAGAAGCGTCGAACCGGGCCTGCGCCGTCGATAGCCGCCGCTTCTACCAGTGATTTAGGGATCGACTGCAAGGCCGCGAGGAAGAACAGGAAGTTGTAGCTGATTTGCTTCCAGACCGACGCCAGCACCACCAGGAACATCGCCTGACCGCTGTTTTGCGCGTGGTTCCAGTTATAGCCCATCGAGCCTAAGAAGTGGGTAATCAGGCCGAGACCGGGGCTGAACAGGAACATCCACAAAACGGCAGCCACGGCAGGCGCAACGGCATAGGGCAGGATCATCAGCGTCTGATAAATCCGGCTGCCGCGTACCACGTGATCGACCAGCGCCGCGAAAAACAGCGAAACCGCCAGTCCGATAAAGGCCACCATAAAGCTGAATTTCAGCGTGGTGTAGAAAGAGTCGAGATAGTACGGATCCTGAAACAGCTGCGTGAAGTTAGTCATTCCGGCGAAGGTGCTGGAAAGTCCGAACGGATCCAGCGTCTGCACCGAATACCACAGCGCCTGACCGGCAGGCCACAGGAAAAATATCGCGGTGATTAACAGCTGCGGCAAAACCAGCGCGTAGGGCAACCAGCTGCAACCAAAACCGGGACGGTGTGAACTCATGATGGTTTACTCGTTAATGCGATGACAAAAGGCAGGCTACTCCGGATGAGGCGTAGCGAGCGAAGCCAGACTGGGTGCGGACAGCGCACAGCTCCCGGAGTGGACACAAAGTCCATGAGGAGAGCGAGCACTGCCCAATCCCAGACTGGCAAAGCGCAGTAGCCGACTTACTTAGTAGAAGCTTCGAAGCGACGTAACAGTAAGTTCCCGCGCTGTACTGCAGTGTCTAACGCTTCTTTAGCCGTTTTCTTACCGCTCCACACGCTTTCCAGTTCTTCATCCACGATGGTACGGATCTGCGGCATGTTGCCCAGACGCAGGCCTTTGGTGAACGGTAACGGTGGCTTGTTCAGCATCTGGCGGGTGGCGACGTCAGAACCCGGATTCTTCTCGTAGAAGCCATCTTTTTTGGTCAGTTCATACGCGGCGGTGGTCACAGGCAGATAACCGGTTTTCTGGTGCCATTCGGCTGCGATTTCCGGCGTGGTCAGGAATTGCAGGAATTCGGCAACGCCTTTGTAGGTGTCTTTATCTTTGCCGTTCATCACCCACAGGCTTGCACCGCCGATGATGGCGTTTTGTGGTGCGCCTTTGATGTCTGCATCGTAAGGCATCATGCCCACGCCGTAGTTGAATTTGGAATACTGACGGATGTCGGCCAGTGAACCGGAAGACGCGGTGGTCATCGCGCAATCGCCGTTATAGAACTTGGCGGTGGATTCATCTTTACGACCAAAATAGGTGAAGTCACCTTTTTTGTTCATGTCTTCCAGCATCTGGATGTGTTTGATTTGCTCTGGTTTGTTGAATTCCAGAACCGCATCGGTGCCATCGAAGCCGTTGTTTTTGGTGGCGATTGGCAGACCGTGCCAGGCGCTGAAGTTCTCAATCTGGATCCAGCCCTGCCAGCCGCTGGCGTAACCACATTTCATGCCCGCTTCACGCAATTTCTCGGTGTAGGCGGCCATATCCTGCCAGGTTTTCGGCGGCTGATCCGGGTTCAGACCGGCTTTCTTAAAAGCGTCTTTGTTGTAATACAGCACCGGCGTGGAGCTGTTAAATGGCTGGGACAGCAGGCGGCCTTTGGAATCGGAGTAATAACCGGAAACAGTCGGCACGAACTGTGAAACGTCTTCTTTAATGCCCGCATCGCTGAACACTTCGTAAACCGGTTTGATGGCTTTGCTGGCCATCATGGTCGCAGTGCCCACTTCGTAAACCTGCAAAATCGCCGGAGCATTACCGGTACGGTATGCCGCGATACCGGCCGCCAGGCTTTCGTCGTATTTGCCTTTATAGACAGGCACGATTTTGACATCAGGGTGCGTCTGGTTAAAACGGTCGGCCAGCGAGTTCACTTCTTTGCCTAACTCGCCGTCCATTGAGTGCCAGAAAGGAATTTCTGTCACAGCGAAAGCATTGGCGCTGAAAGCCAGCGTCAGCGCGGTGCCGATAACCGTTTTTTTGAGGTTGATGAACATGCCTGTCTCCTGAATTCTGCTGGTGTGCTGCAAGTGCAGCCTGAAGTATGCTGGGTAGAGTCGGGAGGTAAAATGACACGGAAAAATGACAATAAGGTTACGGGAAAGTTAAGCGGGGATGACAGACAGATGGCAGAAAATGAGGTTCATGGCGGTTAAGCGTTAGGAAAAACCGTCCGCAGGACGGCTTATCTTATTAGAGTTATGCTACGGTGCGTTCATTCCAACTATCTTTAAATATTATGTTCCCATCGACATATTTCCATTGAATTGACTCATAGCGCATTTCAATATTTTCCAGATGCGTTCCTGTTCCCGAACCGGGATGAAGGCTCGGAGTAATGCCTGTGATCTTCACATTTTCCATGCGGATGTTGAAATACTCCGCTTCTACACCAGCGTCTAATATGTGATACATCTTAAATTCAGCGGATTTAAGCGTGATTCCCTGACTAATCGTACGGTAAAGTATTGGTGTTGTGCGATCAAATTCCTTTTGAAATAATATCGGTGTATGAATACGCGTACCTGTCAATTCCCCAGTATTTCTATCCGTCGGAACTGTCAGGTGGTGTGAAAGTGACTTAACTTCAATAGAACCCACACGCCCGTGAACATTACAACTTCCGATAACAGGAGAACCATTTTCATCCGTTAACCACAAATAAGCAGGATTAGACATTTTTATTTCCTTAATTTAACGTTTAGACTTTTTTTCCTATAGTCTTCTATTTTTCCGATGCACTTCGATACACAGAAGAAACAAACCAGCCATCCTGCGGCATAAACGAATTTCATAGGCCACACAACTGGCAGCATAAGGCATCCGATTAATCCGCCAACAAAAAGCACAGATTCAAAAAAATCCCATACTTTGACGACAGCAAATATCACCCACTTCGCTGCGCCTTTTGCGACAACATAAAGCGGTTTATTGAGTGACATGTAGTTTTCGCCCTACAGCATCAATTATCCTGTCAAACGCAGGCTGCCCACGCGTAGCACCAATGTGCACCGCATCAATGAACGGTTTAACAGCAGGTTCATAAAGAAAGTAGGTAAGGTCATAATCGTGGGGTCGAAGGAGCTTGTAAATCTCCGGCGCATCGATGGCAAGGCTTTCTGATTTTCTTATTGAGCGCTCACTCATTCCCCCTATAAGTAAAATCATCGTCACCCTGCCAATCCAGTTTTTAGCACTTTGCGCACCGATAAATGACACTCTCGCAAGCACAGCAGCACCGGTGACGGCAATAATTTTCGCGGTAAGTAAACGCCCAGCAATCGAGGATACTACACCCCGATAGACATTATTTTGTTTGGTCACTGAAGCATACTTATCGAATTCTTTAAATATAATCTCTATAGCATTTGTTATATGTTTGTAATTGAGTATGTCATTATGTATTGCTTCAGCCATGCGAAAACGCTGTGTCTGATGTGCATAGCGAGAATCTGTATCAAAATACCCTATAGCCAGATAGCCCATATCTAAAGGAACGGTAAGCGCTCCATTTATTAATCCGGTAATTGTGGCTGGGGACATGATGATATCTGAAATTCTATTTGCAATATCGTCTATATCACTTGAAACGTTATTGATATCTGCCACGATAAACCTCCCTGATTTCGTGTTGATATGACCTTAATACAATAAGGGTTAAATGACCAAGTGTTATAAATTCAATTTTTTTTATTAAATGTGCGGCATACCGTGGAATATCAGGGAGCAATATGAATGAGGTACTGTACCTGGCTGTCTGGCAGATAGAGGTTTACCTTCAAACGTCCCTGGTTTTTCTGGTACCAGAGCGATGACTCAGAAAATAAGGCGCATCAGATTAACGATGCGCCTCAGGGAACCGGAAAAAGTTAATTACAGTGCGCGTTTCAGACGGGCGACCGCCTCGTGCATTTGCTCTTCGGTTGCGGTCGCGAAGGAAAGACGGAAGGTCGAGTGATCCGGGTTATCGGCATAGAAGAATTCGCCCGGCACAAACACCACGCCCTGCTCCAGCGTCTTTTTCATCCATTCAGCGCAATTACGCGGCTCGCGGAAACGCGCCCACAGGAACATGCCGCCTTTCGGGTATTCAAACGTCAGCACGTCGCCCAGCTCGCGTTCCAGCAGTTCGGCCATGATCTGGCATTTCTTTTTATACGCCGCACGGATGGTTTCGATCTGCTTCGGCAGACGACCCAAACCGAGATAGTATTCCGCGATAGTCTGCGACAGCGCGCTGGCGTGCAGATCTGCGGCCTGTTTGATGATGGCAACTTTGTGCAGCAGCCAGTCAGGCATAATCACCCAGCCCAGACGCAGGCCCGGTGCCAGAATTTTAGAGAACGTCGAGGTGTAGATGATGTTTTCGGCGTGACCGAACAGCGATTTCGACAGCTCGAACAGCGTCGGCTGGCGTTCATCGGTGAAACGCAGTTCGCCATACGGGTCATCTTCTACAATCAGGAATTCGTGCTGTGCTGCCAGTTTCACCAGTTGCTCACGACGGGCGCGGCTCAGGGTCACGCCGCTCGGGTTACCAAACGTTGGCACCAGATACACGCCTTTGATTTTCTGCGTTTTCAGCAGTTCCGCCAGCTCATCAACAATCATGCCGTCGCCGTCAGAACCGACGGACAGCAGTTTGGCTTCGGCCAGTTCCAGCGTCTGTAACGCCGCCAGATAGGTCGGGCGTTCCACCACAAACACGTCATCCGGGTTAACCACGGCGCGCATCACCAGATCCAGCGCCTGCTGGGAGCCAGCGGTGACCACGATGTCGTCGGGGCTCGCCACCACGCCACGTTCCTGACAAAGCTCAGCAATACGCTCACGCAGCGTATAACTGCCTTCGGTCAGGCCATACTGAAAAGCGTGCTCAGGCTGTTCGGTGATCGCCAGTTGTGTGGCTTCACGCAGGCCGTCGAAATCAAAAAGCGCTGAAGAAGGAATACCACCCGCCAGTGAGATAACGCCTTCCATTTTGCTGTGTTTCAGCAATTCCCGGATGGCCGAACTTTTAAGCCTGACCATACGGGCGGCGAGTAAACCTTCTGTGTTCATGACATGTTCCTGATGATGTGCAAAGTTATAAGAATGTAAGAGATGTTAATTTATAGACAAAATAAAAACCGCAAAGCGCTTGCCGTGCGGTTTACCAGATTTATCACAGATTTTTAAAATGTGAAGCCACTTTATGCACCGAGATAGGCCGCACGCACCGCTTCGTTCGCCAGCAAGGCCGCGCCGGTATCTTCCAGCACCACATGACCGTTTTCCAGCACATAGCCGCGGTCGGCGAGTTTCAGCGCCTGATTGGCATTTTGTTCGACCAGGAAGATGGTCATCCCTTCTTCGCGCAGTTGCTGGATGGTGTCGAAAATCTGCTGGATGATGATGGGTGCCAGCCCCAGCGACGGTTCATCGAGCAGCAGCAAACGCGGCTGGCTCATCAGCGCACGACCAATTGCCAGCATCTGTTGCTCACCGCCGGACATGGTGCCCGAACGCTGAATGCGGCGCTCTTTCAGACGCGGGAACAGCGTAAACACGCGCTCCAGACGGGCATGATACTGGTCGCGTGTGGCAAAAAATCCGCCCATCGCCAGATTCTCTTCCACCGTCATACGTGAGAACACGCGACGGCCTTCCGGCACAATCGCGATATCGCCGCGCATGATTTTGGCGGTTTGCCACTGCGTGATGTCCTGACCTTCGAAAATGATCGAGCCGTTCGTCGCACGCGGTTCGCCACACAAACTGCCGAGCAGCGTGGTTTTACCCGCGCCGTTCGCGCCGATCAGCGTGACGATTTCCCCTTTATTAATACTCAGGCTGACTTCATGCAGCGCCTGAATTTTGCCGTAATGGGCGGATACCTGATTGAATGACAACATCTTGTTCTGTCCCTTAGCCTTCGCCCATCAACCTTCGCCTAAATAGGCGCGGATCACGTCAGGATTATTACGAATTTCAGCCGGTGTGCCTTGTGCCAGCGGCGTGCCCTGATTCACCACGTAGATGCGATCGGAAATGCCCATCACCAGTTTCATGTCGTGCTCAATCAGCAGAACCGACACGTTGTGCTGGTTACGCAGTTCGGCAATCAGCTGATTCAGCTCTTCGGTTTCACGCGGGTTAAGACCGGCAGCTGGTTCATCGAGCATCAGGATTTCCGGGCGCGTGACCATGCAGCGGACAATTTCCAGACGGCGTTGCTGACCGTAAGCCAGATTGCCAGCCTGACGGTTCGCCAGTTCGAGCAATCCGACACGTTCCAGCCAGTCGGCAGCGCGATCCAGCGCATCCGCTTCGGCGCGACGGAATCCCGGCGTTTTAAACAGCCCCGCCAGTACGCCGCTTTTCAGGTGCTGATGCTGGGCGACCAGCAGGTTTTCAATCACCGTCATTTCGCGGAACAGACGCACGTGCTGGAAAGTACGCACCACGCCCATGCGGGCAATTTTCTGCCCCGGCAATCCTTCCAGATGCTGGTCACGCAGTTTAATGGTGCCGCCGCTCGGTTTATAGAAACCGGTCAGGCAGTTAAATACCGTGGTTTTACCGGCACCGTTCGGGCCGATCAGCGAAACAATTTCGCCCTGGTTGAGGTTCAGCGCCACGTTGTTGACCGCCAGCAGGCCGCCAAAACGCATCATCAATCCCTCAACCGCTAACAGAGGTTGCGTACTCATGCCTGTTCCCCCTGATCCGCGATTTGTTTCTTCGAAAGCTTCAGCTTGAGATGAACACGTTTCATCGGCAGCAAGCCCTGCGGACGCCAGATCATCATCAGCACCATTAACGCACCGAGCAGCAACATGCTGTATTCGTTGAGGTCACGCATCAGTTCGCGGGAAACCACCAGCAAAATAGCCGCCAGAATAACGGCAAACTGCGAGCCCATCCCGCCGAGCACGACGATAGCCAGCACGAAAGCGGATTCCGCAAAGGTGAAGGATTCCGGGCTGACAAAGCCCTGACGCGCGGCAAACAGCGTACCGGCGAAACCGGCAAATGCGGCGCTGATGGTGAACGCGGTCAGTTTGATGCGGGTCGGATTCAGCCCCAGAGAACGGCAGGCAATTTCATCCTCACGCAACGCTTCCCACGCGCGCCCCAGCGGCATACGCAGCAGACGGTTGATGATGAACAAGGTCGCGATCACCAGCAGCAGCGCCACCATATACAGGAAGATAATGCGGTCGCTCGGATCATAGGCAACATGGAAGAAATTACTGAACGTGTCCCAGCCGCCGTCACGCGGCGTCCGGCTGAATTCCAGCCCGAACAGCGTCGGTTTTGGGATCTGGCTGATGCCGTTCGGCCCGCCGGTCAGTTCGGTATTATTGAGCAGAAGGATACGGACGATTTCGCCGAACCCGAGCGTCACAATCGCCAGATAGTCACCCCGCAACCGCAACACAGGGAATCCGAGCAGGAAACCAAACGCCGCCGACACCAGTCCGGCCAGCGGTAACGCTTCCCAGAATCCGATGCCGTAATAGTGATTGAGCAGCGCGTAGGTGTAAGCGCCGATGGCATAAAAGCCGCCGTAACCCAGCACCAGCAGGCCGGACAATCCAACCACTACGTTCAGACCGAGGCCGAGCATGATGTAGATCAGGGTCAGTGTGGCGATATCCACCGTGCCGCGCGAGACGATAAACGGCCAGGCGATAGCAGCGATAATCAGCACCAGCACCAGCAGTTTTTGTTTCGGCGTCGAGCCATCAAAGCTCGGCAAAACCCAGCCCGGTCCGGAGACTTTTTTCAGGCTGCTGCTGACCATCGGGCGGAACAACTGAAACACGAAGACGATGGCGCAGCCGATGGCAATCCACGTCCAGCGCACTTCACCGGCTCCGTTGACCACCAGTTTTGTACCGTCGAGGCTCAGCTGTAATCCCATGATGAACGCGGCCAGCACCAGCAGAACGAAAGCGGAGACCAGCGCATTTAACAGATTCAGGCGCTTCATACTTTCTCAACCTCCGGACGTCCGAGAATGCCGGTCGGCAGCACCAGCAACACGACGATCAGCAAGGCGAAGGACACCACATCTTTGTATTCGGTGCTCAGATACGCCGAGGTTAGCGCTTCAGCCACGCCTAAAATCAGGCCGCCGATCATCGCCCCCGGAATGCTGCCGATGCCGCCGAGCACCGCCGCGGTGAAGGCTTTCATCCCGGCCATAAAGCCGATGTATGGGTTAATCACGCCGTAGAACTGACCGAGCAGAACGCCAGCGACGGCGGCCATTAATGCGCCAATGACGAAAGTCAGCGAGATCACGCGGTCAGTGCTGATCCCCAGCAGGCTGGCCATTTTCAGATCTTCCGCACAAGCGCGGCAGGCACGTCCCATACGCGAATAACGGATGAACAGCGTCAGCGCCAGCATCGCGACAAACGTGACTATCCAGATAATCAGTTGCATGGTGCTGATGGTCGCGGCGAAACCATTCGCCTCGCCCAGAGTCCACTGGCCGGTCACCAGACTGGGTAAAGCGAGATCGCGTGAGCCCTGCGTGAGGCTGACGTAGTTTTGCAGAAAAATGGACATCCCGATGGCAGAAATCAGTGCAATCAGACGCTTGGAGTTACGCACCGGCTTATACGCCACGCGTTCAATACTCCAGCCGTAGGCACTGGAAATCACAATCGCGGCGATAAAACCGGCACCGATCAGCAACCAGCTGGCGTCGATACCCATCATCATCAGAGCGGCGATTACGATAAAGGAGACATAACTGCCGATCATATACACCTCGCCGTGGGCGAAGTTGATCATGCCGATAATGCCGTAAACCATGGTGTAACCAATGGCGATCAGCGCATAAGTGCTGCCCAACGTGACACCGTTGAACATCTGCTGAATGAAATAGAGAAACTGCTCTGACATACCCTATCCTTATTAATCAAGGGTTTGATAACTTGTGCTGAGACTGCAACCCGGCGCCACTTAATAACACCAGACGCCGGGCAGAGTAATGCGCGGTTCTTGTTCTGAAACATAATGCCCAAAATCATTCGTGTTGCATCAAGGCGGCAACTGAATGAATCCCCGGGAGCTTACACAGGTAAGTGACCGGGGTGAATGAAGGCGGCCAACGCAGAGGCGGCGCGAAGGATGCCGGGCATTTATTTGATCGGGGTAGACGTGCCATCCTTATGCCACTCGAAAATACCGAATTCGAATCCTTTCAGGTCACCTTTCTCATCCCAGCTCAGCGGACCCATGACAGTATCCACTGACGCTGATTTCAGATTTTTAGCAATGTCAGCCGGTTCCATGCTGCCGCTGCGTTCCATACCGGTGGTCAGCGCCTGCAATGCAGCGTAAGTCGTCCAGACGAACGGACCGGTTGGATCCAGTTTTTTGGCTTTCAGCGCATCAACGATTGGCTGGTTAGCCGGAACCTGGTCATAACGTTTTGGCAGCGTCACCAGCATACCTTCAGAGGCATCACCGGCGATGTTAGACAATGAGGAGTTGCCCACGCCTTCCGGACCCATGAATTTGGCGTTAAGACCGGCTTGCTTGGACTGGCGCAGGATCTGGCCCATTTCCGGGTAGTAGCCGCCGAAGTAAACGAAATCGACGTTTTCTTTCTTCAGACGTGCCACCAGCGTGGAGAAGTCTTTATCACCTGCGGTCACACCTTCAAAAAGAACGACGTTGCCGCCACCTTTTTTCAGCGCGTCCTGCACGGAACGGGCCAGGCCTTCGCCGTATTGCTGTTTGTCATGCACAACGGCGATACGTTTTGGTTTGATGGTGTCGAGGATGTATTTGGCTGCGGTCGGGCCCTGATCGGAATCCAGACCGGTGGTGCGCATCACCATTTTATAACCGCGGGTGGTCAGGTCAGCGTTAGTCGCGGCCGGAGTGATCATCAGCACGCCTTCATCTTCATAGATGTCAGAAGCAGGCTGAGTAGAGGAAGAGCACAGGTGGCCGATCACATAACGGATACCGTCGTTGATCACTTTGTTCGCTACCGCAACCGCTTGTTTCGGGTCACAGGCATCGTCATATTCCACGCCAACCAGTTTGTCACCTTTCACGCCGCCTTTGGCGTTGATGTCAGCGATGGCTTGTTTTGCACCTGTAAATTCCATGTCACCGTACTGGGCGACCGGACCTGACATAGCACCAACAATGGCGACTTTAATATCTTTTGCGAATGCCGCCTGACTCATTGCTAATGCAATACAACCTGCCAGCCAGATCTTACCCTTCATTGCTTTCATCCGATTACCCCGTTCATGTGTGTGTTGTGGTTTGCTCTTTATTGCCTGTTTAAAACATCATCACTTAGGAAATTTAGTATAAGTAATAACGAGTTAACGGCTTATTTCGTCTTATTTTCGAATAAGACTTTATAATTCATATCATTAAACAGGAATTTTCTTCTGCAAATCAAATAGCACAATCAGAAATATGAGGTGTAAACAGAATTTTATTTGGGTGAAAAGGCGGGCGCGGATGTAAACAATCAGTCGTTAACACTGGCTTTATTGATTAAAGCCAACATTTATCGCTTATGCAGAGATCGCTAAAAAACTTTTCGACCTGTTACTGTACAAAAAAAGTTACGCCCGTTCTGCAGAACGATCCGCTACACTGATCGCCTCCTTTTTCTGACCTTCCGCATCATGAAACTAACTATCCAAAAACTGACGTCACTCAGCGCGCAGGACCTGATCGATCTGGCAAAAATCTGGCCGGAGCAAACCGAAAGTGACTGGCAAGCCAGCCTGCAAAACGACCGTGCGCTGTTTGCGGCGGTGTTTAATGAACGCATTCTGGGCGCGGTGAAAATTGCGCTTGATGGCAATCAGGCTGAACTGAGTGATTTGCTGGTGCGCGACGTCACGCGTCGTCGCGGTGTCGGGCTGTATCTGATGGAAGATGTGCAGGCGCAGCTGCCGCAGGTGAAAAGCTGGACGATGAAAGCAGAACCTGAGCCCGTGCTGGATGCGTTTATGCAGGCATGTGGTTTTCGCAATGAAAAAGGTGTGTGGCGCAAATAAGTGCTACAGGCGACCCGTCCCCGGGCGCCTGGGTTTCCCTTTTACTGACTGGTTTTCAGCTGGCTCTCCGGCAATTTTGGTGTTTCAGGTTTTGCCCTGAGAAACGCTATCGCGACCACGCCAAACAACGTGATGCCGCAAAGGGTGAGTAAGCCGGCAATATTATTCGAGAACATACTATCCGCGGCCACACGGATTTGTGGTGCCAGGAATCCGCCAATCGCCCCGAACAGATTGATGAAACCAATCCCCGCCGCCAGCGCACTGCCGCTGAGCAACGTGGTCGGAATGGTCCAGAACACCGGCTGTACGGCAATAAACCCAACGGCGGCAAAGCACAGCGCACCTATCGCCAGCACCGGACTGGCAACCAGAGCAGAACCCCCAATCCCCAGCCCGGCGGCCAGTAAGGTGAACGCGGCTATCGAGCGTAAATGGCCAGTTTTATCGGCATAGCGCGGAATAAAGAAGGTGCCGAACATCGCCGCAATCCAGGGAACAGACGCGATCAGCGACGCACTGAAACCGACTTTTGTTCCCAGCAAACTGGCGACCTGCGTCGGCAGGAAGAAAATCAGCCCGTATACGCCAATCTGAATAATCAGATAAACCAGCCCGAGGTGCCAAATCGCCGGAATGCTGAAGGCATCCCGCAGGCGTGAATTCTGTTTCAGTTTCTCTTCTTTCGCCAGTTCACCGATCAGCGCCTGTTTTTGTTCAGCTGACAGGAAACGCGCCGTCGACGGGCCATTATCGAGATACCAGAATGTCCAGATACCGGCCATCACCGCCAGCACCCCTTCAATCATAAACATCCAGAACCAGCCCGGATGTCCGGCAAAACCGTGCATCTCCAGCAACGCACCGGAAAGCGGGCTGCCAAACGTCAGCGCCAGCGGAACGCCCATATAAAATAATCCCATCACCGAAGCCCGGTTTTTGGCCGGGAACCACAGGGATGTCAGGTAGATCATGCCGGGGAAGAATCCGGCCTCGGCAGCACCCAGCAGAAAACGCACCAGCAGGAATTTGAATTCCGTGTCGGCAAAAGCCATTGCTGACGAGAGAACGCCCCACACCAGCGTGGTGCAGCCAATCCATTGTTTGGCACCGAACTTTTTCATTAATAAATTTCCCGGCGCACCGAGAAAAGCATAAGCGACGAAGAATATTCCCGCCCCCATCGCAAAAGCTTCATTACTTAATCCGGTATCAATCTGATAAGACTCTTTCGCAAAACCAATATTCGCCCGATCCAGAAAGGCCAATATATATAACGAAAGCATAAAAGGAATCAGACGCCAGCGGGTTTTCTCAACGGCTTTATTTAATATCGTCGTCATAATATGAACCTTTTTATAACCGGCCTGTTATTAGTCAAAAAATAATATCAATAACAGGCCGAAGTAAACGTTCGGATAAATAATCTGTCGCAGAAATTAATGCTGATATGGGCGGGTTAATTTGCACTCAGGATTTAATTCCACCCCGAATCCCGGTTTATCCAGTACCGATTTATGAATACGTCCGTTCACCGGCACCGGCTCATCAAGCAGGATTGGCGCAAACTGCGCACGGGTGTGGTCAGCCTCAGGTGCAGTCATCAGGAACTCGCTGAAAGGCGTATTGGTGAAGGTAATCACCGCATGATGTGAATACACGGAGGAACCGTGCGGCACCACTAATTGCCCTTTCGCCTTGGCGATGGCGGCGATTTCCAGCAAGGTGGTGAGCCCGCCACACCAGCCCACGTCAGGCTGCATGATATCGACGCCGGTTTCTGACAACGTCTGGAAAGACTCCAGCGTGCCGTGGTGTTCGCCGGTGGTGACCATCATCCCGGCTGGTGCGTTGCGTTTGATTTCGCGGTAACCTTCATACTGTTGCGGCGGCAGACATTCCTCAATCCATTTGAGGTTATACGGCGCACAGGCATGCGCCACTTTGGTAGCGAAATTAACGTCCATCGACATCCAGCAGTCAAGCATCAGCCAGAAATCCGGGCCGCATTTCTCGCGCATATCCGCCACCATAGCAGCCGTTTCACGTACGCCGTGGTCGCCATCATGCGGGCCAAAATGCGTCACCATTTTGCCACCGATGAAGCCCATCTCTTTGGCCAGATCCGGACGTGAACCGGTAGCATAGAACTGGATTTCATCGCGCACTGCGCCCCCGAGCAGTTTATACACCGGCAGTTGCGCACATTTACCGAACAGATCCCACAGCGCCAGGTCGACGCAGGAAATCGTATTCATCACCAGACCGCCGCTGCCGGCGTAGAACATCGTGGATCGCATCATCTGGTCGTGGATCAGTTTGATTTCTGAGACACAGCGCCCTTCAATAAAACGGTTGAGATGTTTTTCGACAATAAAACACCCCATTTCACCCGCCGTAGACACCGCAAAACCGGTGACGCCATTGTCGGCTTCTATTTCAACCACCAGCGTACCCAATACGTTAATACCGAATGACTGTCGGGATTGTTCATATTCTTTATATTTACTCATTGGCGTACAGACTTTATCGTCGATCCAGTGTTTTTCCTGCTGGTCATGATAATCCGCACCGCCACTGCCTTTTTCTGCGGTCGCACCGCCCATGAAATATGCACGAATTTCTTTAATTTTAGGTAATACTCTTGATTCCATCATAATATAAACTCCGTTTATTTTATCAGGGTAAGGAGAGAGGTTATTTCTTTATTCAGGGAAAAGCTTAAATCATCTATCTTTTGCTTTATTTCATCCGAAAGCGGAATTTTATTTTCGCCCAACGGGAAACCACGTAATGACATGCCGAGTTTATATCCCAGAGGAAAAGGCAATGACGCCATCATCGACATCACGGGTAATGCGGCAAATTGTAATGCCTTCGATTGTTCCGTTTTTCCTTCGCTGAAGAGATCATAAATTTTACACATCACTTCCGGCAAAACGCCTGCGGTCGCGGTCACGCTGCCGGTGGCTCCGGCACATAATGCGGAGAAGAAAAATTCTTCCCGGCCGGTCATCACAGCAAAATCTGCGTCTTCCCGCGGACAACAGGACAGCATTTTCATCATGCCGACGGCATCACCGCTGGAATCTTTAATACCGACAATATTCGGATGGGCTGCCAGTTCAGCGACACTTTCGGCATTTAACGGATCGGCAAAAAATGGGATGTTATACAGGCATAACGGCAGATTTACCGTGCTGGCAACCTGGCGAAAAACACTGGTCAGCGTCGCAGCATCATAGTGATAAAACGAAGGCGGCATCAGCACGACCCCGCTGGCACCGGCACGTTCTGCCGCATGTGCCAGTGCGATGCTTTCATCCGTCGTGGTCGCCGGGATCCCTGCCCAGACGGGGACACGTCCGGCAGTCTGTTCAACGACGGTTTCGACTACCGCACGCTTTTGCTCAACGTCCATATAACCGGCTTCGCCCACCGAACTCACCGGGAACAGAGCACTCAGGCCAGCCGCTATCTGAAAATCGACAATTTTGCGCAACATGTCCATGTCTGGCTGCCCTGCTTTCCAGGGGGTTAACATGGCGCTGATGACTCCTGAAGGTCGTAACATCATTGATTCCTTATGCTTTGTAGCCCAGATCCCTGGAGATTTCCCAGGCGGTTTTTTTTACCTTGTCAGCCAGTGCGTCGATATTTTCCGGCATGACATGCAAGGTGGTGCCCACGACGGAAATCGCTGCCGTGACGCGATGTGCTGCATTGAATACCGGCGCGCTGATACAGCGGATATTCGCCACATCTTCTTCATCATCGAAAGCCCATCCGCGCTGATGGATTTGCTGTAACGCCGTGCGCAGCTGCTGAGCACTGGTCAGCGAGTTGGGCAATACCGGGCTGAATTCCAGTGCAGCAATCAGTGCGTCCTGACGTTCACGACCGCACCAGGTCAGCAGACATTTGCCCAGCGAAGAGCGGCACAGAGACAGGCGTTTTCCTTCCCAGGTGCGAACCTGAATATTCGACTGGCTCTCGACTTTGATCAGATAAATCGGCGTATCCCCGTCCAGCACGCCGAGATGACAGAGCAGCCCGGTGTCGTGCATCAGTGCTTTCAGATGCGGGAGTGCGACATTGCGCAAATCGAGCTGGCGGGAAACCTGACTGCCCAGCTCCAGCAATCTGAGCCCGAGGCGGTAATTACCGGAATTTGACTGCGTAACTAAACGCTGATTTTTCAGTTCCTCCAGCAGCAGATACACGGTGCTTTTGGGCATCCCCAGTTCACTGACCAGCTGGTTCGCGTTGCACTGTCCTTGCCGGGAAATGATGTCGAGAATGGCGACGGCGCGCGTCAGTGCCGGAACTTTTGATTTAGCGATTAATTCCATCATGCTGGAATCCATTCTGTTGAGATGGACAAGTTATAGAGGCAAAAATGAACAGACGACAGGACGCTTGTGATCCTCTGTGATTGAGTTCTCTATAAAGTTGAATATTCCAACATGCTGGAATAACCAGATGATTTAAAAGGGAAAATATTCAGAATAATTCCAGTATTCTGGAATTAACAGGGGCGTTCAGAGGGGAATTTCAGGCATAAAAAAAGCGACCATAAAGGTCGCTTTTTCACTTCGGAAACTGCGTTTATCAGGCTTCGATTGCCACACGCAGTTTTTTCATCGCGTTCTTTTCCAGCTGACGAACACGTTCTGCGGATACACCGTATTTATCGGCAAGCTCCTGCAGAGTCGATTTGTTTTCGTCGTCTAACCAGCGGGCACGAATGATATCCTGGCTGCGCTCATCCAGACCTTCCATTGCAGAAGAAAGTTTGTCTGTCGCGTCCTGATCCCAGTTATCTTCTTCGATGGTTTCTGCAAAATCAGAACTCTTGTCTTGCAGATACAGCATCGGTGCCATCGCAGCGCCGTCGCGTGGTTCATCGTCCGGGGTCGGATCAAACGTCATGTCCTGTGCGGCCATGCGTGATTCCATTTCCAGCACATCTTTGCTGGTCACACCCAGTTCGCGGGCAACGTGCTCTACTTCGTCGTGGCTGAACCAGCCCAGACGCTGTTTGTTTTTACGCAGGTTAAAGAACAGCTTACGCTGCGCTTTGGTGGTGGCGACTTTCACGATGCGCCAGTTACGCAGCACATATTCGTGAATTTCTGCTTTGATCCAATGCACGGCAAAGGACACCAGACGCACACCGACTTCCGGATTAAAACGGCGAACCGCTTTCATCAGGCCGATATTCCCTTCCTGGATAAGGTCTGCCTGTGGCAAACCGTAACCTGAATAGTTGCGGGCAATGTGAGCAACAAAGCGCAGGTGAGACAGGATCAGCTCTTTCGCTGCTTCCAGGTCACCGTCGTAATGCAGCCGTTCAGCCAGCGCCCGTTCTTCCTCTGCGGTGAGCATAGGATAGGCATTGGCGGCCCGAACATAGGCTTCCAGGCTACCTTGGGGTACTAATGCTAAAGTGCGCATTTCTTTGGTCATTCAAGCCTCTCATGTATGACGTAATGCAGGTTTTATACCACGTTGCTGCGGGATGATACCGCTACGTTGCTGGCCTTCAGGGGCGACAACAAAGCAACGCCGAGCCCTTCATATTCGCTGCTCTACGACCACGAATTTTACATAAAGTTCACGGACAGATTCAACAGTCTGATGACTGTATGTGACAGACTGACTATTGGATAGTGAATTTGTGCCATTGCAGGGGAAGCAGGAAAATGATGGGACGATATAGCAAGAATCGGCTGTTCCCCTGTACACAAAGACTGAGCAGCAGGGGAACATTATAGCAAATTATCGCTACTGTGGTGTAAATCGCCGTAAATGTTGAACCGTCGCCAGCCAGGCGGCAATCCAGCCAATCATCGCGGACACGATCAGCAGCAGCAGGCTTTCATCCCAGCCCAGACCGTGCAGGTCAAAGGTGGTACCGAACACCTGTGCCACCTGGGTCACTACACTCTCAAGGCGCAGCACCAGCACTTCTGAGAGGATCAGCGACAACAATGCGCCGGTGAAACCGAGCATCGCGCCGCCATTCAGGAACGGTCTGAGTATGAACCCGTCGGTCGCGCCAATCAGCTTCATCACGTTGATGGTATCGCGTCGGCTGAAGATGCTCAGTCGCACACTGTTACCAATAACCAGGAAGACGGCGATCACCATCAGCACGCCGATCATCGCCGCAATCTGCCCGACCAGACCGGTGAGCGCCGCAAGACGGGCAAACCAGCTGTCATCCATACGCACTTCATCCACGCCATGAACGGCCGCCACGCGGTCGCGCAAGGTGTTGAGTGTCGCAGAATCCTGGAAATTCATTTTAGGCGTGATGATAGCCACCGCTGGCAGCGGGTTTTGCTCCAGCATGTCCATTGCGCCGCCAAAGCCAGACCAGTTGCGGAACTCGCCCATCGCTTCTTCACGGGACAGATAATTAACTTTATCCACGCCCGCTTCTGTTTTGAGGGTTTTCACCACGTTTTCTGCGGCGTCATCATCCAGCGCTTTGTCGAGATACACGGTCAGCTGCGGCGTCGGATACCACTGTTCTGCCGCGGTACTGACGTTTTTCCACACCAGATAACAGACGCTCGGTAGCGTCAGGGAAATCGCGATTACCATCACCGTGAGCAGTGTTGCCAGCGGCTGACGCAGCATGTCAGCCAGCGCGTTCATCCACGCATAACGCCACTGTTCGCGCCAGCCACCCTGCAACGCTTTGCTTTTTGCGGCACGGGCGCTTTTTGCGGTTTTCGCCGGGTTCGGACTGTTCGCCATTAGTACACCCCTCCCGACATACGCCCCTGACTCAGCGTCAGCGTACGGTAATTACGACGGGCAATAAGACCCACATCATGCGTCGCCATCAGAACGGTGACGCCGACGCGGTTAAATTCTTCGAACAGACGCAAAATGCCTTCCGACAATTCGCCATCGAGATTACCGGTCGGTTCATCCGCCAGCAGCACCGCAGGCTTGTTCACCACCGCACGGGCGATGCCCACACGTTGTTGTTCACCGCCGGAAAGCTGGATTGGCAGGTTCTTCGCTTTATCCAGTAATCCGACTTTATCCAGCGCAGCCGACACGCGACGGCGAATATCTTCGCTGCTGGCTCCGGAAATGATCAGCGGCATCGCCACGTTGTCATACACGGTGCGATCCATCAGCAGATGGTGATCCTGAAAGATCATGCCGATCTGACGACGCAGAAATGGCACTTCGCTGGATTTCAGACGGCTGATGTCATGGCCGCCAAACAAAATATGTCCAGCACTCGGGCGTTCAATGCCGCAAATCAGCTTGAGCAGGGTACTTTTACCCGCGCCTGAGTGTCCGGTCAGAAATGCCATTTCCGCTTGCTGGATGTGAAAGTTGACGCCCTGAAGCGCCTGTCGTCCGCCCAGATAAGCTTTACTGACCTGTTCAAAGCGAATCATCCGTATTAATCCTCTCGGGCAAAAAGTGCCTCAATAAAATCGTCTGCCTTAAACGGCCTTAAATCTTCGATACCTTCACCGACACCAATGTAGCGGATCGGAATGCTGAACTGATCGGCGATGGCAAAGATCACGCCGCCTTTCGCGGTGCCATCCAGTTTAGTCAGCGTTATCCCGGTCAGCCCGACGGCTTCGTTGAATAATTTCGCCTGACTCACCGCATTCTGGCCGGTGCTGGCATCGAGCGTCAGCATCACTTCATGCGGCGCATCTTCGTCGAGCTTCTTCATCACGCGGACGATTTTCTTCAGCTCTTCCATCAGGTGCGCTTTGTTCTGCAAACGCCCGGCAGTATCGGCAATCAGCACGTCGATATTACGGGCTTTCGCCGCCTGAATCGCATCGAAGATAACGGACGCGGAATCGGCACCGGTATGCTGTGCAATCACCGGGATCTTGTTGCGCTGACCCCAGACCTGCAACTGTTCAACGGCTGCGGCACGGAACGTATCGCCCGCCGCCAGCATCACAGATTTACCCTGTGCTTCAAACTGGCGCGCCATTTTACCGATGGTGGTAGTTTTACCGACGCCGTTTACACCAACCATCAGAATGACATACGGGGTTTTCCCGCTGACATCCAGTGGCTCGTCAACTTTCGCCAGTATTTCGGACATTTCTTCCTTCAGCTTACCGTACAGCGCGTCAGCATCTTTCAGCTGTTTACGCGAAGCGTGTTCGGTCAGTGAAGCAATGATTTTACGGGTAGTTTCGACGCCAACGTCGGCGATTAACAGCTGTTCTTCCAGCTCTTCGAACAGATCGTCGTCGATTTTCTTACCGCGGAACAGGCCGACAAAACCGGAACCCAGATTCTGCTTGGTTTTGACCAGACTGCGTTTCAAACGCGCAAAGAAACCTTCTTTGGTCGGACGCTCCTGCTCGGTTTCACCGGCAGGTAAAACGACGATAGGATCCAGCGCCACCGGCAGTGGTTCTTCGGCTGCGACAGAATCATCAACATAATCAATGGCATCAAGACGTTCGTCTTCGGCAATTTCTTCGGCCGATTCAGCAAATTCGTCTTCAGCAACATCTTCTTCAATCAGATCGTCTTCAACCACCACTGGCTGCGCAGCAACCTGTTCGGTGATGTGAACAATTTCTTCTGCCAGTTCAGCGGCGGCCTGTTCGCGAACCGGTTCAGGTTCTTTCAGCGGTTCCGGCTCAATTTCTGGCTCAGGTTCCACTTCCGGTGCCGGTTCGACTTCTGGCTCAGGTTCAACCACAGGTGCGATTTCTGCCGCAGATTCTGCGGAGGCTGCGGTATCCCATTCGCCAGGATGCTGCTCAACCGGAATACCCGGCTCTTCCGCTAGCGGATGTTCTTCAACGACCGCATGTTCTTCAACAACAGACTGTTCTTCAATAACAGGCTGTTCTTCGCGGATTTCTTCCTTCTGCTGCTCTTCTTCCTGACGGCCACGGCCAAACCAGGAGAAGAAACCGCGTTTTTTATCTTTTGCCATTTTACAACTTCACTCCTCGCCGTTAATGACTGGCGAACGGATTATTAATAGGGTTATGGTCAGGCAGTCTATCACTTTCCCCTGCAGGCAACACGCCCGCGTATTGAATTCCGGTGGTTTTTCAATCGACAATGTTAAACATTTGCCCAATGGCTGCACACCGGTAGAATAGCCTTCCAAACGATATGCAACGAAGCCTGACGGCTTTGGATTACACAAGCGAACTATGGCAAAGAAACCCAACACTCCCGCCGCCGGCCAGATCCGAATTATTGGCGGACAATGGCGCGGACGCAAACTTCCGGTTCCACATAGCCCGGGACTGCGCCCGACCACCGATCGCGTACGCGAAACGCTGTTTAACTGGCTGGCGCCGGTTTTACAGGGCGCACATTGCCTGGACTGTTTTGCAGGCAGCGGCGCGCTCGGTCTGGAAGCCTTGTCACGTTATGCGGCCAGCGCCACACTGCTGGAGTTTGAACGCCCGGTTGCGCAACAGTTAGAGAAAAACCTGGCGCTGCTAAACGCCAGTGATGCGAAAGTATTTAACGTCAATACATTGAACTGGCTGGCAAAAGCCGGAAATGCCTTTGATGTGGTTTTCCTCGATCCGCCTTTCCGTAAAGGCATTCTGCAAGACACCCTGAACCTGCTGGAGCAAAACCAGTGGCTGGCGGATGAAGCCTGGATTTATGTCGAAACAGAAGCCGAGCACGGTACATTGGATGTGCCCGCCAGCTGGCGGCTGCACCGTGAAAAAGTCGCCGGACAAGTTGCTTATCGCCTCTACCATCGCGATGTGACGCCTGAAACCGGCTCACCAGAACAGGAGCAGTAAGATGTTGATCAATATTGGTCGGTTGTTGATGTTATGTATTTGGGCGTTTCTGGCGTTTAACCTGATCCACCCGTTCCCGAAGCCGATCAAATACTTTTTAGACGTGGCGATTGTGTTCATGTTCTTTATGCACGGCCTGCAGGTGATGCTGCTTAAAGCCACGCAGGGCAAGGAAAAGGACACCATCGGCCCGTGGCTGCAAACCCGCATCTTCCTGTTCGGCGTGTTCGAACTGATGGCGTGGCAGAAAAAACAGCCGCCGCTGCCCGCTAAAAAGTAATGCCTGTATTGACGGCGCGTCAGGCGCCGTTCATTTCCTGCGTCGCCCCACTGTTTTAAAACTGCGTTAATCAGACCCGTCGTTACGGGGATTTCTGATTGTCGCCGGTGTGCCCTCTCTCCTACACTGAAAGCAAGTACAGGAAAACAGGATGTGTTTTCCTGAAGGCAGATCCTTGCATCGTTTCCATGTTCTGTTCTTACATTTAAAAGGATAAACAATGAGTTGGCCATTCCTCGCAGTATTTTTCTCTGGCTGGTTATTCGTTGACGCCAGCTATCGCGGCCCGCGCTGGCAGCGCTGGGTGTTTAAACCCGTCACCTTACTGCTGCTGCTTTTGCTTGCCTGGCAGGCACCCACGCTCAATGTTTATAGCTACCTGATCCTGCTGGGACTGGCGGCGACGCTGGTGGCAGACGGCCTGTTGTTGCTGCCTGAAGAGCGGTTCATGTACGCCATCGGCGCGTTCTTCCTCTCGCATCTGCTGTATACGTTGAGTTTCGCCAGCCAGATGACCATTACCTTCTTCTGGCCGTTGCCACTGACGCTGCTGATTATCGGCGCCATATTGCTGGCAGTGATCTGGACGCGGCTGGCCGAACTGAGATGGCCAGTGACCACTTACATCGCGATGACCCTGCTGATGGTCTGGCTGGCAGGCGAGCAGTATTTCGCGCGCAGTACCGACATGGCGTTTTCGCTGTTCTGCGGCGCGGTGCTGTTGCTGCTGGCGAATATTCTGTGGCTGGTCAGCCGCTATCGCTTCAAATTCCGTGCGGCAGACGCACTGGTCGCCGCCTGTTACTTTGGCGGTCACTTCCTGATCGTCCGCTCACTTTATTTGTAAATGACTCAATAACACTGACTACAATCCCCAAAATAATTCGAGTTGCAGAAAGGCGGCAACTGAAGGAATCCCGATGAGCTTACTCAGGTAAGTGATTCGGGTGACTGAGGGCAGCTAACGCATCTGCAGCTCAAAGTATGAAGGGGATTAAAATTGCTTGACCTTAGAGCTGACTCCAGGGTTTACACTGGTCGTAATTCCACTCGGTTTCGAACCGGAGGCTTTATGATCCCAATGAAAAATAACAACAGCTGTAGCTGCGGATGTCAGGGCAAACGCGCGCCTGGACTGCATATCAACAAAATCGGCGCTATTGCCCAGTCCGGTACACATCCTGCCAGCTGTTGCAGTGATAAATCCCCGCTGGCGGCGTCGGCTTGTGCCACCACTTCTGACAGTTGCTGTGCGCCGAAAGCAGGTGAGCACTCACATACTTCTGATGACGGCAGCACAGAAGGTTCGCCGGGCGAAGATGACCCCAGCGCGCCGCCTTCCGGCACTCAGCAATACAGCTGGAAAGTGGAAGGTATGGATTGCCCGGCCTGTGCCCGCAAAATCGAAAATTCTGTCGCCGGTCTTGATGGCGTAAACCGCGCCAGAGTGCTTTTCGCGACAGAAAAACTGGTCATTGATGCCAGCCACGACATCTCACAAAACGTGATACAGGCCGTGACCGGTGCAGGTTTTATCCTGCAATCCCTCGATAAAAATCAACATACTCCGCAACCGGAAGAGTCACGTCTGAAAGAGGCGCTGCCGCTGATCGTCCTTTCGGTTCTGATGCTGCTGAGCTGGGTGCTCGACCATTTCAACCCGCAAATGGGTGAAATTGCGTTTATCGCCACCACACTGGTAGGACTTTGGCCGGTGCTTCGTCAGGCTATTCGCCAGACCCGTTCCGGCTCGCCTTTCGCCATCGAGACCCTGATGAGCATTGCCGCAATCGGCGCGCTGTTTATCGGTGCCACTGCCGAAGCGGCGATGGTGTTGCTGCTGTTTATGGTCGGCGAACGCCTTGAATCCTTTGCCGCCAACCGGGCGCGCAGCGGTGTGAAATCCCTGATGGCGCTGATACCCGATACCGCCGTCCGCGTAGTGAATGGTAAATCTGAAACCGTGCCGGTCAGCAGTTTGCGTCCCGGCGACATTATCGAAATCGCCGCAGGCGCACGTCTGCCCGCCGATGCCATTTTGCAAAGCGCTGCCAGTTTCGATGAAAGTGCCCTGACCGGCGAGTCGGTACCTGTAGACCATCAGCCCGGTGAGAAAGTCCCCGCGGGCAGCCTGTGCGTTGACCGCCTCGCACGTCTGGAAGTGGCTTCTGCACCCGGCAACAGCGCCATCGACCGCATCCTGCAACTGATCGAAGAAGCCGATGAACGCCGTGCGCCAATCGAGCGTTTCCTCGATACTTTCAGCCGCTATTACACACCGGTCATTATGCTGATGGCGCTGCTGGTGATTGTCGTTCCGCCGCTGGCAATGGGACTGTCGTGGGAAACCTGGATTTACCGCGGGCTGACTTTATTGCTGATTGGTTGCCCGTGCGCCCTGGTAATTTCAACGCCGGCAGCGATCACCTCCGGGCTGGCCGCGGCGACGCGTCAGGGCGCTTTAATCAAAGGCGGTGCAGCGCTGGAACAACTGGCGCTGATTCAAACCGTAGCGCTGGATAAAACCGGCACACTGACCGAAGGCAAGCCCGAAGTCACTGACGTTTTAATCCTGAACGGTGCCAGTGAAGGCGAAGTGTTAAGTCTGGCCTCGGCGGTGGAAGAAGGTTCGCATCACCCGCTGGCACAGGCGATTTTAGCCCGTGCAAAAATCAGTAATCCGTTACCGCTCACGGCGCAGGATCGCCGCGCGCTGGCCGGTTCAGGCGTGGAAGGTCTCGTTTCAGGTCGCAAAATTCAGGTACTGGCACCAAAAAGCGTGACTGAAAACAGTCTGACAGCGGAAACCCTTACGCAAATTACTGACTGGGAATCCACCGGAAAAACCGTGGTGGTAGTGTTGCAGGAAAATAATGCGATCGGGCTGATTGCCATGCAGGATCGTCTGCGTGATGACGCGGCAGAGGCGTTGCAGAAACTTAAAGCACTCGGCGTTTCAGCAGTGATGCTGACCGGTGACAATCCGCGGGCTGCGAAAACCATCGCTGACCGGCTGGGCATTGATTTCCGCGCCGGTTTACTGCCTGCGGATAAAGTCTCGGCGGTCACCGCGCTGAATGCGCAAAAACCGGTGGCAATGGTCGGTGATGGCATTAACGATGCGCCGGCGATGAAAGCCGCGACTATCGGTATTGCGATGGGAAGCGGAACGGACGTCGCGCTGGAAACGGCGGATGCCGCACTGACGCACAACCGTCTGAGCGGGCTGGCGCAGATGATCAGCCTGTCACGCGCCACCCGGGCAAATATCCGTCAGAACATCACGATCGCGCTGGGGCTGAAAGCGATTTTCCTGGTCACCACGCTGATGGGGCTGACCGGATTGTGGCTGGCCGTGCTGGCGGACTCCGGCGCAACGGCGCTGGTCACCGCCAATGCGCTAAGGCTGTTGCGCAATAAATCGAAATAAGCTTAATCGATGCGAACGTAATCGCAGCAGACAAGACTCAGGGCTGAGCTATCAGCCCTGTTTTTCGACTAAACCTTTGCACAATAAATAGCGATACGGCTGAGCTTCGGTATCCGATGCCAGCAGCGTATGTTCCATAAAACGGCAGAAACCGGGAATATCGCGGGTCGTTGCCGGATCATCGGCGATGATCAACAGCGTTTCGCCATCTTTCATGGTGCGTACCGCTTTGCGAACCATCATCACAGGTTCCGGGCAACGCAGGCCGAGCGCATCAAGCTGATGGTCGGGATTGATAAAGGGATCGGTCATTTCGTGTCTCAACATCTTTGGGCGCGGCAAAGCCTGATAGTTTAACCCGCTGGATTTCCCGCGCAACTGACACGGCTCACTGCGCTAAAATTAACCGTCGGATCTGTTGCGCAAACGGTGTGCAAACAGGTACTATGCGCGCCGCAAACCGCTAACGCCCCTGCGACAGCTTCAAGAACGCAGGGTATTTGGGTTCCCTCACCCCAATTTGTTCATAAAAAAAGGTCATATATATGTACTCCTTTACTGCTCAGCAGCGGTTTTCCGCGCTGATATGGCTTTCGCTATTCCACATTGCCATCATCACTTCCAGTAACTATCTGGTTCAGTTACCCGTCTCCATTTTTGGTTTCCATACCACCTGGGGCGCGTTCACCTTCCCGTTCATTTTTCTGGCTACTGACCTGACCGTCCGTATATTCGGCGCGCCGCTGGCACGACGGATTATACTTTCCGTGATGGTGCCTGCGCTGGCGATTTCCTATGTCATCTCGGCGTTATTCTTTGAAGCGCAATGGCAGGGAGCAGAAGCACTCAGCAGCCTGAATATCATGGTCGCGCGTATCGCCACCGCCAGTTTTATGGCGTATGTGCTGGGGCAAATTCTTGACGTTCACGTGTTTAACCGCCTGCGTCAGAATCGCCGCTGGTGGATAGCGCCGGTGGCCTCAATGTTCCTCGGCAATATCAGCGATACCCTGTCCTTCTTCTTTATCGCTTTCTACAAAAGTACCGATGCTTTTATGGCGCAGCACTGGGTGGAAATCGCGATGGTGGATTACACATTCAAGGTGCTGATCTGCCTGGTATTCTTCCTGCCGATGTACGGCATGCTGCTGAATATGCTGCTTAAGCGTTTATCCGCGCAGGGAAATAACCCGCATTCTGCCGTCCGCGTGCACTAAACTGTGAGCGGGGAAGACACAAATCGCGCCATAATCTGACTTGCTTTTGTGGCCTGAATAGGTTGCCATAAAGGCTGTTAAGTCAACATGTAAGCCTGGTTAACAGGCCACTTAAGGAAGCCCGATGCGTAATATCGCGAAAATGATGGGAATGGCAGTACTGATCGCTGGTCTGGCTGCGTGTGACGGTAAAACTACCGATGCACCTGCCGCAGATAAAGGTGCGCCAGCGGCCTCAGCAACGGCAGCGACCGTACCGGTCAGCCTGCTGGAAGGTAAAGTCACCTTCTCCCTGCCGCAGGGAATGAGCGACCAGAGCGGTAAGCTGGGCACTCAGGCAAACAATATGCATGTGTACGCTGACAGCACCGGTCAGAAAGCCGTGATTGTGATCCTGGGTGATAACACCACCGAATCGCTGGATGTTCTGGCGGGTCGTTTACAGGATCAGCAAAAAGCTCGTGATACCAATCTGCAGGTTGTGACCAATAAATCTATTCAGGTCAATGGCCAGACGCTGCAACAACTGGATACCGTGATCACTTCTGCGGGTCAGAAAGCTTACTCCTCCATCGTACTGGGCAAAGTAGACAGCCATTTGCTGACCCTGCAAATCACCCTGCCAGCGGATAATCAGCAGCAGGCGCAGACCGATGCAGAAACCATTATCAACACCCTGAAAATTCAATAAATTCAGAGGTATTAAAAATATCAGGCGGGGCTCAGGCTCCGCCTTTTTTTATGCTGTTACTGCCACTCAAAAAATTCACTTTATAAGCGGAACAGATAACGTTTTATTACTTTCAATGAAGTACAGTGATATAGAACAGAGAGTAACTGATAGTATTGTTATATATATTAACCAGTACACATCATAAAATGGAATAATTAACTTAAGGAATAAGTTATGTACCATAGTGATTTCATTATTAATAAGTTGCATTAGGCATAACAACGTCCATTTGCCTTGGATTCAATATTCATACCAGCTTCAGCCAGAAAATTAGCAAGGTGTCCGCACTTGCCGCTGCCGGAATAGGCTTATACGGATACGTACAGGAAGCCGCAGAGAGTGCAGAACGTTTGCAGGTTCTTAGCCCCGCGTATTATTACGCGTTGTATATGCGAAAATTAGAAATGATGTATTTTTTAGTTGAACCTGTTTATATGAAAGCCCGCTCATTTAGCACGAATCTTACATCAGATGATGAAGTCGCAAAAACAATAATTGATATGGTAAAGTGAATGTCATGATCGATTTTTTAAAGCGGTGGTTTAAACATCAACTGTCTTATTTTTTCTGGACTTACATTCCATTAATTATAACTGTGATTTTCGGTGTATTTATGGTGAGTTTTTTTCCTGACATCGCGATACAGTCAATTGGGGTGTTTTTCCTGTTGATGTTAGTTTTCGTTTTTTTATTCTCACGGTAAATTTCATGCAATCTAATTATATAAGTCTTTTGAAACGTCAAAGACCTGCCAGGCGGGGCTCAGTCTCCGCTTTTTTTGTCTTATGCTGTTACTCAATCTCACAAACCCGCCTCCGCTGTAATAAAAATGTAACATTTCCGTCATAAATCACAGTTCGTTTGTGCGCGAATAGCTAAAATGATGTTCGTTTTGGAACACACCGGCTTCGCCATTTCGTCCGTGGCTCACGATGAGTCCCACCTGATTTATGCCATCGGAGGCATTTATGCTCAGTATCTTTAAACCCGCGCCCCACAAAGCTCCTGTTGATGAGGCCCACGTCGATCCGCTCTACCGCCGTCTCCGCTGGCAAATCTTTATGGGGATATTCTTCGGGTATGCGGCCTACTATCTGGTGCGCAAAAATTTCGCGCTGGCCATGCCTTATCTGATTGATCAGGGCTTTTCCCGTGGAGATCTCGGTTTTGCGCTGTCCGGGATTTCCATTGCTTACGGCATATCAAAATTCATTATGGGGTCAGTGTCTGACCGCTCGAATCCGCGTGTTTTCCTGCCCGCAGGTTTAATTCTGGCTGCTGCAGTGATGTTGTTTATGGGCTTCGTGCCGTGGGCAACATCGAGCATTGCCATCATGTTTGTGTTGCTGTTCCTCTGCGGCTGGTTCCAGGGAATGGGCTGGCCGCCGTGCGGTCGCACCATGGTTCACTGGTGGTCGCAGAAAGAACGCGGCGGCGTGGTGTCGGTATGGAACTGCGCGCATAACGTCGGTGGGGGTATTCCTCCGCTGCTGTTCCTGCTGGGCATGGCGTGGTTTAACGACTGGCATGCGGCGCTGTATATGCCAGCCTTCGGCGCGATCCTGCTGGCGGTATTTGCCTTCATGACCATGCGCGATACGCCGCAATCCTGCGGCCTGCCGCCGATTGAAGAATACAAAAACGATTACCCGCCGGACTATGTGAAAGAGTCTGCCGAGCAGGAACTGACGGCGAAACAGATTTTCATGCAGTACATTTTGCCGAACAAATTGCTGTGGTATATCGCGCTGGCTAACGTTTTTGTTTATCTGCTGCGCTACGGGATCCTGGACTGGTCACCGACTTACCTGAAAGAAGTGAAGCATTTTGCGCTGGATAAATCCTCGTGGGCGTATTTCCTTTATGAATACGCAGGGATCCCCGGCACGCTGCTGTGCGGCTGGATGTCGGACAAAGTGTTTAAAGGCAACCGCGGCGCGACCGGCGTGTTCTTCATGGTGCTGGTGACTATCGCAACCGTCGTTTACTGGCTAAATCCGGTCGGCAATCCGGGCATTGATATGGCCTGTATGATCACCATCGGCTTCCTGATTTACGGGCCTGTGATGTTGATTGGTTTACATGCGCTGGAACTGGCACCGAAAAAAGCGGCCGGAACCGCGGCAGGTTTTACCGGGCTGTTTGGTTATCTGGGCGGCTCGGTCGCGGCCAGCGCCATTGTCGGCTATACCGTGGATTACTTTGGCTGGGACGGCGGGTTTATCGTGATGATTGCCGGTTGTGTGCTGGCCGTTGTGTTGCTTTTACTGACCATGCTCAGCGAGAACAAACACAAAGCGCAACTGAAGAAAAATGCCTGATTGGTTTTGATGTTCGTCGAAAGGCACCGAAAGGTGCCTTTTTTTGTTTTACACAGCTTCAGAAGGGATCCGTCTGCCCGCTGCATCAAACAGTAAAATACTGGCGGCATTAAATCCAAAACTGAGCGGCGTGTTTTTAGCAAAAGAGAGCTGTTTCGACGATTTCATTTTCAGGATGTGCTCGCCGAAACGCGCGTATACCAGCGTGGCATCGCCCTGCAATTCTGTGAAATCGACTAAAACGTCAAATGCGTGTTCCGTCGCTTCATTCAGGCGCAACAGCTCAGGGCGGATCGCCAGCGACACGGTTTGTCCATCCTGCGCCGCGGGGAATTTATTGCCCAGCGAAAACATCGGCTGCCCGTCAATACACAACTGGCGGCCCGTCACCTGTGCGGGGATCACATTGATTTTCGGCGTACCGATAAATCCGGCAACAAACAAACTGGCCGGACAGTTGTACAGTTCAACCGGCGAACCAATCTGCTCAATATTGCCCTGATTAAGCACCACAATCCGGTCCGCCAGCGTCATGGCTTCGACCTGATCGTGGGTCACGTAAATCATGGTGTTTTTCAGTCGGGCGTGAAGCTGACTGATTTCCTGACGCATCTGAACGCGCAGCGCGGCATCAAGATTCGACAGCGGCTCGTCAAACAAAAATACTTTCGGCTGCTGAACGATAGAGCGACCGATGGCGACGCGCTGACGCTGCCCGCCGGAAAGATTTTGCGGCAACCGGTCGAGCATCTCGTCCAGCCGCAGGATCAGAGCCGCTTCGCTGATGCGTCGGGCAATTTCAGCCGGTGGCGTTCGGATATTCTTCAGACCAAACGCCAGATTCTGCCTGACGGTCATGTGCGGATAAAGCGCGTAGGATTGAAATACCATCGACAGACCACGCTTTCCGGCGGGCAACTCCGTCACGTCAGTGTCCTCAATGTGGATGGTCCCGCCGCTCAGCCCATCCAGCCCGGCAATCATGCGCAGCAATGTTGATTTACCACAGCCCGACGGCCCTACCAGCACCAGAAATTCACCGGAACGGATCTCCAGAGTTAAATCGGGGATCACGGCTGTTTTGCCATAGTATTTTTTGACGTTTTTTAGCGTTAAGCCTGACATAGCGTTGTCCTTTGAAACAAAAAGATGCGCGGTTATGCCCCGGCAAGGGTGAGCAGTATTCCGTCAACATCGGTCATTGCGTCCTGATGGCCCCGCCAGATATCAGGTAGAACCACGTATAATTAACCTAAACTCCAGGTCGTGGTGAATATTGGTTTTTCCTTCCAGCAACAGGGCTGCGGCTATTTCACCTTTTTTAACCGGGTCCTGCGCGATTGTCGTGAGCCCGATCTTATCCGCTGGCCGGGGAATATTATCAAAACCAGTAACGGCGATATTTCCCGGAACAGATAAACCGGTTTTCCGGCAATAATTAATGGCACCCTGTGCGAAGCGGTCGGAAAGGCAAATAAACGCGGTTATACCGGTATTACTTATCAGTAAGTCCCTGGCAGCTATTTCGCCAAATATTTCATGATGGTTCGTTTCGCAAAGAAAGCATTTATTCAGATCAATATTCCATTCCCGGAAAGTTGCCACGCAGGCATTCACACGGGTAATCATCACCTGATTATCACCGGAAACACGTTGACTCAATGGCATCACACCCTTTCGTCCCTGCAGTGAAGGGAATGAAATAATCCCAAATTCACGGTGCCCTTTTTCCAGCAGGTGCAGACAGATTTCCCTCATCGCCCTGTCGTTATCAATGGATACGCTGCTGTGCGAGGGAATTTTAAAATCCGTAGTCACCACGGGCAGATTTTTGGACAACGCTTTGGCGATGATCTGGTCATTATTGTGTGTCGCATTAAGGATATAGCCATCTACAGCCGTATTGATGACACTGGCCCTCGCGCCCTGCCCGATATGCAACGGGATCAGGATAATGCTGACTCCTTTTCGGTCACATTCACCGGCGATGCCTTGCATAAGCTGCACGTCATGACTGTCTGTAAACACATAACTGAGCGTGTCGTTAAAAATAATCCCGATGGCATCCGATTTCCCGGTACGCAATGCCCGACCAAGATTGTCAGGCCCGTAGAAATTAACGGAATGCGCATAATCGATTATTCGTTTTCTTAATGATTCTGACAGTTTGCCCGGATTATTAAATGCATTCGACACCGTGGTGTGCGTCACGCCTAATTCGCGGGCAATTGACTTTAACGTTATCTTACTCAGCTTACACACTCCTGAATGTTGTGAATAAAGGAAGCCCTGCCTCTGAAATGCAATAAATTAGCCCATATATACTCACAGCAAACAGGCTATTGCAACGAATATAAAAATAAAGTTTAACGTTAAACAAAATCATTTATGTGACTGTAATAACGTTTATTCAATGAATGTCCATGCTAGCGTTTAAATAGACATTCATTCATAAAATAATAATATGAATAATCATTAAATATAATTTCTCATTATGACTCATAACCTAATGGAAACAGGAAACAGCATGAAAATAATGAAACTGGCTGCTATTGCGGGTATCACGTTATTTCTTTCGGGCTGTGGCCCTGATGAAAAAGACCAAACCAGCATTAAAATGTGGGTCGCGCCGAATATTACGCAGGAAGTGTATTGGGGCGAAATCGTTAAAGAATGGAACAGCAACCCGGCCAACCGGAAAGTAGAATTCACCTCAATACCGGCGGCAGGAAGTTCTGAAGAAGCCATCATGAATGCGCTGGCGTCGGGTACAGAGCCAGACATTTCGACCAATATTTTTATCGGCTTTGCTAAGCAGTTATCCGAACTTAAACAGCTCACTGATTATTCCAAAATGCCCGGCTTTCAGACACTGACAGAAACCCGTCATATGGGAAAAACGATTTCAAACTGGCAGTTCAACGGACAGCAGACGGTCATCCCCATTTACATCAGCCCGGTTCTCTACTGGTGGCGCAGTGATCTGCTGGCAGCTCAGGGTTTTGACCACGTCCCGACCTCTTATGATGAAATTTACACGCTTTCAGAACGTATCGCGCTCACTCAGAAGGGTTATAGCCTGCAACTAACCAGCGGTAAAAACTGGTGGGATCGCTGGTTCGACTTTATTCCGCTCTATTACGCCGCCGCGGATGGCCGCCCGTATATTCAGGATAAAGAATCGGCTTTCGATAATGAATCCGGTCTGGAAGCACTGAATTTCATGGCGAAAATGTTTGCCAATAAGTGGACCAGCTACGATTTCACAACCGCAGACGATCCCCTGGCGGCGGGAATGGTACTGGGAGCCATGCGCGGCCCCTGGGATATCGAACGTTATCAGAAACAATTCCCTGAAGTACTGAAAGATATCCGTATCGGCCCAATGCCGACTCAGTCTGGCGCGCCGGGTGCAAATACCATGGCCGACAGCAAAGGGATCGTGATGTTCAGTACCTCGAAAGTGCAGAGCGACGCCTGGAAATTTATTCAATGGGTATACAGCGACCCGAAACACGATCTGCGCTGGCTGGAACTGACAGGTATGCCTCCGGCAAGGGAAGATTTGCAAAGTAATCCGGTGTTCAGCGACTACCTGCAACAGCATCCGCTGGTGAATGACATCGTCTCCTACGTCCCAAAAGCCGTGCCGCCTGCCGCCGTCACGAAAACGGTCGAAGTCCAGCGGACGATGACCCAAATGATTGAAAAACTGATGTTTGAAAACAACGCAGTGCCGGACGCGCTGCACCAGTCTTCGCAAGAGATCGACAAAATACTGGAACAATAAAGCGATGATTAAACTGAAAGAGTCCACTACAGGGGGCCTTCTGGCCTCCACTTACCTCGGATATTCTCTGGTATTCTGGCTTTATCCTTTTATCTGGTTAGCGGTACTGAGCTTTACTGACTGGAAATTTATTGGCACGCCCTCTTTTAATGGTGTGAAGAATATTATTGCCGTCATGCAGAATCCTTTGTTCTGGACAGCGATGTATAACGTATTTAAATTTCTGGCTTACTATCTGCCGATTGTTTTGGTGTCTTCATTATTATTCGCCTTCGGTTTAAGGAAACTAAAATATGGCAAAGCCTTTGTTGCCCTGAGTTTCCTGCTCGCCAATGTTTCATCCGGCGTAGCGTATTCTATTGTATTTTCCAAACTGTTGAGTGAAACAGGCCCCATCAATACCTTTCTGATGAGCACATTGGGCATTAATGTTCCGTGGTTTACCCATCCGGATTTTGCCATGTTATCTGTTGCTCTTATTATCACGTGGAAATTTGTTGGCTACTACGGCCTGATTTTTTATTCCGGGCTGATTACGATTCCGAAAGATATTTACGATGCGGCAGACCTCGATAAAACCAGCGGCCCCGGAAAAATATGGCATATCACATTGCCCCTGATGAATGCGCAGATCGTCATGGTGCTGGTTCTGGCGATCACAGTCGCGTTCAGTATTTTCACCGAACCCTATCTCATCACCGGCGGCGGTCCGCTGCAAAGCACCACCACGCCAATGGTAGTGATGTATGAAGCCGCCTTCCGGCAGATGCAGCCAAGCTGGGCCGCCACCATGTCGATTATTGTCGCCGTATTCAGCTTCTCACTGATCTGGATATTGCGCCGGTGTCTGGAAAAGAAAATCGAGATCGTATGATGAAAACTAAAACTGCACAGATGCCGGCAGCCTCCCCTGTGCAAAAATATTCGCTGAAAACAACACTCAGTTCCGTGGTGATCCACCTGCTGATGTTTTTGCTGGCCATCACCTGGTTATATCCCTATTTGTGGATGCTAATCGGTTCTTTAAAAAATACCGCTGATATTTATACCACTTCGTTCTTTTCCGGCCCGCTGTCATTCGATAATTATACTTTCCTGTTCGACGGCAGCGGCAAAGCGGAAAAACCCTTTCTTCGCACGTTGTTTAATTCCATATTCATTACATTAACCATTACAGTGTGCGTCACGCTGAGTTCCTGTTTAATAGGTTATGCGCTGGCAAAAATGGAATTCAAAGGTCGGGATATTTTTAAAAACCTGCTGATCCTGCAAATGGTTTTCCCGGCATTCATGTTTATTATTCCGCATTTTGTGCTTATGCGGGAACTCGGCATGCTTAATTCGTATGGCGCGCTTATTTTACCGTTTGTCATGAATGGCTGGGGTATTTTTATGATTTCCCAGAGTTTTAAAGGCACGCCCAATGACTATATTCATGCCGCGAGATTAGATCACGCCGGTCTTATCAAAATTCTTTTCCATGTCATGTTGCCTCTCAATAAATCCATTCTGGCTATCGTCGCGATATTTACCTTCACCAGCGCCTGGGACAATTTCCTCTGGCCGCTGATTGTGATGCAGGACGCTAACAAAATGCCGCTTTCCGTTCTGCTGGCGACGTTCAGTAAATCTTACAGCGTCTATGTCGGCCCGATTCTGGCGGGGTCGGTGGTACAAACTTTGCCGATCGTCGTTTTGTTTATCCTCTTCAGGAAGCATTTCCTGGAAGGGATGTCGCTTTCACTTAAATAACAGGCATGAATGATGAATAACCTGAAAACAGCGCAGGAACGGGTATTTTATCAGGTGTATTTGCCGTCTTTCTGCGACGGTAATACGGACGGACTGGGCGATTTTCAAGGTCTGATTTCTAAGCTGGATTATCTGGCTGAGCTGGGTATTGGCGGTATCTGGGTCACGCCTTTTTATCCGTCGCCGCTGGTGGATAATGGCTATGACATCATCGACCACTGCGCTGTAGATCCGCGTTTTGGCACGTTAGCGCTTTTTGATGAACTGATTGCAGCCTGTCATCAGCGCGACATTTTGCTGGTGATCGACGTGGTAATTAACCACGTGTCAGATCAGCACCCCTGGTTTCAGGCGGCGCTCAGCCAGCCTGACAGCCCCTTCCGCGACTTCTTTTTCTTTCGTGAGCAAACTAATAACTGGACCTCTTTCTTCGGCGGTTCAGCCTGGACACAGGAGCCCGGCGGAACGGCCAGTTACTACCATAAATTCTCGCCTCAGCAGGTTTGCCTGAACTGGTCTCATCCCGCCGTTGAGCATGAGATTAAAAAAATCTTCGATTTCTGGATAGCCCGCGGCGTCGACGGTTTCCGTTTTGACGTGATTAATTTTCTGACCACCGAGGGTATCGGGGAAGATCACCCGCCAGCCGAAACGGGCGCAGAGCCACCACATGAAAAAGATATCAATCAGCCCGGCGTGCTCGATGTAGTGAAGCGCCTGTGCCGCCATATCCGTGCACAAGGGGAATTCCTGCTGATTGGCGAAGTGGGCAGTGAAGTATTGCCGGTGATGGCGCCTTATCAGGGTGCGGAGCTGCTGGACGTGGTCTTTAACTTCAACCTTGGCAGCCAGAAACACTTCGATATCACCGCGATCTTCGCCGAAATGCAGGCTATGGAAGCCACGCTGCCCGGCTTACCGACGCTGTTTTTTTCCAGCCACGATATGTCACGCATGATCAGTCGCTTCGGTGAATCCTCCCGGGATGTTCCCCGTGCGGTGGCCGTTTTCGCCCTGCAAATGACCGCCCGTGGTTTGCCTTTCATCTTTCAGGGTGAGGAAATCGGCATGACGGATTTTGTCCCGCAGAATTTGCAGCAAATGCGGGATATTCAGGGCATCACTCAATATCACACCGCAATTTCACAAGGCATGGATGAAGAGCAAGCACTTACTTATGCATTGCCTTTCTGCCGCGATGCCTCCCGCTTACCCGTTCCCTGGACGCCAGCCATTAACAGCGAAGGACAAATAAACGTCGAGGCCGAGAGTAAGTGCTCACATTCAATTTTTGGCGCGTATAAACAACTGATTGCGCTGAGAAATACCCATCCGGCGCTTCAGCGTGGTCGCTATGAGTACCTCACGCTGTTTAAACAATGCCTGATATTCCGCCGCTTTCTGAATGGGGAATGTCTGGAAGTGATGATCAATTTCGGCGCGACGGTCGTCAACGTAGGTTATGGCGATGGCAATCCCGTCTTGTTCGGCGCGGATGAACCGCTGCTGGAAAAAAACCAAATTCTTATCAAAAAGGTAAACCATGAAAATGCTCAGAAGTGATAAAAATCCGCTGTTAACACCTGCCGATATCATCCCTTCCCAGCCCGGCTGGAAGGTCGATTGTGTATTTAATGCAGGCGTATGTTCGTATCAGGGTGAAACCCTGCTGCTGCTTCGTGTTGCGGAAAGCGTGGTCTCAACGGACGCCAATTGTCTGGAAGTACCGCTTCTGGTGAACCTGCAAAATACCTGGCATCCGGGCACTAAACGTTTTCAACGGGACGACCCGGCTTATGACTTCAGTGACCCCAGAATGATTGCACTGAAAGCCGATCCTTCGGTTATCTGGCTGACCTCCATGTCGCATCTGCGGTTAGCGAGAAGTCAGAATGGTGAAGATTTCACTGTCGATGCTCAGCCTTTTTTAACCGCCGATACGCAATATGAGCAATTCGGCTGCGAAGATCCGCGAATTACGCTGATAGACGGTGTTTACTACATTAACTATTCGGCTATTTCGCCGTATGGCATTTCTACCGCACTGGCGACCACCACCGATTTTATTGCTGTGGAAAAACAAGGCGTGATTTTCTGCCCGGATAACCGCGACGTGTGTTTCTTCCCGGAAAAAATTAACGGCAAATATCAGGCGCTGACCCGTCCTTCGCCCAAGCATTTTGGTAAGCCGGAGATCTGGATCTGTGAATCCCCGGACATGCTGCACTGGGGCAATCATCGCCATTTACTCGGCAGCGCGTCCGGCGACTGGGATGCGCTGAAACTGGGCGGTGGCGCCCCGCTGATGAAAACGGTACGTGGCTGGTTACAGATTTATCACGGCGTAGATAAAGATCAGCGCTATTGCCTCGGTGCCATGCTGCTCGATTTGCATAATCCATTGAAAATTATCGCCAAATCCTCGGCGCCGCTGTTACAACCGGAAGCGATTTACGAGAGAGAAGGATTCTTTGGCAACGTAGTCTTCACCTGCGGCGCACTGCTGGAAAAAGACATGCTGAAAATTTACTACGGGGCAGCCGATGAGTGTATTGCGCTGGCGACAATGCCGCTGGCGGATTTGTGGCAACATCTGGGCATTTCAGTAAGTGCAGATTAGGCAGGATCAGAGGCGGGAACCACCAAAGCAGAGTGAATACCCTGCTTTGGTTTTACGACTTTGCTTTAAAACCGATTAGCTTTCTTCAGCCAGATACATCTTACGCAGGTAATGCGGCACGGCATCGTCGGCGTTGGATCCGATGATTTCTGCATCCGGCATGGCAGCTTTCAGACGTGGCAGTGAACCGCTCATGAGACAACCTTTACCGGCCATGGTCAGCATTTCAAGGTCATTCAGGCCATCACCAAAGGCGATACAATCTTTCAGCGAATAACCCATCAGCTTGGAAACATATTCCAGCGCATGACCTTTTGACACACCGCCCGCCATCACTTCCAGACAGACCGGCAGTGAGAAGCTGACGTTCACACGGTCGCCCCAGCGCGCGTTGATCGCTTCTTCCAGTGGCAGCAGTTTTTCGTGGTCTTCACAGGTGAAATACACTTTGCAGATACCGTCAGTTTCCAGCAAACCCGGCTCATACAGTTTGTATTTGAAAACGGATTCACGGAAGAAATCATCCTGATCGGCGCGGTCACGGTTCATGTACCAGTCATCATTACGATAAACGTTGGTCAGAATATCCGGGTTGTTATGCATGATGCCGAACAGGTCTCTGGCGATGTCTTCATCCAGATTATGCGAGAAAATCAGGTCGCCGTCGGTGTTATGCACGCGCGCACCGTTGGAGGTGATCATGTACGCACTGATTTCCAGATTGTCGCGCATCTGCGCCACGTCGATATGGTGACGCCCGGTGGCGAAAACGAAATGCACGTCGCGCTGAGTCAGCAGTTTCAGCGTCTCTTTGGCGAACGGGCTCAGGGTATGATCAGGTGATAGCAGCGTGCCATCTAAATCGGAAGCAACAACATGGTACATAGCGTTAGGTTCTAACCTCTGATGGAGTTGTGCGCGGCGAACCGCGGATTAAAGCTGTCGCGCAAAAAAGCGCATGATAGCGTCCAGCGCCTGTGCCCTCAGGTCGTCCCGTTCAAACAGGATCTCATGGCGCGCGCCTTCGATGACCAGCGGTTTTTCCCCTTCACAAGGGTGCCCCGCAACGGCCATGGCCTGACAAAAAGCAAGATGGGACCGGTTATCCACCACACGATCTTCGCTTGCCTGCAATAACAGAACAGGAGTGGTGATTTTTTCGGCTTCTTTCAGGATATGCATCCCCGCCTCAATCCCTTCACGCACCCAGTGATAGGTAGGTCCGCCGACCTGCAACTCTGGATAATCGGCGTAAAACCGCAAATTGCGGCGATAACGCGCGCGGCTGTGCGTCAGCTGGTTGACTACAAACGGCAGCGGCCGCCAGTGGCCGGTACCCAGCGCATAGCCATCACGACGAACCGGACGATTTTCCGCCCAGTTAAGGATACGGCGCGATAACCAACCCGGCATCGGCAAATAAATACCGGTCATCGGCGCCAGTAACGCCGCTGCATCAAAATTCTGCGGATTTTTCGCCAGATACAACGCCAGAATTGCCCCGCCCATGGAGTGTGCCAGCGCAAACTTTTTCTGGTACTGACGCGGCGCAACCTCCAGCTGATAAAAGCGGTCGAAATCTTCGACATAATCGTCAAAGTGCTTCACGTGACCGCAATGCGGATCGTCGAGCATACGCCCGGAACGTCCCTGACCACGGTGATCGACAATCATGACATCGTAGCCGCAATGGAATAAATCGTAGGCCACTTCGGGATATTTTACGTAGCTTTCTATACGACCCGGTGACACAACGATGACTTTATCGTGAGCAGGCGAACAAAACCGGACATAACGGACAGGAACATCATCAACGCCGCTAAACTCGCCTTCTTCACGTGTCCGCCAGAAATCCAGCAAAGGCCCGGTCGCAAAGGCTGCAAACTCCTTCTCACGTGTTAACCACTTCGCATAATTCACAGGCATTCAATGATCCAAAGTCGTCAAACAGGGAGGATGAAAGTGTTATTTGTGAGCTATAGCGCAATTATAGACAATGGCGTATTGTGCCATAAAACAACCTAAAACGTACTCAGGGAGTCTCGCAATGACACTGGACTGGTGGTTAACCTACCTGCTCACCACTTCTATTTTAAGTTTATCACCCGGTTCCGGCGCGATTAACACCATGAGCACCGGCATCAGTCACGGCTATCGTGGTGCTGTGGCCTCAATTGCCGGGTTACAGCTCGGCTTAGCGATCCACATCGTGCTGGTCGGTATCGGGCTGGGCGCGCTGATTTCATCATCGCTGCTGGCCTTTGAGTTTCTCAAATGGTTTGGCGCCGCCTACCTGATCTGGCTGGGTATTTGCCAGTGGCGCTCCGCGGGTGCGATTGACCTGAATGCGCTCGCCAGCAGTATGCCGCGACGCCGTTTGTTCAAACGCGCCATTCTGGTGAACCTGACCAATCCAAAAAGCATTGTATTTCTGGCTGCACTATTTCCACAGTTTATCATTGCGCACCAACCTCAGGCTGCACAATACGTGGTACTGGGTGTCACCACGGTGGTTGTCGATATCATTGTGATGATCGGCTACGCCACGCTGGCCACCCGCATCGCCGGTTGGGTGAAAGCACCGAAACAAATGCAGTTGCTGAACCGCATTTTCGGCTCACTGTTTATGCTGGTGGGTGTGTTGCTGGCCAGTGCGCGGAAGGTTTGATTTCTCAGAATGCAAAAAGGGTCCGGCATCAACCGAACCCTTTTTTATTAACCGGCTAATTTGCTCAGCGGTTGATGATTAAGGCAACACCAAAACCTGCAAACACCACACCCGCCACGCCATCAATCCATTTCGCCAGACGCTGATACCCGCGACGCATTTTAGGCAGGGCAAAGACCAGTGCCACTAATGAGAACCAGGCCAGGGTTTCCACGACGATCAGCAGGAATATGCCCAGACGCTCACCGCCGCTGACGCTGTCGCTAACAAACATCGAGAACACGCTGCCGAAGTAAATGACGGCTTTCGGGTTAGAAAGATTGGTCAGCAGTCCGCGCATAAACGTGCGGCCACGGGCAGGCAGAGCCACCGGTGTATCATCGCCGTTTTGTTTCTTAGCACGTGCAGATTTCAGCAGTTGCCAGCCCATCCAGCACAGATACAATCCGCCGCCGACGGTGATGATCTGATGCAACCAGGCCATTTTTTGCAGAATAAGATGCAACCCCATCAGCGCAACGGCGGCCCACACCAGCACGCCCAGCGTAATGCCAATCACGCCCATCATGGCTTCTTTACGCGACCGGCTGGCGGCGGTTTGTGAGACAAAGAAGAAGTCCGGCCCCGGACTCATTAGCGCGATCAGATGAACCATCGCAACCGTCAGGAATAGCATCAGCATGATTAACTCTCTGTGTTATGTGTAGGAAACAGAATTCTTACTCGTCGCCGTTATCGATGTGATCGCGGATCATCGCCATAAATGGCCGACCGAATTTCTCCAGCTTACGCTGACCGACACCGGTGATGTCGAGTAAATCACTCGCGCTGACCGGCAGATGTTCAGCCATTTCCAGCAGCGTCGTGTCGTTAAACACTACGTATGGCGGCACATTATTATCATCCGCCAGTGACTTACGCAGTTTACGCAATTTAGCAAACAGCTTACGGTCGTAATTTCCGCCGTAGGTTTTCTGACTGGCACTGCTTTTAATTTTGAGCGTCTGAATTCGTGGCACCGCCAGCTGTAACGGGATTTCACCACGCAGCACCGGACGCGCAGATTCTGTCAGCTGTAAAGCAGAGTGCATGGCGATGTTTTGCATCACCAGCCCGAGGTGGATAAGCTGGCGCACCACGCTGGTCCAGTGCTCGTTACTGTGTTCTTTGCCGATACCGTAAACCGACAGCTTCTCGTGGCCGTATTCACGGATACGCTGATTGTTCGAGCCGCGCAGCACTTCGACCACATAACCCAGACCAAAACGTTGCCCGACGCGTGCGATGACGGACAGCGCTTTCTGCGCATCCAGCAAGCCGTCGTAGCGTTTTGGCGGATCGAGGCACACGTCGCAGTTACCGCAGGCGTTCTGTTTACCTTCGCCAAAGTAATTGAGCAGCACCAGGCGTCGACAGGTTTGCGCCTCCGCGAATGCGTTCATGGCATTCAGTTTGTGGCGTTCAACATCCTGCTGGGCGCCAGCCGGTTTCTCTTCCAGACAGCGGCGCAACCAGGCCATATCGGCCGGATCGTAAAGCAATACCGCTTCCGCTGGCAGGCCGTCACGTCCGGCACGCCCCGTTTCCTGATAATAAGATTCAATGGTGCGCGGAATATCAAAGTGCACCACAAAACGCACGTTAGGCTTGTTGATGCCCATACCGAAGGCGACGGTGGCAACCACAATTTGCAGGTCGTCACGCTGAAAACCTTCCTGCACGCGGGCACGGGTTTCGTTATCCAGTCCGGCATGATATGCGCCAACGCTCAGCCCGCGACTTTGCAATCGCGCTGCAGTGTCTTCAACTTTGGCACGGCTGTTACAGTAAATGATGCCGCTTTTGCCGCGCTGATCCTGCACAAAGCGAATCAGCTGATCGAGCGGCTTAAATTTTTCCACCAGCGTGTAACGGATATTTGGACGGTCAAAACTGCTGACCTGAATCAGCGGGTCATTCAGTTCCAGCAGGCGGACGATATCGTTACGTGTGGCTTCATCGGCGGTCGCGGTCAGGGCGATCACCGGCAGTTGCGGATAACGCAGTTTCAGCTGGCCAAGGGCGCGATATTCCGGACGGAAATCGTGGCCCCATTGGGAAATACAGTGGGCTTCATCGACAGCCAGCATCGCCGGATTCCACTGTTGCAGCTGTTCCAGGAAATCGCCCATCATCAGGCGTTCCGGCGCGATATACAGCATTTTGATACGTCCCGCGCGGCAACCAGCCATGACTTCCAGCTGTTGCTCACGGGTTTGCGTCGAGTTCAGGCAACCGGCTTCAACGCCTGCGGCCATCAGCTGATCAACCTGATCTTTCATCAGGGAAATGAGCGGCGAAACGACCAGCGTCAGGCCGTCCATCACCAGTGCGGGGATTTGATAGCACAGCGATTTACCGCCGCCTGTTGGCATCACTACCAGACAATCCCGGCCAGAAATGGCGGTGTTGATGATAGTTTGCTGGCCTGGTCTGAATTGCTGATAACCGAAGGTATCGCGTAATACCTGATGAGCCAGCTCTTCTTTGTTTATCACTGCCGCCGTAGACACTCAATTCCCCAACTGTTCAAACCACCCGGCTAAGCCCTAAAGCCGCCGGGGCTGTACTGCACCGACATAATATACCCTAAATAATCCGCGATGCAGCCAACGCAACTGCAACCAGAAGTATGGCGGGGATTACATAATGTCGTTAAGCATAATACCGACGCCGATACGGGTCTGCTTATGGTTATAGTCGATCAATGACTCGCCGTAACCACTGAATACCTGAGTATAGAAGCGAACTTGTTTGGAAATCGGGTAGCTCCAGCCGGTCGTCGCGCCGCCGTAACCGGTATTCCAGTTGTAACGGCTTTCGACGCTGAACACGCTGTCGCCCCACGCATAGCCAACTTTCAGGCGGTAATAGCCCATGTACTTGGCGATGTCCGGGTTGTCGTCGTTTTCATCGCTTTCAGGGATGCGATACCAGGGTTTCAGATCAACCTGCCAGTTGCCGTGCTGCGCCATGAAACGCGCATACACACGGTTCCAGCTGCGGGACGTCGGGTCGGAGCGACCGTTAGACTGGTGACTGACACCATATTCTGCTTCACGCAATGTCCAGCCGAGGAAATCGTAATCCGTTGCCCAGGCCAGGAAAAGCTGTGGCTCGTAGTTGGTCTCACGGAAAGGTGAAGACTGCCCGCTGTTAGAAAGCTGCCAGAATGATTTTTGCGTGTAGGATGCGCCGAGAACCGAGTTATCACCCGCAATACCGCGCCACAGAGGGAATGCCAGGCTGAGCTGGAACTCGACTTCATCGTGACGTGCTTTATCTGCCCAGTCGTAAGACTCAATCGCTTTCTTGTTGATATTGCTGGTATCGGTGTAAATCAGAAAGTTGGGTTCATAAGGATATAACGTGAACGGGTTGTCATGCTCTTGCAGCATATTTGCAATAATGCTTCCGCGCACAGCAGGTTTATCATGTACTTCCTGTACCGTGGCTTCCTCTGCATAGCCCAACAATGGCAACGCCAACAGCGTGGCACCGACAGCCCAATTTTTACGCATTATTCCTTACCCTCACCCTAAAGTTATTGATTCATTATTTTTTGATAATCAGCCTTCCGCCCGGCCGGCAATGCGCAGACTACAATCCGGAAATCTCAAAGCAGGGCATTTTACACACAAATACATTTCTACATGAGTACTGAATACATTTATCCTTCGCCCGGTAGAAATCCATCCTGCCCGCACCTAAAATCAACACTTCGTTAACTTTTTCGGCGAACATACGATCCACTCGTTTTCGTCAGGAATCTATTCATGTCTGCTTCATCTCTCAGCCACGAGGCCGCCCTGCAACTGATCGGCAATATTTTCGTTTACGATATGCCGTTTAACCGCGAACTGGGCCTCGAGCTGAAACGTCTCGACTGCGACTACGCAGAGTTAAAATTTACCAACCAGACCAAACTGGTGGGCAATGCCGCACAAAAAATCCTGCACGGCGGTGTGATTGCGGCGGTGCTGGATGTCGCCGCCGGTCTGGTTTGTGTGACCAGTTCACTGATCCGCCGTGACAAGCCGGATCATCCGTTGCTGGAAGCAGAAATGCGCCAGCGGTTATCCAAAATGGGCACCATTGATTTGCGCGTTGATTATCTGCGTCCGGGCCGTGGCGACTACTTTATTGCCTCGGCAAGCCTGGTCCGCGCCGGCAATAAAGTGTCCGTTGCGCGCGTGGATTTGCACAGCGATACCGGCGTTCACATCGCCACGACCACGGCGACCTATATGGTCGGCTGAAATCAGGTAAACTCCGCTTCTTTCCTTACTCTTTTTCAGGTACCACATGGACGCACATCGTACCCGGCAAGGTGTTATTTTTGCCTTTATTGCCTATCTGATCTGGGGAGTCGCGCCCGCGTACTTCAAGCTGATCAAACAGGTGCCTGCTGACGAAATTCTGACTCACCGGGTGATCTGGTCATTCTTCTTTATGTTAGTGCTGCTCTCCGTCAGCCGCAGCTGGGGCGATGTCCGGCGGATACTGGCACAGCCGAAGAAAGTCGGCATGTTACTGATTACTGCCCTGCTTGTCGGTGGGAACTGGCTGATTTTTATCTGGGCGATAAATCATGATCACATTCTGGAAGCCAGCCTCGGTTACTTTATCAATCCGCTGGTGAATGTGGTGCTCGGCATGCTGTTTTTGCGGGAAAGATTCCGAAGTTTGCAGTGGTTTGCCGTCGCGCTGGCTTTCGCCGGAGTACTGATTCAGGTGTGGATTTTTGGTTCGGTGCCGGTCATCGCCATCGGCCTGTCACTGACGTTTGCCTTTTACGGCCTGCTGCGTAAAAAAATCGGTGTGGATTCGCAAACCGGCATGTTGATTGAAACGCTATGGCTGCTGCCGGTCGCCGGGATTTACCTGTTCTTTATCGCCAGCAGCCCGACCAGTAATCTCGCCGCAAATCCGTGGTCGCTTGATTTGCTGCTGATGGCTGCCGGGATTATTACCACCATCCCGTTGCTGTTCTTCACTGCCGCCGCCGCCCGCCTGAAGCTTTCTACGCTGGGCTTTTTCCAGTATCTGGGGCCGACGCTGATGTTCCTGCTGGCAGTGGTGTTCTACGGTGAAACTGTTAATACATCACAGCTCATCACCTTCGGCTTTATCTGGGTCGGTCTGCTGTGCTTTATAACGGATGCGCTGTATACGCAGGGCCGTTTACGACGAGGAAGAAGCGGGCACAGCGCTGCGTGATATAAAGCGCGCCATCGCCGGACCGGTTGCCAGGATGGTGATCAGACGCAACGTCTGCATCGCCATCACAAATCCTAAATCCGCATGGCTGCCCGCCGCAATAATCGCCACGGTGTCCAGTCCGCCCGGGCTGGTCGCCAGATACGCCGTCAGCATATCTACGCCCAGCAGTTTGGTCAGCACCCACGCCATACCGCCGCAAATCAGCATCAGCCCGATAATCGATGCAATCATCTGCGGCAGCGTGCGCAAAGCCAGTTTGAAAATCGGTCGCGTGAAGCGCAATCCGACACTCCAGCCAATCAGCGTATAGGCCATCGCCAGCAGCCATTCCGGCACTTCTAAGGCCACGGTACCGGTGGAATGCAAAACCGCGCCGGCGATGGCCGGGAGCAGCAATGCGCCGGAAGGAATTCGCAGACGCGGCCCCAGCCAGACACCGGCCACCGCCAGAAATAGCGTCGCAAAGAAACGCCACGTCAGCGGCGGAAACCACACCACCGCCGCCGCCAGTGACGCGCTGTCGCCCATCGCCATACGGGCCACAAATGCGGCCGCTGTGGCCACAAACAGCACGCGCAGATACTGCATAAACGCCACCAGACGCACATCAGCACCGAAATCACCGGCCATAGCCACCATCGCACTGGCACCGCCCGGCGATGAGCCCCACGCACCGGTCGGGCCGGGTAACTGGCTAAAACGCACCAGCAGCCAGCCGGAAAGCCCGCTGGCCAGCAGCGTCGCCACCAGCACCATCAGCACCAGCGGCCAGTCATTGAGTAACGGGGGTAATATCGACGGCGACAGGCTTTGGGCAATCATGCAGCCCAAAACGCCCTGAGAGAGTTTAAAAAACAGCGGGTGAATACGCACGCTGGCGCCCAGCAGCCCCATGATGACGCCGACAATCATCGGCCCCAGTAACAGTGCGGCTGGCACATGGAAGGTTTGAAAAATAATGCCCAGAATCAGCGAGGAAACGACGAGGATAAACCACTGCCCCGCCGGAACCATCCTTTCCATCAGCATCGCAGGTTATAACCAGTTTTTACGTTTGAAGTACAAATAAGGTGCCAGACCGGCGAGGATCATCAGCGCAATCGCGCCCGGATAACCGAATGACCATTTCAGCTCAGGCATGAATTCGAAGTTCATCCCGTAGCTGGAGGCCACCAGCGTTGGCGGCAGGAACACCACGGAAACCACCGAGAAAATCTTGATGATGCGGTTCTGTTCGATGTTGATAAAGCCCATCGCCGCCTGCATCAGGAAGTTCACTTTCTGGAACAGGGATTCGTTGTGCGGCAGCAGGGATTCGATATCGCGTAACACCTCACGCGCCTGCTCCAGCTGACCTGCCGGTAAACGGGCTTTGCGCACCAGGAAATTCAGCGCACGCTGGGTATCCATCAGACATAAACGGACTTTCCATCCGATATCTTCCAGTTCTGCCAGCGTGGAAAGCGCCGCGTCATATTCGTCGCCCTGATGCCCTTCCATGATCACACGACTGAGTTTTTCCAGATCGCTGTAGATGTTTTCGATTTCGTCCGCCAGCTGTTCGATTTTGGTTTCGAACAAATCCAGCAGCAGTTCATATGCATTACCATCGACCAGTTTCTGGTTGCGGGCACGCATACGGTAGAGACGAAACGCCGGTAACTCGCGTTCACGCAGGGTGTACAAACGGCCTTCGCGCACGGTAAAAGCGACGGTGCTGTTACCGGCATGATCGTCGGCATCTTCGTAATAAAAGAAGGAGTGAATGTGCAGACCGTCTTCGTCTTCAAAGAAACGCGCAGAGGCTTCGATGTCGTCCAGTTCCGGACGCGTCGCCAGGCTTTGCCCTAATTCGCATTGAACGCGCTCACGTTCCTGATCGTCAGGCTCAACCAGATCGACCCACAGTGAAGTTTTGAGATCGTCTGACTCGTCCAGCTCTAAACGGGATAAGCGGCTGTTTTCTAATTTAAAAGCACTCAGCATGTGCCCGTTCTCCCAAAAATTACGGAAAGTGGACAACGCGTTGAAGCACAGAAAATCACGGAGTGAAAAATGTCACCGGCGTAATTCAGACCAACTTCAGATCTGACTCACAGCGACAGAACGGGGGTCGCTGACAACCACTAAGGCCATCAGCAATGAGGAGGGCCTTAGAAGTGGTACCTGGAAAACAGGTTGTTGAGCCAGTATCTACTGGGTGTGTCCAAGGCGCAGTTCCTCATTGATAATAGTGCGCGCATGTTACGCCGGTAATAAAAAGACTGTCAACCGCGAACAAATCTATTCTGGCAACATTTATGCATAAATTTCAGGCGGTGTTGATAACCTTTAGCGGCTTATGTCTCATCGTTTTTTTGGCTACACTCAGGCACCGAATTTCTCCGTTACCAGACTTCTCAGGCAGAGACTGAAATGATTAAACAAATAAACCAGGACACGCTGTGTGATCTGATCACCAAAGCCGCTCACTCCCCGCGACTGCGCCAGAATCTGAATATCCATCCGGCACCGGAAGATGACGTGCAACGTCTGGCCATTGCGATGGAACCGGGCACTTACGTGCGCATCCATCGCCATCCGCATACCTGGGAAATGCTGACCGCCCTGCGCGGACGTTTTCTGGTGCTGATTTACGATAACAGCGGCAAAGTCACCGACCGTCTGTGGCTCGGCGCAGAAACCCGCCTGCTTGAAATCCCGGCCAACACCTGGCACAGCGTGTTATCCCTCGACGAAGGTGGCGTGATTTTTGAAGTGAAACACGGCGCGTATCAGCCAGTGCAGGAACAAGATTATCTGCCAGGCACCCCGCCGGAAGGCGAAGAAGGCGTGAAAGAAACGCTGGAATGGTATGCGAAAGCCGAAGTGGGTGAAATTTTTAGCCTCTGATACTCTGTCGGGCAAGCGTCAGCGGTGCAGCGAGGTTGAGTCCGGCCAGCGCGGAGACACCGGAATGGACACATAGTCCATGAGGATGTCGAGCACTGCCCGGGCTCAAGATCGCAAGTAAGCTAGCTTGCGGCTTCGAGGCGGGCGTAGGCGGCGACCAGCCACTTAATCCCTTCCCCCGGGAACGCCACCTGCAGACGGCTGTGTTCGCCGCTGCCTTCCATGTTAACGATGGTGCCTTCACCGAATTTTGGATGCATGACGCGCTGGCCGAGTTTGAAGCCGGTATCGCTGACGCTGGTTGGCGTGCCGACGCTGCGGTTGCTCATCGGACGCGAAACATTGGCGCGCATCCTGACTTCTTCGACACAGTCCTCCGGCAATTCACCGACGAAACGTGACGGACGATGCGACACTTCTTTGCCGTATAAGCGGCGGGTTTCAGCGTAAGTGAGGGTGAGTTTTTGCATGGCGCGCGTAACGCCGACGTACGCCAGACGGCGTTCTTCTTCCAGACGCCCGCCTTCTTCCAGTGACATCTGACTCGGGAACATACCTTCTTCCATGCCGACGATAAACACCTGCGGGAACTCCAGCCCTTTGGCCGAGTGCAGTGTCATCAGCTGCGTAGCGTCCTGATTGGCATCCGCCTGCCCTTCGCCTGCTTCGAGCGCGGCATGGGACAGGAATGCCTGCAACGGCATCAGGTCTTCGTCTTCGTCCTGATAGCTGAACTGACGCGTTGCCGTCACCAGTTCTTCTAAGTTTTCGATGCGCGCCTGGCCTTTTTCGCCCTTCTCCTGCTCATACATGATGAACAGGCCGGAGTCTTTGATTACGCGGTCAGTCTGCACGTGCAGCGGCATGTCTGAGGTTTCATGCGCCAGTGCGTCAACCAGTTCGGTGAAGCGTTGCAGAGCAGACGCGGCACGGCCTGCCAGGACCTTTTCCTGTAACAAAGCACGCGTGGCCTGCCACATGGTCAGCTGACGGTCACGGGCTGTCTGACGCACCACATCCAGCGTACGGTCGCCGATGCCGCGCGTTGGGGTGTTCACCACGCGCTCGAACGCTGCATCGTCATTACGGTTAGCCATCAGACGCAGATACGCCAGCGCATCTTTGATTTCCTGACGGTCAAAGAACCGCTGGCCGCCGTAAATACGGTACGGCATCGCCATCTGCAACAAAGCTTCTTCCAGCACACGCGACTGGGCGTTGCTGCGGTAAAGAATGGCGCAATCTTTCAGCGCACCGCCGTTGTCCTGCCAGGTTTTGATGCGGTTAACCACAAAGCGCGATTCATCCAGCTCGTTGAATGCGCAATACAGTGAAATCGGTTCGCCCTCGCCGTCTTCGGTCCACAGGTTTTTACCCATACGGCCGTTGTTGTTTTCTATCAGCGAGTTAGCAGCCTTCAGAATGGTGCTGGTCGAACGGTAGTTCTGCTCCAGACGGATAGTTTCCGCATTCGGGAAATCTTTCAGGAAACGCTGGATGTTTTCGACCTGCGCACCGCGCCAGCCGTAAATCGACTGGTCATCGTCGCCGACGATCATCACGTTATTGTTGTCGCCCGCCAGCAGACGGATCCACGCGTACTGAATGCTGTTGGTGTCCTGAAATTCGTCCACCATCAGGTTGGTAAAGCGTTCTCGGTAATGCTGCAAAATATGCGGCTTGTTCAGCCAGAGTTCGTGGGCGCGCAGCAATAACTCGGCAAAATCCACCAGACCGGCACGGTCGCAGGCTTCCTGATAGGCCTGATAAATGCGTAACCAGGTCGCTTCGACAGGATTGTTATAAGTTTCAACGTGCTGCGGGCGCAGACCTTCATCTTTTTTGCCGTTGATGTACCACATCGCCTGACGCGGCGGCCACTGTTTCTCGTCGATGTTCAACGCTTTGATCAGACGCTTGATCAGACGCATCTGGTCGTCGCTGTCGAGGATTTGGAAATCCTGCGGCAGATTCGCGTCTAAATGGTGCGCACGCAGCAAACGGTGCGCGAGGCCGTGGAAGGTACCAATCCACATACCGCCCTGACTGGTGCCGATCAGCTGGTCGATACGGTGGCGCATTTCTGCCGCCGCTTTGTTGGTGAAGGTGACCGCCATAATGGAATACGGCGAACACTTTTCGACGGCCAGCAGCCACGCAATGCGGTGAACCAGCACGCGGGTTTTGCCACTGCCTGCCCCGGCCAGTACCAACAGATTGCTGCGCGGCGCGGCCACGGCTTCACGTTGTTTTTCATTCAGGCTGTCGAGCAGGTCAGAAACGTCCATAGGCACCGTTTGTCAGGATGAGAAAAGCACTCACCCGGTGAATGCTTTTCTACTGTGAATTTATACAGAGTAATTTAAGAAGGGATTATAGCAATGCTGTCAGCGATGCCAACTGCGAAATCTCAATATGCGGTAACAGACGGGCATCCTTAATGTGCATCAGGTCGCCTTCGCGCAAATTAATCCAGCACGATTGCATCCCGCAACGCACGGAACCCGCGACGTCCGTCGTCAGGTCATCACCCACATGGAGGATGTTTTCCAGCGGGATATCCAGCTTCATTGACGCCTTTTTATACATGTCAGCGTAAGGTTTTGCACGGCCGTGATCGCCAGCGCGCAAGGTGAACTGGAAATATTGCGCCAGACCACAGGCGTGCGGATCGGCATTGCCGTTGGTGATCGCCACTAAAGGCCAGCGTTCCGCCAGAGCGGCCAGCGCGTCGTGATTTTCACCCGGAACATAAATCCGGCTGCGCCAAAGGGCGAAGGTTTCCATCGCAGCTTTCGTGCCCAGCGTGGCATCACTTTCGCTCAGACCTGCGCGTTTCATCGCCAGCAATACCGCCTGACGACGCCATTCGGTGACGTCGTGATAAATTTCCGCGTCGTCTGCCAGCAATTCTGCGCGCATCAGGCGGATGGTGTCCGGTGCCATATCGGCCAGCGCCGGATGGAAACCCTGAATCGATTTCAGCGTTTCAGAATCGGTACGACGGATAACATCGTAATTGTCATACAGCGTGTCGTCTAAATCGAAGGTGATCGCTTCAATGCGTTTCAGCGGACGATAGAACTTCATCATGATTTTCCTCGTTTTGCGCGGGGATGCGCGGCGTCGTAAACCGTCGCCAGATGTTGAAAGTCCAGATGGGTATAGATTTGCGTGGTGGACAAGTTCGCGTGACCCAGCAATTCCTGTACCGCGCGTAAATCGCCGCTGGATTCCAGCACGTGCGTGGCGAACGAGTGGCGCAGTTTATGCGGATGAATATGGCTGTTCACACCCTGTTTCACGCCCCATTCGGCAAAACGCTTCTGAACATTACGCGCAGAAATACGGCTGCCTTTGCTCGACAAAAACATCGCGTCATCCTGCGGATTAAACAGACCACGACGTTCCAGCCAGTGTTCCAGCCAGGTGACGGCTGTGCGCCCGATCGGCACTTTGCGTTCTTTGCTGCCTTTACCCAACACGCGCACTTCGCCGGAAGCCATATCGATATGCTTGCAGTCGATACCCACCAGTTCAGAAAGACGCAGTCCGCCGCCGTACATCACTTCCAGCATCGCGCGGTCGCGAACGGAAAGCGGATCGTTGAGGTCGATTTCAAGAAGTTTATTCACTTCATCAACATCAAGATTTTTTGGCAGATGCTTTGGAGAACGCGGGGTAGAAATCCCTTTGGCAGGATTGGCGCTCAATACGCCCTGACGCACCAGCCAGTCGAGAAAACTGCGCAGTGAAGACATGCGCAGCGCCAGACTGGAAGGCCCTAAACCGGCGCGTTTACTGCGCGCCAGTAACATACGGACTTTTGGTGCATCGAGTTGCTGCCAGTTGGAAATACCGATCTCGCCGGAGATGGCGATCAGGGCTTCTAACTGGCGGCTGTAATTAGTCGTGGTGAGCGGGCTGAGTTGACGTTCGACGTGCAGATAACGCAGAAACGCCTCGACCGCGGGATACAGAGGCGATTCGGTGTGGCTCATACCCGCTCGATCCAACGTTCCAGCAGGCCGGGTAACATTTTAGCCAGCTGATCGAGTAAGACGGTGCCCATTCCCGGCTGATAGTGTTGCGGGTCACGGCTGCTGAAAATCAGTACGCCCAGTTCCCCCTGCTCGCCCATCAGGGAAAGCGCGACAGAACCAACGGCTTTGGCCTGAGGTAATAACAGCAACAGTTCCGGGCCGTTCAGACCACCTAAGTAATGCGGAGTTTCGCCCAGACGCTGAATACGCATCGATTCAAATGCGCTGCGACTTACTGCCAGATGGGTGAAATCGGAAGGCGCGCCGATCCGCCAGCCCTCACTGAACAGACGCACGTTGGCGCCCGCCAGTCCGAGACTGCGCGCCCAGCGTTGCAGGCGGTTAAGCATATCCTGCAAGCTACTGGCCGCCGCAAGCGTGGCCTGCAGTTCGATCATCCGTCCGAACAGCGACTCGTTGATCGAGGCCTGCTCCATCAGCAAAGTAATTTCTTCTTCAAGCTGCGCAATCTGATGACGCTGACGTCCGAGCTGCCATTCAACCAGCGAAATACTGCCTTTCACCGGATGCGGTACGTGCATCTGCTCGACACTTCGGGCATTGCGAATAAAGAAATCCGGGTTTTGCAGCAGATATTGCATCACGCTGTCGTCGTCGAGTGCTATCACCGGTTCAATCTGGTCATCAAGATTGTTCATAGATGAATAAATCCGTCGTAAACATGAGTGGCAGGTCCGGTCATATACAGCGGATGACCCGGCCCTTTCCAGCGAATTTCGAGGCTGCCTCCCGGCAGTTCCACCTGAACTTCTTCAGCAAGTAACCCTTGCTGGATACCTACCGCAACAGCGGCACAGGCACCACTTCCGCACGCCTGTGTTTCACCGGCGCCCCGTTCGTACACGCGTAATTTCACGCTTTCCGGACTGAGGATCTGCATAAACCCGACGTTCACACGCTCGGGGAAACGTTCATGGCTTTCCAGCATCGGCCCGAGAATGTCGACTTCAGCCGTTAATACATCCTCGACCTGCAATACGCAGTGCGGGTTTCCCATCGACACGACGCCGCAAAATACTGTGCGCTCTTCTGCACGCAGAATATAGGTCTTTTCCGGTTTCACTGCACGGAAAGGAACCTGTTGCGGCTCGAACACCGGCTCGCCCATGTTGACCTGAACTTCTTCATCTTCCGTTACCGTCAGCACCATACGACCAGTCTGCGTACTGACGCGAATGTCGCGTTTGTTGGTCAGACCTTTAATGCGGACAAAGCGGGCAAAGCAACGCGCGCCGTTGCCACACTGCGCCACTTCGCTGCCGTCGGCATTGAAAATGCGGTAGTGGAAATCTAATTCGGGGTCATAAGGTGGCTCTACCACCAGCAGCTGGTCAAAACCCACGCCACGGTGACGGTCGGACAAACGGCGGATCAACTCAGGCGAGAAGTAGACATTTTGAGTGACGGCATCAACGACCATAAAATCGTTACCCAGGCCGTGCATTTTGGAGAACTGCATAACTGACTCCGTTTACCGCTGGTCAAATCCAGTCGCGATGATCCCTGAAGGAAAGGGCTCCGGCAGCGTTGCACGAAACCCCCGGCACAGGCCGGTTAATCTCTGGAATTAGTCGTGAGATCTTCTGGTGATACACCTTTCTGCTGCGATGAACCGTCGTTAGCAGTACCTGGAACATTACTGGTTTTCTGAGTGGTTGATTTTTCCGGTGGTGGGAAATACAACGGCCCTTTCAGTCCGCAACCGGAGAGAGAAAATAATATCGTCGCGGCCAGAGACCAGCGTAAAGCGTTTTTCATTTTATGAATGCCCGTAATTCATGCGACCAAGCTCTCTATAATCGCAGGTGGATCATGAAAAGCAACAGGAATCGATAAAACACACGGGCACATTTTCAGGGTTTAAAGAGAAGGAAAGCCAGATATTCTGCCGCGTGTCCGGGATTGGGACAACTTTTCTAATGCAACTGAAATTGCTGTTTCAACCGGGAAGGTTCGACTTCAGTTTCAGGCAAAGGCGCGCAGGCCACAGATAACGCATTGCTGCGAAACGGGATCACCTGAATGCGCTCATCAAGGGACACAATCTGGTAGAACTGCGGCAGGTTAAAGTTGATGAAGCTTGAGCCGTAGGTAAACCGGTCATGCGAGGAGGAGTAGAAACGGCTGACGTCACGCACCAGATCTTCTTTACTGCCTTCACAATGGTGATAAACCTCGACGCGGTTCGACTCATCCAGAATGTAAATGTTGAAACCGATGTCGTCGGAACTGTCTTCGAAGAAGAACTGAATGATCCCTTCGCTGGCGTAGCCGTCAATGACCGCCGGAAGATGTGCCTGGTCAGTCTGCAATTTCACCGACAATCCGTGAAGTTTGTTGTTGGAAATCGCACCGTAGAACTCAATGGCATTTTCCAGCTTCTGTACGGAAACACTCAGGCGTTCGAAGAACAGACCCCAGGTTTGTCCGGCAACGCGCACGGCTTTAAAACGGCCAGGTTCGAGACGTTTGCTGGAAAGGCGAAGTTCTATGCACTCCGACACCAGTTGCTGAACGCGCGTGCGGATAAGGCCGCGCAAATGCTGGCTGTAGCAGAACACTTCCACCGACTCCGGCGGTGCGGCGTCCTGATGCATTTTGCCCAGAATAGTTTTCAGCGCTTCCAGCACCGCCTGTTCACCGCTGAAATGCAGCGTACGCACTTCGTTCCACGAGTTGCGGTAAAGCAGGTCAATACTGCCGACCATACATTCCTGATTCTGCCCGAAACTGAAAACATCCAGTTTACGGAAATCAAAATGCACGACCTGATTACGGAAGGCCGCGGTAGGATCGTGTTCCAGATTGACGATAATCGCTAAGTGGCGGATCTCACACGGGCTGTACAACGCTTTCGGCGTCGGTGCGGCCAGTCGCAGCGGGAAGTGATGTGACACATCCGCCACCAGTTCGCGCAGTTTAGCGATATCACACAGACCGCCGCTTTTGATGTGCAGACGCGTAGTCGACGTCAGCAGGCCGTTGAAATAGGCCCACGCCACCAGTTTGTTCAGATAACGGTTATATTCCAGCGGCTGATGGCTGACGATAGATTCCATCGACGGCGACTGGTTATACAGATACCAGCCGGTGCGGTTCGCACGGCCAATTGGCACATGAATAAAGGTTAAATCGTTCTCAGACAGATCAGGTGAAATCTGCGGGTTCACCAGCGTGACTTTGCCCGGCAGCGCTTCGAAAGCGGCGTACAACTTACGGGTCAGCACGCCGATATCCTGCGGGCTGGCGCTGACGCTTAAATTGTTGCGACGGGCAAAGCGGATCAGGTTGCGATAGCTTTGCATCATGGCATCAAGCAGTTCGTTATGCGCTTCGCGCACACGTTCGATTTTCCAGTTCGCCCGGTTATCCAGAATAGCCAGCCGTTCTTCGTCCCAGCCCCATTCCGCCACCAGCTGACTGAGAATTTCACGACGCCAGCCGACCGATGCCCGTGCGCGGGATAATTTTTCGCAGACTTTTAAATAGAAACAGCGGCGGACTAAATCAAGGCGGGTGGTGTCTTCAATCTGGGTGAGATAGCGGGTCACGCGGTCGAGCATCATACAATAGGAATCAAGCCCGAAGCAGACGATTTCGCCCTGATGCAGACGCTGTTTAATGTCCATCGCCAGCAACTGGGTTTGCGGGTATTCCCACGAATAGGCTTCCAGCAACAGCGTTTTGAGCACCGCTTTATAAGGCGAATCGATACTTTTATACAGCTGCCACAGGCTCGCGCCGAAATACTCTTCCGCCGAAAGCGTACTCAGGCCGCCCAGATCCAGCCATTCATTTGGCGTCAGGGCGCCCTGCGAGTAAAGAGAAAGGACGTATTCGTCGTAATGCGCTTCTTCTTCGCCCGGCACCATATTCCACAGAATACGCTTACCGGCCATGCGCACCGCGGTGCGATAGAACTCGTCGAGCAATAAGATGTGCTGCGTTGAACCGCAGTCTTCGCCGCCCAGGCTGCCACTTTCGTTATGGCGGAAACGGTTTTCGTCGATCAGGAAGAAGCTGACTTCCACGCCCAGCGAGGCCGCCCATTTTTCTAACAGGCTGCATTTTTGCTGTAAGCGGTTGCGTTCTTCGTTATCGAGCCAGGACTGATGGCAGACCCAGATATCCAGATCAGAACTTTGGCTTTGACCGATTGAGGAGGTACTGCCCATGGAATAGATGCCGGTGACAGGCAATTCGCCTTTCACCATGGGCTCAAGCGGGCTGCCCCATTTCTCTTCGAGGTCATTCAGATAGGTTTGCTGGGATTCATCAGGCGTGAAAATACAGATACCATGCGGAACCTTACCTTCAAGATATCCCGGCATCAGAGGGTGATGTTGATGTAAAAAGACAGGAAGCAGCGTGTAGACCTGTTGAAACGCAGGACCCATGGCTGCCAGTGCACGATCGACTCGTAACTGGTTGATCGCATCCAATCTTTGCTTCAATGTCTCGATGTAGAGGTACAAGACGTTTCGCCTGATTATACAGTGTCTGGAAATAACCCCGTTCCAAATCCGTCATTTATCGTGATGCTTATGCTTTGAACAATCGGAATTGCGCAAATAGTTGACGAATAATTGCTGGAAACGTGATCAATTTAACACCTTGCTGATTGACCGTAAAGAAAGTAACGCACCACAATTACTCTTCCGCTTCTCTGGATTTTACCGTCTGTTCCGCAAAGGAACAATTCCCCGCAGTGACCGTTAACCTTCTTTTACGAATGGCTTCTTACGCTGACAGCTTTCTATTGTCAGTGGTAGGATGGTCGCAGAGACAGTTAAACGGTAACAAACATGTTAGACAAAATCATTCGAATTGCCACCCGCCAGAGCCCGCTGGCTCTGTGGCAGGCACAATATGTTCAAAGCCAGCTGATGGCCTGTCACCCCGGTTTACAGGTGGAACTGGTCCCAATGGTCACCAAGGGCGATATCATTTTAGATACCCCGCTGGCCAAAGTGGGCGGCAAAGGTTTGTTCGTCAAAGAACTCGAACTGGCAATGCTCGATGGCCGCGCGGATATTGCCGTGCATTCCATGAAAGATGTGCCGGTTGAATTCCCGGAAGGTCTGGGACTGGTCACAATTTGTGAGCGCGAAGACCCGCGCGACGCTTTCGTCTCAAATCAATACGCCAGTCTGGCGGATCTGCCCCACGGCAGTATTGTCGGGACATCCAGCCTGCGCCGTCAGTGCCAGTTGCGCCAGAAGCGTCCGGATCTGATGATCCGCGATCTGCGCGGCAACGTAGGCACGCGCTTATCCAAACTCGATAATGGCGAATACGATGCCATTATTCTGGCCGTCGCAGGCCTGAAACGTCTGGGTCTTGAGAACCGTATCCGTACGGCGCTGACGCCGGAAGAGTGCCTGCCCGCAGTCGGACAAGGTGCCGTCGGTATCGAATGCCGTCTTGACGATCACATCACCCGCGAATTACTCGCGCCACTGGCTCACCGCGAAACTACGGTACGCGTTGAGGCTGAACGCGCCATGAATATGCGCCTCGAAGGCGGTTGTCAGGTGCCAATCGGTAGCTACGCGGAACTCAATGGCGATGACCTGTGGCTCCGCGCACTGGTTGGCGCACCCGATGGCAGCCAGATGGTCTCCGGCGAACGTCGCGGTCCGGCCGCAGATGCATACAGTATGGGCGTGGAGCTGGCCGAAGAACTGCTGGCCAACGGCGCACGTGAAATTCTGCAAGAGGTCTATCAGGGGAACGCTCCACGATGACCATTCTGGTTACCCGCCCCTCTCCGGCAGGAGAAATGCTGGTCAACCGGCTGCGTACACTGGGCCGGGTAGCCTTTCATTCCCCGCTGATTGAATTTGCACCGGGGAACCAGCTCGCAATGCTGCCGAACCTGCTATCCTCATTAAATCAGCAGGATCTGGTGTTTGTACTCTCTCAACATGCCGTGAACTACGCCGATCGCGCATTACGTCAGTCTGCCACCCGCTGGCCGGATAACGTCAGCTATTATGCGATTGGCCGCACCACAGGCCTGCTGTTTCATCGTGCCAGCAGTCTCCCGGTTATCTATCCGCAGGAGGGTGAAACCAGCGAGACATTATTGAATCTCCCGGCGTTGCAGCGCATTCAGGGCAAAAAAGCGCTGATATTGCGGGGCAATGGCGGAAGGGAATTGCTGGCCGAAACGCTCACGGAACGCGGCGTTGAAGTGACCTACTGCGAATGTTATCAGCGCAGCCCGGTTTACTACGATGCCAGCGAACAGAGCGCACTCTGGCAACGCGCCGGAATTGATACGCTGGTCGTGACCAGCGGAGAAATGCTGCAACAGTTGTACCAGTTAGTTCCTGAATACTACCGAAATTCATGGTTACTGCGCTGTAACCTGGTGGTGGTCAGTGAACGTTTGGCAACCCTCGCCCGCCAGCTTGGCTGGAGCGCAATTAGGGTTGCAGAAAATGCAGACAATGATGCGCTGATCCGCGCATTACAACTACCTGACTAAGGGATGTGCCAAAATGACGGAACAAAAAAATCCTTCCGCGCCGGATGAGAACGTTGTGATCTCCCCAGCGGTTGAGAGCCCCCAGCCAGACGCTTCAGAACGTGACCAGGAGCTGAAAACGCTGCGTAAAAAGCAACGTACCGCGCCGGTATTAGGCGCTATTGCGATTGTATTAGTGATCGCGCTTGGTGCAGGTCTTTACTATCACGGCCACCAGCAATCGCTGGCGCAGGCCGCCGCCAATTCGGCGCTTTCCGAACAGCTTGATGCCCTGCAAAAAAGCCAGCAACAGGATAAGCAGCAAATCGCTTCCCTGCTCGCTCAGCAGGATAAGACTCAGCAGGCCGCTGATCGCCAGCAGGCGTCGTTTGGTCGTCAGCTGAATGAATTACAAGATAAAGTCGCCAGCATTTCCGGCAGCGATGCCAAAACCTGGTTACTGGCTCAGGCCGATTATCTGGTGAAACTGGCAGGTCGCAAACTGTGGAGCGATCAGGATGTCACCACCGCCGCCGCTTTGCTGAAAAGTGCCGATGCCAGCCTCGCGGACATGAATGACCCGAGCCTGATTGACGTGCGTCGTGCGCTGAACGAAGACGTAGGCAGCCTTTCTGCCGTCGCACAGGTCGATTTCGACGGTATCATTCTCAAGCTGAATCAGCTGTCAAATCAGGTGGATAACCTGCGTCTGGCCGACAATGACACCGATGATTCCCCGATGGACAACGACAGCTCAAGCCTTTCCGGTTCGCTGACCGAATGGCGTCAGAACCTGACCAAAAGCTGGCACAACTTTATGGATGACTTCATTACCATCCGCCGTCGTGATACCAGCGCAGAACCGCTGCTGGCGCCGAATCAGGATGTGTATCTGCGCGAAAATATCCGCTCGCGTTTGCTGATTGCCGCACAGGCCGTTCCGCGTCATCAGGATGAAGTTTACAAGCAGTCACTGGAAAGCGTATCGACCTGGGTTCGCGCCTATTTTGATACGTCTGACCCGTCAACCAAAGCTTTCCTGGAAGAACTGGATAATCTCAGTCAGCAATCCATTTCGATGGATGTACCGGACGAGCTGAAAAGCCAGCCGATGCTGGAAAAACTGATGCAGACCCGCGTGCGTAACCTGCTCCAGCAGCCCGCCGCCGCCGCGCAGGGGGAATAACGCATGTTACGAGTCTTCGTGTTATTCCTGATTGTGTTTGCCGGGATTATTGTCGGCCCGATGCTGGCCGGTCATCAGGGTTATGTGCTGATCCAGACCGATAACTACAACATTGAAACCAGCGTCACCGGTTTAGTTATCATGCTGATCGTGCTGATTCTGGTGCTGTTCTTTATTGAATGGATCCTGCGACGCATTCTGCGGACCGGTGCGCGCACCCGCGGCTGGTTTGCCGGGCGTAAAAGCTCTAAAGCGCGCAAGCAAACTAAGGCTGCGATGCTCAAACTGGCAGAAGGCGATCATCGCCAGATGGAGAAACTGCTGGCACGCAATGCTGATCATGCCGAACAACCTGTGGTGAACTATTTACTGGCAGCAGAAGCGGCGCAGCAGCGTGGCGATGACATCCGCACTAATCAGTATCTGGAACGCGCGGCGGAAATTGCCGACACCGACCAGATGCCGGTGGATATTACCCGTGTGCGTATTCAGCTGGCGCAGGGTGAAATCCATGCCGCACGCCATGGCGTTGACCGTTTGCTCGGCCAGTCGCCACGTCATCCGGAAGTGTTACGTCTGGCGGAACAGGCTTATCTGCGTACCGGTGCCTATGGTTCACTGCTGGAAATTTTACCGTCGATGGCTAAAGCCGGCGTCCGTAATGACGATGAAATCCGCATTCTTCAGGAACAGGCTTATATCGGCATGATGAATCAGCTGATGGCAGAAGAAGGCAGCGAAGGTCTGAAACGCTGGTGGAAAGATCAGAGCCGCAAAACCCGCCATGAAGTGGCATTGCAGGTGGCGATGGCAACGCATCTGATTGAATGCAACGATCAGGATCTGGCGCAGGAAGTGATCCTCGACGGACTGAAGCGTCAGTATGACGACCGTCTGGTTGCGCTGATGCCGAAACTGCGTTCAGGTAATCCTGAGCAGCTTGAAAAGACTTTGCGTCAGCTCATTAAGCAAAACGGCACCACGCCGCTGCTGAGCAGCACGCTCGGTCAGTTGCTGATGAAACACGGTGAATGGCAGCAGGCCAGCGAAGCGTTCCGTGAAGCGCTGAAACAACGCCCTGACGCGTATGATTATGCGTGGCTGGCCGATGCGCTGGATAAGCTGCACAAACCGGCTGAAGCCGCTGAGATGCGCCGTGAAGGATTGATGCTGACACTGAATAATTCACAGCAACCGTAATAAAATTGCTGTCAGCAAAAAGGCTCCTTCGGAGCCTTTTTTACGTCATCAATACTAATACCCCAAATCATTTGAGTTGCAGAAAGGCGGCAAACGCAGGAATCCCGATGAGCTGACTGAAGTCAGTGATTCGGGTGACTAAGAGCAGCCAACACATCTGCAGCTCAAAGGATGCCGGGGTATGGGCAAAAAAAAACACCTGCATATGGGCAGGTGTATAAAACAATCAGGTCCAGGACAACAGATTTAGTGCCTCACTCAACGTTTTGCCTTCTGGATGATAGCGCTTGCGCGTTATCGGTCAGGATGACAATAGGCACTGTAAATTGGCTCTGCGTCATTCCCAGGTTTATGAAGCCGGAGCAAACATAATAGGTGGAATGAGCATCTACGGCGGGAATATTGCAGGACGCGTGCCAGGATGGCAAGAGTCTGTTAATAATTTTTTATTACACTGATAATTAACAACTTTATTATACCTGTAGCTCGGCAGTTGTTTTCTGCAAAGCCGGAGACTGTCCTTCAAACCGTCATTCTGTCGCCAGTGAACGACATGTGAATGTCAGCTTAGGTGACGCTTTATTTATCAATAAGATACGTGTCTCCTGACAGAGACAGGCATACAGCGGAATGTCGCGGATAAACAACAGGGTGAGTTGAGAAACTCCAGACGAAAAAAAACCTGCTTTAAAAAAGCAGGTTTCTTCGAATGTGGTCGGCGAGAGAGGATGACGCGCATCTTCGATGCTTGCCCTGCGGGTCGTTGCTAAAGCAACGTTGTCTCGCTTCGCTCGGCTCAAACCTCCTTCGGAGGTTCTCATCCTCATAAACTCCAGACGAAAAAAAACCTGCTTTAAAAAAGCAGGTTTCTTCGAATGTGGTCGGCGAGAGAGGATTCGAACCTCCGACCCACTGGTCCCAAACCAGTTGCGCTACCAAGCTGCGCTACTCGCCGATGTCGTGCATCTTACTACTTTCTGATGCTAACTGCATCATTTAAATGAAATTTGTGTGTGGTGCGAAGGGAGGGACTCGAACCCTCACATCCGAAGGACACTAACACCTGAAGCTAGCGCGTCTACCAATTCCGCCACCATCGCATGTCACAATCACAAAATCATTTTTAGAGTGGGGTGGCTAATGGGGCTCGAACCCACGACAACTGGAATCACAATCCAGGGCTCTACCAACTGAGCTATAGCCACCATATCTCTAACTACTAACGTGAACTGTCAGACTTCAACCTTTCACCGCAACTCTAGCGCATACTAAATGGTGCGCCCGACAGGATTCGAACCTGAGACCTCTGCCTCCGGAGGGCAGCGCTCTATCCAGCTGAGCTACGGGCGCTTAGCGCCGTTGCGGGTGGGGATACTACGGTTTTAACGCTTGGCTGTCTAGTGCTTTTTTTCAGAAATATTGCGTTTGATTACGCTTTATCCAATACGCATTAAAAGTAAGCGCCTTCCCTTCCCCACCCATGACTTACGGCGTTATTTTAGTTTTTCCGACGTCAGCGCGGCACGTTTGTGCATGCCGAGGCCGAAGTATATCAGCGACACCGCCGCGATGAAAATCCCACCTACCAGCAATGAAACGCGGGTATCCGGATTAATCGCCATACCGACCAGCACACACGCCAGGAAAAGCAGCGTCAGATAGTTGGTATAAGGAAAAAGAATCGATTTAAACGGATGGTTTTTCAGTTTCTCTTTATGCGCATCACGAAAACGCAGCTGGCTGATCAGCACCACAAACCACGGCACCATGCCCGGCAATACGCTGGCACTGTAAACGTACACAAACACTTTCTCAGGATTCGGAATGATATAGTTCAGGCACGAACCGACCAGCAGACACAAAATCGTGATCGCAATGCCGTAAACCGGCACACCGCTTTTAGATACATTGCTCAGGAACGCAGGCAACTGACGATTCTGAGACAACGCATACAGCATACGTCCGCAGCTATACATGCCGCTGTTACAACCCGACAGTGCCGCTGTCAGCACCACAAAGTTGATAATACCCGCCGCTGAAGCGATACCAATCTTCGCGAAGGTCAGTACGAACGGACTGCCGTGCGAGCCCATTTCGTTCCACGGAAAGATGGTGATGATAACGAAAATCGCACCAACGTAGAAAATCAGGATACGCCACAGGATGTTATTGATGGCGCGTTTGAGGGTAACCTGCGGATTTTTGGCTTCACCGGCGGTGATACCCACCAGTTCCACGCCCTGATAGGACGCCACGACAATACACAGCGCAAACAGGAAGCCTTTCCAGCCGCCGGCAAAGAAGCCGCCGTGCGCGGTCAGGTTCGCAAACCCCACCGGTTCGCCGTGATTACCAAATCCGAAGAAAATCACCGCCAGCCCGACCACGATCATCACAATGATGGTGGTGATTTTGATCAGCGCAAACCAGAACTCCATTTCACCATAGAGTTTCACAGCCGCGAGGTTTGCCGCAGCAACAATCGCCACAGCCGCCAGCGCGGGGATCCACTGCGGTAAATCCGGGAACCAGTATTGCGCGTAAACGCCAATCGCGGTGATTTCGGAAATCCCCACCGCTATCCACATGAACCAGTAACTCCACGCGGTGAGATAACCGTAATACGGCCCGAGATATTTATGCGCATACACCGCAAACGAACCGGCCACCGGCTCCAGATGCAGCATTTCGCCCATCGAGCGCATGATAAAGAAGACGAACACACCGGCCAGAATGTACGCCAGTAACACTGACGGCCCGGCCCATTTCAGGGTGCTCGCCGCGCCCATGAATAATCCGACACCGATGGTACCGCCCAGAGCGATCAGCTCAATATGTCTCGCCTCCAGCCCCCGGTGTAGCCCACCCTTTTCTTCTTTATTCTCCATAGATCCTCAATTTCTCTCTCGTTGTGTTTGCCTTCCGGAAGGAGCGGAATGTTATTTTTATTGTGATGATGCCCGTATAGGGCGGAAAAACGGCGTTATGGTTCCGTATTTTCCGACGAGTTGCAAACGCCTATTGAGAAAGATAAGCACTGATATGCAAAGCGGACAGGAAACACAGGCAAGAGAAGTGAAGAAATGAGAGGTGACGCGCCCTCCTGAAGATTCAGAACGGCGGATTCATTACAGACGACCGGTGTAGTAATAACGTACGAATTTGAGCAGTTTGAGCTGACGACGCAAACGGCTTGGCTGCAAAATAAGACGATAGAGCCATTCCAGCCCCATGTTTTGCCAGATTTTTGGCGCCCGTTTCACGTGGCCGGTGAAAACGTCGTAGGTGCCTCCGATGCCCATATAGAGCGCATCCGGATGAACCAGACGACAATCACGCATCAGGATTTCCTGTTTCGGCGAGCCCATCGCCACCGTCACAATCGCTGCCCCGCTGCCTCTGACGCGTTCGAATAACGAGCCACGCTGCTCCGGCGTAAAGTAGCCATTCTGGCTGCCGACAATATTGACGTTCCACTGCGTGCGCAGCTTTTCTTCCGTTTGTTCCAGAACGTCAGGTTTGCCGCCGATCAAAAAGACCGGCGTTCCTTCACGACCGGCGCGCTCCATCAGGCCTTCCCAGAGATCGGCACCGGCGATACGGGAAACCTGCGCCTGCGGGTATTTACGGCGGATGGCCCGCACAATGCTGATACCGTCGGGATATTTGTATTCAGCGCGGCCAATCAGCTCACTCATTTCCGGATTACTTTCGACGGTCAGCACTTTCTCGGCATTTATCGCCACCAGCGCACCGGTTTTCACCTTTTGACCGGCAAAAAGGTAATCGAGAAAATGCGCCATATCACGAAAGCCCCAAAGGCGGATCCCGCGGATATCGTATTGCGGAACGTTATTCTCCAGATTCATGACTCTTCCTTACTGCCAGCGGCTCCATGAGGTTTTTTCTGCGGGGTATTTTGGCACGTATCAGCCCGGCGGCGTCAAACATCCAGTACAACAATTTGGCCACCACCAGACATGCGCCGAAAACGACACAGAAGAAGACCACCCGCGAAAAGAAGGAATCCACGCCTTCACGGGCCAGCACAATCATATTAAAGACCGCACCGAAGCAAAAACTTTGCAGGATGGCGGCTTTGTAGCGGTTGGTGTCTGCTTTGCCTTTTTCGTACAACCAGTCGAACCATTTGATGATCATACCGACGGCGACAGCGCCCAGCGGGATAAACCACACGCCGCCCATTACCACCAGCGAACCGATCAGCGTTGGTGAAATCGCCAGACCGGAATGGTTATCCAGCACTTCCCAGGTGAAATAGTTGGCCGAGTTGAGCACCACGCCCGGGCGATCGTGCCAGAGCCAGCCGGGGATAAAGACGTAGAAATCACGCACAATAGGAGCCAGTCCCTGGAAACTGATTTTGTCGTAGTTTTGCAGCAACAGCCCCAGATTCTCCCACGGCGAAAAGGTATCGCGCGTGAGATAAAGGAAGGTATAAATGGCTTCCGGACCGCTGACGTTCAGACCGTAGCGTTTCAGCGCCAGCCAGAACATCCCGACGATACCCAGCACGCCCGCCGCCGCCAGCATCCATAAGCTGATCCAGCCACGAACAATGCCGATAAACAGAAACAGGGCGAACGCGATAATGATATTGGCGCGGGTTCCGCCGACGATGACATACGTCAGGAAGCCAAACGCCACCGTACTGGCAAGGAAAAACAGCCAGCGGCGCACGTCAGGTTTGAGGAAAAAGACTACCAGCATGGCCGGAATAAAGAAGTAGAAGAAGCGCTTGAGCGCCACGCCGGACACATCGCTGGAGAATATCTGGCTGTACGACTTGAGCTTAAACAGCAAAAAGCCGTTATGCGCAAAGAAAATAGAAACCGTCACCACCGCAATCAGCGCCAGCAACATCCAGGTGAGATGGGTTTCCACCCGGTTCATGGTAAACAGCGGGCGTGAAGTCCCGTCACGTTTTGCCTTCAGCCGTGTTTTATAGCTGACGTAATAAATGCCGTAGAAACAGGTGGCGGCCAGCATGGCCTGCAACAGGTTTTCGACCGGCACCACTTTCACATCAAACTGGAAAACCAGCAGACAAGTCAGAGGAAAACCGAAATAGAACGTCAGCAGATAGAGCAGCGAAAACAAGACGTTGAAGTTAAAGCGCACACAGCGAAACTCTTTATACGTCAGCGTCAGAATGAACAGCAGCGAGAACGCATACACCAGTGACAAGCCACCGAGCTGTGTCAGCGTCATGATGCGTCTCCCGCCGCCAGCTGCAAGGCCTGCTGCCAGCCCGCGATGTAATTCGGATTAAAAAAGGCGATATTTTGGCGGTCGGCGCTCAGCAACTGGCGGCGTGCTTCGGCTACCGTTCTGGCATCCAGCGCATCACCATAAAACAGCACCGGCAAATGCTGCTCAGCCAGATCCTGCCAGAACGGATTCTGACGGCTGACGACGAACGGCACGCCGAACTGGATAAGCAGACATTGCGTCCCAATGCCCTGCTGGCGGTCGAAAATAAAATACCCCAGCGAACAGCGGCGTAGCACGTTGAGATAGTCGTCAAACGCCATCGCGCCGGTCATCAGTTCAACGTGTTCAGGCGCAAACAGTTTCAGTGCTTCAGCACGAACCTGCTCAATATAAGTCTGGTTATTGACCGGATAACCCATCGGGATAATCACCCGGATATCGGCACCGAACTGCTGATGCAAAGAACGCAGCGCTTCAATATGCCGGTTAGTGCGATCGCCGGAGTTACCGACAAGAACCGTCATCGGCTCTTCTGGTTCGGGCAAATCCGCAGGCTGCGTGAGCGCCGGATCCATCCGCGTCGGGAAATACAGCAACGAAGAAGGCACGCGGGGATGGCGCTGATGGAAGTGGATCAGGTCACCGCGGGTGGCGAAAACATGCCCGATACGCCCCTGCGCCAGACGACGCATCAGATAGAACAGGCGGAATTTCAGACCGCCTGCCGATTCATAAAGGTCTGCGCCCCAGATATGCCAGCTGACCTGTCGCGCCTTAATTTTGCCGGTCAGCAATGCCAGCCAAAGTGTCGGATTAAACTGGCCGTGGAAGAAAAAGTGATGTGTCCGCTCCTGCGCACGGGAAATCACCGCCGCCGCCAGCGTCTTTTTATCCGGATAAACGCGAATATCCAGACGCGTGAACTCAGCAAACGCTGATGCATCCGCCGCCGCGACCATAAAATGACAAATCAGCTTTTCCGGCACGCATTCGGCCAGTACATCATTAAAAAAGCGCAGTACGGTGACATTATGGTGGGGAATGTCAGATCCCAGAACGTGAATCAGCGTTGTCATGCTCGTCTACGATAGATAACAAATACGGTGCAACACAGGGTGAAATAGACGATGTAGGTCGCCATATAGGCCTGTGCAGCGCCAAGAGAACCGTGTATCGGGATCAGCCAGTGAGAGAATCCCGTCAGTAACGCGAACTGGCTGATTTCAGTCAGCACGTAAAAGCGCAATGACGCTCTGGCGATCACCAGATACCCAAAAACATACGAGCCGACTTTCAGCACATCGCCGACCAGCTGCCACGCGAACAAATCTCGCATTGCGATAAATTGTTTTGAAAACAGCAGCCAGATAGCGAAGTCGCGCAGCAGCCAGACGGTAAAACTGACCGCCGCCACCGCAGGCAAAACGAATTTCAGCGATTTCACAATCTCGCGAGTGACATCGCGTTTATCGGTCAGGCGCGATAACGTCGGTAACAGATACACGCTGAAAGAGGCGGTAATGAACTGTAAATAGGCATCGGAAATGCTGCTGACACCCTGCCATATCCCCACATCTTTCCAGCTGTAATGCTCCGCCAGCAGATTTCGCATCATCACATACGCCACCGGTAAGGTAACGGAGGTGATCAGCGCCATCAGCGTAAATTTGCCCAGATGGCTGGCGATAAAGCGATCCCAGCCCGGCTTTAAATAATGCAGCGGGAAGGATTTTCGCCACCACAACATACCGCCCGCAGGCAGGATCACCAGCGCCGGCACCAGCGCCAGCCCGGCCAGAGCGCCTTCGTAGCCACCCAGTTTAAAGCACAGCAGATAGGCCAGAAGACCGATCAGGCTGCCGCCGATCACCGCCAGCGCGTTGCCCATGGCATCACGGTAGCCTTTCAGGATGGCCTGAAAATAGTTGGCGTAGGCGATGCCCATCTGAATAAAAGCCACAAAGCGGACGACTGCCTGATAGCGGTCATGGCCGAACAGCGCGACACTCACCGGTCCGGCGGCCAGCAGAAACACGGCCGCCAGCACCGTCGAGAAACCTAAAATCAAGGTAGAAGACGTGCCGAGAACGGCTTTGAGTCGCTCCGGGTTTTCATGATGTTCGGCGACGTATTTGGTAACGCCGTTGAAAATGCCGGCACCGGAAAGCACGCCCAGCACGGTCACCAGCTGGCGGAAATTCCCCGCCTGCCCCACACCATCAGGCCCGAAAGCCACCGCCAGCAGTTTCACCACCAGCAGCCCGGCACCGATTTTTATCAGCGTGGAACCAGCGGTCCAGACGGACGCTTTTGCCAGCGACATATCAGGCGAAATATTGCAGCATGGCCGCAATCACCGTGCGCTGGGTGTCGTCGGTCATGTTGTAGAACAACGGCAGTCGCACCAGACGTTCACTTTCTTTGGTCGTGAAACGATCGACACCAGAGAAACGACCAAAATCTTCACCCGCCGGACAGGCGTGCAGCGGGATGTAATGGAATACAGTCAGGATATCCGCCGCTTTCATGTGACGAATAAACGCGTCGCGGTCTTCGATATCGTTCAGGCGGACATAGAACATGTGGGCGTTTTGCACGCAATCTTGCGGAACTGAAGGCAACTGAACGCGGCCAGCGTCGGCCAGATCCTGCAACGCTTCGTAATACTCATTCCAGATGCTCAGACGGCGCTGGTTAATCTTTTCAGCGGCATCGAGATTTCCCCACAGATACGCGGCCTGTAAATCGGACATCAGATAACTGGAACCGATATCACGCCAGGTGTATTTATCCACCTGCCCGCGGAAGAACTGACTGCGGTTAGTGCCTTTTTCGCGAATGATTTCAGCGCGGTCAATCAGCGCCGGATCGTTAATCAGCGTTGCCCCGCCTTCGCCACCCGCAGTGTAATTTTTGGTTTCGTGAAAACTGAAACAGCCGATATGACCTATAGTGCCCAGCGCTTTGCCTTTATAAGTCGACATCACGCCCTGCGCCGCATCTTCCACCACAAACAGACGATGCTTTTCGGCCAGCGCCATAATGGTGTCCATTTCACAAGCCACACCGGCGTAATGCACGGGAACAATGACTTTCGTTTTCTCAGTGATCGCCGCTTCAATCAGGGTTTCATCGATATTCATGGTGTCCGGACGGACATCAACAAACACGATTTTGGCTCCACGCAGTACGAACGCATTAGCGGTCGAGACAAAGGTGAAGCTCGGCATGATCACTTCGTCGCCGGGCTGAATGTCGAGCAATAACGCCGCCATTTCCAGAGAAGCGGTACAGGATGGCGTCAGCAACACTTTCGGGCAGTTAAAACGTTGTTCAAACCACTTCTGGCAGCGCAGGGTAAATCCGCCATCGCCACACAGTTTGCCGCTGCTCATTGCCTCGCGCATGAAATCAATTTCAGTACCCACAATCGGTGGCGCATTAAAAGGGATCATCGTTTCACCTGTACAACCAGTACGCCGTGCGGGTGACTTTGCCACCGCTGGCGAGATAAAGATTCAAGGCCGCGAGATTGCCGGTTTGGGTGGCGACATACAATCGCGACACGCCCTGTTCAGCACACCATTTTTTCGCAGCCACCATTAACTTTTTGCCCGCTCCCTGCCCCTGACACTCAGGTCTGACAGCCAGCAGGCCGATTCTTACGTCATCTTCGGACAGACGTCGCAGCGTGACAAAACCCAGTTCGTTGCCCTGTTCATCGTCTGCCCACAGGCAAAGGTGATCAAAGGTGCCGAGAACCGCTTTTTCTGCCCACATCGTGTAAAAACGTGCGCTGTCATCCGGCTGATACCAGGGTGCGCGAAAACGACTGAGGCGAAATGCCTGACGGGCAATTGCGGTCACACCGGCAATGTCTTCCGGAATGGCCAGACGCCCGGCCGCCAGCGCGTTATCCTGCGGCGTCACCGTCACGCAAATGTCCGTTTCACCTTCTGCCAGCCGGAAACCCAGCGCCGAAAGCGCATCCAGCGTGTGCGTTTCTGACGCATCCACTTTCGCCTGCACCAGCGCATAGTCATCCAGCGCCTGTGTCGTGATGCCAGTCGCTGTGGTGTCCGGTGTCAGTCGCGCGCTTTTCAGCCCGAAGAATTCACTCTCCCAGACCAGCGGTTCAAGCACGCCGCGCAACGGCTGGTTTATCGCCATACGCCTTTGGTATCCACAATCCAGGACTGCTGGATCTGATCGGCGGGGATCGCTTTAAACGATTTATGATCGACCAGCATCACCAGCAGATCGGCTTCTTTCAGCGCACGATCAACAGGCTGTAGCGTGACTTTGTCCGCGAGTGACGCCGGAAGCTGATGCACGTTAGGTTCAACCGCCCAGGTTTCACCTGAATGCCAGTCAGCAATCAGATGGGTCACTTCAACTGCCGGACTTTCGCGGAGATCGTCAATATTCGGTTTAAAAGCCAGCCCGAAGCAGGCGATTTTGATATCAGCAGCACGCTTGCCGGTCACGGTAAGGCAATCCGCCAGCGCCGCTTTCACACGGTCAACGACCCAGTGCGGTTTGCTGTCGTTCACTTCACGCGCCGTGCGGATCATGCGCGCCAGCTCAGGGTTTTGTGCCACGATAAACCACGGATCAACTGCGATACAGTGGCCGCCGACACCCGGACCGGGTTGTAAAATATTCACGCGCGGATGGCGGTTCGCCAGACTAATCAGTTCCCAGACGTTAATCCCCTGCGCATCACAAATCAGCGACAGCTCGTTCGCAAAGGCAATATTCACGTCACGGAAACTGTTTTCGGTCAGCTTGCACATTTCAGCGGTGCGGGAATGGGTGATCACACATTCGCCTTCGAGGAAAATGTTATACAAGTCACTGGCTCGCTGTGAACACACCGAAGTCATGCCGCCAATCACGCGGTCATTTTTAATCAGCTCAACCATCACCTGCCCAGGCAAAACACGTTCAGGACAGTAGGCGACGTTGATATCAGACTGCTCGCCGGCCTGCTGAGGGAAGCTCAGATCAGGGCGGGCTTCTGCCAGCCACTGCGCCATTTGCTCTGTCGCACCGACCGGTGAAGTGGATTCCAGAATAATCAGATCGCCTTTTTTCAGAACCGGCGCCAGCGAGCGGGCGGCAGATTCGACGAATTTCATATCCGGCAAATGATCGCCCTTAAATGGCGTCGGTACGGCAATCAGGAACGCATCAGCCGGTTCAGGCTGCGTCGTTGCGCGCAGGAAACCGTCTTCAACCGCACGCTTTACCAGCACATCAAGGTCTGGCTCAACAATATGGATAGCGCCGCGGTTAATGGTTTCCACGGCGTGCTGATTGATATCCACACCCACCACTTTTTTCTGACGGGAGGCGAAAGCGGCGGCGGTAGGTAAACCGATGTAACCCAGGCCAATAACAGAAATAGTGTCAAAACTCATTGTGATACCCAATGATTTTTCAAAGCGTCAAGAATGTGGCGACAGGCATGCCCGTCCCCGTAAGGATTGTGCGCCCGGCTCATGCTGTTGTATTCGTTTTCATCGTTCAGCAGGCGATTCACTTCCTCTACTATTTTCGCGGGATCTGTCCCTACCAGCCGCACCGTTCCGGCATCAACCGCTTCCGGGCGTTCGGTAGTTTCACGCATCACCAGCACGGGCTTGCCCAGCGACGGCGCTTCTTCCTGCACGCCACCGGAATCGGTGAGGATCAGATACGCTTTATCCATCAGATAGACAAACGGCAGATAATCCTGCGGATCAATCAGAACAATATTATCAATGCCTTGCAGAATGCGGTTCACCGGTTCACTGACATTCGGATTGAGATGAACCGGATAAACGATTTGTACGTCGGGATGCTGACGGGCGATGTCCGCTAAAGCCGAGCAGATGCGCTCAAAGCCTTCCCCGAAACTTTCACGACGGTGGCCGGTGACCAGAATCAGCTTTTTAGCGGCATCAAGGAACGGGTAGCTATCCGCCAGTTGCTGAGCCAGCGACGCATCACTGCTAAAGCGATCACGCACCCACAGCAGCGCATCAATCACGGTATTGCCGGTGACAAAAATGCCCTGCGGAGCAATATTTTCCTGCTGCAAATTTGCGCGGGCGTTTTCCGTCGGTGCGAAATGCCACTTAGCCAGATGCCCGGTCAGCAGACGGTTGCCTTCTTCCGGCCAGGGAGAAGAGAGATCGCCGGTACGCAATCCGGCCTCAACATGACCGACAGGGATCTGGTGATAAAACGCAGCAAGGCTAGCCGACAATGTCGTCGTCGTGTCGCCATGCACCAGAACAACATCAGGCTGGAATTCATCCAGCACAGGCTTCAGCCCGGTCAGGATGCGGCTGGTAATTTCCGTCAGCCCCTGCCCCGGTTTCATGACGTTAAGATCATAATCCGGTGTAATTTCAAAGAGGCGTAATACCTGGTCGAGCATTTCACGGTGCTGGGCCGTGACACAAACTTTGGATTCAAATGCCGCATCCTGCGACAAAGCGAGCACCAGCGGGGCCATTTTAATGGCTTCCGGACGGGTGCCGAAAATCGTCAACACTTTCACAATGTGTTTCTCTTATTTTTACGGCGAGTCAGGGCCACGCCAGCCCCGATGAGACCACCGACAATGCCCCACATAATCATCAGTAATACCCTGCGGGGACTGTCACGTTTTACTGGCTCTTCCGGCGTTCTCAGATAACGATAGGTCTGGAATTTCGCGGTGAGCGTAGGGCCGACATTCAGTGTTGAAAGCATCGCGCGGTTCTGGTCGTAATCAAGATCAAACCCCGGACCTGAAGCCTGCAATAATTCCAGACGGGCTTTCAACATCGGCACGCCCAGCAGGAACATATCGGAATTCGGCAGTTCTTCGGCAGGCGTATCGGTCACGCTTTTATTGATATTTTGCTGCTGAGCTATCTTAAGTGCCTGTTCAGTGGTGTTTGTCGTGCGGGCGAAAACAGCCTGCGCCACGGCTTCCTGACGCTTCACCTGGGCTTTCATGGACTGTGTACGAGCCGCCCATGCGCCTTCCAGTTCATCATATATATGCTGTGCCGCGCGATGACTGGCGAAATCAACATACTGACGCAGCAGCTTATTGGCGTCGGTGGCGTTTTCCGCTGTCAGCTTAACAATATCATTCGGCACTTTTGCCGCATCACGCGCCGTAAACTGAATGTCGTTGATCAGTTCATCGAGCAGAACGGCATCGGCACGCGGGTCATTCTCCTGACGCTGCTTGTAATAAGGACTTTGCATCCAGAAATCGCGGCGTGTGTCGTACGCTGCCAGCTGCATAACAAACTCGTTATACGCCTCATCAGAAATCGCCGGACGGTTAACGTCCGATTGCGGCGCATTACGGATATCTAAATTGCGCAGGAACTGCGCCTGGGAGAAATAGGAAGACAGATTATTTACTGTCGGGCGGTCAGTGATCGCCGTGGAACTCCACTCCTGTTTCATCAGATAAGATGAACCCAGTGCCACCAAAGCAAACAGTATCGCCAGGCCAGCAATCCAGAATTTACCGTTCCATAGCGTGCAGCACAGGCCGCGAATATCGAGTTCATTCTCGATGTCGTGTTCGTTCTGGTTTCTGATCATTTCTGGTTTATCCACAGCCAGTATGCCCCTGCTTAAGAGAGTGATTATTGATTAGAGGAACGGCGCAAACGCCTTTTAATACGTTTAATAAACCGCGCCACACGCCAGGCGTGCTTGATGCAGATGCCATACAACAGGAAGGCAACAAAAAATAAGGCCAGCATGACCCATTCGGGGACGAAACTCAGGTGCTCGCCAATCACGCCGACGCCCGCGAGGAGCGCTGCCGCTAATGTGATCAGAACAAAGGCCTGCCGGGAAGTAAAACCTGCCCGCATGATCAAATGATGAATGTGCTGGCGGTCAGCAGAGAACGGGCTCATTCCTTTGCGCAAGCGGCGGTACATGATGGCAACCATGTCCATCAGCGGAATGGCGATAAGCCACAGCGCGGTCACCGGATTCATCGGATGGGATTCGCCTTGCGTACTTTGCAAAAGGATCCAAATCACGGTGAAACCAATCAGCGTGCTGCCCGCATCGCCCATAAAGACTTTATAGCGCGGCCCCAAAACACCCAGATTGAGCAAAATATAAGGAACGATGGCGGCAATCATCGCAAAGCACCAGAGCGCCAGCTCCATATGTCCGCTGTCATACATGATGATGCCTAATGAGCCGAAGCTGACACAAGACAGGCCGCCCAGTAATCCGTCGATACCATCGACCATATTGAAGGCATTGATAGCGGCCCATACGGCAAACAGTGTGATGAGATAGCCAAACGGACCTAATACCATTTCCCACGGGCCAATCAGATGGCCGAGGCTGCGCAGATCGAGGTTAGCGAAACTCATCATCGCGATAGCGACGACGGCCTGAACCATGGCACGGGTTTTGACACTGATATCGTAACGGTCGTCCAGCGCACCGACGAGCACCAGCAAACCGGCGCAGGCAAGATAAAGCTTGCCATGTGGAATGGTGTAATTGGTGATCAGAAAGGCAAAGCAAACGCCTGCATAGACAGAAATGCCGCCCACCAGCGGGATCAACCCCTGGTGACGTTTACGAAAATTGGGTTTATCAACGAGTCCTATTTTATTCGCAACCTTCCGGGCAACGAACAAAAAGAGGAATGAAAATACGAAGACAACAGCTAGCTCAGTACTCATATTGAGTAAATTCACAGTTAAGAGATCTCTTCTGCAAAAATAAGGTGCGGGGGATAGAAAACATCATAAACCTCACAGCCTTAAATCATATCCTATGGTGACAGTTATGGTTTTGTCTCGGGCAAGACCTTATCTGCTGCCATTTCTCGGGCAATCTACCGACAAAGTAAAGAAAGGGCATGTGAAAAACCATCAGCTATTATCCTAATAGTCTGACCATCTTTCCAAAGTAGCATTATGGTAGCTACCAAAAGCAAAAAACGCCACGACTGAGCGTGGCGTTAGACTGAGTTTTACACCAAATTACGACCGTTTCATCATGTCGAAGAAGTCGTCATTGGTTTTGGTCATGGCGAGCTTATTGATGAGGAATTCCATCGCATCAATCTCACCCATTGGATGAATGATTTTACGCAGGATCCACATTTTTTGCAGCTCTTCAGACGTGGTCAGCAGCTCTTCTTTACGGGTACCTGAGCGGTTGTAGTCAATCGCAGGGAATACCCGTTTTTCAGCGATTTTACGCGCCAGATGCAGTTCCATGTTGCCGGTACCTTTGAATTCCTCATAGATAACTTCATCCATTTTAGAACCGGTATCGACCAGCGCCGTAGCGATGATAGTCAGGCTTCCGCCCTCTTCCACGTTACGTGCAGCACCGAAGAAACGTTTTGGACGGTGCAGGGCGTTGGCGTCCACACCACCGGTCAGGACTTTACCTGACGCTGGAACCACGGTGTTGTAGGCACGCGCCAGACGGGTGATGGAGTCCAGCAAAATGATCACGTCTTTCTTATGCTCAACCAGACGCTTCGCCTTCTCGATAACCATTTCGGCTACCTGAACGTGACGGGATGCCGGTTCGTCAAAGGTAGAAGCGATAACTTCGCCTTTTACCAGACGTTGCATCTCGGTCACTTCTTCCGGACGTTCGTCAATCAGCAGAACCATCAGTACGCAATCAGGATGGTTGTACGCAATGCTGGTCGCGATGTTTTGCAGCAGCATGGTTTTACCGGCTTTCGGCGGTGCAACAATCAGACCACGTTGGCCACGGCCAATCGGAGAGGCTAAGTCGAGTACGCGAGCGGTCAAATCTTCTGTTGAACCGTTACCACGTTCCATACGCAGACGTGAATTTGCATGCAGAGGGGTTAAGTTTTCGAACAGGATTTTGCTGCGAGCGTTTTCGGGTTTGTCGTAGTTAACTTCGTTAACTTTCAACAGGGCAAAATAACGTTCACCTTCTTTAGGTGGGCGGATTTTACCGGAAATGGTGTCGCCAGTGCGAAGGTTGAAGCGGCGGATTTGGCTTGGTGATACGTAGATGTCGTCGGGGCCTGCGAGGTAGGAACTGTCTCCGGAGCGGAGGAAACCAAATCCATCCTGCAATATCTCCAGTACGCCATCACCGAAGATGTCTTCTCCGCTTTTCGCATGCTGCTTCAATATTGAAAAGATAATGTCTTGCTTGCGCATGCGGGCCTGGTTTTCCAGTCCCATATTTTCGCCGAGTGCAATCAGGTCAGAGACCGGCGTATTCTTTAATTCGGTAAGATTCATAATGGTGGGTTCTTAAACTCGGGGTATGTCTCGAACATCTGTCGTGAATGGGTATGGCAGGGTCATCCATGCCTGTTTATTGTATGACACTTAAATAACAGCCCAGAAATCCAGCCGCAGGCAGTCGCACGCGGGCGATTCTTGAGGGGTAATGCTGATATTGAAGGTGTCTTAAAGCCGATTTTGTCAAAACCGTTAGATGGTCAAGCACAGTGCCAGTTCAATTTAATTATTATTCAAAGAAACTTTATAGGCAGATGTTTTTGACACAACAGAGTAAAACGTAAGAATCAAACTACAGGTAAGCTCTATTTGCAGTAAGCGTAAACTTAGCACGCTTCTTGACAGGCGTCTAGCGGACAATGTGAAAAACACGGCAGCCCGCTAAACACCTGGCTTGGGTCATCCGGACCTATTACAGATTAGCTGTTAAGAACTCTTTCAGCTGACCTTTCGACAGTGCGCCAACTTTAGTTGCTGCGACTTCGCCGCCTTTAAATAACAGCAGGGTAGGAATACCACGGATGCCGTATTTAGGTGCAGTACCTGGGTTTTCATCGATATTCAGTTTCGCGATGGTCAGCTTGCCTTCGAACTCAGTGGCAATTTCATCCAGAATTGGAGCGATCATTTTGCATGGTCCGCACCACTCTGCCCAAAAATCGACCAGCACCAGCCCTTCGGCTTTCAATACGTCGTTGTCGAAACTGTCATCGGTCAGGTGAATAATTTTATCGCTCATGTTTACTCCAAAGGATTATCTTTACCTTGTTGATGTAGCATTAACCAACATCAGGTTGACTTTATTTCACCGGATACGCTTTCGTAAAGCAATAGTTAGCTGATATTCTACCACACTATGAGCAAAACACACTTGACCGAACAGAAGTTTTCCGACTTCGCCCTGCACCCGCTGGCAGTAGAAGCCCTTGAAAAGAAAGGGTTCCATTACTGCACGCCTATTCAGGCATTGGCATTGCCGATCACGCTCGCTGGGCGTGATGTTGCAGGTCAGGCGCAAACCGGTACCGGCAAGACGCTGGCTTTTCTAGCGTCTACTTTCCATTATCTGCTTTCTCACCCTGCTGCGGAAGGTCGTCAGACTAACCAGCCGCGTGCCTTGATCATGGCACCTACGCGTGAACTCGCGGTGCAGATCCACTCCGACGCCGAAGCATTATCTGAATCTACCGGACTGAAACTAGGTCTGGCCTATGGCGGCGACGGTTACGACAAACAGCTTAAAGTGCTGGAGAGCGGCGTGGACATCCTGATTGGAACCACTGGCCGTTTAATCGATTACACTAAACAGAACCATATCGACCTGGGCGCAATCCAGGTAGTGGTGCTGGATGAAGCAGACCGCATGTTCGATCTGGGCTTCATCAAAGATATCCGCTGGTTGTTCCGCCGGATGCCACCTGCTAATCAACGCCTGAACATGCTGTTCTCAGCAACCCTTTCCTATCGTGTGAAAGAACTGGCGTTCGAAAACATGAACAATGCCGAGTCGATTGAAATCGAACCGGAACAAAAAACCGGTCACCGTATTCAGGAAGAACTGTTCTATCCTTCAAACGAAGAAAAAATGCGCCTGTTACAGACGCTGATTGAAGAAGAATGGCCAGACCGTTGCATTATCTTCGCGAACACCAAACACCGCTGTGAAGACGTCTGGGGCCATCTGGCTGCCGATGGTCATCGCGTTGGCTTGCTGACCGGCGACGTTCCGCAGAAAAAACGTCTGCGCGTTCTGGAAGATTTCACCAAAGGCACGATCGATATTCTGGTGGCGACTGACGTTGCTGCCCGTGGTTTGCACATTCCTGCCGTGACGCACGTCTTTAACTATGACCTGCCTGACGACTGTGAAGACTACGTACACCGCATTGGCCGTACCGGTCGCGCGGGACTGAGCGGTCATTCCATCAGCCTGGCCTGTGAAGAATATGCCCTGAATCTGCCGGCGATTGAAACGTACACCGGCCACAGCATTCCGGTCAGTAAATACAACAGCGATGCGCTGTTAACTGATTTGCCTCCTGCAAAACGTCTTGCCCGCTCGCGTACCGGTAACGGCCCGCGTCGCAACAGCAATTCGTCTTCACGTCGCAGCAGTGCACCACGTAGCAACCGTAAACGTCCGGGCTGATAACCTATGCTAAGCTCCACCTCACTGTATGCAGCGATTGATCTGGGCTCTAACAGCTTTCACATGCTGGTTGTTCGTGAGGTGGCAGGCAGTATCCAGACCCTCGCCAGAATTAAACGCAAAGTGCGTCTGGCAGCCGGTCTGGATAAGCAAAACCTGCTTTCTCAGGATGCGATGCAGCGCGGATGGCAATGCCTGAAGCTATTTTCTGAAAGATTGCAGGATATCCCCCGCGACCAAATCCGCGTCGTTGCTACCGCAACGCTGCGGCTTGCCAGTAATGCCGACGAATTTCTGGGTAAAGCGCAGGAAATCCTTGGCTGTCCGATTCAGGTCATCACCGGTGAAGAAGAAGCGCGTCTGATTTATCACGGCGTTGCCCATACGACGGGCGGCCCGGATAAGCGTCTGGTGGTTGATATTGGTGGCGGCAGCACAGAGCTGGTCACCGGTGTCGGCGCGCAGGCCACCACGTTGTTCAGTCTTTCCATGGGCTGTGTGACCTGGCTTGAGCGTTATTTTGCTGACCGCAATCTGGCCAAAGAAAACTTCGATCAGGCTGAACAGGCCGCGATCGACATGATCCTGCCTGTTGCACCTGAGCTGATTGCCAATGGCTGGCAGATTTGCGTCGGGGCTTCCGGAACCGTGCAGGCATTGCAGGAAATCATGGTCGCTCAGGGCATGGATGAACGCATCACGTTGCCTAAACTTCAGCAACTCAAACAGCGCGCCATACAGTGCGGCAAACTGGAAGAGCTGGAGATTGAAGGCCTGACTCTTGAACGTGCGCTGGTTTTCCCCAGCGGACTGTCCATTCTGATCGCCATTTTCAAAACGCTGAATATCGAAACCATGACACTCGCTGGCGGTGCGCTGCGTGAAGGTCTGGTTTACGGCATGCTGCATTTGCCGATTGAACAGGATATTCGTCAGCGTACGCTGCGGAATCTGCAACGCCGTTACCTGCTCGATAATGAACAGGCCGAACGCGTCGCTCAGCTGGCAGAGAATTTCTCGCTGCAGGTGGCTCAGGAATGGAAACTGGATGCCCGCGCCCGAGACTTACTCAACAGCGCTTGCCTGATCCACGAAATCGGACTGAGTGTCGATTTCAAAAAAGCGCCGCATCACGCCGCGTATCTTATTCGTCATCTGGATTTGCCGGGCTTCACGCCTGCGCAGAAAAAGCTGCTGGCGACGCTTTTGCAAAATCAGAATGGCACGCTGGATTTGCCGCTGCTGAATGAGCAAAACGCTGTACCGCCGCGTCAGGCTCAGCGTCTTTGCCGCATTATGCGACTGGCGATTATCTTTGCCAGCCGCCGCCGCGACGACACATTGCCTGCGGTGCGTTTACGCGCCAATGATGATGAGCTGAGTGTGATTGTGCCACAGGGCTGGCTGGAACAGCATCCGTTGCGCGCTGAAGAGTTAGAACAGGAAAGCCACTGGCAGAGTTATGTCCACTGGCCGATGTTTATCGAAGAACAGTAAACGTTCATTTGAAAATCATGAAAAAAGCAGAGACCTGAGCGATTGGCCTCTGCTTTTTTGTGGTTCATGTTTAAGATCTGATAATTAAAGTCTGACGACTAATTGCCGCCCTTGGCTTTCGCCAGCTGTTCGCGAATTTTCTCCAGATGGCTTTGCCCTTTCACCATGCGCTCCTGGGCGCTGACCACCTTACGTTCACTTTCCCACGCCAGATCGTCCTGCGGTAATTCCATCAGGAAGCGGCTCGGTTCCGGGCGCATCAGCTCGCCGTACTGGCGGCGCTCGCGGCAAAGGGTAAACGTCAGCTCTTTCTGCGCACGGGTAATACCCACATACGCCAGACGCCGCTCTTCATCCACGTTATCTTCGTCAATACTGCTCTGATGCGGCAACAGCCCTTCTTCCATGCCGACCAGATAGACATACGGGAACTCCAGCCCTTTTGAGGCGTGCAGCGTCATCAGCTGAACCTGATCCAGCTCTTCATCATTCTCGCCACGTTCCATCATGTCGCGCAGCGTAAAGCGCGTGACTACCTGAGTGAGCGTCATCGGCTCATCCAGATCGGTGCCTTCCAGCATTTCTGTCATCCAGCTGAACAGCTGATTGACGTTTTTCATGCGCATTTCTGCCGCTTTCGGACTCGGCGAGGTTTCGAACAGCCAGCTTTCGTAATCAACGCCGTGGATCAAATCCCTGACGGCAGCGACCGGTTCACGTTCTGCCAGCTCGGAAATATTGCCCATCCAGTGCGTGAAACGTTGCAGGGATTCCAGGCCACGACCGGTCAGAGACTGACTCAGTCCCATATCAAAACTGGCTTTGAACAATCCTTTGTTACGCTGATTCGCCCACTCCCCCAGTTTCTGCAACGTAGCCGCACCGATTTCACGGCGTGGCGTGTTAACGATACGCAGGAAAGCGCTGTCGTCATCGGGATTGGTCAGCACACGCAGATAGGCCAGCAGGTCTTTAATCTCCGGTCGGGAGAAGAAGGAAGTGCCGCCGGAAATACGGTACGGAATGCGGTTCTGCATCAGCATTTTTTCAAACAGGCGCGACTGGTGATTACCGCGGTATAAAATTGCGTAATCGCCATACGCTGTTTTATTGATGAAGTGATGAGCGATCAGCTCACCCACGACGCGTTCCGCCTCATGGTCTTCATTATTCGCTGTCACCACTTTCAGTGACTCGCCATAAGCCAGTTCAGAGAACAGACGCTTCTCGAACACATGCGGGTTATTGGCGATCAGAATGTTGGCAGCTTTCAGAATACGCTGGGTGGAACGGTAATTCTGTTCCAGCTTGACGACCTGCAACTGCGGGAAATCTTCTTTCAGCAGCACCAGGTTTTGCGGCCGTGCGCCACGCCAGGAGTAAATCGACTGGTCATCGTCGCCTACCACCGTAAAGCGTGCGCGGTTGCCGACCAGCAGTTTCACCATCATGTACTGGCTGGTGTTGGTGTCCTGATATTCATCGACCAGCAGATAACGCAGCTTGTTCTGCCAGCGCTCACGCACTTCTTCATTACTTTGCAGCAACAGCGTCGGCAGCAGGATCAGGTCGTCGAAATCGAGAATATTACAGGCACGCATATGGTCGTGATAAAGGCTGTAGCAGTGCGCGAAGATCTGATCGCGTTCCGATCGCGCCAGACCGGCGGCATGAGAAGGATCAACCAGATCGTTTTTCCAGTTGGAGATCGTCGATACCAGTTGCTGCAATAACGTTTTATCGTTCTCCAGCCATTTCTCGCTCAGTTCTTTGAGCAGCGCCAGCTGGTCCTGATCATCAAATAAAGAGAAGTTAGATTTCATGCCCAGCGCGGCAAATTCGCGTTTGATGATCTCCAGCCCGAGCGTATGGAAGGTGGCAATCAGCAAGCCCCGCGCCTCTTTGCGCCCGAGGGTTTGTCCGACACGCTCTTTCATTTCGCGTGCGGCTTTATTGGTAAAGGTGACGGCCGCGATGTGACGTGCCTGATAACCACATTCACGGATCAGGTGTGCGATTTTATTGGTAATGACCCGGGTTTTGCCGGAGCCAGCCCCCGCCAGAACCAGGCAGGGTCCGGTGACGAATTCGACGGCGTTTTGTTGGCTGGGGTTTAATCGCATGGCGTATTTTTGCTCACCTGATAGACAAGGACGGCGATTGTAGCAGAAACGTCGGCTGAGATTGACTGGCTTTACAGCGCAATTTCTTATCCCGGAACGCAGGCCGGATTCCCCCTGCGCCGTTTCAGATGTTACATTACGCGTCTGGAAACACTCTCGCAAAAAAGGTCTTATCATGGCAAAAACTGCCGCAGCAATGCACATCCTGGTAAAGGAAGAAGCACAGGCGCTTGATCTTCTGGAACAACTGAAGAACGGTGGCGATTTTGAGAAACTGGCTAAGAAGCATTCTACCTGCCCGTCAGGTAAGAAAGGCGGCCATTTAGGTGAATTCAAGCAAGGCGCAATGGTGCCGGCTTTCGATAAAGTGGTTTTCTCAGCACCACTGATCGAGCCACAAGGCCCGCTGCACACTCAGTTCGGTTACCACATCATTAAGATTTTGTACCGCAACTAAGTTTTGCTTCAGCCAGAACCAAAAGAAAGGGCACCGCATTTTCATGCAGTGCCCTTTTTATTTATCTTCCGAAAACCCTAAATAATTCGAGTTGCAGGAAAATCTTAACTCGCGACGGCGATACGCTTCATATCGGTCATATAGCCACGCAGAGTACGGCCGATAGACTCAATCGGGTGGTTGCGAATGGCTTCGTTAACATCACGCAGCTGCGCGTTATCAACCTGCATTTCAGCCACAGATTTGCCCAAATCGCCCGCCTGCAGCGTGGTCATGAACTCTTTCAGCAACGGCACGGCAGCGTTAGCGAACAGGTAGTTACCGTATTCAGCGGTATCAGAGATAACCACGTTCATTTCGTACAGACGCTTACGCGCAACGGTGTTGGCGATCAGCGGCAGTTCGTGCAGTGATTCGTAGTAAGCCGATTCTTCGATGATGCCGGAAGCCACCATGGTTTCGAAGGCCAGCTCAACGCCCGCTTTCACCATCGCAATCATCACAACACCGTGGTCGAAGTATTCCTGCTCGGAAATTTTACCGTCGAACTGTGGTGCGTTTTCGAACGCAGTTGCGCCCGTTTCTTCACGCCAGGTCAGCAGGTTTTTGTCGTCGTTCGCCCAGTCAGCCATCATGCCGCTGGAGAATTCGCCGGAGATGATGTCGTCCATGTGTTTCTGGAACAGTGGCGCCATGATCTCTTTCAGTTGTTCGGACAGCGCATAAGCACGCAGTTTCGCCGGGTTAGACAGACGATCCATCATCAGCGTGATACCGCCTTGTTTCAGCGCTTCGGTGATGGTTTCCCAGCCGAACTGCAGCAGTTTTTCTGCGTACGCTTCATCAACACCGTCAGCAACCAGTTTGTCGAAGCACAGCAGAGAACCCGCCTGCAACATACCGCACAGGATAGTCTGCTCGCCCATCAGGTCAGATTTCACTTCGGCTACGAAAGAAGACTGCAGAACGCCCGCACGGTGGCCGCCGGTAGCTGCTGCCCAGGCCTTAGCAATCGCCATGCCTTCGCCTTTCGGGTCGTTTTCCGGATGAACCGCGATCAGTGTTGGTACACCGAAACCACGTTTGTATTCTTCACGCACTTCGGTGCCCGGGCATTTCGGCGCAACCATCACTACGGTGATGTCTTTACGGATTTGCTCGCCCACTTCAACGATGTTGAAACCGTGGGAATAGCCCAGCGTTGCGCCGTCTTTCATCAGAGGCTGAACCGCTTTAACCACCGCGCTGTGCTGTTTGTCTGGCGTCAGGTTAACCACCAGATCCGCTTGCGGGATCAGTTCTTCGTAGGTGCCGACTTTAAAGCCGTTTTCGGTCGCTTTACGCCATGAAGCACGCTTCTCAGCAATGGCTTCTGCACGCAGGGTGTAAGACACATCCAGACCGGAATCACGCATGTTCAGACCCTGGTTCAGGCCCTGTGCGCCACAGCCTACAATCACCACTTTTTTACCTTTGAGATAGCTGGCTTCGTCCGCGAATTCATCGCGACCCATGAAGCGGCATTTGCCCAGTTGTGCCAGCTGCTGACGCAGGTTCAGTGTGTTGAAATAGTTAGCCATGTGTTGCTCCGTTCTATCGAGGTAAGTGCTGTTATTTTTTGTTTCACCGGTGAGCTGGTGAACGCCGTGAATTCACTATATGTCATGTGACACATTGCTTAAATTGATATATTACGAAGATGACATTGCAGATTATGCAATACTCTCAATCAGTCATCTTTAACGCCAAAGAGCCGGACATTCTTTATGGACTTACGTGATCTGAAACTGTTTTTACATCTGGCGGAAAGCCGCCATTTCGGGCGTTCGTCGAAGGCGATGCATGTCAGCCCGTCCACGTTATCGCGCCAGATCCAGCGGCTGGAGGAAGAACTCGGCCAGCCGTTATTTCAGCGAGATAACCGCACCGTACAACTGACAAGTGCAGGCGAACAACTCAAAAACTTTGCCCAGCAGACGCTGCTGCATTACCAGCAACTGCGCAGCGGGTTGGATCAGCATGGCCCGACGCTGAGCGGCGAACTGCACCTGTTCTGCTCAGTCACCGCCGCCTACAGCCATTTACCGCCGATCCTTGACCGTTTCCGTGCGCAGCATCCGCTGGTCGAAATCAAACTGACCACCGGCGACGCCGCGGATGCGGTTGAAAAAGTCCAGTCCACAGAAGCGGATCTGGCGATTGCCGGTCGTCCGGAAAGTTTACCGGGCAGCGTCGATTTCACGCAGATCGGCGAAATCCCGATGATCCTGATTTCCCCTTCGCTGCCTTGCGCGGTGCGTACGCAAGTCAGCGAGCCACATCCGGACTGGTCACAAATCCCGTTCATCCTGCCGGAACACGGCCCGGCGCGAAAACGTATCGACATCTGGTTCAAACGCAACCGCCTGAGCAATCCGCAGATTTACGCCACGGTGTCCGGCCACGAAGCCATTGTGTCGATGGTCGCGCTCGGTTGCGGGATCGCGCTTATTCCGTCGGTGGTGGTCGATAACAGTCCGGAGCCGGTACGCAACCGTATTTCTGTTCTGGATAACGTCACGCTCGGCGCACCGCTGGAGCTGGGCGTCTGCGTGCAGAAAAAACGTCTGAACGAACCGCTGATCGACGCGTTCTGGCAGTTACTCTGAGCAATCGCCGGATAAAAAAAGGGGCACTTTTCAGGTGCCCCTCTGAGTCTAGCCCGCTAAAAAGAAGCGGAACGCCGGATTATCACTTTCGTTGTGACAGTCATAGCCCAGCGCAGACAGGTTCTGTTCGAACTCCGGCTCTTCTTCATTCAGCTCAAACGCCGCCAGCACGCGACCAAAATCAGTGCCATGGCTGCGGTAATGGAACAGCGAAATATTCCAGTGCGTGCCCAGCGTGTGCAGGAATTTCAGCAAGGCACCCGGAGATTCCGGGAATTCAAAGCTGTAAAGCCGCTCGCGCAGAGGCTTGGTCGGACGCCCGCCCACCATGTAACGCACGTGAAGTTTCGCCATTTCATCGTCGGACAAATCCACAACCTGATAACCGTCGTGATTCAGTTCGTCGATGATTTCCTGACGCTCTGCATGCCCGCGCGTCAGACGCACACCCACAAAAATGCAGGCGTTGTCCGCATCGGCATAACGGTAGTTAAACTCCGTCACCGAACGGCCACCCAGCAGCTGACAGAATTTCAGGAAGCTGCCTTTGCGCTCAGGAATGGTCACCGCCAGCAGCGCTTCGCGTTGTTCGCCCAGCTCGCAGCGTTCTGACACATAACGCAGACCGTGGAAATTCACGTTTGCGCCGGAAAGCACATGCGCCAGACGCTCGCCCTGAATATTGTGCTGCTGCACGTATTTCTTCAGCCCCGCCAGCGCCAGCGCGCCGGAAGGTTCAGCAATTGCACGCACGTCTTCGAACAAATCTTTTACTGCGGCGCAGATGGAATCGCTGTCGACAGTGATCACGTCATCGAGATATTCGCGACACAGACGGAAGGTTTCGTTGCCGATTCGCTTCACCGCCACGCCTTCTGCGAACAACCCGACACGCGCCAGATCCACCGGTTCACCAGCGTCCAGTGCCGCGCGCAGACAGGCTGAATCTTCGGCTTCAACGCCGATCACCTGAATCTGCGGCATCAGCTGTTTGATAAGCACCGCCACACCGGCTGCCAGACCACCGCCACCGACGGGTACGAATACGCGATCGAGATGCGCATCCTGTTGCAGCAGTTCCATCGCCAGCGTGCCCTGTCCGGCGATCACCGCCGGATGGTCGAACGGTGGCACAAACGTCATGCCCTGTTCCTGCGATAGCGTAATCGCTTTGGCTTTCGCCTCATCGAAATTCGCACCATGCAGCAGCACTTCGCCGCCGAAATTACGCACGGCATCCACTTTGATATCGGCTGTCGCTACCGGCATCACAATCAGAGATTTGATGCCTTTTTTGGTTGCCGACAATGCGACGCCCTGTGCGTGGTTGCCCGCTGACGCCGTGACGACGCCGCGTGCGGCCTGCTCTTCGGTCAGGCTGGCAATCATCGAATACGCACCGCGCAGTTTAAAACTGTGGACGGCCTGACGATCCTCCCTCTTCACCAGAATGGTATTACCCAGCCGGGAAGAGATCTTTTCCATGACCTGCAAAGGCGTCACCTGCGCGACTTCATAAACCGGCGCACGCAACACGGCACGCAGATATTCTGCGCCGCACGGCTGGTCGGGTAGAGGTTGTGATACCGCCATGACTGTCAGCCTCCCAGCTTAGACTTGTCGCGTACTGCGCCTTTGTCCGCGCTGGTTGCCAGCAATGCGTAAGCACGCAGCGCCAGAGAAACCACACGTTCACGGTTTTTCGGCGTCCAGGCTTTGTCGCCACGCGCCAGTTCGGCTTCGTGACGCGCTGCCAGTTCCGCCGCAGGAACGTCCAGCACCATTTTGCGGTTTGGAATATCGATGTCGATGATGTCGCCATCTTCCACCAGCGCAATCAGGCCGCCGCTGCCCGCTTCCGGAGAAACGTGGCCGATGGACAGACCGGAGGTACCGCCGGAGAAACGACCGTCGGTGATCAGCGCACACTCTTTGCCCAGCCCCATGGATTTCAGATAGGTGGTCGGATACAGCATTTCCTGCATGCCCGGCCCGCCTTTCGGCCCTTCGTAACGGATAACTACCACGTCGCCGGAAACCACTTTGCCGCCGAGGATCGCGGAAACGGCATCATCCTGGCTTTCGTAAACTTTGGCCGGACCACGGAAAGTCAGGTTGGATTCATCCACGCCTGCGGTTTTAACGATGCTGCCCGCTTCGGCGATGTTGCCGTAAAGCACAGCCAGACCGCCGTCTTTACTGAAAGCATGTTCCAGAGAACGGATACAGCCTTCGGCGCGGTCGTCATCGAGCGTATCCCAGCGGCAATCCTGTGAGAACGCCTGGGTAGTACGGATACCTGCCGGACCGGCGCGGAACATTTTTTTCACCGCTTCGTCTTTGGTCAGCATGATGTCGTACTGATCCAGCGTCTGGTTCAGGGTCAGGCCGAGAATGTTTTTCACGTCGCGGTTCAGGAGATTGGCGCGATCCAGTTCGCCCAGAATAGCCAGCACGCCACCGGCACGGTGAACGTCTTCCATGTGGTATTTCTGTGTGCTCGGCGCAACTTTACACAGGTGCGGGACTTTGCGTGACAGACGGTCGATGTCGGTCATGTCGAAGTCGATTTCGCCTTCCTGCGCGGCAGCCAGCAGGTGAAGAACGGTGTTAGTCGAGCCGCCCATCGCGATATCCAGGATCATGGCATTTTCGAATGCAGCTTTGCTGGCGATGTTGCGCGGCAATGCGCTTTCATCGTCTTTTTCGTAATAACGTTTGGTCAGCTCAACGATGCGGCGACCGGCGTTCAGGAACAAATCGCGGCGATCAGCGTGCGTTGCCAGCAATGAACCGTTACCCGGCTGAGACAAACCCAGCGCTTCGGTCAGGCAGTTCATCGAGTTGGCGGTAAACATACCGGAACAGGAACCGCAGGTCGGACAGGCAGAACGTTCGATTTGTTCGCTGTCGGCATCGCTGACGTTCGGGTTTGCGCCCTGAATCATCGCATCGACCAGATCGAGTTTGATGATTTTGTCTGACAGTTTGGTTTTACCGGCTTCCATCGGACCACCGGAAACAAAGATCACCGGAATGTTCAGGCGCAGTGAGGCCATCAGCATTCCCGGGGTGATTTTGTCGCAGTTGGAAATACAGACCATGGCATCGGCACAGTGCGCGTTAACCATGTATTCCACGGAGTCCGCGATCAGCTCGCGAGAAGGCAGTGAATACAGCATGCCGCCATGACCCATGGCGATCCCGTCATCCACGGCGATAGTGTTGAACTCTTTCGCCACGCCGCCAGACGCTTCGATTTGCTCGGCAACCAGTTTACCCAGATCGCGCAAATGCACGTGGCCCGGTACGAACTGGGTGAATGAGTTGACGACGGCAATAATCGGTTTGCCGAAATCGTTATCCGTCATGCCGGTGGCACGCCATAAAGCGCGGGCGCCAGCCATGTTGCGACCATGTGTCGTGGTGTGGGAACGGTACTTAGGCATGCTCTGTTCACTCCAAATCATTTCTGTTTAGCAGGCAACGATATCGCTGCCTGCTGAATTTCTAATTTATCCTCATCATTACCCTAAATCATTCGGGTTGCAGCAAGGCGGCAACTGAATGAATCCCCGGGAGCTTACTCAGGTAAGTGACCGGGGTGAATAAAGGCAGCCAACGCAGAAGCTGCCTGAAGGATGACGGGTAATTACTGTGGGTTGATTGGATCCAGCCAACCCCATTTATCTTCGGTTTTGCCGGTGAACAGGCCGAAGAACGCATCCTGAATTTGTTTGGTGACCGGACCACGTTTGCCGATGCCAACCTGAATGCCATCGACGCTGCGAACTGGCGTGATTTCTGCGGCAGTACCGGACATGAAGACTTCGTCAGCCAGATACAGGGATTCACGGGACAGAACTTGTTCGCGAACTTCCAGACCCATGTCTTTCGCCAGTTTAATAATCGCGTCACGGGTGATACCCGGCAGGGCGGAAGAGGTGAACGGAGGTGTAAACAGAATGCCTTCTTTCACTTCAAACAGGTTCTCGCCTGCACCTTCAGAGACATAACCGTGAACGTCCAGCGCGATACCTTCCTGATAACCGTGGCGACGTGCTTCGCTGCCGACCAGCAATGAGGACAGGTAGTTACCACCGGCTTTCGCGGCAGTTGGAATGGTGTTGGCGGCAACGCGGTTCCAGGAAGACACCATTGCGTCAATGCCCTGCTCCAGCGCTTCTTCGCCCAGATACGCGCCCCAAGGGAAGGCGGCGATGATCACGTCAGTTTTGTAGCCGTCCGGCGGGTTAACGCCCATACCCACATCGCCGACAAATACCAGCGGACGAATATACGCGCTGACCAGATTATTTTTGCGCAGAGTCTCGCGGCAAGCTTCCATCAGCTCATCCACGCTCTGAGAAACCGGCATACGGTAGATTTTTGCGGAATCGCGCAGACGCTGCATGTGTTCACGGTGACGGAATACGACCGGGCCTTTATGGGAGTCGTAGCAACGCACGCCTTCAAATACGGATGTGCCGTAATGCAGTGCGTGTGACATGACGTGAACCTTCGCTTCTGCCCACGGAACCATCTCGCCATTGAACCAAATGTAATCAGCTTTCTTCGTCATTCTTTCGTTCCTTTACTCACGCATTCGCGCGTATTTGTTGTGATGTATGTTGCTGGATCTCGACACAAGCGACATCCATAAGTTTGCGTAACTGTGATGACAGTAAATCTACCGGGCGCTGGCTGGCAACGGTCAATTCGATATTTATGTTTTCCGCATTGACCATCGGGGTCATGTTCATCGCGCACACCTGGAAACCACGGTGGCGGACAACGCGTAATACGCGTTCTAACATTTCAGGGCGGAAACGGGCCTGGATTGAGACGTTATGCTGCATCATGACATTTTCTCCAACATGGTTTCGTTGCCTGCGCCCGGTGGAACCAGCGGCCAGACATTCTCATTTTCGTCGATGGAAACCTGAAGCAAATACGGGCCTTCGCTATTGAAGAACGCGTCCAGAGCGGCATCGACTTGGTCTTTACGGTGGATACGCTGGCCGGGGATGTTGAATGCGCTGGCCAGCGTTACAAAATCGGGATTATCAGAAAGGTTGGTTTCACTGAAGCGTCCGTCGAAGAACAGTTCCTGCCACTGTCGGACCATCCCTAAACGCTGGTTATCCAGCAGCAGGATTTTGACGGGCAACTGTTTTCGTTTGATGGTGCCCAGCTCCTGAACGTTCATCATGAACGAGCCGTCGCCGGAAACGCAGATCACCATGTCGTCCGGACGGGCAACCTGTGCGCCGACGGCCGCCGGAACGCCAAAGCCCATCGTGCCCAGACCGCTGGAGGTGATGAAGTTTTCCGGGCGGCTGAACTGCATGTGCTGCGCGGTCCACATCTGATGCTGACCGACGTCGGTAGTCACGACGGTATTTTCAGATTTACGATCAGAGATTTGTTTCAGTAACAGCGGCGCATAAATCGCTTCGCCCGGATGGTCGTAGCGCCATTCCCCCTGCGCTTTCAGCGTCATCACTTCGTCACGCCATGCGCTGATATTCAGCGGCTGGCCGTTCTTAGACGATGAGTAAAGCGCAGGTAACAGAGCATTCAGATCGCCCTGCAACGCTACGTGCGCCTGACGCAGTTTGTTCAGTTCGGCCGGGTCGATATCCATATGGATAATGGCCGCATTTGGCGCAAAGGTATTCAGCTTGCCGGTCACCCGGTCATCAAAACGCGCACCAACGGCAATCAGTAAATCGCAGGACTGAACCGCCAGATTAGCGGCTTTGGTGCCGTGCATACCCAGCATTCCCAGATAGCACGGGTCAGTGGCATCCGGTGCGCCCAGCCCTTTCAGCGTCGCTACGGCCGGGATACCGGTTGTTGAGATGAATTCGCGTAAGGCCGGAACTGCCTGCGCCATCCCCACGCCGCCGCCGACGTAGACCATCGGTTTTTGCGCCGCAGCGATCATCGCGCTGGCCTGTTGCAGTTCAGCCACCGGATGCGGGAAGGTTTCTTCCACCGCCAGCAAGTGTGGCGGCAATTCTCCGGTCGCCAGCTGGATGTCTTTCGGGATGTCGATCAGAACCGGCCCCGGACGCCCTGAAGTGGCGATGGCAAAAGCTTCCGCCATGATTTCCGGCAATGCGTCCAGCGATTCAACCAGGAAGCTGTGTTTGGTGCAGGCCAGAGACAAGCCTAAAACGTCGATCTCCTGGAAAGCATCGGTACCAATGAATGCGGAGCCAACCTGACCGGTGATAGCCACCAGCGGAACAGAATCTAACAGCGCGTCGGCCAGACCGGTGATGAGGTTGGTCGCGCCAGGACCGGAAGTGGCGATACAGACGCCAACTTTTCCGGTTGAACGGGCATAGCCGATGGCAGCCATTGCGGCGCCCTGCTCGTGCCGGCACAACAGGTGTTCCACGCCGCCGTCATACAATGCATCGTATACCGGCATGATTGCCCCGCCAGGATATCCAAATACTGTATTTACACCCTGCGCACGCAACGCTTGTACTACCCACTGTGCTCCGTTCATCCTTATTCTCCTGCCTTTTTGCGACAAGTGCAGAATATTATGCTGTTGCTCATTTTCCGACCCCGCTTCACTGTTCTCTGAAATTCCTGACCCAAAAAAAAACCCCGGACCTTTCGGTGCGGGGTTTCTTTTCAGGTTCAGGCTTGTTTAATAAGCCTTTCTTCGTCCAAGTGCAGCCCCGCACGGTGGGATAATAATCACCACCACGCTAATCACGACTAGGCTAACTACGAGGAGAAGGGCTTTCATTTTTAGGTTTCTATAATTCATATTGCGAACGATTGCCTACAGAGTTATCACAGTCAGCTATTTAATGACAACATTTTTCTTGCGTTATTATTTGCAGTCCGTTGCACAATTCGCAGGAAATCGTCTGATAAATCAAACCTTAGCGCGATCGCTGACCTTCTGATTATTTATTGCTCCGGCAATGGCTTTTCCGCGGGTATCCCGGCCAAAGGCCACCAGAACCGAAATCAGAATGGCGACAGTACCGGCTACTATCGCCATCGCCAGTCCGTAATTGTGTCCATGGCTTTCGGCAATGTAGGCCTGAAGCGTCGCATTCACTGAAGCAATCAGGTTGCCGAGCTGGTAAACAAATCCCGGCAGAACCGCGCGGGTGTTGGCGGGCACCAGTTCTGTCAGATAAGTCGGCACCACGCCCCATGCGCCCTGCACCATAAACTGCATCAGAAACGCCCCGAGTCCCAGCATCCACGAACCGCCGGAAAATGCCCATAGAGGAATGACCGGGAGTGAAAGCAGTGCGGCAATAATAATCGCCTTCTTGCGACCAATCTTTTCAGAAAGCGAACCAAAGAAGATCCCGCCGATAATTGACGCGATATTGTAGCTTATGGCGATTAAACTGACGGTATGTGCATCGAAACCGTGCTGAACTTTCAGGAAGGTCGGATAGAGATCTTGCGTACCGTGACTGAAGAAATTAAAGCCCGCCATCAGCACCACCAGATAGACACACAGCTTCCAGTTTTTCTTCAGCACCGGCATCAGAGCCGTGCTTTCATTGCGTTCCCGCGCTGCCAGCCAGACCGGTGACTCCTGCACTTTGAACCAGATAAATGGCAGCAGGAAAATCGGCACCGCACCAATCACAAACATTCCGCGCCAGCCCACCACATCAAACAATAAGCCGTACACCACGGCGGCCAGCAAATAACCAAAGGGATAACCCGCCTGGAAAATCCCCGACATCATGCCGCGTGAGCGGTCAGGAATGGTTTCCATCGCCAGCGAAGAGGCCACGCCCCAGACACCGCCCATCGCAATGCCGTAAATGACGCGAAGGATCAGGAATACGGTCAGCGAAGGCGCCGCTGCGGTACACAACTCGAAGAATGAAAACAGCGCGATGTTGACCATCAGAACCGGCTTGCGCCCGTATTTCTCCGCAGCACGCCCGAACAGCAGCGCACCGATTGGCCGCACGGCCAGTGTCAGCAGGATAGCCAGCGTGACCTGTTTGATATCAACCTGAAACGCCGTGGCAATATCACTGAGCAGGAAGACCAGAACGAAGAAGTCAAAAGCATCGAGAGTCCAGCTCAGAAAACTGGCGATGGCAACGTTACGCTGCCGAGAAGTCCAACCAAACATGGGTGTATCCCTATTCCGGAATAGCTGTAGGTTATGCGCTCACCGGGACGTTCCGGAAAACCCTCAGTAAGGCCGCGAGATGTTAATCAATGATTCGCATTTGTTTATTTATTGTTAAATGCAATTAAATTAAACACCTCAGCCTGTATAACCAGCAACTTAATTAGCGGGCTAATTTGTTTCCGAACACATCAAACTGTTAATGAGTATTGCTGCGGTTGCGATACGCTTCGCATCTGTCTGTGTTAACCCACTGACTTACAGAATATTTATCCGCGATGTTACGCATCGTGCAAATCTTCTCCCCGCAAGTGTTTCAGGCTCAGGCATGCTGCCCCCAGGAAATCTCACAGCAAAGGAAAAAGCATGTCATTAGCCGTGGTGTATACCCGCGCCTCACTGGGTGTTCAGGCGCCCGGCGTCTCGGTCGAGGTACATATCAGCAACGGTTTACCGGCTCTGACGCTGGTCGGTTTACCGGAAACCACCGTCAAAGAGGCCAGAGACAGGGTTCGCAGCGCCATCATCAACTGCGGATTCACCTTTCCGGCAAAACGCATCACCGTGAATCTTGCGCCAGCCGATTTGCCGAAAGAAGGTGGCCGGTATGATTTATCCATTGCGCTGGCGATTCTGGTGGCCTCAGAGCAGCTTCAGGGGGATAAGCTTGAGGAGTACGAGTTTGTGGGCGAACTCGGGCTTTCTGGTGCGCTACGCAGCGTAAATGGTGCGATACCGGCAGCACTTGAGGCGCAGAAAGCAGGCCGGATATTGATCCTGCCGCAAAGTAATCAAACGGAAATGACGCTGCTCGATCCCGGTGTCGCGCGGGTGGCCGGGCACTTATTGCAGGTCTGTGCGTTTTTGCAGGGCGAAGATAATTTGCCGGCCATCGAATTTCCCGTTCACCCGGCCATTCCGGCACATCAGCCGGACATTTCAGACATCATCGGGCAGGAACAATCCAAGCGCGCACTGGAGGTCGCGGCGGCAGGCGGCCATAATTTATTGCTGATAGGACCGCCGGGCACCGGAAAAACCATGCTGGCGAGCCGGTTGCCGGGATTGTTGCCACCGCTGACCAATGAGGAAAAGTTAGAAACCGCAGCTATCGCCAGTCTGGTGTATAACCCGGAAGAAGACGGCGGTTTTTCACGCGTACGGCCATTTCGGGCACCGCATCACAGCACGTCGATGAGTGCGCTGGTCGGGGGTGGCTCGCTGCCCAGACCAGGAGAAATATCGCTGGCCCATAATGGTGTGCTGTTTCTCGATGAACTGCCTGAATTTCAGCGGCAGGTTCTGGATGCTTTGCGCCAGCCGATGGAATCCGGCGAAATCACCATTTCCCGCGCACGGGCGAAAGTCCGATATCCGGCAAGAGCGCAGTTGATTGCAGCGATGAATCCCAGCCCGACCGGACATTATCAGGGCATCCACAACCGCACGCCGCCACAGCAGGTTTTACGCTATCTGAGCCGGCTTTCGGGGCCTTTCCTCGACCGGTTCGATCTGTCGATTGAAGTCCCGCTCCTGCCGCCCGGTATTTTGAGTCAGCAAAACCATACGCCTGTTCTGAGGGAAAACAGCGCACAAGTGCGGGAACGGGTACTGAACGCCAGAGAAATACAGTTAAACCGCGCGGGGAAAATCAATGCGCATCTGAGCAGCAGCGAAGTGGAAACGTATTGTGTGTTAGCCAAAGCAGACGCAGAGTTCCTGGAAGAGGTACTGCATAAGCTGGGTTTATCGGTAAGAGCCTGGCATCGCATTCTGAAAGTCGCGAGAACATTGGCTGATTTGGGTAGTGTTGGGGAGATTGAACGACGGCATATTGCTGAGGCGCTAAGCTATCGCAGCATGGATAGGCTATTGTTAACTCTGCATAAGAGTCTGGCATAAAAAAACGGGGCATCGCCCCGTTTCATTAGTCATCGCTTTCCGTGTAGTCTTCTACAGCGTCAGCCTGCGGTTTACCGCCAGACAACGTGTGGAATTTCTTCGGACGACGGGTGCGGACAATGTATTTGTTCCACACTTTTTCTGCATCTGTCACAGGTTCACGCGTACCGCGGCAAACCTCCAGGAACAGTTTTTCTTCGTCGTTAGCAGGCTCACGTTTTCCCAGATCCAGCTCGTTAAAGGCAAAGCCGTAACGTTCTAGCATTTGCGCTTCTTTAATGGTGAAATCGCCATGCCGGGAGAACCCGCGAGGGTAATGTTTATTATCAAAAAAACGATTTGTCGTGGTGAAGCTTTCCGCCATCTGACACGCTCCTAATTCTCTCATGGTCGTGCTGTTATGGCGCGGAGTATTAGTTAGGCTTGACATTGTGTAAAACAAAACATTTAAATCTTAACGACAAAAAATATTGGAGATAGTTTTGGACACGGAATTACTGAAAACCTTTTTGGAGGTCAGTAGAACTCGCCACTTTGGTCGGGCGGCGGAATCCCTATATCTGACGCAATCTGCCGTCAGTTTTCGTATCCGACAACTGGAAACCCAACTTGGCGCCAATTTGTTCACACGGCATCGCAACAACATCCGGTTAACGCCCGCAGGAGAACGCCTGCTGCCTTATGCTGAGAATCTGATGTCGACCTGGCAGATGGCGAAAAAAGAGGTGGTACGTTCGTTACAGCACACTGAATTGTCGATTGGGGCAACGGCCTCGCTTTGGGAAGCCTATCTGACCCCGTGGCTGCAATCGCTTTACACGCAGCGCGGCGCACTGAGACTTGAGGCACGCATCGCCCTTCGCCAGTCTCTGGTCAAACAATTGCATGAAAGACAACTGGATTTACTGATCACCACTGAACCGCCGAAGATGGATGAGCTTTCAAGCCAGCTGTTAGGTAATTTCTCGTTACGACTTTTCTCATCACAGAAAACGGTCAGGGAAGAACATCCACCGTATGTGAAACTGGAATGGGGTGCGGACTTTCCTCAGCAGGAAAAGCTGCAAAACAGCGATCAGGAACCGGTGCTGACCACAACCTCTGCGCATCTGACGCGCCAGTTGCTGGAAAATACCGGCGGTTGCGCTTTCCTGCCCGCGCATTGGGCGAAGGAATATCCGCAACTGTCGGTGCATGAAGAGATCCCGCCGGTGATCCGCCCGCTGTACGCCGTCTGGCTGCAAACCAGCGATCAGCAGGTTCTGATCCGTCAGTTACTCAAAACGCCGCTGATCACTAATCTCTGAACCGTCCGGCCTCAGGACGGTTCAGGCCGCGGATGGCGCGCTCTTCTGGCTGTCCAGAAGGTACCCATACCTTTTTGCAATCCGATGAAGATGAACAGCAACACACCCATCACGATTTTGGTCCACCACGAGCTGAGCGTGCCATCGAAAGTGATGTAGGTTTGTATCAGCCCCTGAATGAGCACGCCAAACAAGCTGCCCAACACTGTGCCTACGCCGCCGCTCAGCAACGTACCGCCAATGACGACAGAAGCGATAGCATCGAGCTCTACGCCGCTGGCAGCGAGTGCATACCCTGCAGATGTGTACAGCGAGAAAATGATGCCGGATAACACGGCCAGCGAACTTGAGAGCATATAGATATAAATCGTGGTACGGCGAACCGGCACACCCATCAGCGCAGCCGAAACGTTACTTCCGCCGACGGCATAGACGTTGTTACCAAATCGCGTGCGATGCGCCAGAATAATCCCGCCCAGCACCACCAGCAACATGACCAGAGCCAGCAAAGTGAAACGGCCGCCTCCGGGCATTTTCCAGGCATAATTGGCGAGGAAATCATAAACCGGATGGTTAATCGGCAACGATTCTTCCGAGACGATAAAACTCATTCCGCGCACAAAAAACATGCCCGCCAGCGTGATGATGAAAGCCGGCAGTTTTAGCGTATCAATAATCCAGCCCATCAGCGCCCCGAACAGCGCGCCCATCAAAAGCACAATGACAAACGCGTAACCGGGCGCAACACCGTAAGTGCCTATCAGTTTCGCCAGCAATACGCCCGTGAAAGCGATAACAGAGCCCACGGAAAGGTCGATACCGCCGGAGAGAATAACGAACGTCATACCGACCGCGACAATGCCCAGGAAGGCGTTGTCCGTCAGTAAATCAAAGAAGACACGCGTGGAAGCAAAGCCCGGAAACTGCGTGAAGCAATAAGCGTATCCGGCCAGGAACACCAAGATAGTAATCAGCAGGGGCAGATTTCTTTTAAGCATTATCCCTTCCTCCGGAACAGATTACTGAGCGAGACGCGGGGTGACTGAACCACCAGTACGGCGAGAACCACCAGGGCTTTCAGTACCAGATTGAATTCGGGTTTAAAGCCGGAGAGCAGAATGCCGGTATTCATTCCCTGAATAATCAGCGCACCGACTACCGAAAGAAGCAGGTTAAAACGGCCGCCCAGCAACGAGCCGCCACCGATGACGACGGCAAGAATAGCGTCAAGCTCCAGCCATAAACCGGCGTTATTAGCATCTGCACCGCGGATATCCGCGGTCACAATCACGCCTGCAACAGCCGCGCAAATCCCGCAGATGACGTAAGTAGAAATCAGCACCAGACGGGCGTTTACGCCAGCGTTATAAGCAGAACGGATGTTGATGCCGACGGATTCGATAAACAATCCGAGCGCCGTTTTTCGCGTCAGCGCCCAGACCAGCACCAGCATGACGACGGCGATAATCACCGGCATCGGCAGATAAAACAGAGAACCACTGCCAAACTGCGATAAACCGTTATGTTCAAACGTGACAATCTGTCCTTCCGTTATTAACTGTGCGATCCCCCTTCCGGCGACCATCAGCATCAGCGTGGCAACGATCGGTTGTATTTGCAGGACTGCGACCAGAAATCCATTCCACAAGCCACATATCGCACCAACACCAACTGATGCCAGCAATACCATCGCCAGCGGATAGCCCTGTACGGTCATGGTCGCCGCCGTCGCACCCGCTATCGCCATCACGGCTCCGACGGAAAGGTCGATCCCGCCGGTCGCGATAACCAGCGTCATCCCAAGAGCCAGCAGTGCTACAGGCGCGCCGCGGTTGAATATGTCTACCAGGCTGCCAAACAGCCGGCCGTCCTGAATATGAATAGAGAAAAATCCGGGGGCGACCAGGCTGTCGATGATTAATATGGCGACGAAAGCGCCGATTTGCGTGGCACCCTTAGGAAATACAAATCTTACTTTGCGCGGTCTTCCCGTCATTGGCAGACTCCTGTTGCTCATTGATATCTCCTCATTGCGCCGCAATGGCTTTCATAATGGCTGGTACGGAGATTTCAGCCTGCTCTATTTCTGTCACATGACGACGGTCGCGTAACACCACGATGCGGTCGGCATAGCCCGACAGCTCTTCCAGTTCAGATGAAATGACCAGTAAGGCCAGCCCTTCATCGCAAAGTTTCTCAATCAGACGGATGATTTCTGCATGAGCCCCCACATCAATGCCACGTGTGGGTTCGTCGAGAATGAGGAAACGGGGATTGGTCGCAAGCCAGCGGGAAAGAAGCACTTTTTGCTGATTACCGCCGGAGAGATACTGAATTTCCTGCTCCGTACCCGGTGTGCGGATACCGAGCAGCTTGATGAATTTTTCGGCTATCTGGTGCTGTTCTTTCATGGGAAGAGGTCGCAACCAGCCGCGCTGAGCCTGTAAGGCAAGGATGATATTTTCACGCACTGTGGCGGCACCGATAATCCCATCCGTTTTGCGATCTTCCGGGCAATAACCAAACCCAAGCTTCGCGGCCTTGCGGGGGGTGCTGATGGTTTCGGGTTTGCCATCAACCTGCGCGCTGCCGCTGTCATGTCCCTTGATACCGAAGATCAACTGCGCCGTTTCTGTTCGCCCTGATCCCAGCAAACCTGCCAGCCCTACGATTTCGCCACGCCGTACTTTCAGGTTGAAATTTTCAATGACCCCACGACGGCCATAATCTTTGAAATCGACCAAAGGCTCGCCCGTCACATTGCGATGCTCGGTACGTTTTAGCAGGCTTTCATCAAAGCTGTGTCCCAGCATCATTGGCACCAGATCGATACGTGGCAGATCAACAGTACGTTCAGATCCCACTCGTTTACCGTTACGTAAAACCGTTATCCGGTCGCTGATCCGATAAACCTGGTCGAGGAAATGCGTCACGAAGATCATCCCCACGCCTTTGTCACGCAGCTGAACAAGAATATCGAGCAACATGCTGACTTCTTTGGCGTCCAGACTGGCTGTTGGCTCATCGAGTATTAAGACTTGCGCTGAAAGATCGACAGCGCGGGCAATGGCCACGATTTGCTGGATAGCAATGGAATAAGTGGAAAGAGGCTGGCTGACATCCAGATGCAGACCATAACCTTCCAGAAGGGATTCGGCCTGTTGTTCCATCTTGCGCTGATTGACCAGCCCGAAGCGGGTCGGTTCGCGCCCGATGAAGAGATTAGCGGCGACAGAGATATTCGGCAGAAGGTTAACTTCCTGATATACCGTGCCGATCCCAAGCGACTGAGCATCAGCAGTATTGACCGGTTCAATCGATTTTCCGTTGAGAAAAACTTGTCCGGAAGAGCGCTTATAAACACCGGTAAGCGCTTTAATCATCGTGGACTTGCCCGCACCGTTTTCACCTAACAGTGCCACTATTTCGCCACGTTCGAGCGTGAAGTCGACATTTTCCAGCGCTTTAACGCCGGGAAATTCTACGGATAAACCGCGGACCTCAAGCAGTGTTTCTGAACCAGGATTATCCGTCACGTCACTACTCCTGCTGCATTCGCCAGGGGGCGAAAAGGGAATAATTTTTACCGGCCTGCCGCTGAGGCAAGCCGGTAAACCGGCTTAATAACCCATGTCTTTTTTCATGTCGTATTCTTTCTGAGCCATATCCGGCAGGATAAGCGCAGACTGAGTCTGAATGAATTTCTTAGGCTGAGTGCCATCCTTTTTCATTGCAATCAGAGCATCAAATGCAGGGCCCGCCATATTAGGCGTCAGCTCAACAGAAGCATTCGCTTCACCGGCCAGCATCGCTTTGTAGATGTCAGGAACGCCATCGATTGAAACAATTTTAATCTGCGAACCCGGCTTAAGGCCGGCTTCTTTAATGGCCTGAATCGCACCGATTGCCATGTCATCGTTATGGGCGTAAACAGCACAAATGTTCTTACCGTTTTGCTCAGCCTTGATGAAGCTTTCCATGACTTCTTTACCTTTACTACGGGTGAAGTCACCAGATTGTGAACGGATAATTTTGACGTTTGGCGCAGCTTTCAGCGCATCGGCAAAGCCTTGTTTACGGTTTAAGGCGACGCTTGCGCCCACGGTGCCTTGTAATTCAACAACATTACACGGCTTACCGGCGACATCTTTGACCAACCAGTCTCCGGCCACTTTGCCTTCATATACGCTGTCCGAAGCCACTGCGGCGGTGTAGAGAGAAGGATCACTGACTTCGATAGTACGGTCTAACAGGAATACCGGGATCTTGGCTTCTTTAGCTTCCGTCAGAACCGGAGCCCACCCTGTGGCCACGACCGGCGCGATGAAGATGGCATCCACACCCTGAGCGATAAAGGAGCGTATGGCTTTGATTTGGTTTTCTTGTTTCTGCTGAGCATCAGCAATTTTGAGTGTGATACCGCGTTTTTCGGCCTCGGACTTAGCCACTTTTGTTTCCGCAGAACGCCACCCAGACTCAGAGCCAATCTGCGAAAAACCAACAACCAGCGGAGCTGCATGAGCCGCGCCACAAAGTGCTGTTGCCACTGCTGCTGCCACAATTAAGCGTTTGTACATGTTTCTTTCCTCGCGTGTAGTCTGAGCTACTTTTTGTTATGACTCGTAGGGTACGGCCAGGACGTTCACCCGACCTCAGTGTTCATTCCTCTCGACACGACGTCAGGAAAAAGAATGAAAACAGTATTGTCAGGGGCGGTTTGTCGTCACAGGACGATGATTAGGTTTAGTACACTGGGAAAAAGGGAGCATGAGCGGGGTCACATACGGGGAGAACAATCAATTAGTGCATGTATTCAGCCAAAACATGACAAAAAACAACCAGGGAAATGGAGCGCATTGAGCCGAAATGGTGCAAAAACCGGCAAGACATGGGTTTTATTGAGGGGTTAATGAGCGCGATAAGAAAGGAGGACAAATTACAGACGAAAAAAAACCCCTCGCTTTCGCGAAGGGTTTCAATATGGCAGGGGCGGAGAGACTCGAACTCGCGACACCCGGTTTTGGAGACCGGTGCTCTACCAACTGAGCTACGCCCCTAAATTACGCTTAACATTATGCCTGCTAAAATTAGCAGGCATAATCAAATAAGTGGCGGAACGGACGGGGCTCGAACCCGCGACCCCCTGCGTGACAGGCAGGTATTCTAACCAACTGAACTACCGCTCCACCGGTTCTTTCACACGCATCAGCAATCGGCTGATACCTGCTTGTTCCTGTTATTTTCCTTGTCACGGGAAAAGGAACACGTTCTTTACTAATTTGATGCCTGG